>NZ_JBHVIX010000010.1:71072-274526 GCF_042799415.1 Streptomyces sp. NPDC057694
CTCAGCCTGGCGGAGATGAGGGTGCTTTTGCTGGGGGGGGGGGGGGGCCCCCCCGCGACCAGCCACGACGAAACCCCCGGCCGAAAACGGCGATGGCCGCCCCCACGCACATGGGAACGGCCACCGTCGAAGAGGCGAGAAGGGTTACGCGGGGACGGACGCGACGCCCGCCTCCAGGAACGGCTTGCCGTTCACCCGCTGGGAGACGCCCTCACGGTCCAGGTACGGCGTGATGCCGCCCAGGTGGAAGGGCCAGCCGGCGCCCGTGATCAGGCACAGGTCGATGTCCTGCGCCTCGGCGACGACACCCTCGTCGAGCATGAGCCCGATCTCCTGGGCGACGGCGTCGAGCACCCGGTCGCGGACCTGCTCCTCGGTGAGGACGACATCGCCCTGCTTGAGGAGCGCGGCGACCTCGGGGTCCAGCTCCGGCTTGCCGGAGTCGTAGACGTAGAAGCCGCGCTTGCCCGCCTTGACGACGGCCGCGAGGTTCGGGGACACCGTGAAGCGCTCCGGGAAGGCGCGGTTCAGGGTCTCCGAGACGTGCAGACCGATGGCCGGGCCGACCAGTTCGAGGAGGACCAGCGGCGACATCGGCAGGCCGAGGGGCTCCACCGCCTTCTCCGCCACCTCCACCGGAGTGCCCTCGTCGATGACGTTCTGGATCTCGCCCATGAAGCGGGTCAGGATGCGGTTCACGACGAACGCCGGGGCGTCCTTCACGAGCACAGCCGTCTTCTTCAGCTTCTTGGCGACACCGAACGCCGTGGCCAGGGCCGCGTCATCGGTCTGCTCGCCGCGCACGATCTCCAGGAGCGGGAGGATCGCGACCGGGTTGAAGAAGTGGAAGCCGACGACCCGCTCGGGGTGCTTCAGCTTCGACGCCATCTCGGTGATCGACAGCGACGAGGTGTTCGTGGCGAGGATCGCGTGCGCCGGGACGACGGCCTCGACCTCGGCGAACACCTGCTGCTTGACGCCGATCTCCTCGAAGACGGCCTCGATGACGAAGTCGGCGTCGGAGAAGCCCTCCGCCTTGTCGAGCACGCCGGAGACGAGCCCCTTCAGGCGGTTGGCCTTGTCCTGGTTGACGCGGCCCTTGCCGAGCAGCTTGTCGATCTCGGCGTGGACGTAGCCCACACCCTTGTCGACGCGCTCCTGGTCGATGTCGGTCAGCACGACCGGCACCTCGAGGCGGCGCAGGAAGAGCAGCGCGAGCTGCGAGGCCATCAGACCCGCACCCACGACGCCGACCTTGGTGACCGGGCGCGCCAGGTTCTTGTCCGGGGCGCCGGCGGGGCGCTTGGCGCGCTTCTGCACCAGGTTGAACGAGTAGATGCCGGCGCGCAGTTCGCCGCCCATGATGAGGTCCGCGAGGGCCTTGTCCTCGGCGTCGAACCCGGCCTGGAGGTCCCCGCTCTTCGCGGCGGCGATGATCTCCAGCGCGCGGTACGCGGCCGGGGCCGCGCCGTGCACCTTGGAGTCGGCGATGAACTTGCCGCGCGCGACGGCCTGGTCCCAGGCCTCACCGCGGTCGACGTCCGGACGCTCGACCTTGACGTCGCCCTTCAGCACCTGAGCGGTCCAGATCAGCGACTGCTCCAGGAAGTCGGCGCCCTCGAAGATCGCGTCGGCGATCCCCAGCTCGTGCACCTTCTTGCCGTTGAGCTGCCTGTTCTGGTTGAGCGAGTTCTCGATGATCACCGAGACGGCCTTGTCGGCACCGATCAGGTTCGGCAGCAGTGCGCAGCCGCCCCAGCCGGGGACCAGACCGAGGAAGACCTCGGGCAGCGAGAACGCGGGGAGCGCCTTGGAGACGGTGCGGTACGCGCAGTGCAGACCGACCTCGACGCCACCGCCCATCGCGGCACCGTTGTAGTACGCGAACGTCGGCACGGCGAGACCCGAGAGGCGCTTGAAGACCTCGTGGCCGCCCTTGCCGATGGCGAGCGCGTCGTCGTGGTTCTTCAGCAGCTCGACGCCCTTGAGGTCGGCGCCGACCGCGAAGATGAACGGCTTGCCCGTGATGCCGACACCGACGATGTCGCCGTCGGCCGCCTCCTTCTCGACCTGGTCGATGGCGACGTTGAGGTTCGCCAGCGAGCCGGGACCGAAGGTGGTCGGCTTGGTGTGGTCGAAGCCGTTGTCCAGCGTGATCAGCGCGAACCGACCGGCGCCGTACGGCAGTTCCAGGTGGCGTACGTGCGCGGAGGTGACGACCTCACCCGGGAACAGCTCGGCCGCACCCTTCAAAAGCTCAGCGGTGGTGCTCACTTGTCCCCCTCGAAGTGCGGGTTTTCCCAGATGACCGTCGCGCCCATGCCGAAGCCGACGCACATGGTGGTGATGCCGTAGCGGACTTCCGGCTGCTCCTCGAACTGCCGGGCCAGCTGGGTCATCAGCCGCACACCGGAGGAGGCCAGCGGGTGGCCGTAGGCGATGGCGCCGCCGTACTGGTTGACGCGCGGGTCGTCGTCGGCGATGCCGTAGTGGTCGAGCAGAGCGAGCACCTGGACGGCGAACGCCTCGTTGATCTCGAACAGGCCGATGTCCTCGATCGACAGGCCGGCCTTGGCGAGGGCCTTCTCCGTGGCCGGGATCGGGCCGTAGCCCATGACCTCCGGCTCGACGCCCACGAAGGCGTACGAGACGAGGCGCATCTTGACCGGGAGGTTGTTCTCGCGGGCGAAGTCCTCGGAAGCGAGGAGCGAGGCCGTGGCGCCGTCGTTCAGACCGGCGGCGTTACCTGCGGTGACGCGACCGTGCGTGCGGAACGGCGTCTTGAGACCGGCCAGGTTCTCGATCGTGGTGCCCGGGCGCATCGGCTCGTCGGCGGTGACGAGACCCCAACCGGTCTCGCCCACCTCGGCGTTGGTGTTGCGCACCGAGATCGGGACCAGGTCCTGCTGGATCTTCCCGTCCGCGTACGCCTTCGCCGCCTTCTCCTGCGAGCGCACGGCGTATTCGTCGGCGCGCTGCTTGGTGATCTGCGGGTAGCGGTCGTGCAGGTTCTCCGCGGTCATACCCATGAACAGGGCGGACTCGTCGACGAGCTTCTCGCTGACGAAGCGCGGGTTCGGGTCGACGCCCTCGCCCATGGGGTGGCGGCCCATGTGCTCGACGCCACCGGCGATGACGGCGTCGTACGCGCCGAACGCGATGGAGCCGGCCGTGCTGGTGACCGCCGTGAGCGCACCGGCGCACATACGGTCGATGGAGTAGCCCGGGACCGACTGCGGCAGCCCGGCGAGGATGCCCGCCGTGCGGCCCAGGGTCAGGCCCTGGTCGCCGATCTGCGTGGTCGCGGCGATGGCGACCTCGTCGATCCTGGCCGGGTCCAGGTTCGGGTTGCGGCGCAGCAGCTCCCGGATGGACTTCACGACGAGGTCGTCGGCGCGGGTCTCGTGGTAGATGCCCTTCGGGCCCGCCTTGCCGAACGGGGTGCGGACGCCGTCGACGAAGACGACGTCCCTGACGGTACGAGGCACGATGGCTCTCCTCCAAGATGCGGGACGGCACTGCCGCGGCGCGCGACTGAGCGCGCGCTCACTCCCTCATGCTACTTGCGGGTAACCATGCTGCCCAGTCCCCCCGGCCGGAGCGGCGAACGTCACATTGCGGGGTGGGTCGTCCGGGGGTGGGGTCGGTGGGGCTGCCGCGCCGTTCGCCGGTTCGTCTGCCGGGTGCGCTTTCGTTCGCGACTGCGGGCCGGTGGCCGCTTCTCGCGCAGTTCCCCGCGCCCCTGAAGCGAGCTTCGCTCGCTCAGGGGAAGGCGCGCGTAGCGCATGCCTTCAGGGGCGCGGGGAACTGCGCGACCAGCCACGACGAGAGCCGCGGCCGACGACGGATCAGGCGTGAGCGGTGGACAGGGCCGTCACCAGCACCGGGGTGACCTGCTCGATCTGCCAGCGCCGCGCCCCGTGCCCGGCCAGCGCGGCGGAAACGGAGTCGACGTCCACCGAGGACGGCGGCTCCCAGCAGACCCGCCGCACGGTGTCCGGAGTGATCAGGTTCTCCTGCGGCATGTTCAGGGTCTCGGCGAGCGCCGTCACCCCGGCCCGCGCCGCGGACAGCCGCGCCGCGGCGGCCGGGTCCTTGTCGGCCCAGGCGCGCGGCGGCGGCGGACCGGCGACCGGCTGTCCGGGCTGCGGCAGCTCCGACTCGGGCAGCTCCCGTACCCGGTCCACGGCGGCCTGCCACTGCTCCAGCTGCCGCCGGCCCATCCGGTGCCCGAACCCGGGCAGCGCCGAGAGGGCCTGCACGTTCAGCGGAATCGCGAGCGCGGCCTCGACGATCGCCCCGTCACCCAGCACCTTGCCCGGCGAGACGTCGCGCCGCTGGGCGACCTTGTCCCGCGCGGTCCACAGCTCCCGTACGACGGCCATCTGCCGACGGCGCCGCACCTTGTGCATGCCGGAGGTCCGCCGCCACGGGTCCTTGCGCGGCGGCGCGGGCGGCGCGGAGGCGATCGCGTCGAACTCCTCGTGGGCCCATTCGAGCTTGCCCTGCCGGTCGAGCTCCTTCTCCAGGGCGTCGCGCAGGTCGACGAGGAGCTCCACGTCGAGCGCGGCGTAGCGCAGCCAGGGCTCGGGCAGCGGCCGCGTCGACCAGTCGACCGCGGAGTGCCCCTTCTCCAGTACGTAGCCCAGCACGTTCTCGACCATGGCGCCCAGGCCCACGCGCGGGAACCCGGCGAGCCGTCCGGCCAGCTCGGTGTCGAAGAGCCGCGAGGGGCGCATGCCTATTTCGCGCAGGCACGGCAGGTCCTGGGTGGCGGCGTGCAGATCCCATTCGGCGTCGGCGAGCGCGTCGCCGAGGGAGGAGAGGTCGGGGCAGCCGACGGGGTCGATGAGCGCGGTGCCCGCACCCTCGCGGCGCAGCTGCACGAGATACGCGCGCTGCCCGTAGCGATACCCGGACGCGCGCTCGGCGTCGACGGCCACCGGTCCTGTGCCCCCGGCGAAGGCCGCGACGACGTCGGCCAGCGCGGCCGGGTCGGCGATCACCTCGGGGATGCCCTCACGAGGTTCGAGCAGGGGGACCGGTGCCCCGTCAGCAGTGACGTCGGTTTCCGGAGTATGGGGCGTCTGCGGCTGCCGCCGCGGGTCTCCGGTGGTGCGCAGTGAGCTGTCTGCTGCGGTTTCTTGGGCGTCGGTCACCTGTCAAGGGTATCTGTGAACGGACGGCGCCCGTCGACGGAACGTTCCGTCGACGGGCGCCGAAGGTGCGTAAACCGGAAAGATCCGGCCAGCTGGCGAAAGGGGAGGTTCAGTGAATGATTCCGGTCCGGAGGGCGACCGCCACCATCCCGGCACGGTCACCCGTGCCGAGCTTGCGGGCGATCCGGGCGAGGTGGCTCTTGACGGTCAGGGCGGACAGGCCCATCGAGACTCCGATGGCCTTGTTCGACTGACCCTCGGCGACGAGCCGGAGCACCTCGACCTCACGGCCGGAGAGCTCGCGGTAGCCGCCCGGGTGGCTCGGGGCACCCGGGGGGCGGCGGTGCATGCGGGCGGCAGCAGATCCGATCGGGGCGGCCCCGGGACGGGTCGGCAGGCCGACATTGGTGCGGGTGCCGGTGACGACATAGCCCTTGACGCCGCCTGCCAGGGCATTGCGTACGGCGCCGATGTCGTCGGCGGCGGAGAGGGCGAGGCCGTTGGGCCAGCCCGCGGCTCGGGTTTCGGAGAGAAGCGTCAGTCCGGATCCGTCGGGCAGGTGGACGTCGGCGACGCAGATGTCACGGGGGTTGCCGATGCGGGGACGAGCCTCTGCGACGGACGAGGCCTCGATCACGTCGCGTACACCGAGCGCCCACAGGTGGCGGGTGACGGTGGAGCGTACGCGCGGATCGGCCACGACGACCATCGCGGTCGGCTTGTTCGGGCGGTAGGCGACCAGGCTTGCGGGCTGCTCGAGGAGAACGGACACCAGGCCTCCTGGGGTGCGGGACGGAGCCGGCTCGGGGTGAAGCCGGGACGAACCGTGCTTTCAAGGTCACTGAGGTCTTCGGCAGCAAACCCGCCCGCCTTTAGAGAAAGATCACGATTTGGTGAGTAACAATTCACGCAATTCGGACAAGCGCTCGATCATCCGAAGATCGAACCGAATCGATTCGCCCGGACAGCGGACATGCGAGAGGGGCGGCACGGCCTATGCGGCCGAAAACCGCCCCTCGAATCAGTGTGTCTGGGGACCCCTGCGCTGCGGCAGCGTCACGACCGCGCCGTCCGTGCCCTGCGGCCCGGCCGGAGCGGGCGGCAGTCCCGCGAGCTGGCACAGCAGCTCGCACCACGCGGCCAGGTGCGCCGCCGTGTCCGGGACCCCGCCCCGGCCCTCGCGCGGCGTCCACGACGCGCGGATCTCGATCTGTGAGGCGGCGGGCCGGTCACCGATCCCGCCGAAGTAGTGCGAGCTGGCCCGGGTGACCGTGCCCGACGGCTCCCCGTAGGACAGCCCCCTGGAGCGGAGCGCGCCGGTCAGCCACGACCAGCACACGTCGGGGAGCAGCGGATCGGCCGCCATCTCCGGTTCCAGTTCCGCGCGGACCAGCGTCACCAGGCGGAACGTGCCGTGCCATGCCTCGTGCCCCGCCGGGTCGTGCAGCAGCACCAGACGGCCGTCGGCCAGTGCCTCCGCATCGTCCGCGTCGGGGCCCGGCTCAATGACCGCTGCCTCCAGCGCGTACGCGAAAGGAGCCAGACGCTGGGGCGGGCGCGTCGGGTCGATCTCGATCTCCGGGCGCAGCCGTGCGGCGCGCAGGGCGTCGACCGCCGTGCGGAAGGCAAGGGGAGCAGCGGGCGCCGTGTCGTCCTTCTTCTGTGCAGCGTTCATGTCCCGAGCGTTCTGCCCGTCCCTCACTGATTCACTCATCCTGTAGGCGTCGTCCGCGTACGAGTCCCGGCCGCGGCCATGCGGGGAAGGTTAAGGGGAACGAACGCCGGGTGCGGGTAGGGACACCCTGCGCCGACGCCGTTCCCGGGGTGACGCGCGGGCGTGCGAAACTCTCCGGTGTGAGTGCCAACACCGAGGCCACGGGCCAGCAGCCGTCAGCGACGACCGACGCAGTCAAGGATTCAGCCTTCCTGAAGGCATGCAGGCGCGAGCCTGTGCCGCACACCCCGGTGTGGTTCATGCGTCAGGCCGGCCGGTCGCTGCCCGAGTACCACAAGGTCCGTGAGGGCATCCCGATGCTGGAGTCGTGCACGCGGCCCGAGCTGGTCGCCGAGATCACGATGCAGCCGGTGCGCCGCCACAAGGTCGACGCGGCCATCTACTTCAGCGACATCGTCGTGCCGCTCAAGGCCATCGGCGTCGACCTCGACATCAAGCCCGGTGTCGGCCCGGTCGTCGCGAACCCGATCCGCAGCCGCGCCGACCTGGCCCAGCTGCGCGATCTGACCCCGGACGACGTCTGGTACGTCACCGAGGCCATGGGGCTGCTCACCGCCGAGCTGGGCCCGACGCCGCTCATCGGTTTCGCCGGCGCGCCGTTCACCCTCGCCAGCTACCTCGTCGAGGGCGGCCCGTCCCGCAACCACGAGCACACCAAGGCGCTCATGTACGGCGACCCGCAGCTGTGGGCCGACCTGCTGGACCGGCTCGCCGAGATCACCTCCGCGTTCCTGAAGGTGCAGATCGAGGCCGGCGCGAGCGCCGTGCAGCTCTTCGACTCGTGGGTCGGCGCGCTCTCGCCCGCCGACTACCGCCGCTCCGTCATGCCCGCCTCCGAGAAGGTCTTCCGGTCGGTGGCGCACTACGGCGTACCGCGCATCCACTTCGGTGCCGGCACCGGTGAGCTGCTCGGTCTCATGGGCGAGGCCGGCGCGGACGTCGTCGGCGTCGACTGGCGCGTCCCGCTCGACGAGGCCGCGCGCCGCGTCGGCCCCGGCAAGGCGCTCCAGGGCAACATCGATCCGGCCATCCTCTTCGCCACCCCCGAGGCGGTCGAGGAGAAGGCGCGCGAGGTGCTGGACGCCGCCGCCGGCCTGGAAGGCCACATCTTCAACCTCGGACACGGCGTCCTGCCGAGCACCGACCCGGACGCGCTGACCCGGCTCGTCGAGTACGTCCACACGCAGACCGCCCGCTAGAGCAGCGAGCCAGACGGACGCGGCGGGCGTCAGCCGCCCGCGCGTACCGCCGCGACCGCCTTGCGCGCCGCCACCAGCACCGGATCCCAGACCGGTGAGAACGGTGGCGCGTATCCCAGGTCGAGCGCCGTCATCTGCTCCACCGTCATCCCGGCGGTCAGCGCGACCGCGGCCACGTCGACCCGCTTCGCGGCGCCCTCCCGGCCCACGATCTGCACGCCGAGCAGTCGCCCGGTGCGCCGCTCGGCCAGCATCTTGACCGTCATCGGCGCGGCCCCCGGGTAGTAGCCCGCGCGGCTCGTCGACTCGACGGTGGCCGTCACGTACTGGAGTCCGGCCCGCCGGGCGTCCTTCTCGCGCAGCCCGGTTCTGGCGATCTCCAGGTCGCACACCTTGCTGACGGCCGTGCCGACGACGCCCGGGAACGTGGCGTACCCGCCGCCCACGTTCGACCCGATGACCTGCCCGTGCTTGTTCGCGTGCGTGCCGAGCGCGATGTGCCGCTCGCGCCGCGACACCAGGTCGAGCACCTCGACGCAGTCGCCGCCCGCCCAGACGACCCCGCCCGCCTCGGGCCCGCGCACCCGCATCGCCAAGTCCGTGAGCAGGCCGCCGTGTTCACCGAGCGGCAGCCCGGCGGCCCGCGCCAGCGTCGTCTCGGGGCGTACGCCGATGCCCAGGACCACGACGTCCGCGGGGAATTCGGCGTCCCGCGTGACGACGGCCCGTACCCGCCCGTCGTCCCCGGTGCGGATCTCCGTCACCTCGGCGTCGTCGACCATGGTGATGCCCATGCCGGTCATGGCCTCGTGCACCAGGCGCCCCATGTCCGCGTCGAGCGTGGACATCGGCTCGGCGCCCCGGTTGACCACGGTCACCTCGTAGCCCCGGTTGAGCAGGGCCTCGGCCATCTCGACGCCGATGTACCCGGCGCCGACGACCACGGCCCTGCGCCCCGAAGTTTCCCGGAGGGCATCGAGCAGCGCCTGCCCGTCGTCGAGGGTCTGCACCCCGTGCACCCCGGCGGCGTCGATGCCGGGCAGCTCCGGGCGGACCGGCCGGGCGCCCGTCGCGATCACGAGCTTGTCGTACGGCGTCCAGGACTCGGCCCCGCTGCCGAGGTCCCGGGAGCGCACCCGCCGCTCCCGGAGGTCCAGCTCCACCACCTCGGTCCGCATCCGCAGATCGATGTCGCGGGCCCGGTGCTCCTCGGGGGAGCGGGCGATCAACTCGTCGCGCTCGTCGACCTGTCCGCCCACCCAGTACGGGATCCCGCACGCCGAGTACGAGGTGAAGTGCCCCCGCTCGAACGCCACGATCTCCAGCTCGTCCGGGCCCCGGAGGCGGCGTGCCTGGGACGCGGCGGACATGCCCGCCGCGTCGCCGCCGATCACCACAAGTCGCTCAGCAGTCATGGGCCCACGCTACGTGGATCACCCGGGTCAGTCCTGCTCACCCGCCTCGGGCCGGGGGTGCGCGGGCAGCGGGCCGAGCGCCGAGCGGACCGGCTCCGGCGCGGGCCGCTTCGGCAGCCGCGGCCGGACCACCCGCACCCACACCAGCACCAGCAGCGCCACCAGGGCCGCGAACGGCAGCACGGCCGCGAGCACGATCGCGACCCACTTCAGGAACGTCACGAAGGCGCCCCAGCCGCCGGACAGGGCATCGAGGAACCCGGGCCCGTCGTCCCCGCCGCGCGCCGCGGCCGGGGCCGGGGCCTCGGTCAACTTCAGCGTGATCGTCGCCATCGTGGTGCGGTCCTTCAGGGACGCCTGCTGTGCGAGCAGCGCCTCCAGCTCGGACTCGCGGCTGCTCAGCTCGCCCTCCAGGGCCACGATGTCGCTCAACTTCGTCGCCCGGTCCATGAGTTCCCGTACGCGTGCCACGCTGGCCCGCTGCGACTTGACCCTGCTGTCGACGTCCACGACCTGGTCGGTGACGTCCTTGGCGCTCTGGTTCCGGGACAGCAGGCGGCCGGTTCCGGCTAGTTGGCCGATCACCTCCTCGTACGACTCCTGCGGAACCCGCAGAGTGACCCGGGTGCGTTCGTGCCCGTGCCCGTCGCGGTCGGTCGTCTCGTCGCCGACATAGCCGCCCGCGCCCTCGGCGGCGGTGCGCGCCGTGTCGAGCGCGTCCGGCACGTCCTTGACACGGACCGAGAGGGAGGCGGTACGGATGATGTGCGTACCGGTGAGCTTCGGCGACTTCGTCGTTTTCGCGCCTTCCTTGCCGCTGGTTTCGGCCGCGCCGCCGCCCGCGGCCCTGGAGTCCGCGTCGCCCCCCGCGTCGGCCCGCACGCCGGACTTGGCGTTGTCCCCGCCGGACGACGAGCCCGCACCCGAGCAGCCGGTCAGCGCCAGGGCCGCGGCGAGCAGCAGCGGAGCCAGGATGTGCGGCGCTCGCCGCAGTGTGGTCGAACCGGAAACCTGCATGGACGTACCCCCCAGAGAAATGCCGATCGTCGGACGCCTCCTTCGACGCGCGAGTGAGCCATTCGGTGATTGCCGGGCGGCGGCGAACCGGTAACGGTCGGGACTCGACGGAGACGGCCGTCCGTTCTGAGAGAGTGGGATACATGCGCGAAGCGGACACACGTACGGAAACAGAGACCGTCAGGGACGTCCTGGTGATCGGTGGTGGCATCACGGGCCTGGCGGCCGCCCATCGATTGCTCGACCGGGACCCCGGTGTCCGGGTCACGGTCCTGGAGAGCTCCCAGCGGCTCGGCGGCAAACTGCGCGCGGGCGAGATCGCCGGCGCGCGGGTCGACCTCGGCGCCGAGTCGATGCTGGCCCGCCGCCCCGAGGCCGTGGGCCTCGCCAAGGAGGTCGGCCTCGGGGACCGCCTCCAGCCGCCGTCGACCGCGACCGCCTCGATCTGGACCCGCGACGCCCTGCGGCCCATGCCCAAGGGTCACGTCATGGGCGTCCCCGGCACGGCCGACGCGCTCGCCGGGGTCCTCTCCGACGAGGGCCTCGCCCGCATCGCGCAGGACGCCGACCTCCCGCCCACCCCGATCGGCGACGACATCGCCGTCGGCAGTTACGTCGCGGCGCGGCTCGGCCGCGAGGTCGTCGACCGCCTCGTCGAACCCCTGCTCGGCGGCGTGTACGCGGGCGACGCCTACCGCATCTCGCTGCGCAGCGCGGTCCCGCAGCTCTTCGAGGAGGCCCGCCGCCACACGTCGCTGACGGCGGCCGTCCGCGCGATCCAGGCCCGCACCCCGCAGCCCGGAGACCGGCCCGCCCCGGTCTTCATGGGCATCGAGGGCGGCATCGGCACCCTTCCGGAAGCGGTCGCGCGATCGGTCCGGGAAAGGGGCGGCGAGATCGTGTTCGGAGAGCGCGCGGTGCAGCTGGGGGCGCGGGGAACCGCGCGCTCAGCCACCCACGACGATCACCCGACGACACCGCACCGGCCCCAATGGCGACTGGTCACGGAATCGGGCCGCACCTTCCACGCCCCCCAAGTGATCATCGCCCTCCCGGCGACCGCGGCGGCCCGCGTCCTGCGCACCGCTTCCCCGAACGCCGCCCAGGAACTCCGGGCGATCGAGTACGCGAGCATGGCCCTGATCACGCTGGCGTACCGCACGAGCGAGGCCGGCCTGCCGCCCGGCAGCGGATTCCTCGTACCCCCCGTCGACGGCCGCACCATCAAGGCCGCCACCTTCGCCTCGCACAAGTGGGGCTGGATCGCCGACGCCAACCCCGACCTGCGCATCGTGCGGACCTCGGTCGGCCGGTACGGCGACGACAAGGACCTGGCCCGCGACGACGCCGACCTCGTCGGCATCGCCCGCCACGACCTGCGCGAGGCCACCGGCCTGACCGCCACCCCCGTCGACGCCCACGTCACACGCTGGCAGGACGGCCTGCCCCAGTACCCCGTCGGCCACGCGGACCGCGTCACCCGCGTCCGCGAGCACATCGGGCGGCTGCCCGGTGTCGCCGTGTGCGGTGCCGCGTACGACGGCGTCGGCATCCCGGCGTGCATCGCGAGCGCGTACGCGGCCGTGGACGAGGTGCGCGGGGACACCGACGCCCGCGAGGAGCTGAAGGCGAACCCGGTGCAGAGCCTGCAC
Source organism: Streptomyces sp. NPDC057694 (assembly GCF_042799415.1). NCBI lineage: Bacteria > Bacillati > Actinomycetota > Actinomycetes > Kitasatosporales > Streptomycetaceae > Streptomyces > Streptomyces sp. NPDC057694. The sequence goes on from NZ_JBHVIX010000010.1 coordinate 83,250, forward strand.
GGCGGCGCGGGAGAATAAGAGACATGAGCGACGAGAACACCACCCCCGACGCGGCGGCAGCCCGTATCCCGAACAAGGGCAAGTTGGCGAAGGACCTCAACGAGGCGATCCGCTACACGCTCTGGTCGGTCTTCAAGCTGAAGGACGTCCTCCCGGAGGACCGGGCCGGGTACGCCGACGAGGTCCAGGAGCTGTTCGACCAGCTCGCCGCGAAGGACATCACGGTCCGCGGCACGTACGACGTGTCGGGTCTGCGCGCCGACGCCGACCTCATGATCTGGTGGCACGCGGAGACCTCCGACGAGCTGCAGGAGGCCTACAACCTCTTCCGCCGCACGAAGCTGGGCCGCGCTCTGGAGCCGGTCTGGTCGAACATGGCGCTGCACCGCCCCGCCGAGTTCAACCGCTCGCACATCCCGGCGTTCCTCGCCGACGAGACGCCGCGCAACTACGTCTCGGTCTACCCGTTCGTGCGCTCCTACGACTGGTACCTGCTGCCCGACGACGAGCGGCGCAAGATGCTCGCCGATCACGGCAAGATGGCGCGCGGGTTCGCCGACGTGCGGGCCAACACCGTCGCCTCGTTCTCGCTCGGCGACTACGAGTGGATTCTCGCGTTCGAGGCCGATGAGCTGTACCGCATCGTCGACCTCATGCGGCATCTGCGGGCTTCCGAGGCCCGGCGGCATGTTCGTGAAGAGGTGCCGTTCTACACCGGGCGCCGTAAGTCCGTCGCGGAGCTTGTTGCCGGGCTTGCCTAGGCAGATCAAGCCCCTCCGGCGATTGAGGAGCGGGGTCCGGGGCGGAGCCCCGCGACCTCAGCCCACGCGCCGGAGGAGCTTGGCCGAGCAGGGCGTCAGCGCAGCGGCGTCGGTTCGGCGTGGGCCGCACAGGCAGCCGCGCGCTCGCCCGGCACCCGGCCCTCCAGCACGTACGTGTCGAAATAGCCGTTGACGCAGGCGTTGGCGCCGCCGCCGATGCCGTGCGTGCCGGCGTTCTTCTCCGTCACCAGTGCCGAACCGGCGATCCGCCGGTGCAGTTCCCTCGCGCCCGTGTACGGGGTCGCCGCGTCCCGTTCGGCGGCGAGGATCAGGGTCGGCGGCAGTTCACCGGGCGCCGTCCGCACGTCGAGCGGGTGCCGGCGGGGTGTCGACCAGTAGGCGCACGGCAGGTTCATCCACGCGTTGTCCCACGTCTCGAACGGCGCCTTCTTCGCGAGCGCCGTGTTGTCGCGGTCCCAGACGCGGAAGTCGGTGGGCCAGGGCGCGTCGTTGCACTCGACGGCCGTGTAGACGGCGGTGCCGTTCTCGTTCTCCTGCTCGGCGCGCGCGCCCGACGGTGGTGTGGCCTGGCCGATCAACGGCTTCGGGTTGCCCTTCAGGTACTCGGACAGCGCCGTGGCCCGCATCGGCCAGTAGTCGTCGTAGTACCCGGCCTGGAGGAACGCCGACTGCAACTGCCCCGGACCGACCTTCTTGCCGGCCGGCTCGTGCGCCAGCTCCGCGCGCACCTTCTCGTACGAGCGCTGCACCTCCTCGGGGGTCGTGCCCAGGTGGTACGTCCTGTCGTGCTTGGCGACCCACGTCCGGAAGTCGCTCCAGCGCCGCTCGAACGCCGCGGACTGCTCCAGGTTGTTGCGGTACCAGATCCGCTCCGGCGCGGGATCGACCGCCGAGTCGAAGACCATGCGGCGCACGTGCGAGGGGAACAGCCGGGCGTACACCGCGCCGATGTACGTCCCGTACGAGGCACCCATGTACGTGAGTTTCCGCTCGCCCAGCGCGGCCCGCAGCACGTCCAGGTCACGGGCGTTGTCGAGCGTCGTGTAGTGCTCGATCCCCGGGTTCTTCGCACAGCCCGCCGCGTACGACCTGGCCTGCGCGACGCGCTCCTTCTTGTACGAGGCCGAAGGGTGCGTCGGCGACTGGGTCGGCGCCTTCGCGAAGCGCTTGGGGTCCTGGCAGGAGATCGGCGCCGAGCGGCCCACCCCGCGCGGCGCGTAGCCGACCAGGTCGTAGGCGGCGCCGATGCGCTTCCACTCCGGCATCTCGCCGGCCAGCGGGAAGTACATGCCGTTGCCGCCGGGACCGCCCGGGTTGAACACGAACGCGCCCTGCCGCTCGCTCTTCTTCCCGCGCGCGGCCACCCGGCTGACCGTCAGCCCGATCTGCTTCCCGGCCGGGTCCGCGTAGTCGAGCGGGACGGAGACGGTGCCGCAGCGCACCGAGTCCGGCAGATCCTCCACCTCGGGGCAGTCGCCCCAGGTGATGCCCGCGACGGCGGCCCTCGTCGCGGCGACCGTGACACCCGCCTGTTCCGGCGCGGCGGCGGGGCCGAGGGCAGGGGCGGGGGAGGGGACGGGCGCGGCGCTCGCACCGCCCAGCGCGGACAGGACCAACGATCCCGCGGCGGCGCAGAGGACGGACGTGGCTCGCATCGCGTGTCTCATATGCGGATACTTCGTGGGGTAGTTGGTGATGTAAAGCACCGGGTCGCCGGTGTCGGATCAATGACCCCGATGCGTCGCGGCCAGCGCGGCCCGCAACTGCGGATCGTCCACCGCGCGCAGCCCGCGCAGGGCGACCGCGACAAGGCTGCCCGCGGCCCCGGACCGCGCGGCGAGCAGTCGTTGCCCGACCGGCGACGCCCAGCGCGTGTACGGATGCACCTCGATCCGGGCGATGGCCAGACAGCTCAGGGTGAGCAGCAGCGGCAGCGCGAACCAGAGCGCCACCGGGGTCCGCTGCGCCTCGGTGCCCTCACCCGGGGTGAGCGTCGCGAGCGCGCCGAGCACCACCACCGCGACGGCCGCCGCCCGCACCTGCCGCACGGCGCCCGTGAGCGCCGAGCGGGCGGCGTCCGGGACCGCGAGGCCCGCCGCGACGAGTCCGTCGGCCAGCGCGCGCACCGCGTCGCCCGCGGCGGCTGCCGTCCGCAGCGCCGCCGTCCTGGACTGTCCCGCGGGGCCGATCGTGCCGAGCACGGAACGCTCCATGGCGTCCGTGCCCACCGGGTCGACGACCGTCGCCCAGCCGGTGTGCGCGAGCAGCAGACGGCGCCCGCGGGCCATCGACACCAGCGTCACGTCCACGACCCGCACCGGACCGCCGGACAGGAACGCCGTCTCGTACAGGGACAGTTCGTGGTCCGACAGGACGTGCGCGTCGGCCTGTTCGGTGCCCTCGGCGCGCTCGCCCTCGGCGGCGCGCACGGCCGCGAGGCACAGCCGTCCGCAGGAGACGGCGGCGGCCGCGCAGGCCAGGAGGAGGAACAGGACCCAGAACATGTGGTGTTTCTATGACAGGTGTTCGAGTTTCCGCTACGGCATATTCACTATGCGGACACTCATCGCCCGGCCGCGGAGCCGGACGCCGCCGGGCTGGACGCCGCGGGCGGCAGCGAATAGGTCGGCGACGGCGTGACGGGCGTCGCCGGGTCCGGGGACGAGGTCGGGCCCGGCGGGGCGGGGGAGCGGGTCCCGGGCGGCGGGCTCGCGGTGGCCGCATTTTGGGCCAGCGAGTCGAAGTCGACCAGGCCGGTCGCCTCCAGGACCTTCATGTGGTCCAGGACGGTGGTGTTGGCGTCGTCCGCGAGGTCGCGTACGAGCGTGTTGCGGGTCGAGGCGCGCACCTGGGCGACGAGCGCGAAGACCTGACCGTGTGCGCGGCGCAGGATGTTGGCGAACTTGCGCTCGTAGTCCAGGCCCTTCGCCGCGGTCAGCGTCCGCAGCCAGCCCTGCTGCTGAGGGTTGGGCTGGTTGGGCAGTTCGAGATGGAGCTGCGCCGCGACCTCGCGCACCCGCGCGTCCAGGAACGTGTGGCCCTGGACCAGGTGCTCGCCCGCCGTCTCGATCGCCTTCGTCGGGGCCCGCTCCTCGGCCTGCTGTCCCGCGGGCATCTCCCACAGCCCGGCGAGCCGCACCTTGGTGATGAAGAGACGGTCGGTCGCCGACAGCGGGCCGAACCTGGTCGGCACCGTCTGGGAGTTGAGCGTGTCCAGGCCGGTGGCCGACCGGTCCGCGTAGGACCAGATGGGAAAGGCGAGCGCGGCCAGGGTGGCCAGCAGCCCGGTGACGACGAGCGCGGTCCCGTTGAGACGGGGGCCGGTACGGGAGCCGGTACGGGTGCCGCGGATCGGCGAGAGCAGTCGCATGGTGCCTCCTGGTGCGGCACCGCACGCTAGTGCGCCCCGGGCGCGGAGTGCCGGGCATCAGCCTGGAGTACGTCAACCACCGTACGGAATGCGGGGGTTGTGTGTTTCGCGCGCTCCGCCCGGGTCAGTACGCCGCCCGGGGATCAGCCCCTGCGCAACGCGAACCGCGCGGCCCGCAGCGCCCGGGCCACCGGACGCCCCGCCAGCGACGCGGGGCCGGACCGCTCCAGCCACCAGGCGGTCAGCTCCCGGCGCGGTCCCGGCTCCCGGATCCGCTGTTCCAGGAGCAGGTCCTCGGCGAAGTCCAGCGCGTCGCGCCGGTAGCCGTCGGTCATCGGCCGCCGCGCCGCGTACGCGAGGAACGCCGTGCGGTACGCCGACGGGCCCAGGATCACCGGGAGTTCGGGTGCCACCTTGGCGACGACGTCGGCCCGCTTGCCCGCGAGCGCCCGGCTCTGCACGGTGAGCCGGACCCGGTCGAAGCCCTCCGGGGCCGGGGTGCCCGCGACGAGTGAGGAGAGCAGGGCGGCCTGGGCGAGGGCGAGCCGGCCCCGCACGGAGTCGTCGGCCACGGCGACATCCGTGGGCGCCGAACTCGCGGCGGTGGCCGGTACGGGACCGCCGGCCGCGCGCACCGTGGCCCGGATCGTCTCCACCTCGCGCCCCAGCTCACCGGCGTCCTCGGGGAAGTTCTCGTCCCGTTCGAGCAGGACGCCCGGCGGGGTCGCCCGTGAGGCCAGATCCGCCAGGATGTCGAGCACCGGCCGCGGCACCGGGTGGGCGTGGCTGTCGTGCCACACCCCGTCCCGCTCGAAGCCGCCCGCCACATGCACGTAGGCGATAGCCTCGACGGGCAGTTCGTCCAGCGCCTTGGCCGGGTCCTCGCCGCGGTTGACGTGGTTCGTGTGCAGGTTCGCCACGTCGATCAGCAGCCGGACGCCGGTGCGCTCCACCAGCTCGTACAGGAACTGCCCCTCGGACATCTCCTCGCCCGGCCAGCCGAACAGCGCCGCGATGTTCTCCACCGCGAGCGGCACCGGCAGGGCGTCCTGCGCGATCCGGACGTTCTCGCACAGCACGTCGAGCGCGTCGCGGGTGCGCGGCACCGGCAGCAGGTGTCCGGCCTCCAGGAGCGGCGACGCGGTGCGCTCGCCGCCCGCCCTGACGAACGCGATGTGCTCGGTGACCAGCGGCGCCCCCAACGCCTCGGCCCGCGCGGCGAGATCGGCCAGCCGCGCCCGGTCGGGGCGCTCGGCGCCGCCGAGCCCCAGCGAGACCCCGTGCGGGACGACGGTCACGCCCCGCTCGCGCAGCCGCCGCAGGGAGTCGGGCAGATGGCCCGGGCACACGTTCTCGGCGACGGCCTCGACCCAGTCGATGCCGGGCATCGCCTCGACCTCCTCGGCGATCTCCGGCCGCCAGCCGATACCGGTACCCAGGTGCCCAAGCTGCTCCATGTCCGTCCCCCTCCGCTGCCCCCACGTGTCGGCGCTGTTCAGGTGTCATGACCCCGGCGCGGCCGGCCGAACCCACGGGAGGAGACGTTCAGAGGAACATTTGAGGTTCCGTACCCGGCCGGGCGCGCGGGTCGCGTCCCAGCGCGGCCAGCATCCGCTCGAAGGCCGTGACCTGCCCGTCCAGCGCGACCGGCGGGGCGAAGGCGGCCCCCGGACCGCGCGATCCAGGTCCCGCCGGCACGCGCAGGGCCACGTCGAGCGCGGCCGCCACGACCGGTCCGGGCAGCTCGACCCGGGCGCCGACGGTCGCCGCGACGTCCCAGGCGTGGACGACGTGGTCCACGAGATGGAACCCGACGGCTACGTGTCCGGGCCAGCCGCGGTCGGGCCCCGGGCCCGGACGCGGAATCTCCGGAAGCGTGAACTCCCGCTCCAGGACGCCCGGCAGGGCGAACGCCCCGATCACCTCACGGGCGGCCTCCCGGTGCGCCGCCGCGACATCGGCGCCGGACGGCGGCTCCCGCCAGTGCGCCGGATCCCCGCCCTCGCCGTGCGCGGCGGCCGCGAACCCGCGGTGCTGGGCGGCCAGATGCGCGACGAGCCGGCGCAGTGTCCAGCCCGCGCACGGGGTGTCGCGGTCCCAGTCGTCGGCGCCGGCGAGATCCACCAGGCGCAGGCACTCCTCCACGGCTGCGCGGTCGAGACCGGTCAGCGTTCGCTCGGTCATCGCGGGTCCTGTTCCGTGCCGTACGAGGCGGCGGGCCAGGGCGAGGCTCCCACGAGTACGTCGCGCGCCGACCGCCAGACGGCCGCGGCGTCCCAGTACGGCACGGTCCAGGCGGTGGCCCGCATCGTGCCGTGATCGCGGAACGCGCGCACGGTGCGGGCGTGGTCGGGGCGGCGGACGAAGGCCGTGAGATGCCGGGCATCGGTCCACGCCGAGACCGAGCCCGAGCGGCGGCGCACCGGGTCGGCCCACAGCCACATGCCCACCGCCCCCTTCGTGCCGGGCCAACTGCGGCGCAGCCGCAGCCCGTTGAGGGCGACGCCGACGGAGCGCGGGTAGCCGTCGGCGGTGAACTCGGTGACGCTGACCTGGAGGGGACCGGTGGTCTCGCCGACGGCGGGACCCGGCTGCCAAGGAGCGCGCAGCAGGCGCGCGGACGCTGTCATGCCCCGACGATAAAACTAAACGAACGATCGTGCTGATACTTTCGCGAAGGTGCGGCGGACTTCTGGTGGGGCGGGGCTCAACTCCTAGGCGACGTGCGGCGCGTGGCGCCGATCGGTCGCGGCGGCGGCGATCCGCGCCGCGATACCCACCCGGGCCCGCCGGTAGGCGTCCGGCCCGCCGTGCAGCACCGAGTGGGCGTTGGCCGTCTCCATCAGGGCGATCACCTCGAAGGCGAGCTGGGGCACGTCCGTGTCCGCCCGCAGCTCGCCCAGCTCCCGGGCCTCCTCGGCGCACCGCTCGACCAGTGCCACCCAGGTGCGCTGGGCGCGGGCCAGCTCGTCGTGGACGGCGCCCTCCCTGGCGTCGTACTCGGCGAGCGCCCCGAAGAAGAAGCAGCCGCCGGGGAAGACCCGCTCCTGCGAGTACGCCAGCCAGCTCGCGCACAGCCGCCACAGCCGGTCCGCGCCCGCCGGGCCGTCCAGGGCCGGGCGGACGACCTTCTCCTCGTAGACGCGGGCCGCGGCCCGCACCGTCGCCAGCTGCAACTCCACCTTCGAGCCGAACAGGGCGAAGAGGCCGCTCTTGCTGATCCGGAGTTCGGTGGCGATGCGCCCCAGGGACAGCGCGTCGAGGCCCTCCACCGAGGCGAGGTCGACGGTCCTGCGCAGCACGAGCCGCCGGGTCTCGTTCCCGCGCGCGACCCTGCCGTCCACTGCTTCGTTCATGAGGTCATGATGCGCCACGGGAGAGCGGCCGCCGCCGGCGGCTGAGCCGGCATCGGCGGCGGCCCACGGGCACGGGAACCTGCGCCTCCCCCTGCGCGGCTCGCGTGCTCACCGTCCCCACCGGCCAGGGGCGGGCGGGAGGCCGCCCCGCAGGGGCCAGGGAGGACGAGAGGCCGGGGGTCGAACGACGGCGTGAACTCCCCCGGCCGCTCGGGGAACGGCAAACGGAAGGGACCCGGGGTCTCGGGGGTGTGGTGCGGGCGGCCGAGCGGCCGCCTCATCCGATGTCGCTGTGGGAATCCGACAGTGTCATCGCTTGTGGCCATCGATTGTGCATCGCTTCTGCCCCATCGATGCTAGGCCTCCGCGGACCGGGGCGCCAGGGTCCGATTCGGTCGCTTTCGGTGATCTGGAGGGCCGGGCTCCACCGGGGTGTTGTTACGGTGCTCCTCCGCCTCGGCAGGGGCCGGGGTGCACGAAACGGAACACGGGGGAACGACCATGGCCAAGCCTGTCCGCGCGTCACTGGGCGACATGTGGATCACCTGTCAGATATGCAAGAGCGACACGTTCCGAGAGCGGGGCGTGAAGCTGAACAGCACCGGCGGTGAGCTCTTCAATCTGGCCTGGGCCGACGAGACGGCCACCGGCCTGATCTGCTGGCGCTGCGGTCATGTCCAGCTCTTCGTCAACCGGCAGATCCAGCTGCACCGCGTCAAGGACTGAGCGAGCCGGCGGCGCGGCGTCTCACACGTGCCCGAGATCCGGGAGCCAACTGCCGTCCCGGGGACCCTCGGTGACGACGGTGCACGAGCCCGGCGCGATCTCCGTGAACCCGGCGTCGCGCACCACCGGCAGCCCGGCGCGGGTCAGCGCCGCCCAGCGGTCGCGGTCCTCGCACACCCGCACCGAGAGCGGGAAGCCCGCCTCGCGCCACTCCTTGCGGCGTGCCTCCGGCAGCTCCCACCAGGCGAGTTGGGCGCCGTGACCGGCCTGCGCCATGGCCTTGCCCGCGGTCATGTCCAGCTCCGGGTTGAGCCAGAGCGTCACCCCGGCGGGCCCGGGGGCGGCCGGCGGCTCGGGGTCTTCGAGGTCCGTGCCGGAGACCTGGAGCCGGGCCAGGTCCTTGGGCCAGCCGTCGAGCGGGACCGGCGGGTAGACGCGCACCTCGGTCCCGGCGGCACCCGTCACCGTGATGCCCTCCAGCGCCTCGGCGCGCCGCCACTCGGCGCCCCTGGCCCGCCGCACCACCTTGCGGATCCGGGCGTCCTGCCAGTCGCGCATCGCCTGCGCCCACTCGCCGTCGCCGAGCGCCCGCTCGTCCGAGAGGATCGTCAGCACCGCGCGGGCCGCCGTCTCCAGCGCGTCCGTGCGGGCCGGAGGCGCGGCCCGCTCGATCCGCACGACGAGCGGCAGCACGAACTGCGGCGCCTCGTCCCGCGCGGTGGGCTCGGACCGGAAAGGGCTGTCGGTGGCGGTGTCGTCGCTGGTCACGCCCTCCAGTCTGCCAGCCCGCCGCGCCCTCCCGGCCGCCGACCGGAGTGCTAGCCGGAACAAGCGGCGCGCTGCGCCTCCTGCCATTCGCACACCGGGCACAGCGTCGCGCCCTTCGTGGACTCCGGGTGCTCGGTGGGCTTCCGGCACAGCACGCACTCGGCGAACGGCCCCTCGGCAGCGGTTCCGGTGGCGGGGGCGCGGTGATCGGTCATGCCGGCCAGGGTACGGCCGTGCGTCACGGCTTCCTCGCCGCGGCCCCGACCAGCTCCGACACCCGCACGAACCGGTAGCCCTTCGCCCGCAGCGCCGGGACCACGTCGCGCACCACGCGCTCCGTCGTCGGGGCCGCGCTGCGCGTGCAGTGCATCACGACCACCGAACCCGGCCGCACCCCGTCGAGCACCTGCCGGGTCACCGCGCCCGCGTCCGTCGCGAACGCGTCGCCGCTCACCACGTCCCACTGGATCGCCGTGACGCCCGTGGGGGTCAGGGACCGCAGCGCCTGCCGGTCGTAACAGCCGCCGGGGAAGCGGAAGTACGGCACGACATGCCGCACCCCCGCCTTGCGGAACGCGGTGAAGGCCCGCTCCACGTCCGCCCGCATCCCCGCCGCGGGCACGGTCGGCAGGCCGTAGCAGTCGCCGGTGAAGGCGTAGTGGCTGTACGAGTGGTTCGCGACCTCGAAGAGCGGGTCGCCGCCGATGTCCTTCGCCTCGGCCGGGTACTCCTCGGCCCACCGGCCGGTCATGAAGACGGTCGCCGGGACCTTCAGCCGGCGCAGCGTGCCGATGAGCCGCGGATTGTCGAAGTGCTCGCCCGCGGCGGCCCGCGGCCCCTGGTCGGCGGTCATGTCGGCGTCGAAGGTGAGCGCGACGGTCCGCTCCCGCGCGGCCTTGTGGCCGGTGCCTCCCGCGGCGCTCTTGAAGACGGGCGTGAGGCCGGAAGGCCCCGGGGCGAGCCTGGGCGGCCCGGTCGGCGTCGCCGCGGCCGTGGGGCTCGCGGCGGGCCGCCCGGCCCGCCCCGGGGGCGGATGCTCGGAGCCGCCGGAACAGGCGGCGGCCCCGAGCGCGAGGGCGCCGACGGCGCACGACAGGACGGTGCGGCGGAGGAAGCGGTAGCTGATCACGCCGTGACGATAACTGCGTAAATGGGATTATTCGGTTATCGCCAGGGTTTGCTCACCCGGTCAGCGGGCCCGGTCAGCGGGACCGGGCCTCGTGCCCGCCGCGCGCCCGTCGCGCGGCTCTGATCAGCCGGGCCCGCTCCCGCTCGGAGGTGCCGCCCCACACGCCGGTCGTCTGTCCCGTGGCCACGGCCCAGTCGAGACATTCGGTGACGACCGGGCAGCGGTGGCAGACCTGCTTCGCGGCTTCGGTCTCCCGCAGGGCAGGGCCGGTCGACCCGACCGGGAAGAACAGCTCAGGGTCCTCATGGGCACACGCTGCCCAGTCCCACCACAACATTTCCGTCTCCCTCAACGGCATCTGGACTGCCGCGCGGGTGCCCGGAACCCCCGGAGGGAAAACCTCGCTCAGCCGTCTGCGCGCAACGCCTCGGTGAGCCGCTCGAAGAACGCGGCGTGCGCGGCCGCGCTGGCCGGGGTCTCCGGGTTCCACGGCAGCACGACGGCCCGCTCGGCCACGGCCGCCCAGTGGGCGTCACCGGCGTACTGCGCCTCCGGCGCCGCGTTCGCCCGGGCGTCCAGCAGGACGACGTCCGGGGCGAGTTCGGCCGCGTCGGCCCAGGTGCCGGTGTGCCAGTTGGCGCCGGGCCCCTCGGGCGGCTCGACGGTGTGCACCCCCAGGCCGGTCAGGGCGCTCAGGTCGGGCCACTTGGCGGGCCGCGCCAGATGGACGCTGTCCGGCCCGCCGGGCGACAGGGCCAGCACTCTGGCCGCCCCGCGCGCGGATCCCGCCAACTCCGCCAGGCCCGACTCGGCCCGGGTCAGTCCGGCCAGCGCGTCCGGACTCTCCGCGGTGCCGAGCGAGCGGCCGAGCTCGGCGAATCGTTCCCGTACGCCGGCCAGCGTCCGCCCCTGTCCCACGTCGATCACGACGACCGGGACGTGCTCCTCCAGATGCTTCGCCGTGTCGGGCTCGATCCCGTAGACCTGCCCGCCTCCGTAGGTGAGCGCGACCACCAGGTCCGGCCGCACCGCGAGCACGTCGTCCAGGCCGAGCCCGGCCCCCGCCCCCAGATACGGCACCTCGTCGAGCGGCAGCGATCCCGATTTGGCCCGGTCGGGGCTGTCCCCGTCGTGGTACGAGCCGAAGATTCCCACGGGCCGGGTGCCGAGATCCCACAGGCTCGCCCCGGCCTGTATGTAGGCGACGACGCGCCTCGGTGTGTCGAGCGAGGCGGCCAGATGCCCCCGGTCGTCCTTGAACTCCCATGACTGTGCGGAAGGTTGATTCATGAATCCACCCTGCCCACGGCGCACGGCGGACATGTCCCTTCCGGCTCTCCCGGCCGGTGGGGTGCGGTCAGTCCATCGCCAGCAGCCGCCGCCGGCAGTCCGCCACGTCGAAGTCCGCCTTGGGGTACTGCGGATCGAGGGCCTCCAGATGCTCCAGGAGCAGGGTGCTGACGGCCCAGTTGCGGTACCACTTGCGGTCCGCCGGGATCACGAACCAGGGCGCCGCGTCCGTCGAGCACCGCTCCAGGGCGATCTCGTACGCCTCCTGGTACGCGGGCCACAGCGCACGGTCCTCGATGTCGCCGGGGCTGAACTTCCAGTACTTGTCCGGGTTGTCGAGCCGTTCGAGGAGGCGGCGCTTCTGTTGCTCGTACGAGATGTGCAGGAAGCACTTCACGACCGTCACGCCGTCGTCGGCGAGGGACTTCTCGAACCGGTTGATCTGGCCGTAGCGGCGGCCGAGCGAGGCGCGCGGCACCAGCTCCCGCACCCGGGCGATGAGCACGTCCTCGTACTGGGACCGGTCGAAGATGCCGATCTCGCCCGGCTCCGGCAGCTCCTTGATCACGCGCCACAGGAACGGGTGGTTCAGCTCCTGCGGGGTGGGGGCCTTGAACGCCTTGATGCGGCAGCCCGACGGGTTGAACTGGCCGATGACGTGCTTGACCGTGCCGCCCTTGCCGCTGGTGTCCATGCCCTGGAGGATGAGCAGGACGCGGCGCCTGTCGCCGGCCGTGCCCGCCGCCCACAGCCGTTCCTGGAGTCCGGCCAGGCGTTCGCCGAGCTCCGCGGTGGCCGCGACCCCCGCCGCCTTGTCCTTCGGGCCGGCCGGGGTGGCGGACGCGTCGTACGCCGACAGGTCGACGCGCTCGCCCCCGGGGACGCGCAGCAGCTCGCGCAGGGCGGGCGCGGCCTTCTTCGGACCGCCCTTGCCGCCCTGCCTGCTCTTGTCCTTCGCCACTGCGCGCCCCTTCCGGTCAGGTCCTACGATCCTGCGTCGGTCCGGGCGCCGCCGCTACTTGTGCCAGGGACCGGTCACCGCGAACGTCGTCCCGGGTGTGTACACGTTCACGTACATCGTGTCCCCGCCGGGCGAGAAGGTGACCCCCGCGAACTCGCCCCATGCGGGCTCCTCGGCGGTCCCGATGTTCTGCCGCCCGCGCGCCATCGCGTACACCTCGCCCTTGCGGGTCACGCCGAAGACGTGCTGGGCGCCCTCGCCGTCCTCGCACACCATCAGCCCGCCGCTCGGCGCGAGACAGATGTTGTCGGGCTCCTCGCCCGGCAGCTGCACGTCGGTGTCGGGTCCGAAGACGATGACCAGGGTCAGGCGGCGCGACGACGGGTCGTAGCGCCAGATCTGGCCGAAGTGGTCGGCGGCCGAGCCCTCGCGGCTGCGCGCGTACGACGACACGAAGTAGACGCAGCTCCCGCCCCAGTAGCAGCCCTCCAGCTTCTGGGCGTGGGTGATGCCCTTCGGCCCGAAGTCCTGGTTGCGGATCGGGGTGGTGGCGGCCAGCGGGTCGGGTACGTCGACCCACTCGACGCCGCCGAAGGTGGCTCCCGTCTCCTGGACCACCGACAGGTCGGGCACGCCCGGCACCCGCATCGCCTGGAGCGTGCCGCCCGCGCGCAGGGAGCCGAGGCCGCCGCGGGGCTTCTCGGGCAGGAAGCGGTAGAAGAGGCCGAACGGCCTGTCGAAGGCGTCCTCCGTCTCGTAGACGACACCGCGCCGCGGGTCGACGGCGATCGCCTCGTGCTGGAAGCGGCCCATCGCGGTCAGCGGCACGGCTCCCGAGCGCCTCGGGTCGACCGGGTCGACCTCGAAGATGAAGCCGTGGTCCTTCGTGTAGCCGTTAGTACCGGCTCTGTCCTCGGTCTCCTCGCAGGTCAGCCAGGTGCCCCACGGGGTGTGCCCGCCCGCGCAGTTGACGGCGGTGCCGGCGATGGCGACCCGCTCGCCGAGGACGTCGTTGTGCCGGTCGAGCGTGAGCGCCGTACAGCCGCCCTTGGCCATCGGGTCGTACGTGATGCCCTCGACGACCGGGACCGGGATCCGGCCGGTGACCCTGTTCTCGTGGTTGCGCACGAGGTGCACACGGCCCTGTCCGCCCGCGAAGGCGGCCATGCCGTCGTGGTTGCTGGGGACCTTGCCCTCTTGGGAGCGCAGCTGGTCTCCCTCGCGGGAGAGGACCTTGTAGCGGAACCCCTTCGGGAGGTCGAGCAGACCGGCCGGGTCCTCGATCAGCGGGCCGTATCCTGCGCGGCCCTGGGCTGCGGCCGAGCCGGTGAACAGCTCGGACAGCTCCCCGGCGAAGGCGACTCCCACGCCGAGGGCGCCGGTGCGGGCGAGGATCTGACGTCGTGTTGCGGACTGTCGTGCATCCGTGGTGCGTGACATGAGTGCAACCTCCTGTTGGCGGACAGGAACCTGTGACCCGGCTGTGTCTACCACGCACTTCCCGCCCCGGGAACCACGCGCGTTGCCTGGCGGCGGTGCGGGTGGGTGGGGGCTGCCCTTATTGGGTTGTCGGTCGTGCGCGGGCCGGTGGCCGCTTCTCGCGCAGTTCCCCGCGCCCCTGGAGATGCGCACTTCGTGCGCTATCTCCATCGGGGGAGGCGCGCCATCTACCCAAGGCGGAGGCCGGCCCTTTGCCCCGGGTGGGGGCGCGGCGTCTGCCTCGGGTGGAGGCGCGCGAAGCGCAGCCTCAAGGAGAGGCGGCGCGTAGCGCCTGCCTCAGGGGCGCGGGGAACTGCGCGAGAAGCGGCCACCGGCCGGCAGTCGACCGTCAACCCGTTAAGGGGCGCGGGGAACTGCGCGACCAGCCCCCGCCGGGTCGCAGACGACCGACAACCCCATCAGGCGGCGACCAGCCCCTTGGCGTCGCGGGCCAGGGCGGTGAGGCGGGATATTGCGCGGAAGTACTTCTTCCGGTACCCGCCGTTCAGCATCTCGTCGCTGAAGAGCTTGTCGAACGGCTCGCCCGCCGCGAGCACCGGGATCTCCCGGTCGTAGAGCCGGTCGGCCAGGACGACGAGGCGCAGCGCCGTGGACTGGTCGGGCACGGCCGACACGTCGGTCAGGCAGACCGCCGTCAGGTCGTCCGTCAGCGCGCCGTACCGGCTGGGATGCACGCGCGCGAGGTGGTCGAGGAGGTGCGGGAAGTCGTCGAGCGAGGCGCCCTCGGTGGCGTACGCGGCCTTGGTGACCTGCTCGTCCGAGAACGGCGGCGGGGCGTCGGGCAGACCCCGGTGACGGTAGTCCTCCCCGTCGATGCGCAGCGGGCGGAAGTGCGCGGACAGGCCCTGGATCTCGCGCAGGAAGTCCACGGCGGCGAACCGGCCCTCGCCGAGCTTGCCGGGCAGCGTGTTGGAGGTGGCGGCGAGCGCGACGCCCGACTCCACCAGCCTGCGGAGCAGGGTGGAGACGAGCACGGTGTCCCCGGGGTCGTCGAGCTCGAACTCGTCGATGCAGAGCAGACGGTGTCCGCCGAGCGTCTTCACCGTCTGCTGGAAGCCGAGGGCGCCGACCAGATTCGTCAGCTCGACGAACGTGCCGAACGCCTTGAGCGCGGGCTCGGCCGGGGTCGCGTGCCACAGGGAGGCGAGCAGGTGGGTCTTGCCGACGCCGTAGCCACCGTCGAGGTAGACGCCGCGGGGGCCGGTGGGGGCGGCGGGCTTCTTGCCGAACCACTTCCGCTTGCCGGAGCCGGAGGGGTGCGCGCCGCCGAGCCCGGCGGCGAACGAGCTCAGGACCTCGACCGCCTGGGTCTGACTCGGCTGGTTCGGGTCGGGGATGTAGGTGTCGAAGCGGGCCGACGCGAAACGGGGCGGCGGCACCATCTCCGCGACGAGGCGCTCCGCGGGGACGCGCGGCTCGCGTGCGCACAGGGACTGCGGGGCGGCGGCGCGGGCGGCGGGCCCGTGGGCGGGGGACGACTGGGTGGAGGACGACACAACTCATCAGCTTAATGGCCGTGCCACACTGCACGTCATGCGACGCCTGTTCCCTGTGACGTACGAAACAGCAGATCACCTGGGCCGGGAAGCGGCCGACGGGCCGGAGTGGAGCCTGGAGGCGCTCGCCGACGCGTACGCCTATCCCGCGGTGTCCGAGGGGCGGCCGTGGCTGCGCGCCAACATGGTCTCCACGCTCGACGGCGCCGCCCAGCACGACGGCCGCTCCCAGCCGATCTCGAACGACACCGACATGCGGATCTTCGGCACCCTGCGCGGCCTCGCCGACGTGGTGGTGGTCGGCGCCCAGACGGTGCGTCAGGAGGGGTACCGGCCGGCCCGCGCCCGCGAGGCCTTCGCCGCCCGCCGCGCCGCGGCCGGCCAGGACGCCGCCCCGGCGATCGCGGTGATCAGCGCGAGCCTGGACCTGGACTTCGGCCTCCCGCTGTTCACCGGGCCCCTGGTCCCCACGTACGTGATCACCGGCTCGGGCGCCCCGGCCGACCGCATCGAGGCCGCCCGCCGCTCCGGCGCCGAGGTGCTGCTCGCGGGGGAGGGCGCGACCGTCGAACCGGACCGCGCGGTCGCGGCCCTCGCCGAGCGCGGGCACCGGCGGCTGCTCACCGAAGGCGGACCGCGGATGCTCGGTCAATTCGTCGCGGGCGGGGTACTCGACGAGCTGTGCCTGACGGTGTCGCCGATGCTCACCGCCGGCGATGCCCAGCGCATCGCCGGCGGCTCCACGCTGGAGGTGCCGGAACGTTTCGAGCTGCTGTCTCTGTTGGAGGAGGACGGTTTCCTGTTCACCCGATACGGTCGGAGGCGACACTGAACGGAATGATCTGTTCCGTTTGGTCTTCGCTGGGCACACTAAAACTCGCAGACCCCGTGCGGCCACGGGGCAGGATGGTTTCCGCAGTTCCGCAGGGACCCGTCGAAGGACGGCCCACGGTAGGAGAAGAAGGGCGCCCGTCGTGTTCACGAGCGTATTGATGATCGAGAAGGCCCTGACGTCTGCCGACGTGGAGTTCGTCACCACCTTGCACGGTGACGAGGGTGTCGCCTTCCACGTACTGCTCCAGCCCCGCGGCGACCAGGCCGACCGGCTGCTGCGCGCCATCGACGACGTGGCGATGGGCGAGCTGGACGAGGCGGCCCGCGAGGGCGAGGTCCCCGAGGGGGACGAGGCCAAGGGCCCCGCCGAACAGGCGCTCCAGGTCTCCCTGACCGCCCTGCACCAGGCGGGCAGCGCCGCGCAGGGCAGGCTCATCGAGGACCACCCGCTGAACGCGCTCAAGGCGCTGGTCGACGAGGTGAAGGCGGACGAGGTGATCGTCCTGACCGACCCGCACTACGTCGAGGAGTTCTTCCACCGCGACTGGGCCTCGCAGGCCCGCCACAAGGTCGGCGTGCCGGTCCTGAAGCTGTTCTCGCACAGCAAGGCGTAGCGCGGGCCGTGCGGGGTGCGGGGCGGCCGGTCCCGAGGCAATAGGCTGGGTCCGGTCCGTGGCCGCACGCGCCCCGGACCACGACGCATCGGCACCCCAGGGGAGTAACACGCATGGCACCCGGCCTTCCGCATTCCAGCGCCGCCATGGAGCGACCGCACTTCATCGGCATCGGCGGCGCCGGAATGTCGGGCATCGCCAAGATCCTCGCCCAGCGCGGCGCCACGGTCGCCGGCAGCGACGCGCGCGAGTCCGCCACGGCCGGTGCCCTGCGCGAGCTCGGCGCCACCGTGCACATCGGGCACGACGCCGCCCACGTCTCCCCGGAGACCAGCTGCGTCGTGGTCTCCTCCGCGATCCGCGAGGACAACCCCGAGCTGGCCCGCGCCAAGGAACTCGGCATCCCGGTCGTGCACCGCTCCGACGCCCTGGCCTCCCTCATGGACGGCCTGCGCCCGATCGCGGTGGCCGGCACCCACGGCAAGACGACCACGACGTCGATGCTCGCCGTGTCGCTGTCCGCCCTGGGCCTGAACCCCTCGTACGCGATCGGCGGCGACCTCGACGCCCCCGGCTCGAACGCGCTGCACGGCGAGGGCGACATCTTCGTGGCCGAGGCCGACGAGTCGGACCGCAGCTTCCACAAGTACCGGCCGGAAGTCGCGATCATCCTCAACGTCGAACTCGACCACCACGCCAACTACGCGTCGATGGACGAGATCTACGAGTCCTTCGAGACCTTCACGACGAAGATCGTCCCCGGCGGCACGCTGGTGATCGCCGCGGACCAGTCGGGCGCCGCCGAGCTGACCCGCCGCATCCGCGACACCACCTCCCTGAAGGTCGTCACGTACGGCGAGTCGGAGTCGGCCGACATCCGCATCCACAAGATCACCCCGCGCGGCCTGGCCAGCGAAGTGACGGTCCTGCTCGACGGCAAGCTGCTCACCTTCACCGTCTCCGTCCCCGGCCGCCACTACGCGCACAACGCGGTCGCGGCGCTCGCGGCGGGCGTCGCCATGGGCATCCCGTCCCGGAACCTGGCCGGAGCGCTGAAGTCCTACACCGGAGTCAAGCGCCGCCTCCAGCTCAAGGGCGAGGTGAACGGCGTGCAGGTGATCGACTCCTACGCCCACCACCCGACGGAGATGTCCGCGGACCTGGAGGCGATGCGCTCGGCGGCCGGTGACGCCCGGCTGCTCGTCCTCTTCCAGCCGCACCTCTTCTCCCGCACCCAGGAGCTCGGCAAGGAGATGGGCGACGCCCTGGCCCTCGCCGACGCCTCGGTCGTCCTCGACATCTACCCGGCCCGCGAGGACCCGATCCCGGGCATCACCAGCGCCCTGATCGTCGACGCGGCGCGGGCCGCCGGCGCCGACGTACAGCCCGCTCAGGACAAGGACGCCGCCGTGGCCGCGGTCGCGGGAATGGCCAAGCCCGGAGATCTTGTTCTTACGATGGGCGCGGGCGATGTCACCGATCTCGGCCCGCGGATCCTGGACCATCTGAAGGGATGAGCGACATGGCGTACGACGTCGAGAAGCCGGACGAGGAGTGGCGCGCGGAGCTGAACCCGGCGGAGTACGCGGTACTGCGCCAGGCCGGCACCGAGCCCGCCTTCACCGGTGAGTACACCGACACGAAGACCCAGGGCGTGTACTCCTGCCGCGCCTGCGGCGCGGAGCTGTTCACGTCCACCGAGAAGTTCGAGTCGCACTGCGGCTGGCCGAGCTTCTTCGACCCGAAGGACTCGGCGGCCGTGGAGCTGATCGAGGACCGGACGCACGGGATGGTGCGGACCGAGGTGCGGTGTGCGCGATGCGGATCGCATCTCGGGCACGTGTTCGAGGGCGAGGGGTATCCGACGCCCACGGACCAGCGGTACTGCATCAACTCGATCTCGCTGAAGCTGGAGCCGACCGAGTAGAGGCCGGTCACTGGGGAGACGGCTCGGGGGTCACCGTCTCCTCACCGATCTGCCTGCCGGACTCGTAGATCGTCACGAGATCCCCGTGGATGACGTACCGGTACGGGCCGTTGTCCGCCTCGTAGCCGTCGCTCGTCCGCGATGCCTGCATCGCGATGCCCGCGTCGCGGTGGTCGCTGAACTCGCCGTAGTAGTACAACTGCCCGGCCGTCGTCCGGCACAGCGTGATCTGCTTGTTCTTGGTGAGGTACGCCTCGACCAGCCCGGCCCCGGCGCCCGAGGGCAGTTCGTCGGCGATGCGCGTCGGGCAGGCCGTGGTGGTGCCGGAGCCGTCCGTGCCGCCGGTGCCGGAGTCCTGCGACTTCAAGTAGGTCTGGGCCCCGAACAGGAGGGCGCCCCCGACCACGATTGCGATCAGGCAGCCCGCGCAGCCGTTCGGCTTCTTCCTCGGCGCTGGCCTGGGCGCGGGCGGGGTCCAGGGGAGCGGACCGGTGGCCGGCGGCGGTGCCGGCGTCGGGTGCGGGGCGGTGGGGACGTAGCCCGTCGACACAGGAGGCGGCGGGTGGAAGAGGCTCTCGGGGCGCGGGCCCGCCGCCGTGGTGCGGGACGTGCTCGTGGCCGAGGGGGCGGTCTTCTTCGGCGGCGGTCTCTTCGCGGCCCGCTTGGCCGGGCCCTTCTTCCGCGCGGCCGGTTTCGCCGCCGTCCGCCAGCCCGCGCCGCAGACGAGGCACGACGTGTCGTCCTTGGTGTTGTTGGTGTCGCACTTCGCGCAGCGCCAGGCCGCGGCGGGCCGGGCCGCCGCGGGCCGCTTCGCCGCCTGCCGCGGGGCGCTCCCGCGGGGCGGGGCGGCGGCGTCCGGTGTGCGCCGGCTGCCGCCGCAGATCGTGCAGGTCTTCTCCGCGGGGGCATTGAAGGTGTCGCAGTCCCCGCAGCGCCAGTTGGCCGTCGCCGCCACCCCTGACCACCTTTCCTGACCCCGGCCCGGGGCTTCAACGGGGATCGCTGTCGATCCGGTCCATGACGTGGGCGAAGAACTCGGCGGACACCGGTCCCGCGGGCGCGAGCAGCCAGCCGTTCGACTCGGCGGGCACCTGCTCCGGCCGGACGGTCTCGTCCTCGTCGGCGGGACGGTCGGGCACACCGTGCGCGTCGTGCAGCTCCGCGACGAGTTCCCGCGCCCCCTCGACATCGGCGGCGGGGACCGTGAGCCGCACGACGACCAGGTCCGCCGTCTCCGGGCGCGCCGTCCGGAACCGGAACATCAACTGCCCCTCGCCGTCCGGCGACCGGGGCCGCAGCGAGGCCTCGGCGCACCGGTTGACCGAGAACTGGGCGAACGAGATTCCGTCCCACGCGAACTCCAGGCACCCCTCGGCGAGGGTGACCTCGTTGCCGGGCCAGTACAGCTTCCGTTTCACAGGCTGTTCGCGATCGTCTCGATGATCTCGTCCATCTCGAACTCCTCCAGGCCCTCGCCCGCCTTGGACTCGAAGTGCAGAGTGAGGTCCCACTCCTCCGAGATCGGGTCCTTCCACGGATCCTGGTCGGGGGCGAACAGCACGAGACGCTTCGCCGACTGCTCCATGACGGCGGTCTGGCTACGGGCGTAGCCCCACTGCTCGAAGAGGGCGTCGATGCTGCGCGGAATGTGCGCCGGGTACGTCTGCGCGGACGCGCCCACGGTGCCCAGCGGGTGCGCGGGCGCGTCCGTGAACATCACGATGACGTGCCGCCTGCGGTCCAGGCCCGTCTCCCAGCGGGAGTTGATGGCGAGGGCGAGCGCTTCGAGGCCCGATTCCGGGATGTCACCGCCGCCGCCCGCGTCGATGCTCCGCACGAACCGCTCGAAGTCCGCGGCCTGCTCCGGCAGGCGCAGGAACTCGGTCTGCTCGATCGCCGACCCCGGGTCGTCGCCGAAGTCACGGAAGGCGATGGTCTTCAGCCGCAGCTGGCTGATCGCCTTGCCCTTCTTCGCCATGACGTCGTTCAGCCGGTCGTGGAACTGCAGGGCGCTCGACTTCACGGTGTCGAGGACCGGGAACATGCTGCCGGTCGCGTCGATGCAGAACACGATGTCGACGGCGTACTGAAGATTGCCCTGGTACTGGTCGTTGCTGGCGTTCATGGACGGCTCCTGGTTCAGGTTCAGTTGCGGTCCCGGCTCCGGTCGCCGAGGTTGATGCGGACACGGGAAGAGCGGGGTGCGGGCGGTGCGGCGGGCCCCGGTGCGGGGTCGGCCGGGGGCGCGGACGGGCGGGGCGCGGGCGCCGGTTCGCCCGGCCGGGGACGGAAGTTGGCGCGGATTCGGCTCGTCCGCGTCGGTGCCTCCGGCGCCGCGGCCGGCCGGCCCGCCGGGGCCCCGGTGCCGGGACGGCGGTGCCGCAGCGCGCAGACGTCCGGGTCCGACAGGGTCTTCAGGTACGTCGCCATGCGGGGGCGCCGCGTCGGGTCGCCCTGGGTCATGGCCCGCAGCAGCCCCTGGACCTCGTCCGACAGGCGCGGATCGAGGCGCAGCCGGTCACCGGCGTCGACCGCGTCGGCCGGGGAGCCGAACCGCGCCTCGTGGCGCGGCAGTTCACCGGTCAGATACAGATGGGTCATCAGGCCGAGCGCGAACACGTCGACCGCGCAGGTCAGATCCCCGGCCGAGGCGGAGCCGTCCTCGCGCAGATAGCGGCGCCACTCCGGAGCCCCGTACAGCGAGTCGCCGGAGATGTCCGCGGGCGCGGGCGGCTTCCCGGCGACGTAACTGTCGTCGAAGTCGATGAGCTTCGCGGTGTGGAACGCCGCGTCGTCCCGCTTCTGCACCAGCACGTTGAGCGGCTTGAGGTCGCCGTGCACCACGTCGATGTCGTGCAGTTGCTTCAGGGAGGTGCCGAGCGTCTTGAGCAGCACCATCTTCTGGCGTGGCTCCAGTGTCTGCGGCTTCTCCAGGCTGGAGGTGTCGATGCGCTCGGTGACCTTGTAGTACGTGCTTCCCTCGTGGAAGAAGTCGGTGGCGAGCACGAGATTGCCGCCGCCCCGGGCGTCGGGGCGCAGCCGCGTCATGATCGTGCGGTGCCGCTCCTCGAACTCCAGGGCCAGCTGCCGCCGGATCCGCAGGCTCGGCGAGTCGCGGGCGTCGTCCTTGGGGCGCTTCGGCTCCAGGAACTGCTTGAGGAAGTACGCCGTGCCGGCCTTCTGCGCGAAGGCCCAGATGCATTTGCCGCCGCCCGCGTTGGTGGGATCGGTGGTGACGCGGTAGCCCGCGATCACGTCTCCTTGTTTCATCGGGCCTCCTCGGGCGCGGGCGGCAGATGCCTCTCGTAGTCGTGGCGGTACGCCTGCCAGGTCCGGTCCTGCCACGCCTTGATTCCGGCCGCGGCCTCCCTCGGATCCGCCCCCGGATCGGGCGCGCCGTTCAGGACGCCCGGCCTGCCCACCGACAGCTGATCGGTCAGCTCCCGATACCGGGGCGCGAAGCGGTCCCGCAGGTCGGCGAAGTCCCGGTGGCCGAGGGCCAGCAGTGCGAGCGAGGCGTCGTCGGCCGTGTACGCCTGCACCTCGCGCCGCAGCAGATCGGACCATTCGAGCGCGTCGTGCGCCCGCTCCAGCGTGCGCAGCAGCAGGAGCTCGAACTCGCCCGGAGTGTGCACGTAGCCGAAGAAACCGTCCGTGGCCGCGACGAGCACGCACGGCAGCGGCAGGGTGAGCCGGTGCGTGGCGACCTCGAACTCCCGGTCGGCGCAGACGAGATTCGTCATCGGCGGGTCGCTGCGCAGGAGTTCCAGGGCGTCGCTCTCCCGGGTGTGGTCGCGGGTGAGCACCTGCAGTCCGCTGTGCGGCAGCAGCGCGTACGCCCGTGAGTCGCCCGTCCACAGCGGACGCACCGCGATCTCCGTCTCGCCCTCGCCGACCTCGTAGTGCAGACCGGCCAGGGTGGTGGGCAACTGGCGGCGCATGGTCCCGCTGATCTTGCTCTGCCGTTTCGGCGCCTGCTCCAGGAAGTACTTCACATAGGCGTGCAGCGACTGCGCGTCGGCGTCCTGGCGGTCCCGCGCGACGTCGTGGAACCAGCAGTCGGTGGCGAGCCGCGCCGTCCGCGCGCCGACCCAGGCACCGGTGCGCGCGGTGCCGTCGGGCGCCTGCCAGGCGGGGGCCGCGCCCGCGCCGCCCGATCCGTCGAAGACGGCGAGCAGCCCCTGCATCGACTCCCAGTGGTGGACGACGAACGGCTCGGCGTCCTCGCCGCGCCCCGGCACCCGCTCGGTCCACACGGACACCGCCTGGACCCCGCCGTGGCCCGTGCCCCAGTACAGCTGGGGTGTCGGGGCGCGGCCCGGTGCGGTGGGGCCCGCGGCCGGTTCGGCCGGGGGCGCGAGGGGCGGAGGAGGGAGGGGCGGGGGCGGAAGGGGCGGCCCCGAGTTCCAGGCGGCCGGCAGCGGCTGAGGAGGTGGCTGGTTCATCGCGGCTCCCTGCCGGGATCGGTGGTCCGGCGTGTGGCGGTGCCGCGCACCCGGCTCACCTTCGGCCCCGCCGGTTCGGCGGCCCTGGGCGGAGGCGGAGGCGGTGGCGGCTCGGTGCGGCGCGGTGGCGGCGGGGCGCTGTCGCGCGGCGGCAGCGGTTCGTCCTCGGGCGGCGCGTCCGGCGTCAGGCGGGGGCCGGGCCGGAAGCCGGGCCGGAAGCCGGTGCCGCGCAACCGCGGCCCGTCCCGCAGCACCTCACCCCTGAGCGTCGAGGACCTCGGCGCGTCACCGGAGCCCCCGGGCGCGGGCGTCCCGGGTTCGTCGGCCGGTTCGTCGGCGGCCGGTTCCAGGGCGCGGGACAGCGAGCCGGACAGCCGGCCGCGCCGCGTCGCCGTCCCGAACAGGCCGTCGCCGCCGCCGCGCAGCACCTCGTCGAGGACGGCACGCTCCAGCTCGGTCTGCTCGAACGGCTCCCGGTCGGCGTCGCCGCGCTCCAGGACCATCCGCATGACCTCGCGCTTGACCTCGCGCTGCTCCGCGTCGCTCTTCTCGATCCAGGCGAGCGCGGCGCGCGGCCCCTCCTTCTCCATGATCTCCGCGATCAGGCCGTCGACGCCCTCCTCGCGCATCATCTCGACGTGCCGGGTGCGCCGCATGCGCGAGAGCCGCGTCTCGCGCTCGACGTCCCTGAACTCCCGCCCGCTGGTGACGATCTCGTCCTCGTCGACGAGCAGCTCGACGTGGATGCCGCGCAGCCGCACGGCGTCGTCACCGGCGAACGACGCCACCGCCCCGTTCAGCGCACGCTCCGCCTGGTGGAACTCGGCGATGTCGTAGTCGCGGGCCACCTCGCGCAGCGTCTTGCGCACGAACCCGTACAAGGCGCCGCTCATGTCCCGGATGCCGCGGGCCACGATCTTCGCCGGGTCCGTGACCTTGCAGATCAGGTCGACCCGGCTGCGGAAGGAGAACGTGGGGTCCCGGCTGAGCAGCGGCATGTCCAGGACGAGCCGGTGCTCCCCGAGATCCACCGTGTGCACCGAACGGTAGGTGCCGTACCGCGCCGAAGGGATCTCCTCGCCGCTGCGGATCGTCAGCGACGGACCGCTGTCACGGACCAGGACCAGCGCCTGGCCGGGGTCGGGCGGCCGCAGCGGACTCGTCAGACGCCACTTCGGCAGCTCCGTGACCTCCAGGACGGGGTCGTAGGTCTGTTCCTGCATGGTCTGTCCGCCCCCTCGCTCTCTCGTGTCGCCCGCGTGTCGGCGGGTCGTGTCGTTACGTGGATCAGATGCGGCGGCGCAGTTGCGCCGAGCCCGGCGACGGCCGGTCGCGGTCCGCCGCCCATTTCTCCAGCCACCACCGCAGCCGCTCGCGGTGCTTGCCCGGTCTGCGGGCCACCCCGCGCAGCAGCTCGGCGATGTGGTCGAGGGCGCCGGGGCACAGCGGCGCGAAGGTGTCGATCCACTCCCGCAGGGCGGGCAGCGCCGCGTCCTGCACCGGGCTGCGGGCCAGCGCCCGCGCCCACAGCTCGGTCAACTCCGCACTGTGTGCGGGGAACTGGCTGAGCAGGATCGGGACGCCCGGCACTCCCGCGACGGTCTCCGTGCCCCCGGCCGGACGCTCGTACGGGCGGGAGACCGCGAAGACGAACGCGGAGAGCGTCTTGTTGACCATGGGGGAGTGGTCCTGCGGCGCGGACCACTCCAGATGGGCGGACAGCAGCGCCGACGCCTGTCCCTGGTGGAGGAGGTGGACACCGCCCCAGGCCACGTACGGCAGCGTGCCCCAGTCGTCGCCGCGGTCGAGCGCCGCGCGCAGCACACCGACGGCGCGGTCGGGCGCGCCGCGGCCCAGGAGGGTGCCCACGGCGTTCGCCGCGGTCCCCGCGAGCCGACGCTCGTACGCCGAACTGCCGCCGCGCGCCCAGGTGTCCAGCAACTCCCAGACGGCGTCGGCGGATTCCGGGCGGCTGCCCGCCACACCGAGCGCGGTCGCCGCGCCCTGCCGCTGCGGCCAGGACGTACTGCCCGCCCACGCGGTGAGGAACCGGTGCACCGCGTAGTGGTGGTCGGCCCACGACAGGACTCCGGCGGCGACCGAGGCGCGGGCCCGCACCTCCAGGTCGCGGTGGCCGAGCAGCCGGCGCAGCCAGTCGAGGACGGTCTCGCGGCGCCCGTCCAGGGTGTTCCACGCGTGCACCAGGACCGCCTGGCCGAGCAGCGGGCTGCGGAACCGGACCCGGGGCGGGCCGCCCGCCGTGGAGTCGACCCCGACCCAGCTCTGCTCATGGCCGAGCCGGTCGGCGAACCGCAGGTCGGGCGGGACCGGTTCGGGCGGGACCAGCGCGTTGTGGAGCTTCACCGCCGCCTCGGCGACCGTCAGATAGCCGCTGCCCTCCAGCACCGCGACGGCGAGCGCGAAGGCCACCGGGGCGGGCGCCCGGTGCTGCTGGAACCAGGCCCTGACCTGGTCGCTCGGGTCGCGCAGCGCCGCGACCGTCGCGGCCAGATCACCGTCGGCGGTGATCACCGACGCGAGCCGCACCGCGTGCCGGGCCGCGGGCTGCTCGCGCAGCGCGCGGGTGGCATCGCAGGCTTCCAGGAGCGCGCGCAGCCGGGTCCGCGCCTCGGGCTCGGGGCCGTGCCCGAGCACCCGCCGCTCCAGGACGACCAGCGGGTCGAGCGGGGCGAGCGGGTACCGGGCGTACTGCTCCGTGCCGCCCTCAGCGGTGGCGGCGAGCGCGAGGTCGTGGCCGGCGGTCAGCACCAGGCGGCAGCCCGACGCGCGCAGCGCGGCGGCCAGCGACGTCAGCCGGCGCACCCCGAACGGCTCGGCCCCCGAAGGGCCTTCGTCGACCTCGGCGAGATAGCCGCAGTTCTTCTCGGGCGGCTCCCAGGACGGGTCGGCCAGGACGGCCGGATCGAGCAGCCGGCGGCAGCCGCCGCCCAGGGTCCCGCCGAGGGCCATGGCCTCGGACAGCAGATTGACGGCGGTGGCCGCGCGCCCGCTGCCGGGCGGCCCGGTCAGCACGAGCAGCGCCTGCTCGCACAGCTCGTCCAGAGCGGTGTCGTACCCCTCGGGCTGCACGAACAGCTCGGTGTACTCGGCGAGTTCGACGGCGTCGAGGACGACGGCCGCGCCGGTGCCCCGGGCCGGGCCCGCACCGCGCCCGCCGCCGGTGTGGAAGCCGCCGCCGAAGCTGACGGAGTCGTTGAAGAGGGCGAGCGTGCCGATCCGGGTCCCCGCCGCGTCGTCGCCCAGGCGCGCGGCGATCAGGTCGGCGATGGCCGAGGCCCGCTGCGCCTCGGACCGCTCCGCCGCGTCGGGCCCGGCGCCCGCGGCGAGCGAGCGCAGCGCGTCCTGCTCGCTGACGGGCCCGTCCCGCTCCTCGTCGAAGGGGCGGGACTCCGCTTTCGGTGACTCCTCCGCGGCCGGTGCGGGATCCGCCGGGGCGCCGTCGGTGGCGGCGGAACCGGCGGCAGGCCGGGGCTCGGGTGCTGTTTCCTCGTCCAAGGGATCTCGGTCTTCCGTGCGGGGCACCGGTCCTGCGGCGGGCGCGCGTCAAGGACGCGCCGACGGCGGACGGTCGCAGTGCGGACGGCGAGCGAAGGCTAGGAGATGTTCCAGTCGCCCTGGATCTCGACCTTCTCGTTGAACACGGTGGCGTTCTTGATGAGCCCGGCGCTGACCTGCGGCCCCTGGCCCTGGGCGGCCACCGCCTCGTCGACCGTGCGGCGCATCTCGTCCTCGAAGGCGCGGTCGCGCAGCATGTGGGCGGCGAGCACCCGCTCCAGGTTCTGCCGGGCGCCGTCGTCGTCCGGCGCCCGGGTGACCTCGTCGAGCGCGGCCTCGGCGGCGCCGTCGCCGCGGAACCGCGTGCGGAGGCGCTCCAGCAGGCGGGCGCCCCCGGCCCAGCCCGCGCGCCCGGCCTCCTGGGCCGCGCTCTCCAGTGCTCCCTTGGCCACGAGCGCGACGCTCGCGGCGGCGACAGCCGTTACCGGATCCATCTCGTTCCCCCCGATTTCACCCCACGGTCCACCAGCGTGCGTGAACCGAGCGGCCAATGTAGGACGCACGAGTGGCGGGCAAACGGGACTTGCGCATGTTGTCCGACTTCGCCCGAAGGTGACCGTTCGTCAACCGACGTGTACCGGAAGTTCCTTGATTCCGTTGATGAAGTTCGACACGAGCCGTCGTGGTGCCCCCGCGAGCGACAGCTCCGGCAGGATCCGCCCCGTCTCCTCGTACAGCACGCGCAGTTGGAGCCGGGCGAAGTGCGCGCCGAGGCAGACGTGCGGGCCGTCGCCGAACGACACATGGGGGTTCGGGGTGCGGGTCAGGTCGAGGGTGAAGGGGTCGGGCCAGACGCGCTCGTCGTGGTTGGCGGAGGCGTGGAGGACGACGACCTTGTCGCCCCGGGCGATCCGGGTGCCGGCCAGCCGGGTGTCCTCGGTCGCCGTGCGGCGGAAGCTGAGGACGGGCGGGTGGCGGCGCAGCAGCTCGTCCGTCGCCGTCGTCGGGTCCACCGCTCCCGTGCGCAGCTGCCGGTACGCGGCCGGGTCCGCGGCCAGCAGGGCGAGGGCGCCCGGGGCCGCGCTACGGACCGTGTCGTTGCCCGCGATCGTGAGCAGGAAGAAGAACATCTGCCGCTCGGGCGCGGTGAGTTCGGGGTCGGTGGCGAGCGTCGTCATCACGTCGTCGGCCGGGTGGGCGCGCTTGTGGGCGGCGAGTTCGTCCGCGTACGCGAACATGTCGGCCAGCGCGGCGGGCGAGCGCGGGTTCACGGGCGGGCCGCCACTGGGGGACTCGTCGGCCTCTGCGGCGTCGTCCGGGTCCTGGTATCCGATGACGCGGCGCGTCCAGTCCAGCATCAGGGTGCGGTCCGACTCCGGGACGCCGAGCAGGTCGGCGAGGTTGAGCAGGGCGTAGTCGTCGGTGACCGCCGTGACCAGGTCCACCACGTCGTGCGCCGCGACGGCCTGCGTCAGCAGGGACACGGCCCGTGCGCGTGCCGCCCGCTCGAACGTCTCCACGCGGATCGGTGTGAACGCCCGGCTCACCAGCCGGCGCAGCCTGCCGTGGGCCGGCGGGTCCTGGTTCAGCATCATGGCGCGGATGAAGGGCAGGTCCGCCGGATCGGGGTCGCGGATCTGCGTCGCGCCCAGGTGCGAGGAGTACGCCGACGGATCCTTCAGGACCCGCACGACGTCCGCGTGCCGGGTCACCGCCCAGAATCCCGGCCCCTCCGGCCAGCCGAGGACCGCGGGCTCGGCCTGCCAGGACACCGGGTGGTGGTCGCGCAGCACGCGGTAGCGGTCGTGCGGGACGCCGCGCGCGTACAGCCGCGGATCGAAGACGTCGGGGGTCTCGTGGATGCCGGGTCGCGTCGTCATTCGGTGTCCGCCCGCAGGAAGTCCTCCGCGACCCGGATCAGCGCCAGCGGCGCCTCGTCCATCGCGTAGTGCCCGCACACCGGCAGGTCGACCAGCTCGCCGCGGACGAACCAGCGCAGCCACGTCGCCCGCATCAGGCCCGCGGGCAGCGCCGGGTCGAGCTGGCCGGTCACCGCGAGCGCGGGCACCGTCGAGCCCTCGACGGCCGTGTGGAAGTCGTCGCCGGTCCACGAGTCGAGCCAGCTGCGGAACGCCTTGGCGTCGCTGCACTCCAGCGAGCGGCGCACCATGCGGTCCAGCCAGGCCGCGGGGCGGACGCCGCCCGTGGTGACGTCGAGGATCGCGCGCCGGTGCTCCGGCTTGGCGTCCGCCGTCGAGAACAGCTCCCACTGCTCGGGCGGCAGCGGCAGACCCGACGCGGGGACCGGCGAGACGCCCACCAGACGGCGCACCCGCTCCTCGGCCGACGCCACCACGCGCTGCGCCACGCTGCCGCCCATCGAGTGCCCGATCAGCGAAAAGCGCCGCCAGCCGAGCCGGTCGGCGAGGTCCACGACGTCCGCCGCGGCCTCGGCCGTCGTGTACGCGCCCGGCACGTCCCGCGCCTCGCCGTAGCCCCGCAGATCCACGAACGCGTACTGGAACGCCTCGCGGTCCAGATCGGGCACGATCGGCGCGAACGCGGCACGGTCGGCGAACCAGCCGTGCACCGCGATCACCTTGTGCGGTCCGTCACCGTGCAGCTCGTGGGGGAGCCGGAACGCGAACGGCGACAGGGGGCCATGAGAGGAGAGGGGGGAGCGGGAGGAGTGGGAGGGGGCCACGTCGACTCCTGGAGGTCTGGGGCGATGCCGGTCGCGTCCACGGTTGCGCGGGGCCGGGTCCCCCACAAGGGTGCGTACACCGTCGATCGGTGACAATGGGGGCGTGACCTCCTCCGGCTCCGACCCCGATCCCGCCTCCGGCCCCGCATCCGATCCCGATACCGCCTCCGACCGTTCGGCTCTGCGCGCCGACTGCGGCAGCTGTTTCGGCCTGTGCTGCGTGGCGCTGCCCTTCGCCAAGTCCCAGGACTTCGCGGCGGACAAGAAAGCGGGCACGCCCTGCCGCAACCTCCAGGAGGACTTCCGCTGCGGCATCCACGCGAAGCTGCGCGACGTGGGCTACCGGGGCTGCACCGTCTTCGACTGCTTCGGCGCCGGACAGAAGGTCTCGCAGGTCACCTTCGAGGGCATCGGCTGGCGCGAGCGGCCGCAGACCGCGCGGACCATGTACGAGGTCTTTCCCGTCATGCGTCAACTGCAAGAACTTCTGCGGTACTTGACGGACGTACTGGAACTGCCGCGCGCCGCCCCCGTGCACCGCGAAGCGCGCGCCGCCCGCGCCGACATCGACCTGCTCACGCGCGCGAGCGCCGAGGAACTCCTCGCCGCCGACGTCCCCACGATCCGCGCCGACGTCAACGCCCTGCTGCTCAAGGCGAGCGAGCTGGAGCGCGCCGCCGTCGCGGGCCGCAAGAAGAACCACCGCGGCGCCGACCTGGTGGGCGCCCGCCTCGGGAAGGCCGATCTGCGCGGTGCCAACCTGCGCGGCACCCTCCTCATCGCCGCCGACCTGACCGGCGCCGACCTGCGCTCGGCGGACCTGATCGGCGCGGACCTGCGCGACGCCCGGATCGGCGGCGCCGACCTGAGAGGCGCCCTCTTCCTCACCCAGGCCCAGCTGAACGCGGCGCGCGGGGACGCGGCCACGCGCATCCCGGGCGACCTGGACCGCCCCGGACACTGGAGCGCGGCACGGGAGCGCGCGGGCAGCTGAGCACGGCCCGTCCCCGTCCGGGCCCGGATCGGTCCCCTTTCACGCGATAGTGCGATCATCTCCCTCTCCGGGGATGCCCGCCGGCGGTCACGGGTAGTGCCGCGCACATGACTGAGCAGTCCACCACCGCGGCCTCGCAGCCGTTCCAGTTGCCGCGCTTCTACATGCCGTACACCGCGCGCCTCAATCCCCACCTCGACGAGGCGCGCGCCCACTCCACCGCCTGGGCCCGGGAGATGGGCATGCTGGAGGGCTCCGGCGTGTGGGACCAGGGCGACCTGGAGGCCCACGACTACGGACTGCTGTGCGCGTACACGCACCCCGACTGCGACGGGCCCGCGCTGTCCCTGATCACCGACTGGTACGTGTGGGTCTTCTTCTTCGACGACCACTTCCTCGACATGTTCAAGCGCACCAACGACCGCGCGGCCGGCAAGGCCCACCTCGACCGGCTGCCGCTGTTCATGCCCAGGGATCTGGAGGACCCGGTGCCCGAGCCGGAGAACCCGGTCGAGGCCGGGCTCGCCGATCTGTGGCGGCGCACCGTGCCCGCCATGTCGATGGACTGGCGCCGCCGCTTCGCCGAGTCGACCGAGCATCTCCTCAACGAGTCGATGTGGGAACTGTCCAACATCGACGAGGGCCGGATCGCCAACCCCGTCGAGTACATCGAGATGCGCCGCAAGGTCGGCGGCGCCCCCTGGTCGGCCGGGCTCGTCGAGTACGCCACCGCCGAGGTCCCCGCGCCCGTCGCCCGGGCGCGGCCGCTGCGCGTCCTCATGGAGACGTTCTCCGACGCGGTGCATCTGCGCAACGACCTCTTCAGTTACGAGCGCGAGGTGCGCGACGAGGGAGAACTCTCCAACGGCGTCCTGGTCCTGGAGACCTTCTTCGGCTGTACGACGCAGGAGGCGGCGGAAGCCGTCAACGACGTACTCACGTCACGGCTGCACCAGTTCGAGCACACCGCGTTAACCGAGGTGCCCGCGCTCG
This sequence comes from Streptomyces sp. NPDC057694, assembly GCF_042799415.1. Classification (NCBI taxonomy): domain Bacteria; kingdom Bacillati; phylum Actinomycetota; class Actinomycetes; order Kitasatosporales; family Streptomycetaceae; genus Streptomyces; species Streptomyces sp. NPDC057694. Next base: position 114,655 of record NZ_JBHVIX010000010.1, read on the forward strand.
CCGCCGACCAGGGACTCACCCCGGACCAGATCGCGGCCGTCGCCGCCTACACCCGGGGCCTCCAGGACTGGCAGTCCGGCGGGCACGAGTGGCACCTGCGGTCCAGCCGCTACATGAACAAGGGCGCCGTGCGCGACGGCGGCCGGCCGGGCGCGCTCTCCGGCCTCGGCGCCGGGGCAGCCGATGTGCGGGCCCTGTTCGACGCCCTGGGCGTCGAGCGGCTGCGGGCGTACACCCATGTGCCGTTCCGGAAGGTCGGCCCCTCGGTGATCCCCGACATCCCCATGCCGTTCGCGCTGCGGATCAATCACGGCCTGGACGGCGCCCGCGCCCGGCTCCTGCCGTGGGCGCACCGCATGGGCATCCTCTCGGAGGGCGTCTGGGACGAGGACAAGCTCGCGGCGGCCGATGTCGCGCTGTGCGCGGCGGGCATCGACCCGGACGGCACCCCCGAGGCGCTCGACCTCAGCGTCGCGTGGCTCGCCTGGGGGACGTACGCGGACGACTACTACCCCCTCGTCTTCGGGAGCCGCCGCGACCTGGCCGGCGCCAAACGGTGCACCGAGCGCCTGTCGGCCTGTATGCCGGTCGACGAGGAGCCGGTCCCGCCGCCCGCCAACGCCATGGAGCGCGGCCTCGTCGACCTGTGGGAGCGCACGGCCGGCGCGATGGACACCGACGAGCGCCGCACCTGGAAGGCGGCCGTCGAGGCGATGACGGAGAGCTGGCTGTGGGAGCTGGCCAACCAGACGCAGAACCGCGTCCCCGACCCCGTCGACTACCTGGAGATGCGCCGCGCGACCTTCGGCTCCGACCTGACCATGGGCCTGTGCCGGCTCGGCCACGGCCCGGCCGTGCCGCCCGAGGTGTTCCGCAGCGGGCCCGTGCGCTCCCTGGAGAACGCGGCGGTCGACTACGCGTGCCTGGTCAACGACGTCTTCTCCTACCAGAAGGAGATCGAGTACGAGGGGGAGATGCACAACGCGATCCTCGTCGTGCAGACCTTCTTCGGCGTCGACCACCCCACGGCCCTGCGGGTCGTCCACGACCTCCTGACCCAGCGCATGCGGCAGTTCGAGCACGTCGTCGCCCATGAACTGCCGCTCCTCCACGAGGACTTCGGCCTCGACCGCACGGCGCGCGCGGCCCTCGACGGCTACGTCCAGCAGTTGCGCGACTGGACGGCGGGCATCCTCAACTGGCACCGGCAGGTGGACCGCTACCGCGCCGACCATCTCGCGGCCCGCGCCCACGGCTTCCTGCCGGACCGGATCCCCACGTCGCCCGTGCCCCTGCTGACACCGGGCTCCGGCTCCGGTCCGCGGATCTTCGCCGGGTAGCCGGGCCGGCCGGGGTCGGCCGGGTCGCGTCGTGCCCCATGGCCGGGGGTGCACTCGCGCCGTCCCCCGAGGGCGGGCAGGATGCTGCCGTGGACGCGGCAGTCGCGAGAAACCCGCACGTACGTACCTATGGAGGACCGGACATGACGACCGGCACAACGGCGCCCTTCACCGCTGCCGACTACCAGGCCCGCATGGACCGTGCCGCGCGGTCCGCCGCCGACGCGGGTCTCGCCGGGGTGCTGGTGGCGCCCGGCCCCGACATGGTCTGGCTCACCGGCTACCACGTACCGGCCGACACCGAACGGCTCACCCTGCTGGTGCTGGCCGCCGGACAGCGGCCCACCCTCGTCGTGCCGACCCTGGAGGCGCCCGACGCCGCGAAGGCCGCGGGCGCCGACGCGATGACGCTGCGCGACTGGACCGACGGCAAGGACCCGTACGACGTCACGGCCCCCCTGATGGACGGGTCCGGCCGCTTCGGCGTCAGCGACAACGCCTGGGCGATGCACCTGCTCGGCCTGCAGAAGACCCTCCCCGACACCTCCTACGTGTCCCTGACCGAGGCGCTGCCCATGCTGCGCGCCGTCAAGGACGCCGCCGAACTGGAGCGGCTCGCGGCCGCCGGCGCCGCGGCCGACGCCACGTACGAGGAGATCAAGAAGGTCGCCTTCGCGGGCCGCAAGGAGATCGACCTCTCCCGTGAACTCGCCGACCTGCTGGGGCGGTTCGGGCACGAGCAGGTCGACTTCACCCTCGTCTGCTCCGGTCCCAACGGCGCCAATCCGCACCACGCGCCGGGCGACCGCGTCATCCAGGACGGCGACATGATCGTCCTCGACTTCGGCGGCCTCAAGGACGGCTACGGCTCCGACACCTCCCGCACCGTGCACGTCGGCGAGCCGACGGCCGAGGAGCGCGAGGTCCACGACATCGTGCGCGCGGCCCAGACGGCGGCCTGCGACGCGGTCCGGCCCGGAATCGCCTGTCAGGACGTCGACCGGGTCGCCCGCGCGATCATCACCGACGCCGGGTACGGCGAGTACTTCATCCACCGCACCGGGCACGGCATCGGCGTCACCACCCACGAGCCCCCGTACATGATCGAGGGCGAGGAGCAGGAGCTGGTGCCCGGCATGTGCTTCTCCGTGGAGCCGGGCATCTATCTGCCCGGCCGCTTCGGCGTACGTATCGAAGACATCGTCACGGTCACGGGTACGGCCGCTGGCGAGGGCGGGGGCGGCGGCAAGCGCCTCAACGCCAGCTCGCGGGACCTGGCGATCGTCGGCTGACGGCATGCGGGAGCCGCCCTCGGAGGACACCGCGCGCCGCCTCCTGAAGACCGTCCTTCCGGACGGCGACGGCGACGGCGTCGAGCTGCGTGCCGTCGCCGCGGACGGCGGGCACGCCGCATGGCGGGTCGGCACCGGGCATGTGCTGCGGCTCGCCGCCGACGGGCCGGCCTCCCGGGAACTGCGCCGCGAGGTGCGGCTGCGTGACCTGGTCCGTCCCTACGTCACCGTCGCCGTCCCCGCGTGCGCCGCCGCCGGGGAGTGGGCGCCCGGCCTCGCCTACACCCTGGACACCCGGCTGCCCGGGGCCTCCGCCGAGATCCGGGACGTCACGGCGGCCGGCGAGGAGGACCTGGCCGGTCTGCTCGCCGGGCTGCGGACGGTGCCGGTGGCGCGGGCCGTGCCGCTCGGGGCGCCCGCGGTGGCGCCCCGCTCCCTGGAGAACCTGCGGCGGGAGGCGGGCGTCGTCGCCGGGCGGCTCGACGGCGCCGGGGAGTTCGAGGCGGCCCGCCTCGGGCAGCTCACCGCCCAGGGGGTGACCCAGCTCGGACCGCAGCCCGACGCGGTCCTGGTCCACCACGATCTGAACGGGGAGCGGCTGACCGTCTCGGCGGACGGGCGCGTACGGGGTGTTCTCGGCTGGGCCGGCGTCGTGGTGGGTGATCCGGCGGAGGACATCGCGGGGCTGGCGATCTCGGTCGGGGCGCGGGCCGCTGTGCGGGGGGCTACTTTGGCCGGGTACGGGGCGCGGGTGTGTTTGCGGGGGCTGTGGCTGGGGCGGTGCGATGCGCTGGTCCGGTTGAGCGCGCGGCTCTCCGACGGCGGGGACGCCGGGCTGTCCCGGATCCGCCTGGAGCGCGCCTGGGAACCGATCCTCCTGGAACTGGTGACGGACTGACCCGGTCTGCGGCCCGGTGGGGGCTGGTCGCGCAGTTCCCCGCGCCCCTGAAGCGAGCTGCGCTCGCCCTTGTTCTCGGGTGCGGGCCGGTGGCCGCTTCTCGCGCAGTTCCCCGCGCCCCTGAGATGCGCACTTCGTGCACCATCTCATCAGAGGCGCGCCACCCGACCCTCAGGAGAAGCGCGCCACCGGCCCTCAGGAGAGGCGAGCCACCGCGGCCCTTCAGGAGATGCGCTCCCCCGGCTAGCAGGAGATGCGCGCCCCCGCCCCTCGGGAGAGGCGCGCCACCCGTCCCTCACCGGAGGCGCGCCCCTGCCCTTCATCAGAGGCGCGCGAAGCGCAGCCTCAGGGGGAGGCTGCGCGGAGCGCATGCCTCAGGGGCGCGGGGAACTGCGCGAGAAGCGGCCACCGGCCGTCGGTCGAGCGACAACCCGATAGGGGCGCGGGGAACTGCGCGACCAGCCCCCACCGGGCGCGCGCTCGGGGGCTAGGGCGCCTCCACCACCACGCACGACTCGGCCGGGACCGTCAGGAGCCCGTCCACTCCGGGGACCTCGATCGGCTCCCACGCGGCGAGCAACCGTGTCACAGGCCGCCCCAGAGGAATCGACACCGGCACCGCGGACAGATTCACCGCCACCCGGACATCCCCGCGTCGAAAGGCGACCCACCGAGCCCGCTCGTCGAAAGCGACCCGTACCGCCGCCAGATCCGGATCCCGAAGATCGGTACGGGCGTGCCGCAGAGCGATCAGCGCCCGGTACCAGGCGAGTACGCGCGCGTGGTCCCCCGTTTCGAGCTCCGGCCAGTTCAGACAGGACCGCTCCCGGGTGGCCGGATCCTGCGGATCGGGAATGTCGGCCTCGGCCCAGCCGTGCGCCGCGAACTCCCGGCGCCGCCCCTTGCGGACGGCCTCGGCGAGAGCCGGATCGGTGTGGTCGGTGAAGTACTGCCACGGCGTGCTCGCCGCCCACTCCTCGCCCATGAACAGCATCGGCGTGAAGGGGCCGGTCAGCACCAGCGTCGCCGCGCAGGCCAGCAGGCCGGGGGAGAGGGACGCGGCGAGGCGGTCGCCCTGGGCGCGGTTGCCCACCTGGTCGTGGGTCTGGGTGTAGGCGAGGAGCCGGTGCGCGGGGACCCGCGAGCGGTCCAGGGTGCGGCCGTGCCGGCGGCCGCGGAACGTCGAGTACGTACCGTCGTGGAAGAAGCCGTGCGTGAGCGTCTTGGCCAGCGACGCCATCGGCGCCCGCGCGAAGTCGGCGTAGTAGCCCTGCCGTTCGCCGGTGACGGCGGCGTGCACGGCGTGGTGGACGTCGTCGTTCCACTGCGCGCGCAGGCCGAGGCCGCCCTCGGCGCGGGGCGTGATGACGCGCGGGTCGCCGAGATCGGACTCGCCGATCAGGAACAGCGGACGCTCCAGACGCACGGCCAACTCGTCCACGGACGCCGACAGTTCCTCCAAAAAGGGCAGCGCGCGGCGGTCGTGGAGTTCGTGGATCGCGTCCAGGCGCAGGCCGTCGATGCGATAGTCGCGCAGCCAGGCGAGCGCGCTGCCGATCAGATAGGCGCGGACCTCGTCGGACCCGGCCGCGTCCAGGTTCACGGCGCTGCCCCAGGGCGTGTGATGGGTGTCCGTGAAATACGGGCCGAACGACGGCAGGTAGTTGCCGGACGGGCCCAGGTGGTTGTGGACCACGTCGAGGACGACCCCGAGACCCAGCTCGTGCGCCGCGTCGACAAAACGCTTCAGCGCCTCCGGGCCGCCGTACGGCTCGTGCACGGCCCACAGACTGACCCCGTCGTAGCCCCAGCCGTGCCGGCCGGGCACCGGGCACAGAGGCATCAGCTCGACGTGCGTGACGCCCAGTTCGGCCAGATGGCCCAGGCGCGCGGCGGCCGCGTCGAGCGTGCCCTCCTTCGTGTACGTGCCCACGTGCAGCTCGTACAGGACGGCTCCGGTCAGATCGCGCCCGGCCCAGTCGCCGCGCCACGCGTACCGCCGGTGGTCCACGACGGCGCTGAGCCCGTCGGGTCCGTCGGGCTGGCGCGGCGAGCGGGGATCCGGCAGCAGCGGGCCGCCGTCGAGCACGTACCCGTAACGGTCCCCGTCGGCGGCGTCCGCCGTCGCCGCCCACCAGCCCGGACGGTTCGCGTCACGCTCCAACGCGCGCGTGACGCCCTCCAACCGGAGTTCCACATGCTCGGCCTGCGGTGCCCACACCTCGAACTGCACGGACGTTCCCCCTCGCGCAACAGGTTGCCCACTCACGGTGACGATGCGTCCCATGGTGCGTCAGACGTGATCGCCGCGCCGCCGGTTCGGCGAGGTGGGTTCCGTTTCACACGCGGATCGCACGCGGTCGACGCGCTTTTGCTCCACGGGACACCCGCCCCGCGCCGCTCCGATCCCACCCCGGTGAACCCGGCACAGGATCCGTCGTATCAGCCGTCTCTGCCGGACGCTTCTCGATTTCTGGACACCCCGGCCGTCACTGCCGGACAATCGCCACTGTGACGTCCTCGTTTGAACACCACACGTACCCGGCGCGGCTTTCCGACGCCGAGCGTGACCGTGCGCTGAAGGTGCTCAGGGACGGCGTCGCGCTCGGCCGGCTCTCGCACGACACGTTCGTGCGCCGCATGGAGGTGGCCCTCACCACGCAGAAGCCCGAGGAACTCGCGGCGCTCACCGCCGATCTGCGGCACGAGAACCGCTGGACACGGGCGATGCTCGGCGCCGTGGGCGCCGTCTCCGGGTTCACGGTGCGGCTGCACCGGGCCTGGACCGTGGAGCGGCTGCCGAAGCTGCTGCTGCCGCCCGTCGACCGGCCGCACCCGCTGCGCATCGGCCGCGACCCGGCCAACGGCCTGCGGCTCAGCCACGAGACGGTCTCCCGGGTGCACGCCGAGCTGAGCCGCCAGGGCGGCCTGTGGATACTGCGGGACCTCGGCTCCACCAACGGCACGTCCGTGAACGGACGGCGGGTGATCGGCGCCGCCGTCGTCAGGGACGGCGACCAGGTCGGATTCGGGCGCATGTCGTTCCGGCTGTCCGCCGACGGCGGCTCCGCGGCGGGCCGGGGCTGACCGGCACGCAGGGCGCGGGACCGGGGCCGCTCAGCCCTGCGCCTGCTGGACCGCCGCGATCGTGGTCCGCGCCTGGTGCTCGATCTGGCTGGCCACCGGCACCCACCGCGCCCCGAACCGGTCCGCGTACACCTCGCACCAGCGGGTGACGAGAAGATCGAGCCGGGGCGCCGCCCGGTCCTCGGCCTCTTCGAGGGTCCGCAGCAGCATGGCGGCGGCCCGCAGCGGCAGCCGCCGGGCGAACGCGTCGATGCTGCCGATGTACGCCATCGTCGCGTCCGGCGGTGGCGGCTGCATCCAGTCGTCGGCGAGCCCCGGCACCAGGCTCAGCGCCCAGCGCGCGGCCCGCAGCAGCGGTCCGTGGGGGCCGGGGAGCCGCGGCAGCGCGTCCGCGAGGATGTCCTCCACGAGCCGGGTGTCGTGGCTGAGTCGCTCCGAGAGCCGCCGCAGCGCCCGCTCGGGGGCCGGATGCGGCGCCGGGTCGTCCACCAGGTCGCTGGCCCACATCGGCACCTCCACGATCGCCGTGGAGCCGCCGTACTTGTGGGCGTGGTGCCAGGTGGAGTGCCGGGCGTCGTCGGGCAGGCTCGGGAACGCGGCCTGCGCGTCGGGGTCCGGCATCACATGCACGCCCGGCCCCGAGGCGGGCCAGCCCGCCGCGTCCGAAGCGCCCGTCTCCACCGGTATGTGCAGCTCGGCCGCCGACTTGGCGAACGGCTCCGCGAGGCCCGGGATGTCACGCGTCAACTGCACCCAGCTGCCCCCCAGTTCGGTCCCGTGCAGGGACACCTGGAGGTAGGGGCGCAGCTCGTCGATGACCCCGGTGAGCGTGGTGGTCTCCGGGGGGAGCCGGTCGGCCGGCAGGACCGAAGGGGACCACTCCGGCTGCTCGGGCCCGGCCGGGCGGAAGAAGCCGCGGTGGTAGTCGAGCAGGGTGCGCGGCGCGGGGTTGGTGTGCAGGGCCGCGCCGTCCGGGTCGGCGCACAGCAGGAAGTGCCAGGAACGGTCGGATCTCAACGCCTGCTCGAAGAGCGCCCGCTGGGCCAGGTGCAGCGCCGTGGCACCGCCGGTGGGCTCGTTGGAGTGGGCGCCCGCGACGACCAGGACCGTGCGCGTGTCGTGGCCCACGGACAGCAGATGCAGGGGACGCCCCGCGCGTGAAGTCCCCACCTGGCGCAGTCGGCACAGGTCGGGTCGTACAGTCGTCAGCTCCCGCGCTGACCGGGCCAGTTGGGCCGCATTGGGGTACCGCTGGTCCGTCAGATGACTCACCCCCGTTGGTGCTCCCGCCGTCGGCAATCCGCAGTACCCCACGCTTGCCGATCCCTGTCAAGAAGGTCTGTACCGGTGCCGTGCCGACCCGCTCGGTACCCCGGCCGCCGGGGCGCCCGCTCCCGCAATCATCCCGGAAACGCCCGGCTCTCCGAGGCGGATTCCCGGTTCCGGTCCGCCGTCTTCGTCGACGGCCGCCGTGCCGACGCGGCCCGCCTGCGCATCGTGCTCCCGCCACGGATGTCGGCGAGGCGGAGTTCACACCGAGTTCATACCCACGCGCGCGTAGGGTCGACTCCGCGCCGAGGCGCTCCGGTGGGCGCGTCCGTCACCCGTACGGCCGCACGGGTGCTGCGCGCCCGAGCCGGTGGTGGTGCCCTGGGAGCATCCGTGCGCGGCACCCGGCGCACCGGCCCAGAGAGGGAGCCCCGCGGTGCTGTGCCCCCTGGAACCCGCCGCGCGACCGGCCACCAAGGGACCGCGCCGCCACCCGGCGCCCCCGAGCCTGGCCGAGCCGGACGTCGCACGCGACCCGTACCCCCTCTACCGCACGCTCCGCGACGCGCACCCGCTGCGCCACGACGAACCCTTCGGCGCCTGGCTGCTCAGCCGCCACACCGACGTCCGCGCGGCGCTCGCCGATCCCCGCCTGGTGGCTCCGCCGCCCGGGCGCACGTTCACCCACCTCGAACAGGGCACGCACGCCGCCCACCGGGCGCTCGTCTCCCCGGGGCTGCAAGGGCGCGCGCTGGCCGCGCTGCGGGCCGGCGTGGAACGCGCCGCGTACGTCCTGGCCCGGCGCCTCGTCCGGCGCGAGGAGGCCGACCTGGTCGAGGAGTTCTGCCGCTGGCTGCCGTCGGCCGCCGTCGTCGCCGCGCTCGGCCTGCCCCACGAGGAGACCGCCCGCGTCACCGCGTGGAGCCGTACGGACCTGACCCACCTGGGCGCCGTGCCCGCCGACGTGGAGACCGCCCTGCGCCCCCACATCGCCCGCCGCCGCGCCCGCCCCGGAGCCGACCTCCTGTCGGTCCTGTGCACCGCGCGGGCCGACGGCCGCCCCCTGCCCGACGAGGCCGTCGCCGGGATCGTGGCGACCCTGCTCGGCGCGGGCGGCGAGGCCACCGGCCGGGCCCTCGCCGCACATCTCGCCAATCTCCTCGACCACCCGGCCCAGCTGGCCCTGATCCGGGCCCGGCCCGCGCTGACCGACGCGGCCTGGGCGGAGTCGCTGCGCCGCGACCCGGCCGTCCACCTCGTGCTGCGCCGCGCCCTCGCCCCGGTCCCGGTGAGCGGCGGCACGATACCCGCCGGGGCCACCGTGGCCTGCCTGCTGGGCTCGGCGGGCCGGGACGCGGCCCGCTTCCCCGACCCCGACCGCTACGACCTGTTCCGGGCCGACCCGGGCCAACTGGCCTTCGGCGCGGGCCGGCACCGCTGCCTCGGCGTCCCGTTCACCCGCCTGATCGCGGGCTCGGGCCTGTCCGCCCTGCTCGCGGCCCTGCCCGGCCTCGCCTGGGCACCGGGCTTCCGGCCCGCCCCGGAGGGCCTGCTCACGCGAGCGCCGACCGCCCTCGTCGTCCGTACCCACTGAGAACGCGGGACCCGACTAGTCGCCCCGCACCAGCAGCGCCACCGGCAGCTCGCCGAACAGCTCACCCACGCGCGTGGGACCGCTGAACCGCCGGCCGGGCGTGAGGAGTTCGGACCACTCGCCCTCGGGGAGGACCAGCTCCGTGTCCCGCCAGCCGCCCGCCTCGGCCAGCCGCAGCGAGAGCCGGGTCGCCGCCACGACCACCCGGCCGGAGCGCACATAGGCCGCGCAGTGGGCCTCGCCGGGGCCCCGCGCCGTCAACGGCTCGTATGTCGCGGCCCCGCCGAACCACTCGGGATGTTCGCCGCGCAGCCGCAGCGCCGCCCGGGTCAGCGCCTCCTTGTCCCGCGACAGCGCACCGTGTGCCTCCCCGTCCTTCTCGTCGAAGCGGGCCGGGGCGCGGTTGTCCGGGTCCACCAGGGCGCGGTACTCGCGCTCGCTGCCCTGGTAGAGGTCGGGCACCCCGGGCATCGTCAGGTGCACGAGCGCCGCGCCCAGGACGTTCGCCCGCACATGGGGGAGCAGCCCGTCCATGAACCGCAGCACCTCGTCGCCCGGAGGGCCGCACGGACCGGACGCCACGAAGCCCCGTACGGCGTCCTCGTAAGCGGCGTTCTGCTCCGTCCACGTCGTGAAGAGGCCCGCCTCGCGCGCGTGCTTGAGCATCGCCTGTTGCAGTCGCTCCGGCTCGGCCGGGCCGAGACCGGCCACCATCTGCCAGGCCGCCCAGGCCAGTTGGGGGTCGGGCGCCGTGGCCCGCCCGGCCACTTCGGAGAGGAGCGTCTCCCACCGGTCCGGGCACTGGGTGAGGACCGAGATGCCCGCGCGCACGTCGGCGCTGCGCTTCGTGTCGTGCGTGGACAGCACCGTGGAGGTGTCCGGCCAGTCGCGCTGCACGCGCGCGCAGTACGCGTGGAACGCCTCGGCGGAAACGGCCGGCTCACGCGGGCAGCCGCCCACCTCCAGCGCCGACAGGAGCGGCGTGTACCGGTAGAACGCCGCGTCCTCGACCGACTTGGCCCGCAGCGCCGACGACGTCTGCGCGAACCGGGCCCGGAACGCCTCGTGCCGCGGCCCCGCCCCGAGCAGGCCGAGCGCGAGATCCCGTACGACATCGACCGCGCGGGCCTCCTCGGGCACCGCGAACGCCGTCTTTGCGTCCTCGGCCGCCGCGGCCGTCAGCACCGTCTCGGGGGCGTCCCCGCCGGACACGTACGGCCGGTAGACCGGAACGCGCACCAGAAGCTCGCACAGGGCCGTGCGCAGCGCCCACGGCGCGTGGTCGCGCAGCCGGGGGTCCGGGGCGCACAGGGCGACCGCCTCGCGCGTCAGCCGGTCCACCTCGGCCGCCAGGCCGTGGGCGACCACCTGATCGGCGGCACGGTGCGTCGTCTGCGCCCAGCGGCCGCCCGCGTCGTCGGCGACGCCCGTGAAGCGCCGGAACAGGCCGAGGAGCTGATCGGCGCCGGCCGGGTCGGTGAACAGGCCGTCGATGTGGCGCAGCGCGTCGTAGCCCGTGGTGCCGGCCACCGGCCAGGCGGCGGGCAGCCGCTCGTCGTCCTCCAGGATCTTCTCGACCACGGTCCACCGGCCGCCGCTCGCCTCGGCCAGCTGCCGCAAGTAGGCGCCGGGTTCGGCGAGCCCGTCGGGATGGTCGACGCGCAGCCCGTCGACGACGCCCTCGCGCAGCAGCCGCAGCACGGTCGCGTGGGTGGCGTCGAAGACCTCCGGGTCCTCCACCCGCACCGCGATCAGGTCCGAGATGGTGAAGAACCGGCGGTAGTTCAGCTCCGTACGGGCAAGGCGCCACCAGGCCGGGCGGTACCACTGGGCGTCGAGCAGCTCCGGCAGCGGCAGCGACTCCGTGCCCGGCCGCAGGGGGAACACGTGGTCGTAGTAGCGCAGCACGTCGCCGTCCACCGTCAGGTGGGGCAGTTCGTCGCCCACGTGAGAGGCGAGGACCGGCAGCAGGACCCGGCCGCCCTGAGCCTCCCAGTCGATGTCGAACCAGCGTGCGAACGGCGACGACGGCCCGTCCCTGAGGACGTCCCACAGGGCGCGGTTGTGGCGCGGGGCCGCCGCCATGTGGTTGGGCACGATGTCCACGACGAGGCCGAGACCGTGCGCGCGGGCGGTGCGAGACAGGGCCCGCAGTCCCTCCTCACCGCCCAGCTCCGCGCGTACGCGCGCGTGGTCGACGACGTCGTAGCCGTGCGTCGATCCGGGCACCGCCTCCAGGACGGGCGACAGATGCAGATGGGAGACCCCCAGGGAGGCCAGGTACGGGACGGCCGCCGCGGCGGCGGCGAACCCGAAGTCCGGTTGCAGCTGGAGCCGGTAGGTGGCTGACGGCGTCGTCGGGGCGTGAGGCGTCATGCGAATCTACGTACCCGTAAGGGCGGCTTTCGTGTCATCGCCGCATGCATGGACCGCGGCGCACCTCGTTAGTTTCGGACGATGACCGGCACACCTGTGGAGACCAGCACCCCCGGCGGCACGCTCAACACCTACCGGCGGGTCCTCGCGGTGACCGGGCGGCCGCTGCCCTTCGTCTCCTTCCTCGGACGGCTGCCGGTCGCCGTCATCCAGTTCGGCAGCGTCCTGCTGGTGACCCGTACCAGCGGCTCACTGGCCACCGGCGGCACGGTCGCCTGCGCGCTCGCGCTAGGCCAGGTCGCCATGGGCCCCCTCGTGGGCCGGCTCGCCGACCGGCACGGCCAGCGCCCGGTCGTGCTCGCCTTCGCCCTGGCCAACTCGCTCGCCATCACGCTCTACACCCTGGGCGCCCTGTACCACCTGCCGACGCCCGCGCTGATCGCGCTCGGCATCGCGGCGGGCGCCACCGTGCCCGGCATCGGCCCGCTCGCGCGGGCCCGCGGTGTCGCCCTGGTCCGCCGCGACGGCGCCGACGAGCGGGTGGTCGACGCCGTGCTGTCCCTGGAGTCGACGATGGACGAACTCTCCTTCGTCCTCGGCCCGGCCCTCATCGGCGTCGCCTCGGTCGTCGCGCACCCCGCCTACGCGTTCGGCGTGGCCGCACTCCTGGTCGGCGTCTGCGGCACCGCGTTCGCCCTGCACCCGACGGCCACGGCCGTGCCGCGGGCGGCCCCGGTCGCGCGGGCCGACCGCACGAAGCGGCCGCGGATGCCGCGCCAGGTCCACGTCGTCCGCGTCGGACTCGTCCTCCTGGGCGTCCTGCTGGGCGGCTGCGGCGCCGGGATCACCGCGCTCACCCAGGAACTGGGTCACGAGGATCAGGCGGGGCTCGTGTACGCCGCGATGGGGGTCATGAGCGCCGTCGTCGGCCTGTCCATGGCGGCGGTGCCGGAACGGTTCACGCTGCCGGCCCGCTGGCGGGTCGCCACGGCCGCCGCCGCGCTGCTGTCCCTGCCGCTGGTCGTCACCGACACCATGCCGGTGCTGTACGTGGTCGTGACCGTCTTCGGCGCCCTGTTCGCCCCGAACCTGATCACCGGCTTCGGGCTCACCGAACGCGCCGTGCCGCGCGACCGGCTCGCCGAGGGCATGACAGTCGCCGCGAGCGCGTTCGTCGGCGGACAGGCCGTCACGCTCGCCGTGGCGGGGCGCCTCGCACAGGCCCACGGCCCCGCTGCCGCGTTCGCGGTGGGCAGCGTGGCCGCGGGGCTCGCCTTCCTCGTGGCGCTGCGCGTACGCCCCCTCAAGGGCGCCGCCGGTCCGGCTACGCCGGCCGTCGCAGCACGGTGAGGCTGCGGCCCACCAGCGTCAGCCGGTCGCCCGCCTGCACCTTGGGGCCCTCGTCGGCCGGAATCCCGTCGGGCAGCGCCGTGTCGACCACCGTGTGCCATTGCAGGCCGTGATTGACCGGCACCAGGAACTCCTGCGCTTCCGGATCGGCGTTGAACAGCAGCAGGAACGAGTCGTCCGTGATGCGCTCGCCCCGCGACCCCGGCTCCGAGATCGCGTTCCCGTTCAGGAACACCGACATCGCGCGGGCCTGCGCCGCGCCCCAGTCCTCCTGCGTCATCTCCTCGCCCTCGGGGGTGAACCAGGCGATGTCCGACAGGTCGTCGTGCGTCCCCTCCACGGGCCGGCCGTGGAAGAAGCGCCGCCTGCGGAAGACCGGATGCTCACGGCGCAGCCGCACCATCGCGCGCGTGAAGGCCAGGAACGGGTCCTCGCCCGCCTCCCCGGACGCCTCGCTCCCCTCGCCGCCGGAGGGCGCCCAGCTCACCCACGCCAGCTCGTTGTCCTGGCAGTAGGCGTTGTTGTTGCCGCTCTGGGTGCGCCCCAGCTCGTCACCGTGGCTGAGCATCGGCACGCCCTGCGACAGCATCAGCGTGGCGACGAAGTTGCGCATCTGGCGGGCCCGCAGGTCCAGGACCTGCGGATCGTCGCTCTCGCCCTCCGCGCCGCAGTTCCACGACCGGTTGTGGGACTCGCCGTCCCGGTTGCCCTCCCCGTTGGCGTCGTTGTGCTTGTCGTTGTACGAGACCAGGTCGCGCAGGGTGAAACCGTCGTGGCAGGTCACGAAGTTGATGGACGCCAGCGGCCGGCGCCCGTCGTCCTGGTACAGGTCCGACGAGCCGGTGAGCCGGCCCGCGAACTCGGCGAGCGCCCGCGGTTCGCCGCGCCACAGGTCCCTGACCGTGTCCCGGTACTTGCCGTTCCACTCCGTCCACAACGGCGGGAAATTGCCCACCTGATAGCCGCCCTCGCCGACGTCCCACGGCTCCGCGATCAGCTTCACCTGGGAGATGACCGGATCCTGCTGCACCAGGTCGAAGAACGACGACAGCCGGTCCACCTCGTGGAACTGCCGCGCCAGGGTGGCCGCGAGGTCGAAGCGGAATCCGTCGACGTGCATCTCCTCGACCCAGTAGCGCAGCGAATCCATGATCATCTGCAGGACGTGGGGAGACCGCATCAGCAGCGAGTTTCCCGTCCCGGTGGTGTCCATGTAGTAGCGCTGGTCGTCCGTCAGCCGGTAGTACGACGGATTGTCGAGCCCCTTGAAGGAGAGCGTCGGACCCAGGTGGTTGCCCTCGGCCGTGTGGTTGTAGACCACGTCCAGGATGACCTCGATCCCCGCCTGGTGCAGCGCGCGGACCGCCGACTTGAACTCCAGGACCTGCTCGCCCCGGTCGCCCCAGGAGGCGTACGTGTTGTGCGGGGCGAAGAAGCCGATCGTGTTGTAGCCCCAGTAGTTGTTCAGGTCCATCTCGACCAGCCGGTGGTCGTTGACGAACTGATGGACCGGCATCAGCTCCAGCGCCGTGACGCCCAGTTCCGTGAGGTGGTCGATGATCGCCGGGTGGGCGAGCGCCGCGTACGTGCCGCGCAGTTCCTCCGGCAGATCCGGATGCTGCATGGTCAGGCCCTTCACATGGGCCTCGTAGATCACCGTCTCGTGGTAGTCGATGCGCGGCGGCCGGTCGTCACCCCAGTCGAAGTAGGGGTTGACCACCACGGACGCCATCATGTGCGGTGCGGAGTCCTGGTCGTTGCGCTCGTCGGGGGAGCCGAAGGGATAGCCGTACACCGACTCGTTCCAGTCGATCTTCCCGCTGAGGGCGCGCGCGTAGGGATCGAGCAGCAGCTTCGCCGAGTTGCAGCGCAGACCGTGCTCGGGCTCGTAGGGGCCGTGGGCGCGGTAGCCGTACCGCTGACCCGGCATCACTCCCGGTAGGTAGGCGTGCCGCACGAAGGCGTCCGACTCGCGCAGTTCGACCGCGGTCTCCGACCCGTCGTCGTGCAACAGGCACAGTTCGATGCGGTCCGCGGTCTCCGAGAAGACCGCGAAATTGGTTCCGGCGCCGTCGTACGAGGCACCCAGCGGATACGCCTGTCCAGGCCAGACCTGCATGCTGACGACTCTTCCACTTCCGGCCCGGGGCTCCGGGCGACATCGGACAGTCTCCCCCGAACATGGCGGAACCAGCCGGGAGTTGGCTCCCTCTTACAGGAAGACCACGCAATACCGGTATGCCCACCGGTGGGACTGCCGGGGACAAAGGGGGAAGATGTGCGCGCGCTAGCAAGACGCCATCTCGGGAAAATCGTGGCGGGAGCGGCCCTCGCGGTCGCCGGGGCCGCAGTGACGCTCGGCGTGAGTCTGCCGGACGACACGGGGGGCGACACGGCCAAGGCCGCCACCACGCAGCAGGACGCCGTGGCACCCGAGGGCAAGGTGGAGGCCGCGCCCGCGGAGGGCGAGAAGGGCGTCGGCCGCGATCCGCTGACCGACGCGGAGACGGCCCGCGCGGAGCAGCTCGCGGAGACGGCGGGCGGCCTGCGGCTGAACGCGCGGGACGTGGACGGGGACCGCGGCCCCCAGCACCTGTCGACGAATCTGACGGAGGTCGACCCGGACCTCAGCGGCGCCGCCGCGGCCCAGCGCCGTGCCGACGTCGTCTTCTACGACTACAAGAGCGACGCGGTCGTCACCAGGACCGTGAACCTGGACACCGGCAAGGTCGAGGACACCGCCACCGACCGGGGCGTGCAGCCGCCGCCCAGCCAGGACGAACTGCGGCAGGCCGCCGAGCTGCTGATCGGCAGCCCGCTCGGCGCGGGCCTGAAGAGTGACTACAAGGACGCGACCGACAAGCCGCTGACCACGGCCGGCCAACTCCAGCTGAGCGGCATGGTGTTCCGCAAGGAGACCGTGGCGAACGTGCCCGCGGACCTCACCGCCTGCGGCAAGCACCGGTGCCTGCGCATCGTCACCAAGGTGAAGAACGGGCCGTGGATCGACACCCGCGCCCTCGTCGTCGACCTGAGCGACCGCACCGTCGGCCGCCTGTCCTGACGACCGGGGCCCGCGCCCCGCCGACCACTTCCGCTGCCGTTCCTCCTGCACAAGGGAGCCCTTCCGTATGCACGTCACGCATGTCAACAGACTCCGGCGCGCCCGCATCAGGCCCGCCGCCACTCTCACGGGCCTCGCGGTCACCGCGCTGCTCGGCACCGCCCTCGCCACCGCCCCGTCCGCCACCGCCGGGCCCCAGCGGGCGCCCGCGGCGGCCGCACCCGCCTGCTCGTCCGCGTACCAGATCGAGCAGACCCTCGACGGCGGCACCACCTGGCGCATGTGCTGGCACTACAACACGCTGTCCGGGCTGGTCCTGGACGACGTCAGCTACCAGCCCAAGAGCGAGCCCAAGCCGATCCCCGTCCTCACCAGTGCCCGCCTCGCGCAGGTCCATGTCCCCTACGACGACGGGCAGGCCGAGTACGACGACATCACCGGCACCGACTTCGGCCAGGCACTGCAGAACCTGAAGCCGGCCGAATGCCCCGGCGGCACCATCAAGACCGTCAAGGTCCCCGACATGGGGAACGTCAAGGGGCTGTGCACGACCACGCGTGCGCGCGGACACGCGTACCGGCTCAACGACGACGCGTCGACGGGCGGCAACGGCAAGCTGTACAGCGCCCAGGGCAAGGACCTGCTGGTCTACACGGTCAACAAGGCGTCCTGGTACGAGTACATCACCGAGTGGCGCTTCTCCTCCGACGGCACCATCACCTCGAACGTGGGAGCCACCGGCAGCCTGTCCCCGTACGACTACGACGGCACCGACGGAAAGGGCTGGCCCATCGGCAAGGGCGCGACCGCCTACGCCGAGAGCCACAGCCACAACGTCTTCTGGCGGCTCAACTTCGGCCTGGACGGCTCCAGCAAGGCGAAGGTCGAGCAGTACGACTCCA
Organism: Streptomyces sp. NPDC057694; assembly: GCF_042799415.1. Classification (NCBI taxonomy): domain Bacteria; kingdom Bacillati; phylum Actinomycetota; class Actinomycetes; order Kitasatosporales; family Streptomycetaceae; genus Streptomyces; species Streptomyces sp. NPDC057694. Next base: position 131,827 of record NZ_JBHVIX010000010.1, read on the forward strand.
AGGTCACCCCGCCGCGCGGCGCCGGCTCGCCGACCACGAAGACCACCCGCACCCCCGTCACCAAGGAACTCGCCGGTGACGTGAAGGACATGCGGTGGTGGCGCGTGGTGTCGACGGCCGGCAAGAACAAGGACGGTCACGCCAGGTCGTACGAGTTCGTGCCCGGCCGCTCCAGCAAGTACCCCGGCCGCTCCTTCACCAAGCACGACGTGTACTTCACCGAGTACAAGAAGTGCGAGCAGTACGCGAGCGACAACCCGTCGGCGAACTGCGGCGGGACAAGTGTGGACAAGTGGGTCTCGGGTCAATCGCTCACCCACCCGATCACCTGGGTCAACATCGGGTTCCACCACATCGCCCGTGACGAGGACCAGCAGCCCATGCCGGTGCACTGGCAGGGCTTCTCCATGGCTCCCAGGGACGTGACCGCTATGAATCCGCTCACTCCCGCCGATCTGGCCGGACAGAACGGAGTTCCCCCGAACGGGAGTTGAGAAACTCACCGGTCCATCCGGCTGCACCGCCCGCCGCTCCCGGAGTACCCTTCCTTGATCGTTGCTGGGGGAGTGCTCGACATAGCTCGGGGGAGCGGAAGGCGGTGCGGAGCGGGTGAGCTCGGGTGGTCTGGAGCTGCCCCCTGGTGACGACGGTCACGAGGGTCAAGAAGGGCAAGGGGCAGGCTCATCGGACATCCCGCCCGGAGCGGTGTCACTGGCTCGGCCCATGGATGTGGGATCGCAGATCGGACCCGAACTGGACTGGGGCGCCGACGCCTGGCGCGAGGTCCGTACGCGTGCCCAACGAGCGGGACGCGCCTACATCTGGCTGAACCTGGTCGAGCAGCGGCTGCGGGCCGTGGTCGCGGCCGTGCTGCGCCCCATCTACGAGCCGGTGAACGGGGACGACTGGGTCGTCGCCGCCGCCGGGCCCGCCGGGCAGGAATGGGTGCAGCGGGCCGTCGCCGTGCGCGAGGTCAGCCGCCGCAAGGGCTATCTCCTCGACCCGGCGGACGACAACGTCCTGTCGTTCCTCACCCTGCCCCAACTGCGTGAGCTGATGGTGCAGCACTGGCCGTGTTTTGAGCCGTACTTCGACGACCGGCGCGACGTCGAACTCGCCCTCGACGAGCTGGAGGTCACCCGCAATGTGGTCTCCCGCAACCGGGCCCTGTCCGAGACGGTCCTCGCCCAGGCCGAGCGCGCCTCGGCCCGGCTCCTCGAGATGCTCGGCGCCGGATCCGACGTCCCCTCCGCCCGCCGGCTGCCCATCGACGCCGTCGAGGACCTGGTCGGCGACCGGTACGCGGACGTGGTCGGCGTCCACTCCGACCGGGTGCGGCTGCTGCGCCAGTTCCCGGCCGAGGACCTGTTCGGCGAGGCGCGCCGCCTCGACGCGATCGGGATAGGCCTGAATCTGCTGGTGCAGAACTTCTCGGGGCGTCGGCTCGTGCGGCTCGCCGAGTCGGGCTGCCGCGTCCGGCTGCTCTTCCTGAACCCGGCCTCCAGCGCCGTCAAACGCCGTGAGCGGGAACTGGGGCTCAAGCGGAGCGAGTTGAGCCGCGCCGTCGAGATGAACATCCTGCACATGCGCCGGGTGCGGGCCCGTCTGAGGGACCCCGGGGCGTTCGAGATCCGGGTCTTCGACGAGACGCCGCGCTTCACGGCTTACCTCGTCGACGGCGACGGCTCGGACGGCATCGCCGTCGTCCAGTCGTATCTGCGTAGAACCCGGGGGATGGAGGCGCCGGTCCTCGTGCTGCGCGGCGGGGGCCGCGTGGTGAGGTCGGGGCATTCGGTCGACATGGGGGAGAACGGACTTTTCGTGACGTATCGCGATGAGTTCGAGCAGGAGTGGGCGGACGCGCGCCCTGTGTCGTAGGGCAGACGGGACTTTGCGGACGCGCCCTGGCGGAACCGGGCCGGGGGCCGATTGTCAGTGGCGCATGCGATCGTGGTGGTCATTGGGGGAACGCACCACAAGAGAGGGGGCAGCCATGGGCTGGCACCGAGAGCTGTTGATCGGCTTCGACCTGGAGACGACCGGGACGGATCCGCGCGAGGCGCGCATCGTCACGGGCGCCGTCATCGAGGTCAGGGACGGCACGGTCCTCGGCCACCGGAAGTGGCTGGCCGACCCGGGCATCCCGATCCCGGACGAGGCGGTCGCGGTGCACGGGATCAGCACCGAGCGCGCGAGCGCCGAGGGTGAACCGGCCGACCGGGTCGCGGACGCCATCGCCACTGTCCTGGTCGGGTACTGGCGCACGGGTGTCCCGGTGGTCGCGTACAACGCGACGTTCGATCTGACTCTGCTCTCCGCCGAGTTGGCCAGACACGGGCTGCCCTCGCTGAGCGAGCGCCTCGGCGGCGCCGAGCCCGGCCCGGTCGTCGACCCGTACACGATCGACCGCAGCGTCGACCGCTACCGTCGCGGCAAGCGCAACCTCGAAGCGGTCTGCACCGAGTACGGCGTCACGCTCGACGCCGCCCACGACGCCTCCGCGGACGCCCTGGCCGCGACACTCCTGGCCTGCGCGATAGGCGAGCGCCACACCAAGGTCGCCGAGCTGGGCGCCGCCGAACTGCACCGCCGACAGGTGGAGTGGTACGCGGACTGGGCCACGAACTTCCAGAGCTTCCTGCGCAGAAAGGGCGAACCGGACGCGGTGGTGGACCCGACGTGGCCGATGCGGGCGCACCACATAAGCCCGTCCGGCGTTTGAGGACTGGGGGTCCGGGGGCGAAGCCCCCGTGCAGTGGCGGGAAACCCGCCCACGCACCTCAGAAGGGATACCACCGCACGGCGGCATCCCCGTCCCGCAACGAAGCCACCCGCCGCCGAAACTCCACCAACGCCTTGGGGTTGCCCGGCGCATGCTGGGCGACCCACGCACAGGACGCGGTCTCCCGCGCCCCGCGCAACACGGCACACCCCTCCCACTCCCGCACATCCCACCCGTAAGCCTCGACGAACCCGTCATAAGCCGCCGCAGGCATCCCGTACCGGTCCCGCGACAGCGCCATGACCACCAGATCGTGCTCCCGCAGATCCACGGAGAACGTCTCCAGGTCGACGAGGACGGGCCCCTCGGGCCCGATGTGCACATTGCGGGGCAGCGCGTCCCCGTGGATCGGCCCGACGGGCAGCCGCGGGGTGAGCGCGGCCGCCGCCGAGGCGAACCCGTCGCGCCGCTCGCGCAGATAGTCGGCGTCGGCCGGATCGATGGCGTCGCCCGCGAGCCGCAGCCAGCGCTCGACCCCGCCGAGCAGTTCGCGGCGGGGCAGCTCGAAGCCGGCGGGCACCGGCAGCGCGTGCACCAGCTTGAGCAGTTCGGCGAGATCGCGGGGCTCGGCCGGCCGTACGGCCGCCGGGACCCGGTGCCAGAGCGTCACGGGGTGTCCGTCCACGACGAGCGCCTCGTCCTTGGCGGCGCGCACCGCGGGGACCCCGTGCTCGGCGAGGTAGGAGGCGACGGCCACCTCGCGGCGGGCCCGGTCGAGGAGCTCGGGCGCCTGCTCGGCGCTGCGGCCGACCTTGACGACGAGGTCGCCCGCGCCGAAGACCGCGTTCTCCCCGAGGGCCAGCAGCTCCGCGCCGCCCGCCGCGTCGCCGACCCCCGCCCGCGCCAGCACGTCCCGTGCCCGTGCCTCGTCCATCTCGTGCCTCCCGCGTTCCAGCTGGTACCGGCCCAGTCTCGCACCCGGCCGCGCGCAGCCCCGTACCCGTCCGGATGTCTTGACGGCGCAGGGCGTTGTCAGGACCATGACGGAGGCCGCCGGGGCGGCCGGAAGCCGTGTGCGTCAGCCGAACCGCGCCATCCGAACCGCCCGAAGGAGCCGTATCCATGACGACGGCGATCACGCCGAAGGCAGCGGGAACCGCCGCGCGGCAGCGCGGCGCCTGGTTCCTGGTGCTGCCCGCGCTGATCCCGATCCTGGGACTGAGCGTCGGCCCGATCCTGTACGGGGTCGGGCTCGCCTTCACCGACGCCCAGTCGGGCCGCACCTCCTCCACCCAGTGGGTCGGCACCCTCAATTTCAGCGATCTGCTGCACGACACCCTGTTCTGGGAGTCGTTCCGGATCGGCCTGGTGTGGGCGGTCGGGGTGACGGTCCCGCAGTTCGTGCTCGCCCTCGGACTCGCCCTCCTGCTCGACCAGAACCTGCGGTTCCGATGGCTCGCGCGGGCGCTCGCGATCGTTCCGTGGGCGATGCCGGAGGTCGTCGTCGGCATCATGTGGCGCCTCGTCTACCACCCGGACGCCGGTGTCCTCAACGAGACGCTGCGCAGTCTGGGCCTCGGCGACGGCCGCGACTGGCTCACCGGCCTGGCCACCGCGCTGCCCGCCGTGATCGTCGTCGGGATCTGGGCGGGCATGCCGCAGACCACGGTGGCGCTGCTCGCCGGGTTGCAGAACACGCCGCGCGAGCTGCACGAGGCGGCGGCGATGGACGGGGCCGGGGCCTGGCGCCGGTTCCGCACCGTGACCTGGCCGAGCCTGCGGCCCGTCGCGCTCGCCATCACCGCGCTCAACTTCATCTGGAACTTCAACTCGTTCGCCCTCGTCTACGTCCTGACGAACGGCGGACCCGGCGGCCGCACCCGCCTGCCCATGCTCTTCGCCTACGAAGAGGCCTTCCGCTACGGCCAGTTCGGCTACGCGGCGGCGATGGGCTGCGCCATGGTCGCCGTCATCTCGATCCTCCTCGCCGCCTATCTGGTGGGCCGTCTCAAGGGAGGCGACGAGTGATGTTCAAGGTGAGCAGGTCCACCCGCGCGGGCCAGTGCCTCGCGCTCCTCGCGTATCTGGTCTTCCTCGCCTTCCCGTTCCTGTGGCTGATCTCCACGGCGTTCAAGCCCGCGGGCGAACTCGCGAGTCTGCACCCCACCTGGATCCCCCGGCACCCCACCCTCGCCAACTTCCGGCAGGCCTTCGACGAACAGCCCCTGCTGCGGGCCGCCGGGAACTCGCTGCTCGTCGCCGTCTGCGCCGCTGTCGTTGCGCTCGTCATCGCGACCCCGATGGCATACGTGATGGCACGCCACCGCGGTCTGCTGTCCCGGGCGGGGACCGGCTGGGTGGTGATCAGCCAGGCGTTCCCCTTCGTCCTGCTGATCATCCCGCTGTTCCTGGTCCTCAAGAACCTCCACCTGATCAACTCCCTGGTGGGCCTGACCCTGGTGTACGTGGTGTGGGCGCTGCCCTTCGCCCTGTGGATGCTGGTCGGCTATGTCCGGGCCGTGCCGAGGGAGTTGGAGGAGGCTGCGGCGGTCGACGGCGCGGGCCGGCTGCGGGTCCTGGTCTCGGTGACGGCGCCGCTGCTCGCGCCCGGACTCGTGGCGACCGGCCTGTTCGCGTTCATCACGGCGTGGAACGAGTTCTTCTTCGCGCTGGTCCTGATGAAGACCCCGGAGAGGCAGACGCTGCCGGTGATCCTCACCCACTTCCTGGGCGCCGAGGGCGCCGCCGACCTGGGCCCGCTGGCGGCCGGGGCGTTCCTGGCGACCCTCCCGTCCCTGCTCATCTTCGCCGTGATCCAGAAACGCATCACGGGCGGCATGCTGGCGGGGGCGGTGAAGTGATGCGCGGCGCGGGCAAGTTGGCGACCGCGTTCGCCGCCGTGACGGCGCTGCTGCTCGCTGGCTGCTCCGGCGGATCGGGGACGACGGACCACGGCCGCGTCACCCTGGAGTTCCAGTCCCTCGCCTGGCAGAAGGAGTCCGTCGACGCCAACAAGCAACTCGTCGCGGAGTGGAACCGCGAGCATCCCGACATCCGGGTCAAGTACGTCCAGGGCAGTTGGGACAGCGTCCACGACCAGCTGCTGACGGCGTTCGAGGGCGGCGAGGCGCCCGACATCATCCACGACGCCTCCGACGACCTGGCCGACTTCGCCTACGGCGGGTATCTGGCCGACCTGAGCGACTACCTCCCCGCCCGCCTCAAGTCCGACATCCCGCAGCGGAGTTGGCGGACGACGACCTTCGGCGACGGGGTCTACGGGGTCCCCTTCCTCCAGGAGCCGCGCGTCCTGATCGCCAACGCGACGTGGCTGAAGAAGTCGGGGGTGCGCATCCCGACGGCGGCCGACCCGTGGACCTGGGACGAGTTCCGGCAGATCACGAAGGAGCTGAGCGGGGACGGGAAGTACGGCGTCGCCTGGCCGTTGAAGGAACCCGTCTCGGCGACCCTGAACCTCTCCCTGTCCAGCGGCGGCGAGCTGTTCCATCGCGGCGCGGACGGCAAGGTGACGATCCGGTTCGGCGCGGCGGACGAGGTGATGCCGCGCACCGTCCACGACCAGGTGAACACCGACCACAGCGCCTCCGGCACGACGCTCGGCATGGGCGGCTCCGACACCCTGCCCGGGTTCTTCGCCGGCAAGTACGCGATGGTGCCGCTCGGCTTCTCCTACCGGCAGCAGATCGTGCAGCAGGCCCCCAAGGGCTTCGACTGGCAGGTGCTGCCCGCGCCGGCCGGCGCCGACGGCCTCGCCCAGGGCGTCAGCCCGCAGACCCTCTCCGTCTCCGAGGACAGCCCGCACAAGAAGGAGGCGGCCCGGTTCATCGACTTCCTCCTCCAGCCGCGCAACATGGTGCGGCTCGCCCTCGGCGACTGGATGCTGCCGACGGGGACCGAGGCCCTGAAGGCCCCCGAGCTGCGCACGCCGAAGAACGACTGGGCGACCGGCACCGCCCTCGCCACCGACCTCCGCTCGGCCCCGGCCCAGTCGGTGCGCGGCTACCCCGAGTGGAAGGACAAGGTGGCGACCCCGGCGCTCCAGGAGTACTACAGCGGCGCGATCGGCCTCGGCGAGCTGCGCGAACGCCTGGTCGAGGACGGGAACTTGGTCCTGGACCGGTATCAGAGATAGTCCGGGAGCGGGCTATGACGCACTGAGTCCCAGCGACGCGATCAGGGCGTCCATCTCGTCGCGGTAGACCGTCGCCGGGGCGCCGATGAGCGGGCTCAGATGCCCGTACAGCTCAAGGGCCATGAGCCCGTGCATCCGGCCCCAGACCCGCAGCGTCAATGCCACTGCCTGTGGCGGCAGTTCGGGGAACTCCTCGCGCACGTGCCCCACCAGGCCGGGATCGAAGTCGTCCCAGCCGTAGTCGCGACCGGCCGGTGCCGCGGCGCGGGCGGTCGGCCAGGCGGCGGCGACCAGGCCCACCAGGCCGGTGCAGGCCCGCAGCCCGGCGGCCTTTCCGGGGCTGTCCGCCGGTTCCTGGTATCCCGGCACCGGGTCGCCGTAGATCAGCCGGAAGCCCTCGGGGTGGGCGAGGGCCCAACTGCGTACGGCATACGCCCAGGCCTGGATCCGGCCGCCCGGGTCGTCCTGCGGCAGCGCGTCCCTGGCGGCCTCCGCGGTCTCCACCAATGAGCCGTACAGATCGCCGATCAGGGTCGTGAGCAGGTCGTCGCGCGTGGCGAAGTAGCTGTAGATCGCGCCGGCCGTCATGCCCATGTCGCGGGCGATGGCGCGCAGTGAGATCGCGCCGGGACCGCCGTCGGCCATCTGTCGCAGCGCAATCGCCTTGATCTCGTCGCTGGTCTGCACCCGCAGTCGGGCGCGGCGGCTCATGGGCTGATCCGTCGGGTCTTTCACGCTTGACACTTTACAGCGTTGGTCTACTGTACGGCGTGCTGTTAATTGAACGCCGTGTAGTAACTGGACGACGTAGAGGTTGGCTATGAATCTCCCTGCGACATCGGCTCGTTGGCGCTTAGGGCTGCTCGCGCTGACACAGCTCATCGTGGCGCTGGACTACAACATCGTTTATGTGGCACTGCCCGACATCGGGCGGGAGCTGGGCTTCGGCCCGGCGTCCGTGCAATGGGTGGTCAGCGCCTACTCGGTAGGGCTCGGCGGGCTGTTGCTGTTCGGCGGTCGGGCCGTCGACCGGCTCGGAGCACGCCGGATGTTCATGACCGGACTCGCGCTGTACGGCATCGCCTCGCTGGCGGGCGGCCTGGCCCCGGGGGCCGGCGTACTGATCGCCGCACGCGCGGTGCAGGGGATCGGCGGCGCCCTGCTGACCCCGGCGACCCTCGCCCTCATCTACCGGGGGTTCGCCGAAGGGCCCGCCCGGAACAAGGCCCTCGGCGCCTGGGGCATGGCGGGCAGCGCGGGCCTCGCCGCCGGTTCCCTGCTCGGCGGGGTGCTCACCAACTACCTCGGCTGGGAGTGGGTGTTCTTCGTCAACGTCCCGCTGGCGCTCAGCTGCGCGCTGGCCGCCCCGCGCCTGCTCCCCGCCGATCCGCCCCGCACGCCCGGCGGCTTCGACGTACCCGGCGCACTCCTCGCCACGGCGGGCTCGGCGTTGCTGGTGTTCGGGCTCGCCAGCGGCGCGGACGCCGGATGGGCGTCGCTGCGTGCTGCCGGGGCGCTGGCCACCGGGGCAGTGCTGCTCGTGGCGCTGCTCGCGGTGGAGGCCCGGACCCGCGATCCGCTGATCCCGCTGCGGCTCGCGCGGGGTCGGAGCCTGGCCACCACCATGATCGTGATCGCCGTCTTCCAGGGCACGCTCGGCGGCGGCTACTACATCCTCACCTCCTACCTCCAACCCGTGCGCGGCTACAACTCGTTGGAGACGGGCCTGTCCTTCCTTCCGCTCACGCTGGTCTGCATGCTCGCCGCGGTGAAGCTCACGCCACCGCTGCTCGGCCGGTTCGGGATCCGCGCCACGCTCGCCGCCTCCACGGTCGGGACCGGCATCGGTATCGCCGCCATGGTCCTGGGCACCACGGCCGACGGCGGCTTCTGGACGCTGCTGCCCGGCAGCGTGGTGTGGGGCCTGTTCGGCGGCGTCGCCTTCGTGACGCTGTTCGCCTCCGCCGGGTCCGGTGTCGCCCCGCACGAACAGGGGGTCGCCTCGGGCCTGGCCAGCAGCACGAAGGAACTCGGCGGCGCGCTCGGCCTGGCCGTCTTCGTCGCGATCGCCACGAGCGCGCCCCGCCTTCTCGAGGGCCTGCACCTCGCAGGCTGGACGGCCGCGGCCGTCACTGTCGCGGGCGGACTGATCGCACTGGCCCTCGAACGTTCCGGCCCTGCGAAGAAGTCGACGAAGTCTCCCGCTCTGGAAGGAGCAGCCAAGTGACCACGAACGACGCCGTTCTCCCGTACGTCGACGTCCTGAACGAGCGCGACGCCGCCACCCGCGAGACCCTGATGAACTCGGCCCTGACCAGTGTCGTCGGAGTCTTCGCATGAGCGCCCGGGGCAGCGGCTGGGCCACCGCCTGGACCACCGCGCCGCAGCGCCCGGGGGACGGCTTCGTCCCCAACTGGTCGCAGGAGCGCCGCGCCGAGGTGACGCTCCGCCAGACCGTGCGGGTGAGCATCGGCGGCGATGCCCTGCGGATACGGCTGACCCACCGCTACGGCACCGCACCGCTGCGCGTGGCGGGCCTCACCGTCGCCGCCTGCGCGGGCGGGGCGGGGGTCAAGCCGGACACCGTGCGGGTGGCGACCGTGGACGGTTCGCCCACCTTCACCGTCCCGGCGGGACAGGACATGGCGACGGATCACGTTCCCTTCCCCGTCGCGGCCTTCGACCAGGTGACCGTCACTCTGTACCTGGCCGAGCCGTCGGGCCCGCTCACGTACCACGCCCAGGCGCTGGCCACGGCGTATCGGGCGGCCGGTGAACATCTGGCCGACGGTGACGGCGCCGCCTTCACCGAGGAGTCGCTGTCCTCGTACTGCCTGGGCGGGATCGAGGCGGCCGGGGCGCCGGGCGACGGGATCGTGGTGTTCGGCGACTCGCTCACCGACGGGACGGGGAGCACGCCCGACACCGACCGGCGGTTCCCCGATCTCCTCGCCCGGCGGCTGGCCGCGGTGGGACGGCCCCATGCCGTACTGAATCAGGGCATCGGCGGAAACCGTGTGACGGTGGACTCCGACCGGCTGGGGGAGCGGGCCACCGCACGGTTCCCGCACGATGTGCTCGCCCTGAGCGGGGTGGGCACGGTGCTCGTCCTCGCCGGGATCAACGACATCGCCATCAGCGAACTGGCCGAGGACTCGCCGTTCCCGGTCCTGGCGCCGTATACCCCGGTCTCGGCCGAGCAGGTCGTGGCCGGGCACCGGGAGCTGATCCGGCAGGCCCGGGGCGCCGGGATACGGGCGGTCGGGGCGACGCTGCTGCCGATGCGCGGCTCGGCGTTCTCGACCCCGCGCAGCGAGATCAAGCGGGGCGAGATCAATGCCTGGATCCGGGATTCGGGGGAGTACGACGCCGTGGTCGACCTGGGGCGGGCGATGGGCCACGCCCTGGATCCCGTACATGACAGCGGTGACCACCTGCACCTGAGCGATGCCGGGTACCGGGCGTTGGCCGAGGCGGTGGATCTCTCGGCCCTTTGGCCGATCTCCCGGGCCTTCGGGGATTTCTCGGGGCGGGGAGCCGGAATTATTGTTGCACGAGACGTCTCGTCTCGCTTACGGTAGCGGTATGACGAACCCGGACCCCACCCAGCACACCGAGCGCGCCCACATCGCCATGTTCTCCATCGCCGCCCACGGGCACGTGAACCCGAGTCTGGAAGTGATCCGGGAGCTCGTGGCCCGTGGGCACCGTGTGACGTACGCGATCCCGCACCTCTTTGTGGAGAAGGTCGCCGGGACCGGCGCCGAGCCGATCCCGTACAGCAGTACGCTGCCCGGCCCGGACGACGACCCGGCGGCGTGGGGGACCACCCTGCTCGACAATGTCGAGCCGTTCCTGAATGACGCGATCCAGGTCCTGCCGCAGCTCGCCGAGGCGTACGAGGGTGAGGGCGGGGCCGGAGTGCCCGATCTCGTGATCCACGACATCGCCGCGTACCCGGCGATCGTGCTCGCCCACCGCTGGGGCGTGCCCGCGGTCTCCCTCTCGCCGAACCTCGTCGCGTGGGACGGCTACGAGAAGGAGGTCGCCGAACCGATGTGGGCGGAGCCCAAGAAGACCGAGCGCGGCAAGGCGTACTACGCGAAATTCACCGGCTGGCTGCGGGAGAACGGAATAGCGGACCACCCGGACGATTTCGCGGGACGCCCGCCCCGGTCCCTCGTGCTCATCCCCAAGGCGCTCCAGCCGAACGCCGAGCGTGTCGACCCCTCGCGGTACAGCTTCGTCGGCGCCTGTCAGGGCGACCGGGCGGCGCAGGGCGACTGGCGGCGGCCGGACGATGCCGAGCGGGTGCTGCTCGTCTCGCTCGGATCGGCGTTCACCAAGCAGCCCGACTTCTACCGGGAGTGCGTCAAGGCGTTCGGCGACCTGCCGGGCTGGCACGTCGTGCTCCAGATCGGCAAGCACGTCACCGCCGACGACCTCGGGGCGGTCCCGGGGAACGTGGAGGTGCGCAACTGGGTGCCGCAGACGGCGATCCTGAAGCAGGCCGACGCCTTCATCACGCACGCGGGCGCGGGCGGCAGCCAGGAAGGACTCGCCACCGCCACCCCGATGGTCTGCGTGCCACAGGCCGCCGACCAGTTCGGCAACGCCGACGTGCTGCAAGGCCTCGGGGTCGCCCGCGTCGTCCCCAAGGAGGAGGCCACGGCCGACGCCCTGCGCGAAGCCGTGCTCGCGCTCGTCGACGACCCGGAGGTGGCCCGGCGCCTCGCCGTGATCCAGCGGGAGATGGCCGAGGAGGGCGGCACCCCGCGCGCGGCCGATCTCATCGAGGCGGAACTGGGGGGACGGAATTAACGGCCGCTCGGTTCCACCCTTGCGTGAAAAGAATGTGACCATGCGATAACGGGCGGGTCGCAGAATAGCGCATGACCGCTACCCCAGTTCAAAGGTTGTGCAGAAATCCTCTTGAACTTGGTAAGAACACTTTCTTAGCGTGAGGTGAACCTGCTCTGAAATTTCGAAAGTTGGCGCCCCCATGCCCCGAGACATACCACCGCTGTCCGACGTACGTCGGCTCACGCAGAAGAAGCGTGACGCGTGGTGGACCGTGCTGCTCGTCGACCCGGTCGCGACGCCGCTCGTGCGGCTCACTGCCCGGTGGACACGCATCACGCCGAACCAGATCACGTGGGGCGCACTCGTCCTCGGCCTCGGCGCGGCAGGCTGCTTCGCGATGGGGGACTGGCGCTGGCTGATCGCCGGTGCCCTCATCTACCACGTGAGCTTCATCCTCGACTGCATGGACGGCAAGGTCGCCCGGCTGACCGGACAGGGCTCCGTGTTCGGCGCCTGGCTCGACTACATCTTCGACCGGGTCCGCGTCATGGCCTGCGCGGTCGCCCTGATGGGCGGCCAGTACCACCGCACCGGCGACATCTGGTACGTGTGGCTCGCCGTGGTCGTCGTCTTCCTCGACGGGCTGCGCTATCTCAACGCGCTGGAGATCTTCAAGACCCGGCACACCATGCGCAAGAAGATCAAGGCCCATGTGCGGGCCGCCCGCCGCGCGCAGAACGAGCAGAGCCTCGCCTTCATGGAGGACCTGCTGCGGGCCAACCCGTCGGCCGACATGGAGCAGGACCTGACCGGCGCCGCCGCCGACGCCGAGACGGGCGTCGACGAGGACGGCGACGTGGTGGAGGCGCGGCGCGAGACGGACGAGCCGGAGGCGCAGGAGGCGGAGACGGAGGCGCCCAAGCGCCAGGTCGTCGACCTGCACCAGGAGTTCCGCAGCCGCTTCCCGGCCTATCTGCGGCTGCGCGCCTTCCTGCTGCGCCACCGCATCCGCACCCACCTGATCAGCGGTATCGAGTTCCAGATGGCCGTCTTCATCATCGGCCCGCTGATCGACCAGGTGATCGGCACCACCATCGTGGCCGGCGCGCTGCTGCTCGTCTTCGAGCTCGCCATCATCTACAAGCTGCTGCTGTCCACCCGCGACTTCGGCCGCACGCTCGAGACCTTCGAGCAGGAGGCCCAGGCGCAGGAGGTCCAGGCGCAGGAGGCCCGGAAGGACGGCGTGCCCACCGCCGTGTGACGCGGCGGGCGGGCACACCGCCCCTCGGCCGGGCGGGAGCCGCGGTCGTCAGACGCGCAGCTCCTCGCCCCCCTTGGCGGCAGCCGCCGGAGCCGGTACGGGCGCCGGCGGCTCGTCGTGCGTGAGGTCCGGCATCCGGTGCAGCCACCTCGGCAGGTACCAGTTGCGGTCGCCGAGCAGCGCCATCACGGCCGGGAGCAGCACACCGCGGATGACGGTCGCGTCGATCAGGACGGCCGCCGCGAGTCCCACGCCCATCTGCTTCATCGACTGCATGGACAGCGTGCCGAAGATCGAGAAGACGGCTACCATGATGACGGCGGCGCTGGTGACCACGCCCGCGGTCGTCACGACACCGTGCCGGATCGCGTCGGTGTTGGTACGCCCCTGGAGCCGCGCCTCCTTGATCCGCGACACCACGAACACGTGATAGTCCATCGACAGGCCGAACAGGATCACGAACAGGAACAGCGGCAGCCAGGAGATGATCGCGCCGACCCCCTCCGCACCGACCAGGGACGCGCCCCAGCCGTGCTGGAAGACGGCGACGAGAATCCCGTAGGCGGCGCCCACGCTCAGCAGATTGAGCGCGATCGAGGTGATCGCGACGGTCAGCGAGCGGAACGACAGCAGCATCAGCAGGAACGCGAAGACGACCACGAAGGCGAAGACCGGGACGACCGAACCGACGATCTGGTCGTTGAAGTCCTTCGACCCGGCGACCTGACCGGTGATCGGCGCCTCGACGCCGTCGACCTTGCCGAGCGTGGCCGGACGCACCTCGTCGCGCAGCAGCGCGAGGCTCTTCTCCGCCTTGCCCTGGTCGGAACCGCCGACCAGCGGTACGTCGATGAAGGCGACGTTCTGCGCCGCGTGCACCGTCACCTCGACCGGCCCGCGTGAAGCACCCGAACTCACCGCGCGCGCACGGAAGTCGGCGATGGCCGTGCGCACCGCGGGCGCGTTGATGTCGGCGGCGCCGACGATCACCTGGCCCGGTTCGGAGCCGCCGGGGAACGCCGCGTTGACCCGGTCGTACGTCGCCACGATCGGCAGCGAGTCGCCGAACTCCTGGTCCAGGGTGAGGTTCTGCGTCTTCATGCCGAGCGCCGGTGCGGCGACCGCGAGGAGCGCGCAGACGGCGACGGCCACCGAGACGGCGGGCCGCTTGAGCACGACGCCCAGGACGCGCGTCCAGAACCGGCTGCCGCCCTCGGCGCTGGTGCCACCCCGCCGCTTGTCCGGGTGCAGGAAGGGGAGGCGGCCCTTCTCGACGCGCTCGCCGAGCAGGGAGAGGAGCGCGGGCAGCACGGTCACCGAGCCGACCATCGCGACCGCGACCACCATCAGCGAGGCGAGCCCCATCGCCTGGAACTCGGCGATGCCGGTGAACAGCATGCCCGCCATCGCCACGCACACCGTGACACCGGAGACGATGATCGCCCGCCCGCTGGTGGCCGCCGCGATCCGCAGCGCGGTCCCCGCGTCGTGGCCCTTCATCCGCTCCTCGCGTTCGCGGCGCAGATAGAACAGGCAGTAGTCGACGCCGACCGCGAGGCCCACGAGGAGCATCACGGAGTTCGCGGTGTCGCTCATCGGCTGGAAATGGCTGACGATCGCCATCAGGCCCATCGTCGCGATGATCGCCGTGACCGCGAGCGCCACCGGCAGCAGCGCCGCGACGAGCGCCCCGAACGCGATCAGCAGGATGCCGAGCGCCACCGGCACGGCCGAGTACTCGGCCCGCTGGAAGTCGTCGCCGAAGGCGTCGTCGAACGTCTTGTTCATGCTCGCCGCGCCGATCTCCTCGATCCGCAGCGAGCCGTGGTCGTCCGCGACGCCCGCGACGGCCTTCTGGACCGGCTCGACCCGGTCGGACGCCGTCTCGGGGTCGCCCCGCATGTCGAACTGGACGAGCGCGGTGCGGCCGTCCTTCGAGATCGTCTGGGCCTGGGCGGCGTAGGGGGAGCGGACGTTCGTGACCGCGCCGGTGCCCTCGACGGCCTTGACGACGTCCGCGACCGCCCGCTTGAACTCCGGCGCCGTGGCGGTCAGTTGTCCGTCCTTGCCCTGCACGAGCACCGTCTCGCCCGCCGGTTCGTCGATGCCGGCGTCGTCGATGATCCGCGCGGCCCGGCCGGTCTCGCCGCTGAGCTGGTCGCTCTCCTTGACATCGACGCGGCCCGCCGCGTTCCCGATGCCCATCGCCAGGACGACGAACAGCACCCAGATCCCCACCGCCGCCCATCGATGACGGGCGCTCCATCCGCCGGCCCGGGCCGCGACACCGCGCACCCGGCCGTTCTGCCGTTCCCCGTTCCTCACCATGAGGTCACCTCCGGATTCGAAGGTATGGGCGGCGTAAGCGCGCTTCGTCGTGCTGCCCGGTGAGGTGCGGGGCGCCCGGGTCATCCCTCCGGGCAGGGTGTGTCGGCGCGGAGGATGACGAACGCCCCTTACATCTATCCGGGTTGATGTGTCCGGTTTGTTATTACAGAACCTTGTTGAAAAAGTCACAGCTGTATGAAGGTCTTGATCTGGTCGCGTCAATCGGTCAGGGTTTCGTCTCAACCCCCGGAGATCTTCCGGAGATTGCCGGAGGTTGCACGAAATTGCGCGCCCCCACGCGCGTAGATGACACACAACCCCCCACACACCACGAGGAGTTCACTCTTCATGGCACTTCACAAGCGTGCACGTTCGATGAAGTTCACGGCCGCGATAGCCACGGCGGCCACCGCCGTCGGCGTCACCGTGTTCACCGGCGGCTTCGCGGGCGCCGCCGCCCCCGCCCAGGGCAAGGTGTACGGACTCGACGCCAAGGGCGCCGTGACCGGCAGCTACATCGTGCTGCTCGACCAGAAGGCGAACACCGCCGCCAAGAAGGACCTCGCCAAGGAGTACGGCGGCACCTTCCGCCGTAACTACGACTCGGCCGTCAACGGCTTCTCGGTCAACGGTCTGTCGCAGACCGAGGCCAGGCAGCTCGCCGCCGATGACAGCGTCGGCAAGGTCGTCCAGAACAAGAAGTTCCACATCGACGCCACTCAGTCGAACCCGCCGTCGTGGGGCCTGGACCGCATCGACCAGGCGGAGACCGCGGGCGACGGCAAGTACACCTACCCCGACACCGCGGGTGAGGGCGTCACCGCGTACGTCATCGACACCGGCGTCCGCATCAGCCACAAGGACTTCGGCGGCCGGGCCTCCTCCGGCTTCGACGCCGTCGACAACGACGACAGCGCCGACGACGGCAACGGGCACGGCACGCACGTCGCCGGCACCATCGCCGGTGACGCGCACGGCGTCGCCAAGAAGGCGAAGATCGTCGCCGTCCGCGTCCTCGACGACTCCGGCTCCGGCACCACCGAGCAGGTCGTCGCGGGCATCGACTGGGTCACCGAGCACCACTCGGGCCCGTCCGTCGCGAACATGTCGCTCGGCGGCGGTGTCGACGAGGCGCTGGACGCCGCGGTGAAGAAGTCGATCGATTCCGGCGTCACCTACGCGGTCGCGGCGGGCAACGAGTCGGCGGACGCCTCCACCAGTTCCCCGGCCCGCGTCCCGGAGGCCATCACCGTCGCCTCCTCCACCAAGGACGACGAGCAGTCCAGCTTCTCCAACTACGGCGAGGGCGTGGACATCTACGCCCCCGGCTCGGACATCACCTCCGACTGGAACACCGGCGACGACGCCACGAACACCATCTCCGGTACGTCGATGGCGACCCCGCACGTCGTCGGCGCCGCAGCCGTCTACCTCGCCGGGCACCCGGACGCGGCCCCCGCCGACGTCGCCACGGCGCTGACCGGCGGAGCCACCGCGGACGCCATCACGAACGCCACCGACGGCACCCCGAACAAGCTCCTGAAGATCGTCGAGTAGGCCCACCGGGTCCCCACGGGCCCTTTTGTGCCGGCGGCCGTCGTGCCCACCCCCACGGGGTGCGACGGCCGCCTTATCGTGTCCGCATGGCGATCACCCGGTACGCGGCACTGCTGCGCGGCATCAACGTCGGCGGCAACAAGAAGGTCCCGATGGCCCAACTGCGCTCCCTCATCGAGGGATTGGGCCACCAGGACGTGACGACGTATCTCCAGAGCGGCAATGTGACGTTCGCCGCCGGGAGCGGCGACGAGGACTCCCTC
The DNA here is from genome assembly GCF_042799415.1 of Streptomyces sp. NPDC057694. Taxonomy (NCBI): domain Bacteria; kingdom Bacillati; phylum Actinomycetota; class Actinomycetes; order Kitasatosporales; family Streptomycetaceae; genus Streptomyces; species Streptomyces sp. NPDC057694. Next base: position 148,914 of record NZ_JBHVIX010000010.1, read on the forward strand.
GCCGAGGCGATCGGGCAGGGCATCGCCGACACGTTCGGCTTCCCGGTCGACGTCCTGGTCCGCGACCACGCCTATCTGGCGGCGGTCAGGGACGACTGCCCGTTCCCGGCCGCCGAGCTGGAGGGCAAGCAGCTGCACGTCACGTACCTGTCGCAGGCGCCGGACCCGGAGCGGTACGCCGGAATCGACCTGCCCGGCTACGCGCCCGAGGACTTCCGGCTCGGCGACCGCGCCCTCTATCTCTACGCGCCCGACGGACTCGGCCGCTCCAAGCTCGCCGAGCAACTGGCCCGCCCCGCCGTGAACAAGGGGCTGATCGCGACGAGCCGCAACTGGAACACCGTCGTCAAGCTGGTGGAGCTCACGCGCCCGACGCCGTGAGCGCGTCCAGCCGCGCCATGTCCCCCTCGGTGAGCCGGAGTTCGGCCGCCGCGACGTTCTCCTCCAGGTGCGCCACGCTCCCGGTGCCCGGCGTCGGGCACAGCACGGGGGAGTGGTGCAGCAGCCACGCGAGCGCGACCTGCGACGGCGTCGCGTCGTGCGCCGCCGCGATGTCCGTCAGTGCCTGATGGTCCGTCAGCGCGCCGTTGCCCAGCGGGAACCAGGGCAGGAACGCGATGCCCCGCGCCTCGCACAGCTTGAGCAGTGGCTCCGAGGCGCGGTCCAGGACGTTGTAGCGGTTCTGCACGGAGACGATCGGCACGATGTCCAGGTCGAGGGCCTCCTGGAGCTGCTCGGCCCGCACGGAGTCCAGGCCCACGTGCCGGATCTTCCCCTCGTCCCGCAGTTCGCGCAGCACCCCCAGCTGGTCGGCGAGCGGCACCTCCGGGTCGATCCGGTGCAGCTGGTAGAGGTCGACGCGCTCGAGCCGCAGCCGCCGCAGGCTCGCCTCGCAGGTCTCGCGCAGCCAGGCCGGGCTGCCGTCGACGTGCCAGACGTCGGCCCCGGTGCGCACACAGCCGCCCTTGGTGGCGATCACCAGATCGTCGGCGTACGGATGCAGCGCGGCGGCGACCCGCTCCTCCGCGATGCCGGGACCGTAGTTGTCGGCGGTGTCGATCAGCGTCACACCCAGCTCCACGGCCCGCCGCAGCACCGCCGTCGCGTTCGCGTCGCTGCCGCGCGGCCCCCAGGCGCCCTGTCCCGTGAGATGCACCGTGCCGTAGCCGAGACGGCGTACGGGCAGGTCGGAGCCGATGGTGAGCGTCGTCCGCGGAGCCGTGTGCGTCATGGGGGCGACGGTAACCGATGGCCTGTGCATCTGGTTCGGGAGGTCGTCCGTGTGCCAGGGTCGACGCCATGCGCTATCTCATCATCGGAGCAGGGGCGGTCGGCGGTGCCATCGGTGCCCGGCTCGCCGAGGCCGGGCAGGATGTCGTCCTGGTGGCGCGCGGCAGACAGTACGAGGCGCTGCGCGAGCGGGGGCTCAGATTCGAGGCGCCGGACGGGGCGCGCGTGCACCGGCCGCCCGTGGCCGACGGACCGGACGCGCTCGGCACGCTGCGCGCCGACGACGTCCTCGTGCTCTGCGTGAAGACCCAGGACAGCGCCGCCGCGCTGGCCGCCTGGGGCGCCGCGCCCGTCGAGGGCGGCGGCACCGCGGCCGCCCGGCTGCCGCTGGTCTGCGCCCAGAACGGCGTCGAGAGCGAGCGGCTCGCCCTGCGCACCTTCCAGCGCGTGTACGCGATGTGCGTCTGGCTGCCCGCCACCTTCGTCGAGCCGGGCGTGGTGCGCGCCGACGGCACCCCTCTCACCGGCATCCTGCACCTGGGCCGCTACCCGGCGGGCAGCGACGGCACGGCGCGGGCGATCGGCGCGGACCTGGAGCGCGGCGGCCGGCTCGCCGCACCCGTCGTCGACGACGTGCTGCGCTGGAAGTACGCCAAGCTTCTCTCCAACCTCGCCAACGCCGTCGAGGCGGTCTCCGGAGTGCTCACCGGCGAGGAGAGCATCGCGCTGTTCCGCCGGGCCCGCGCCGAGGGCGAGGCCGTGCTCGACGCCGCGGGGATCGCGTACACCTCCCAGGACGAGGAGAAGAAGACCCGCGCCGACAGGATCCGCTTCGAACCCTTCGACGGATCGCCGCGCGGCGGCGGCTCCACCTGGCAGTCCCTCGACCGGGGCGCGGGCAGCGTCGAGGTGGACTACCTCAACGGCGAGATCGGCCTCCTCGGGCGGCTGCACGGGGTGCCGACCCCGGTCAACGACGTCCTCCAGGAACGCGCCAACGACGCGGCCCGGCACGGCCGTCCGCCGGGCGCGACCCCGATCGCGGAACTGGTCGCGGCGGTCGACGCCCGCATCCGGATCCCGTAGATCCCTGTCGCGTTTGTTCAAGAGCGGCGGGCGCCCCCGCTCGTACCGTCGACAGCATGGAAGAACGCAGGGACACCGTCCACCCGTACCTGATCGAATGCGCCACCGAGGCGGCCCGCGTCGCGGCAGCCGTCAAGCCCGACCGGCTCGACGCGGCCTCCGGCTGCGGCGACTGGGACGTGCGCACCCTCGTCAACCACTGGGTCGCGTACACCGGTGACGGCATGCTGCACCGGGCGCGGCGCGAACCGCTGCCCGAGGACCTGGCGACCCGCGACTTCACGGCCGGGAGCGACTGGGCCGACCGGTACGCGGCCCGGCTCGACGAGGCCGTCGCCGCGTGGTCGGGACCGGCCGCCTGGGAGGGCGAGGTCGACCTCGGCTTCGCCCGGCAGCCCGCGCCGGAGGTCGCCGCGCTGCTGTGGGCCGAACTCGTTCTGCACGGCTGGGACGTGGCCCGCGCCACCGGCGAGGAGTTCCACGTCTCGGACGGCGCCGCCGCGCTGCTCCTGCACGTCGTCGAGAAGAACGCGGCGGTCTACCGCCAGTACGAGGGCTTCGCCGATCCGGTGCCGCTGCCGGACGGCGCCTCCGTGTACGCACGGGCCCTCGCCCTCAGCGGGCGCGACCCCCGGCCGCGCTGAATGGCCCACTCGAATGAGGCAGGAATGGACCATCGGTCGGGGCCACCCGGCGGCTAACTTCGGGACATGACCACTGACCCGGCCACCGGTTCCGCCACCCGCGTCGACTTCTGGTTCGACCCCGCCTGCCCCTTCGCCTGGATCACGTCCCGCTGGATCCTGGAGGTCGAGCGTCACCGTCCGCTCGACCTCCGCTTCCACGTCATGAGCCTGTACCTGCACAACGTCGGCAATGAACTCCCCGACTGGTACCGGGACCTGGTCGACCGGTCCATCGGCCCGGTGCGGGTCGCCGCGGCCGCCGCCCAGCAGCACGGCGAAGGTGTACTGCGCGACCTCTACACGGCGCTCGGCACCCGCATCCACCAGCAGAAGCAGGACGACTTCGACGCCGTGACGGCCGACGCGCTCGCCGAGCTGGGGCTGCCCGCCGAACTGGCCGCCGCCGCGCACGACCCGGCCCACGACGACGCGGTGCGGCGCAGCCACGACGCCGGCCGCGAGCCCGAGACGGACTCCTACGTCGGCACGCCCACCCTCCACGTCGACGGCACGGTGTGGTTCGGGCCGGTCCTGCGGGCGATCCCGCGCGGGGAGCGGGCCGCGCAACTCTTCGACAGTTTCAGGGTGCTGGCCACCGAGCCCGACTTCTTCGAGCTCAAGCGGACCCGCACCGGCGGCCTCGACGCCGGCTGACCCGGCCGGTCACTCGCCCCGCCACGCGCCGTCCCGCCGCGCCCACCGCACGGCGGGACCCACGCCGAGACCGGCCACCACGAACAGCACCGCGAGCACGATCCAGCCCGCCGCGCCGTGCCGGATCGCGGTCACCGTCACCAGCGCGGGCGCGGCCATGGTCGCCGCGGCCTGCCCGGAGTTGAACACCCCCTGGTAGACGCCCTGCGCCCGGGAGTCGGCGAGTCCGTACCCGACGGTCCAGCCGCCCGCCGCCGACAGCACCTCGGCGCCCACCTGCACCACCGCGCCCACGACCAGCACGGCCAGGGCCGCCATCGGGGACAGCCCGGCCGTCACCGCGAACGCCGCGCACGACACCGCGAGCAGCAGCCCCGCCCGGCGCATCGCCCGCACCGCGCCCGACAGGTCCTCGACGCCGCGGGTCGCGCGCACCTGCAACAGCGCCACCAGCACGCAGTTGAGGACCATCACCAGCGCCGCCGACCAGCGCGGCGCCTCGGTGTGCTCGGTGATCCACAGCGGCAGCCCCACCTCCAACAGGCCGTATTGCAGGGCCAGTACGGCATTGAGGAACGTCACCGCGAGGAACGGCAGATCGCGCACCGCCCGCCAGCGGTCACCCGCCGGAACGTCCTCCACGGCCCGGCGCCCGCCGCCACCGGGCAGCCGCAGCACCAGCAGGGCCGAGGCCACGAACATCGCCGCGTCCAGCAGGATCAGCACCGTGTACCCGGCCCTGCTGTCGATCTGGAGCGCCAGGGCGCCGAACGCGCCGCCCACGCCCATCCCGACGTTCGTCACCATCCGCAGATGCGCGCGGCCCTCCACCCGCGATCCGGCGGTGAGCACATCCGCGTAGAGCGCGTTGCGCACCCCCATGCTCGCCTGGCACAGCGCCGCGTAGGCGATCGCCGTGACGAGGAAGGCCCCGTAGGAACCGATCACCGTGTACGCGGCGAGCGCGACGCCGCAGCCGATCCACAGCCCCGTCAGCAGCGTGCGGCGCCCCCACAGGTCCGAGGCCCGCCCGGCCGGCGCCCCCGCCGCGATCCCGAACAGCCCGGCCACGGTGAGCCCGACGCCCACCGACGTGGCGCTCAGGCCGATGACCCGCGTGAAGTACAGGACGCTGACGGGGAAGAAGAGGCCGCGTCCGAAGGCGTTGAGGAGCGTGAGGACGGACAGGTGGCGAAGCAGCGTGTCGGCGGGCAGCAGTCCGCCGAAGCGGGTGGCGGGCGCGGTCGCGGCGGGGCGTTCCGTGGGCGGTGACGTGGTCATGGCCATAGCGAAACGGGGTTATGGGCGCCGCGACATTCATTTAGCGTGCAGCTAAAGCATGGGGTGAACGGAACTACTGGGAGGGAGGGCGCCGCGCGTGATCGAGTTCCGCTTCGTCATGGGCGACCTGGCCCGGACGTCCTTCGCCTACTCGCCGCTCCAGGAAGCCGTGTACTCGCTGCGCGCCTGGCGCGAACCCGCGCGCTACCCGCTCCAGCGGCCCTGGCTGCGCCGCCTCGGCCCCGCCTTCCGCAACCAGGACACCGAACTCCTCGGCGCGCTCATCGCTCCCCATCTGTGGATCCCGGACTTCCTCACCCCGCGCCCGGACCGGCCGCGCCCCTCGTTCGCGGGGCAGATCGCCGCGCTGCGCCGGGTGCCGCCGCAGCTCCTCGCCCCCGAGTTCACCGCCGCGTACGACACCTCGGCCGACCGGCTGCCGGGGGTGCTGCGCACCGGGCTCGCCGACCCGGCCGCGTTCCGGCACCGCATCGCCGACGCGCTGGAGAGCTACTGGCACGAGTGCCTCGCCGCCGACTGGTGGCCGCGCGTGCAGTCCGTCCTGGAGGCCGACCTCACCCATCGCGGCAAGGTCCTCGCGGAAGAAGGGGTGGGCGGCCTGTTCACCAGCCTCGACCCGCGGCTGTCGTGGGACGGCGAAGTACTCACCCTCGCCCAGACCAACAGCCACGGTTACCTCCGCTGGCCGGAGGCGGACATCTCCATCGGCGGCCGCGGTCTCGTCCTCGTCCCCACCCTGTTCGCGCACGGCGCCCACACCATGATCGACCCCGGACTGCCGCCGCTGCTCAGCTATCCGGCCCGTGGCCGCGCCACGATCTCCGAGACCGCGCCGCCCGCATCCGGCGAGGCGCTGACCCGGCTCCTCGGCGCGGCCCGCGCCCGCCTCCTGAGCCTGCTCAGCGAACCCGCGTCCACGACCGAGCTGGCCCACCGCCTCGCTGTGACGCCCGGCGCCGTCAGCCAGCACCTGTCGATCCTGTACGACGCCGGACTGCTGACCCGGACCCGCGGCGGACGCAGCGTGCGCTACGGGCGCAGCGAGCTGGGGGAGCGGCTGTGCGGCTCCGGTGAGCACGACTGACCACGACAGGCCGGGCGTTGTCAGACCCGGCCGTTACCTTCGGGACCATGAACGTCGCACCCCCGGCCCCCGGGCCCATGAGCGAACCGGCGCCGCACGTGCGCCGGTTGCGGGCCGCGCTGGCCGGACCGCCGCCGTCCGACCCGCGGTTCCTGCCGGGGTACGCGGAGATCCGGCAGCTCACCCCGCACGAACTCGGAGCGCTGCTGCCCCTGGTCCACCGGGTGGTCGCCGACGAGGAGGCACCCGGCGAGCAGCGTCGGCTCGCGCGCGGCATCCAGCACGACGGCGGCTCCCCGTCGTTCACCGCCGCGACCTGCGCCGAGCTGTTCGCGGTCCTCGCCGAGCGGCCCAGGCGGACCGACGTGTCGCTCGCCGCCGCCGCCCTGATCCGCTGCACGGAGCCCTGGGACCGGGCAGCGCTCGCCGGCCCCGCGGGGGTGCTCGCGCGGGCCGCGCTCGACGGCGGCGCGGTCGCCGGGTACGACGCGGAGCTGCTCGCCGTCGCCGGTCTCGCCGGTCCGGACACCGAGGCCGAGGCGGTGGCGGCGCTGCGCACGGCCTTCGCCGACCTGCCGCTGACCCGCATCGCGGGCGAAGCACTCATCGCGACCGGAGTGCGGGAGCGCGCCCTGCTCGCCGAGGACCGCCGCTGGACACACCTGGCGCACTGGCCGCCGCTGCCCGCCGCCGCACGGTCCGCGGACGACGGGGCCTGGTACGCCGAAGGAGCCCGCCGCGTCCTGGCCGAGGCCGCCGACCACCTCGCCGCTCTGCACCGCGACGAGGTGCCGTACGCGGCGGACGCGGCGTTCCCCGGCCCGGAGGGGGAGACCCTGCGCCGCGCCGCGGGCGTCGCCCTGCGCCGTGACGAGCCCTGGGCGGGCGACCTGCTCGCCGCGATCCTGCCGAAGGTCGCCGTCGCCCCGACGGCCGCCAGGACCCTGCCCTCGCAGAGCGTCTGCATCGCGCTCGCCCAGACCGTGGAGGAACTGCCGACACCGGAGGCCGTCGACGCCCTGCGCGCGGCCCGTCGCGCCGTCCGGCACGCGGGCGTCACCAAGAAACTGGAGCGCAGCCTGCGCCGCGCGGAGAAGAACCTCGCCAAGCGCCCCGAGGTGGCCCTGCGCCTCCCGGACCTGGGCCTGGATGAGTCAACGGGCTTGCTGCGCACGCCTATCGGCCCCTACGTCGCCGTGGTCGCCGCCACCGACGAGGGTCCGTCCCTGACCTGGGAGCGTGCCGACGACGGAACCGCCCTGCGCGGCACCCCGGCCGCGGTGCGCCGCGACCACCCCGACGCGGTCGCGGCGGCCCGCACCCTGGTCAAGCGGATCCGCACCCAGCAGCGCACCCTCGCGCTCGCCCTGGAAGGGGGCTACGTCCTCAACACCACCTACCGGTACGGGCGGTGGAGAGCCGAACTGGCCGAGCACCCCGTGGCGCGCACGGTGATCCGGCGTCTGGTCTGGGAGATAGAGCGGGCGCCCGGGGAGTGGCACGCCTTCCTGCCCGCCGACGGAGCCCCGGGAGCATCGGACATTTCAAGCGCTGGGGACAGGCTGCCCGAGGCCGGCCCCGCTGCCGCGATCCGCCTGTGGCACCCCGCCCGCGCCACGGATCCCGCCGAGCGGACCGCCTGGCGCGACCGCGTGATGGCCCTCGCCCTGCGCCAGCCCTTCCGTCAGGTCTTCCGCGAGCAGTACGCCCCGCAGGAGAGCGGCGCCGAGACCGCCCTGTTCGAGGGGCCGGTGCTCGACGCGGGCGCGGTGCTCGGCCTCGCCGTGCGCGAGAGCTGGGACATCGAGGACGACGTACTGGTGCGGCGGATCGGCCCGGCCCGGGTCGTCGTGAACTTCGACGGTCACCTGTACCCGGGCCGCACCGGCTGGTTCACCGTGTCCGGAGTGCGCCTCGACCCGCCGCTGGGCGCCCTCGATCCGGTGGTCCGCTCCGAGGCGCTGCGCGCGGTCGACCTGCTGGTCAGCGTCGGTACGTTCGCCTGGTGGGACGCGAGCGACGTCGCCGGGGGACGTTGGCAGCGGCTGCGGCAGGTGCACGCCTTGCCCCTCGGCGGCCAGGCCCGGCTGCGCCGCGCCGCCCTGCGCCGGATCCTCGACGGGGTCGACGGGGTGAGCGTCGCCGACCGGCACCTGACGGTGCGCGAGCACACCGTGCACCTGGCCACGGGCCGCGTCAGCCGGGCGGGGGAGCCGGTCGACATCGACGTACCGGACGGCGGACCGGCGTCGCGCGCCCTGCCGTTCCTGCCCTACGACGAGAAGCTGCTGGAGCGCATCGTGCGGACCGTGGAGGTGCTGCTGGAGGCGTGAGGGGGAGAGCGGGAGCGCGTGGCCGGGGCAGGCTGTCGGTTCAGGCGCCGACGGCCAGCAACTCCCGTACGGTCGCGGCCGCGTCGTCGTAGCGCCGCAGGAGCACCCGGGCCACCTCCGGCGCGGCGCCGAGCACCCCGCCCAGGACATCAGCGTCGGCGGCGCCCGCCGCGATCCGGTCCGGCAGCCGGCCGGGGGCCAGCACGTAGGGCGCCACGGCGACACGCTCGCAGCCGAGGGCCCGCAGTTCGCGCACGGCGTCCTCCGTGCGCGGCAGAGATGCGGAGGCGAAAGCAGGCCGCACGGCGCACCAACCGGTGTGCCGCCACTCCCGCGCGATTTCTGCGATCACTGCGATCGCCTCCGGGTCACTGGAGCCCGCCGAGGCCAGGACGACCCCGGTCGTGGGCTTGTCGGCCGGGCTGAGCCCGGCCTCGTACAGGCGGCGTTCCAGGGCCGACACCAGCAGCGGTGACGGGCCGAGGACGTCGGCCTGGCGGATGCGCAGGCCCCGCGGGGCCTCGCGCAGTACCGCGGGGATGTCGGCCTTCGCGTGGAAGGCGCGGGTGAGCAGCAGCGGAAGGGCGACCACGTCGCGGACGCCCTCCGCCGCCAGGGACTCCAGGACCCCGCTCACCGAGGGGACGTTGAAGTCCAGGAACGCGGTCTCCACCCGCACCCCCGGCCGCTGCGCCCGCGCCTCGCGCACGAGGGCGTGCACGGTCGCGGCGTGCCGCGGGTCGCGGCTGCCGTGGGCGATGACCAGCAGGACGGGGGAAGGGGTGGAGTGGTGCATGACGGGCTGCTCAGTTCTTGACGAGGAGGCCGCGACCGCGCAGCACGCGACGCTCCAGCGGGCTGAAGATCAACAGGTCGATGACGATACCGACGATCAGGATGAGGAAGATGGCGAGGAACACCATCGGCATGGACGAGGCGTTGCGGCCGTTCTCCAGGAGCTGGCCGAGGCCCACACCCAGGTCGGGTGAGGACGCGATGATCTCCGCCGCCATCAGCGAGCGCCAGGAGAACGCCCAACCCTGCTTGAGCCCCGCGAGATAGCCGGGCAGCGCCGCCGGGAGCACGATGTGCCACAGGCCGCGTACCCCGGTCGCGCCGAGCGTGCGGCCCGCCCGCAGGAACAGCGGGGGCACCTGGTCGACACCGGAGACCAGGCCGTTCGCGATCGAGGGGACCGCGCCCAGCAGGATCACCGCGTACATCATCGAGTTGTCCAGGCCCAGCCAGAGCACCGCGGGCGGCACCCACGCCACCGACGGCAGCGACTGAAGACCGGACAGGATCGGGCCGATCGCCGCGCGGACGAACTTCACGCGGGCCACCAGCAGACCCAGCGGGGTGCCGATGACGAGCGCGAAGACGAAGCCCAGCAGACCGCGCGAGACGCTCGTCCAGATGTAGCCCAGCAACTCGCCCTTGAGCCAGGCGTTCTGGACCTCGGCCCAGACGTCCGACGGCGCGGGCAGCTTCGTCGGATCGTCGACGATCTTGAAGGAGATCAGCGCCTGCCAGACCACCAGGACCACGACGACCGCGGTCAGCGGCGGCAGGATCTTCTCGCGGAACGTCCTCGAGAACGGCGTGCGCCCCGACTGCACCGTCTCCAGTGCGTCCAGGCCCGCTTCGAGCCCGGCGAGGTCGTCCGCGCGGACGGCGTCTGCCGGTGTGCCTGTCTCGTCGGTCTTGTCGACGACGGCCGTCGGTTCAGTCCTTGCCATGGCGGCGGATCTCCCCCCGGAGTTGTTCGGTGATCTCGACGGAGAGCTCGGCCACGGCCGTGTCCTCGATGCGGCGCGGCTGCTCGATGTCCACGGTCCACTCGTGGGCGATCCGGCCGGGCCGGGACGACAGGAGCACGACGCGCTGCGCGAGCCGCACCGCCTCGCGCACGTTGTGGGTGACGAACAGGACGGAGACGTTCGTCTCCTTCCAGATCCGGGTCAGTTCGCCGTGCAGTACGTCGCGGGTGATGGCGTCGAGCGCGGCGAACGGCTCGTCCATCAGCAGCAGTCGGGCGTCCTGGGCCAGGGCCCGGGCCAGCGCGACGCGCTGGCGCATCCCGCCCGACAGCTCGTGGACGCGCTTGCCGTACGCGTCCTGCAACCGGACCAGTTCGAGCAGTTCCTGGGCGCGGGCGCGCCGCTCGGACTTCGCCACGCCCCGCAGTTTCAGGGCCAGTTCGATGTTCTTGCCCGCGGTCAGCCACGGGAACAGGGCGTGCTCCTGGAACATCAGGGCGGGCCGCCCGTCCGTCGTGATGGAGCCGGCCGACGGGGCGTCGAGCCCCGCGACCAGGTTGAGCAGGGTCGACTTGCCGCAGCCCGAGGCCCCCAGGAGGGTGACGAACTCGCCCGGAGCGACATCGAGACTGATGTCGTCCAGGACGAGCTGGGACCCGGCCGGTGTGCCGAAGGACTTCGATACGTGCTCGATACGGGCCGCCGTGCCGCCCGTGCCGACGGCGGAGCCGGCCGCCGTCTTGGCGAGGGTGGTCGCCATGGTCGTCACCTCCTGGGAACTCGGTGGGGCAGGACGGTTACTCGGTGCCGAGACCGGCGGCGTCGACCGCGGAGGCGCCCTCGGCCTTGAGGATCTTGTTCAGGGGCGCCAGGTCGTAGATGCCGTCGAGGTCGGGCTTCTCCAGCAGGCCCGCCTTGACCGCGTGGTCCGCCTCGGTGTCGAGGGTCGAGGCCAGCGGGTCGTCGGTGAACTCGATGGACTTCCAGGCCGGGTCGAGCACGTTCGCCGGAAGCGCCTTGCCGGAGTCGGTCTCCAGCTGCTTGTTCGCGGCGGCCTTCGCCTCGTCGGGGTTGGCGTTGATCCACTTGTTGGTCTTCACCGAGCCGCGCAGCACGGCCTCGACGACGTCCGGGTGGGCCTTGAGGAACTTCTGCGACACGATGATGTTCGTGATCACGAACTTCTTGTCGGGCCACAGGTCGGACTCGTCGAGCAGCACCTTGCCGCCCTCGGCGACCAGCTTGGACGCGGTCGGCTCCGGCACCCAGGCGCCGTCGATGGAGCCGGACTTGAAGGCGTCGGGGGTGATCTTGTTGTCCGTGCGGACGACGGAGACATCGCCCTTGCCGGAGTTCGCGTCGACCTTCCAGCCCTTCTCGGCGATCCAGTTCAGGAACGCGACGTCCTGCGTGTTGCCGAGCTGCGGGGTGGCGATCTTCTTGCCCTTGACGTCGTCCAGGGACTTGATCTTCTTGGGGTCGACGACGAGCTTCACACCGCCGGAGGCGCTGCCGCCGATGATGCGGAGCGACTTGCCCTTCGACTTGGTGTAGCCGTTGATCGAGGGGGAGGGGCCGATCCAGCCGATGTCGATGGATCCGGCGTTCAGCGCCTCGATCTCCGAGGGGCCGGCGTTGAAGACCTGGTAGGAGGCCTTCGTCCCCTTGAGCTCCTTCTGGAAGAAGCCCTTCTGGTTGCCCACGAGAGCCGTGCCGTGGGTCAGGTTCCCGAAATAGCCGATCTTGACGGTGTCGGCGGAGAGAGCCTTGCCCTTCGCGGCGACCTTGGTCTGGGAGCTGTCGTCGGCGTCGGAGCCGTAGCTGCACGCCGTCGCGGTGAGCGCGAGGAGCGGCAGGGCGGCGACGGCTGCTACGGAGCGTCGCGCGAGGGTGGAGCGGCTGGCAGGCACGGGAGGTGTTCCTCTCGTAGGCCCGGCGGGTCACGCGTCAGGGCGTGGCCGGGAGATCGACTGGTCTTCGTCTACGGACGTGCGGGCTGTGGGGGGTGAGGGCGCGCAAGCAGTGCGCGTACGTCTTCACGCACATCGCGCGACCCCGCCCTGCCCGCTGCCGAGGGAGCCGCTGCCGACGCGGCCGCCCTCCTTGGCGAACGTCCCGTAGTAGTCGATGGAGATCATGGTGATCAGAAGTCCCAACCGTCTTCGTCTGCAACGGAATTGGTGGCCTCGGCGGTCGCGAACGACTCTCCGGCCATACCGGCGGCGAGTGTGGTGCCGTCCGCCGGGTCGATCAACAGGAACGAACCGGTGCGCCGCGAGTCGGCGTACGTGTCGATGGCGAGCGCCTCGGAGAGCCGCACCTTCACCCGGCCGATGTCGTTGGCGACGAGCTGACCGGGGGAGGGGTGCTGGGAGAGGTCGTCGAGCGTGAGCCGCGACGGGATCTCCTTGACGATCGCCTTCACCGTGCGCGTGGTGTGCTTGAGCAGCACCCGCTGGCCGACGGCGAGCGGGGTGTCGGCGACGTGGCAGACGGTCGCCTCGACGTCCTGCGAGGTGGCGGGCGCGTCATGGCTCGGCACGATCAGATCGCCGCGCGAGACGTCGATGTCGTCCTCCAGGAGGAGGGTGATCGACTGCGGCGTCCACGCGACGTCGACCGGCGTGCCCAGCAGGTCGATGCCGACGACCTTCGACGTACGCCCGGACGGCAGTACGGTCACGGACTCGCCGACGCGGAAGGTACCGGCCGCGATCTGGCCCGCGTAGCCCCGGTAGTCGGGGTGCTCGGCGGTCTGCGGACGGATCACGTACTGCACGGGAAGGCGTGCCTGGCAGCTCGTGAGGTCGTGGCTGACCGGCACGGTCTCCAGGTGTTCGAGGACCGTCGGGCCGCCGTACCAGTCCATGTTGGCGGACGGCTCCACGACGTTGTCGCCGGCCAGCGCCGAGATCGGGATGGCGGTGATCTCCGGGACGCCCAGATCGCCCGCGTACGCCGTGAACTCCTCGGCGATCTTCGCGAAGACGCTCTCCCGGTAGTCGACGAGGTCCATCTTGTTCACCGCGAGGACGACGTGCGGGACGCGCAGGAGCGCGGCGACGGCGGCGTGCCGGCGGGTCTGCTCGATGACGCCGTTGCGCGCGTCGACCAGCACCACGGCCAGGTCGGCGGTGGAGGCACCGGTGACCATGTTCCGCGTGTACTGCACGTGTCCCGGGGTGTCGGCCAGGATGAACCGGCGCCGCGGGGTCGCGAAGTAGCGGTACGCGACGTCGATGGTGATGCCCTGCTCGCGCTCGGCGCGCAGTCCGTCGGTGAGCAGCGCGAGGTCCGGCTCGGCGGCGCCGCGCGAACGCGAGGCGTGCTCGACGGCCTCCAGCTGGTCGGTGAGGACCGACTTGGAGTCGTGCAGCAGCCGCCCCACGAGCGTGGACTTGCCGTCGTCGACGGAACCGGCCGTGGCGAAGCGCAGCAGGGTGGTGGCCGACAGACCGGCCAGCTCTTCAACAGCGGGGGTGGTGCTCATGTCTAGAAGTACCCTTCGCGCTTGCGGTCTTCCATCGCGGCCTCGGACATCTTGTCGTCGGCGCGGGTGGCGCCCCGCTCGGTGAGGCGGGAGGCGGCGATCTCGGCGATGACCTTCTCGATGGTCGTGGCGTCGGAGTCGACGGCTCCGGTGCAGGACATGTCGCCGACCGTGCGGTAGCGGATCAGCCGCGTCTCGACCGTCTCGCCCTCCTTCGGACCGCCCCACTCGCCCGCGGTCAGCCACATGCCGTTGCGGCTGAACACCGGCCGCTCGTGCGCGTAGTAGATCTCGGGGAGTTCGATGTTCTCGCGGGCGATGTACTGCCAGACGTCGAGCTCGGTCCAGTTGGAGAGCGGGAAGACGCGGACGTGCTCGCCGGGAGCGTGGCGGCCGTTGTAGAGCTGCCAGAGTTCGGGCCGCTGGCGGCGCGGGTCCCACTGCGAGAACTCGTCGCGCAGGCTGAAGACGCGTTCCTTGGCGCGGGCCTTCTCCTCGTCGCGGCGGCCGCCGCCGAAGACGGCGTCGAACTTCTCGGCCTGGATCTTCTCGGTGAGGGGCACGGTCTGGAGCGGGTTGCGGGTGCCGTCGGGGCGCTCGCGCAGGAGGCCGCGGTCGATGTAGTCCTGCACGGAGGCGACGTGCAGGCGCAGTCCGTGCCGCTGCACCGCGCGGTCGCGGTAGTCGAGGACCTCGGGGAAGTTGTGCCCGGTGTCGACGTGCAGCAGCGTGAAGGGGACCGGCGCGGGGGCGAAGGCCTTCAGCGCCAGGTGCAGCATGACGATGGAGTCCTTGCCGCCGGAGAAGAGGATCACCGGCTTCTCGAACTCGCCCGCGACCTCGCGGAAGATGTGCACCGCCTCGGACTCCAGGGCGTCCAGGTGGCTGAGGGCGTACGGGCTGTCGGTCTCCTCGGATCCGTCGGAGGACCCTTCGGACACGGAGGAAGTGGGCGCGGTCGTCATGCGGCGAGACCCCTTTCGGTGAGCAGCACGCGCACGGCGGCCGCGGACTCCTGCACGGTCTGGTTCTGCGACTCGATGCGCAGGTCGGGCGATTCGGGTGCCTCGTAGGGGTCGTCCACCCCGGTGAGACCCTTCAGTTCACCGGAGGCCTGCTTGGCGTACAGGCCCTTCACGTCGCGTACGGAGCACACGTCGACCGGAGTGGCCACGTGCACCTCCAAGTAGGCGGTGCCGCCCACCTGATGGCGCTTGCGCACCGCCTCGCGGCTGTCCGCGTACGGGGCGATGACCGGGACGAGCGCCAACACGCCGTTACGGGCGAGGAGTTCGGCCAGGAAGCCGATGCGCTGCACATTCGTGTGGCGGTCCTCGCGGCTGAAGCCGAGGCCCGCCGAGAGGTATTCGCGGATCTCGTCGCCGTCCAGCACCTCGACCTGTCGGCCCTCGGCGCGCAGCGTGTTCGCCAGCTCGTACGCGATGGTGGTCTTGCCGGCGCTCGGCAGACCCGTGAGCCAGATCGTGGCTCCGGTCACTTGCTTCTCCAAAATCTGGGGTGCGGTCATGGGGGTCAGCCGTGGATTCCGCACTCGGTCTTCGCCCGCCCGGCCCAGCGCCCGGCGCGCGCGTCCTCGCCCTCCAGGAGGCGGCGGGTGCACGGGGCGCAGCCCACGGACCCGTAACCGTCCATCAGGAGCGGGTTGGTGAGCACGCCGTGCTCGGTGACGTAGGCGTCGACGTCGTCCTGCGACCAGCGGGCGATCGGCGAGACCTTCACCTTCTGCCGCTTCTCGTCCCAGCCGACGACCGGCGTGTTCGCGCGGGTGGGGGACTCGTCGCGGCGCAGTCCGGTGGCCCACGCGGCGTACTTGGTCAGCCCCTCCTCGAGAGGCTTCAGCTTCCGCATCGCGCAGCACAGGTCGGGATCGCGGTCGTGCAGCTTCGGGCCGAACTCGGCGTCCTGCTCCGCGACCGTCTGACGGGGCGTCAGGGTGATGACGTTGACGTCCATCACGGCCTCGACGGCGTCCCGCGTGCCGATGGTCTCCTCGAAGTGGTAGCCCGTGTCGAGGAAGACGACGTCGACGCCGGGCAGGGCGCGCGAGGCCAGGTGGGCGACGACCGCGTCCTCCATGGACGAGGTCACGCAGAACTTGTTCCCGAACGTCGCCGTCGCCCACTGGAGGATCTCCAGGGCGGAGGCGTCCTCCAGGTCGCGTCCGGCCTGCTCGGCGAGCGCCTTCAACTCTTCGGTGTCCGACGAGATCTGAGCCGTGGTCATATCTGTTCCCCTCCACCGTCGTTGCGC
This sequence comes from Streptomyces sp. NPDC057694, assembly GCF_042799415.1. Lineage (NCBI taxonomy): Bacteria > Bacillati > Actinomycetota > Actinomycetes > Kitasatosporales > Streptomycetaceae > Streptomyces > Streptomyces sp. NPDC057694. Next base: position 164,810 of record NZ_JBHVIX010000010.1, read on the forward strand.
TGAAGTCCCCGGGACAGCAGCCCGAGGAACTTCAACTGGAAGGCTCGGTTGCACGCTCCGCATTCCCACGCGCCGTGACCTTCTTCGTTGGGCCGAAGGTCCTCGTCGCCGCAGTACGGGCAGTAGAAAGGCGCCGCGCGCTCGCTCATGACAGGGCCTCCTCGGAGGCGCGGCCCGCCCACGTGGCGAACCGCTCGCCGCTCTCCCGCTCCGCCTGGAAGCGCTTGAGGACCCGCTCCACGTAGTCGGGCAGCTCGGTCGCGGTCACCTTCAGGCCGCGCACCTTGCGGCCGAACCCGGCCTCCAGGCCGAGCGCGCCGCCGAGGTGCACCTGGTAGCCCTCGACCTGCTCGCCGTCCTTGTCGAGCATCAGCTGGCCCTTGAGACCGATGTCCGCGACCTGGATGCGGGCGCAGGCGTTCGGGCAGCCGTTGAGGTTGATGGTGATCGGCTCGTCGAAGTCCGGGATGCGGCGCTCCAGTTCGTCGATGAGGGAGGCGCCGCGCGCCTTCGTCTCGACGATGGCGAGCTTGCAGAACTCGATGCCGGTGCAGGCCATGGTGCCGCGCCGGAACGGCGAGGCGTTGACCTTCAGGTCCAGCGCCTCAAGGCCTGCGACCAGCGAGGGGACCTGCGCCTCCTCGACGTCGAGCACGATCATCTTCTGCTCGGCGGTGGTGCGCAGCCGGCCGGAGCCGTGCGCGCCTGCCACCTCGGCGATCTTCGTGAGGGTCGTGCCGTCCACCCGGCCGACGCGCGGCGCGAAACCGACGTAGAAACGCCCGTCCTTCTGCCGGTGTACACCGAGGTGGTCGCGCCAGGTGCCGGCGGGCTGCTGCGGCGCGGGCCCGTCGACCAGCTTCCGCTTCAGGTACTCGTCCTCCAGGATCTGGCGGAACTTCTCGGTGCCCCAGTCGGCGAGCAGGAACTTCAGGCGGGCGCGGGTGCGCAGACGCCGGTAGCCGTAGTCACGGAAGATGCCGATGACCCCGCCGTACACGTCCGGGACCTCGTCCAGCGGCACCCATGCGCCGAGCCGCTGGCCCAGCTTGGGGTTGGTGGACAGGCCGCCGCCGACCCAGAGGTCGAAACCGGGACCGTGCTCGGGGTGCTCGACCCCGACGAACGCGATGTCGTTGATCTCGTGCGCCACGTCCAGCTGCGGGGAGCCGGAGATCGCGGACTTGAACTTGCGCGGCAGGTTGGAGAAGTCAGGGTTGCCGATGAAGCGGCGCTGGATCTCGTGGATGGCGGAGGTGCCGTCGATGATCTCGTCGGCGGCGATCCCGGCGACCGGCGAGCCGAGGATGACGCGGGGCGTGTCACCGCAGGCCTCGGTCGTCGACAGGCCGACGGCCTCCAGACGGTTCCAGATCTCGGGCACGTCCTCGATCCGGATCCAGTGGTACTGGATGTTCTGCCGGTCGGTGATGTCGGCGGTGCCGCGCGCGAACTCCTGCGAGATCTCACCGACGACCCGCAGCTGCTCGGTGGTCAGCCGCCCGCCGTCGATGCGCACGCGCAGCATGAAGTACTCGTCGTCCAGCTCCTCCGGCTCCAGGACGGCGGTCTTGCCGCCGTCGATGCCGGGCCGGCGCTGGGTGTAGAGGCCCCACCAGCGCATACGTCCGCGCAGATCATTGGGGTCGATGGAGTCGAATCCGCGCTTGCTGTAAATCGTCTCAATGCGTGTCCGCACATTGAGACCGTCGTCGTCCTTCTTGAACTGCTCGTTGCCGTTGAGAGGCGTGTGGTGGCCCACGGCCCACTGGCCCTCGCCGCGGTGACGGCTCACCTTGCGGCGGGGCGCGGCCGTGGTGGGCTTTTCAGGGGTGGCAGCCATGGATACGTCCTTCAAGGCAGGGCTTAGGGCGGCTCTGACCCGCACACTTCGCGCGAAGGCGCGGCGGTGCGCAAGGGAGATAAGGGTGAAGCGGAATCGGCGGTGCTGGTTCTCTCAGCGCGCCGGACAGATGGCGCTGGACATGCGGCCGAAGTCGACGTGCCGTCGACTCACCAAGGCGATTCCAGCTGTAGACATGACGGAAGCGTGTCACGGGACTTTGGGCCCGGTCCACCATCGTCCGCCATGTGGACGCATGTGTCCCACATGGCGGACAGGTGTGGTTCTGGTCACGTCAAGGGTGGCTCCGGGTGCCCGGATTGCCGCGAAAAGGGCGGTCGGTGCCCCGTGTCAGGCTCCGGGCCACGGCCCCGGAGTGGCCACGTCCGGTTCCTCCGCGACCTCGGTCCTGAACAGCCGGAACCCGCGCCGCTGGTAGTTGGCCATGGCATGCTCCCCGTCGAGGCTGCACGTGTGCACCCACACCCGCTTCGTCGGCATCCGCCCGGGCCACCGCTCGGCCAGGTCCCAGGCCCGCGCAATCCCGTACGACAGCAGGTGCCCGCCGATCCGGCGCCCCCGGAAGGCCGGGATCAGCCCGAAGTAGGCGATCTCCACGACGCCGTCGTCGTGCGTCTGGAGCTCCACGAACCCGGCGGGCGTGCCGTTCTCGTACGCGACCCAGGTCTCGCTCCCCGGGCGCCCGAGCTGCTCCTGCCACTGGGCGTACGTCCAGCCGAGCCGGTCGATCCAGTGGATGTCGCCGCCCACGGACGCGTACAGGAAACGGCTGAACTCGGGGGAGGGCACCTCGGCGCGCACGACGCGCACGGCGTCGCCCCCGGGCGGCGTCGCGGGCCGCAGGTCGGAGGGTGAGGTCTGCTCCAGTGACCAGGTGGTGACGGTCACGGTGGCGGTGTCGCTGCTGCTCATGCGGCCATCGGATCACGACGGACGACTTCCGGCCAAGGTCTCTCCCCGACCGCCCCGGAAAGCTAGCGTGAGCGCCCATGATCGTATGGCTCAACGGAACGCACGGCGCGGGCAAGACGACGACCAGCAGGCTCGTGCAGCAGCTGCTTCCCGACTCGCGGGTCTTCGACGCGGAGAAGGTCGGCGAGACCCTGATGGACATCACGCCGCCGCTGTCCGCGACGGACAACTTCCAGCACTGGCCGCCCTGGCGCCCCCTCGTGGTCGAGACCGCCCGGCACGTGCTCGACTACACCGGCGGCACGCTCGTGATGCCGATGACCGTCCTGGTCGAGGAGTACTGGCGGGAGATCGCCGCAGGGCTCGCGCGCCACCGCATCCCCGTGCACCACTACGTCCTCCACGCCGACCAGGAGACGCTGCGCGGGCGCATCGAGGGGGACCTGGTCATGGGGCCCTCCGCGTTCCGCCTCAAGTACCTCGAACCCTATGCCGAGGCGGCCCGCACCTGGCTGCACGAGGAGGCCGAGGTCGTCGACACCACCCGCCTCACGCCCGAGGAGGCCGCCCGGCGGATCGCGGACGACGTCGCGGCCGTCAGCGCTCGGGAGTCCGCGCCCTGACGACGGCGGGCGCCGTCGAGTGGGGCAGCAGGTCCAGCGGATCGCCGGGCAGCACCGTCTCGACCTCCGCGTCCTCCTGGAAGCGGTACGGGCGATGCGCCAGCAGGCCGCCCAGATAGCGCCGGATCCGCGACATCTCCGCGCGCACCGTCACCGTGCGCCCGGGGTCGCCGAACAGGTCGTCGGCCAGGCCCGCCGCGGTGCGGCCGTCCGGCTGAAGAGCCAGCAGGTACAGCAATTCGGCGTGTCGCGGGCTCAGTTCGTGGACCCAGGAGGCCGCGCTGCCCGTCACCTGGAGCGACGAGCGGCGCGGACGGCTCAGGTCGAGGGTGATCCGGGTCCCGGTCAGCGGCTGCGGGCTGCTCTCCGCCGGGAGCAGCAGCCAGCCGCCGGCCAGCGGCGTCACCTGGCAGGTGCCGAGCGACGGTATCCAGCAGCGGCCCTCCGCCAGGGACTTGGGCAGCGCCACCCGCTCGGGCAGCGGCATCCCGGTCACCGCCGCCGGCCAGCCGTGCGCGTCGACGGCGAGCGCCCTGCCGGCCATGCGGGCGAGCAGCGGGGCGGCCACCGACCGCAGCCGCTCCAGACCCGCGACATGGCGCTCGCGCAGCCGCGCCTCGGCGAGCTGCGCCACCGACGTCACCCACGACAACGTTGCCGGATGCATGGTCTCCAGCGGCCCGCTCACGTCCACGACACCGAGCACGCGCCCGTCGCGCGGATCCTTGATCGGCGCCCCGGTGCACGTCCACGCGTGGTGCGACTCCACGAAGTGCTCGGCGGAGAACACCTGGACGGGGCGGCGGGTCACCAGCGGCGTACCGACCCCGTTCGTCCCGACGACGTGCTCCGCCCAGTGCGCGCCCACCTGGAAGCCGAGCCGGTCGCCCTTGCGCAGCACCGCCGGATGCCCCTCGCGCCACAGGATCCGGCCGTCCGCGTCACTGATGACCATGATGTGCTGCGCGGCCTCGGCCACCGCCACCAGCGCCTCCCGCAGCACGGGCAGCACCGGCACCAGCGGCGACGCCTGCCGCCGCTCCTCGATCTCGTCGACGCTCAGCAGCCCCCGGCGCACATCGCGGTCCGGATCGACGCCGTCGCGCAGCATCCGCCGCCAGGACTCGCCGATCACCGGCCGTGGGCGCACCGGTGGTCGCTGCCCGGAGAGCGTGGCGTCGCGGACGCCCTTGAGCAGGCGCGACGCGAGCGTCACGTCCATCGCCGACAGACGCGCCAGATCGATCGTGGAGTCGTTCTTCATGCCGGAAACCTCGGTCTGCAAGCGGGCTGCGGACGGTCCGCGGGAGAGCCACGCCGTCGTGCGCCCCCCGAACCACGGCAAGGGTCGGACTTTAGAAGGAACGTTGCAACCCCCTGCAACCCTGGCGAACAGCCGTGCGGCGTTTGAAACTGGGATCAACGCCGCTCAGGCGGCGCCCAAGCTCCTGACGGGGCCTCTGAAGGCGGGGATGGTGCCGTGTCGGCGCGGCACCATCCCCGTATCCGTCTCCCGCCGCGGGTCAGACCGGCCGGGCCCGCTCCACGAGCGCCCCCAGGTCGAGCGTGTGCGGCAGCGTGCCGAACGCCGCGCCCGCGTCCCCGCCCAGCCGCGTCGCGCAGAACACGTCCGCGACCTCCGCCGGGGCGAACCGGACGAGCAGCGAACCCTGGAGGACGAGCGCGATCCGCTCCGTCAGCCGGCGGGCCCGTGCCTCGATGCCGTCCAGGTCGCCGAGTTCGGTCAGCAGCCCCTTCACCGCGGCGTCGAGCCGGTGGTCCGCGCCGCGCGCCCGGCCGATCTCCACCAGGAACGCGTGGAACGCCTGCGGTTCCTTCCGCAGCACCCGCAGCACGTCCAGCGCCTGGACGTTCCCCGAGCCCTCCCAGATCGAGTTCAGCGGCGACTCGCGCAGCAGCCGCGGCATCCCCGACTCCTCCACATAGCCGTTGCCGCCCAGGCATTCGAGGGCCTCGGCCACCAGCGGGGTGCAGCGCTTGGTGACCCAGTACTTGGCGGCGGGCACCGCGATCCGCAGGAGGTCGCGCTCCGCCGGATCATCGGAGTCGTACGCCGCCGCGAGCCGCAGCGCCAGCGTCGTCGCCGCCTCCGACTCCAGGGCCAGATCGGCCAGTACGTTCTGCATCAGCGGCTTGTCGATCAGCCGGCCGCCGAACGCCTCCCGGTACGTGCAGTGGTGCACGGCCTGCGCCACCGCCTGCCGCATCAGGGCCGCCGAGCCCAGTACACAGTCGAGCCGGGTCGCCGCGACCATGTCGATGAGGGTGCGCACCCCGCGCCCCTCGTCACCGACCCGGCGCGCCCACGTCCCGTCGAACTCGACCTCGGCCGACGCGTTGGAGCGGTTGCCCAGCTTGTCCTTCAGCCGCTGGATCGCGAACACGTTCCGCCCGCCGTCCTCCAGGACGCGCGGCACCAGGAAGCACGTCGGCCCCTCGGCGGCCTGCGCGAGGACCAGGAAGCCGTCCGACATGGGCGCGCTGCAGAACCACTTGTGGCCGGTCAACCCGTAGCTGCCGTCGTCCCGGACGAGGGCCCGCGTGGTGTTCGCCCGTACGTCGCTGCCGCCCTGCTTCTCCGTCATCCCCATGCCGAAGAGCGCCCCGGCCTTGTGCGCCGGGGGCCGCAGCCCGGAGTCGTACACGGTGGAGGTCAGCAGCGGCTCCCAGCGGGCGGCGAGGTCCGGCTGCGCGCGCAGCGCGGGCACCGCCGCGTGCGTCATCGACAGCGGGCACAGATGGCCGGCCTCGACCTGGGACCAGACCAGGAACGCCGCGGCACGCCGCAGATGGCCCCCGGGCCTGGTCCAGGCCGACGTCAGCCCGGCCGAGACGCCCTTGCCCAGCAGACGGTGCCAGGACGGATGGAACTCCACCTCGTCGATCCGGTGGCCGTAGCGGTCGTGGGTGCGCAGGACCGGCGGATTCTCGTTCGCGAGCCGGCCCCACTCCTGGGTCTGCGCCGAACCGGCGGTGCGGCCGAGCAGGGTGAGCTCCGCGCGCGCCTCGTCCAGGAGTTCGGGCGCCAGATGACGGGCCACTCCCTCGGAGAGCGGCCGGTCGGTGGTGAAGACGTCGTGCCCCGTCAGGGGCGGGGGCTGGTTCCCCACGGTGTGCGTGCTGCCTGCCATGTCCTGGAACCTACCCGGGCGTACCCGGACGCTTCACCACCACACTCAGCCGATGTGCGCCATCGCCGGCTCCGGTTCGGCCGGGTGCCGCGCGGTCTCGGAGGGTGTCCACCCCTCGCGGTACACCGTGTCGAGATAGCGCTCACCGAGGTCCGGGGCGATCGCCACCGCGGTCATGCCGCGCCGTCCGTGCCGGGCCAGCCACTGGTCCGCGCCGCTGATCACGGTGCCGGTCGACCCGCCGAACAGGAAGCCGTGGCTCGCGAGCCGACGGCACACCCGCACCGCGTCGCTCTCGTCGACGTGGACGACGTCGTCGATGTACGAGGTGTCGAGCAGCGGCGGCCGTACGCCCGCCCCGAGCCCGGGAATGAGCCGGGGTCCGGCCGGGCCGCCGAAGGTGACCGAGCCGACGCTGTCGACGGCGACGATGCGCACCCGGCGCCGCCACTGCCAGAACCAGCGGGCACAGCCCATCAGCGTCCCCGTGGTGCCCGCCCCGACGAACAGGACGTCGAGCCGCGGGAACCCGCGGGCGATGGCCGGGGCCGTCGTGCGGTAGTGCGCCCGCCAGTTGCCCTGGTTGCTGTGCTGGTCGAGCCAGACGTAGCGGTCGTCCGCCGCGCACAGGGCCCGTACGTACGCCTTCCGGGCGCCCAGCAGACCGCCGTGGGCCGTCGGTTCACGGACCACGTGTACCTGGGCGCCGAGCGCCCGCATGAGCCGGACCGTGGGCTGGTTGCAGCGCACGTCCGTCACGCACAGGAAACGGTGGCCGCGATGCGCCGCGATGACGCTCAGGGCCACGCCCAGGTTCCCCGACGACGACTCGATCAGGATCGAGCCGGGCCGCAGCAGCCCTTCGCGCTCGGCGGCGTTCACCATCTCGGTGGCGGCCTTCATTTTGATGGATCCTGCGAAGTTGAAACCTTCGCACTTCAGGAAGAGCGGCAGATCGAGCGTCGACCGCAGGTCGACGAAGAGCCCCTCCTCGTTGAACTGTGCGGGATCGTCAATGACACGCATGATGTCGTCCCGCCCCCCTCTCCTCGAATCCCCCGTTGTTCATGTCCCCCTTGCCTTTCCTGTCGTGCTGCTGAGGTGCTGCCGACGTGGGGTCAGCCGTGGCGGCTCAGCTCGTGGAAGAAGCCGTCCACCACGTGCAGCCGCCCCCTCCGGGCCACTTCGTCGTGGACGAACCGGCCGACGGCGAGGTCGAGTACCCCCAGCCCGAACGGTGAGAACACCACGGTTCGGCCATCGGGGACCCGGGACCGCCCGGCGAGCACGTCGGCGAGTGTGCCGTCGATGAACTCCCTTCCTCCGGTCAGCTGTTCGGCCAGATGCGGCGAGGTGTCCGCCTTGAGACAGTGCTCGACGTCGTCGACGTAGTTGGCGGACGCGAGCAGGATCTCCGGCGCGAGGTCGCGCAGTGAGACGTGCAGCACCAGCGGGTGGTGGGCGAACCAGGCCGGGTCGTGCAGATGCGGCCGCGCGGCGACCGTCGCACAGACGATCAGGTCGTGGCCGCGGACGAGGGAGGCGGCGGTGTCGTGCACCGTGACCTTCCCCTTCGTGTCCGCCCGCTGGAGATAGTCGCGGAACCCGGCCGCGCTGTCCGGCGCCACGTCGTAGACCCCTGTCTCCTCGAACTCCCAGCCGGTGGCGACGAGATGGGAGTGGATGTAGCGGGCGATGAGCCCGGTCCCGATGAACCCGGCCCGTGTCGGCCGGGCCCGGTCACGGCTGAGCCGGTCGGCCGCGAGGGCGGCGGAGGCGGCGGTCCTGGTGGCGCTGATCACCGAACTCTCCAGACAGGCGTACGGATAGCCGGTGTCCGGGTCGTTGAGGATCAGCACGGCGGAGGCCCGGGGCAGCCCCGACGCGGTGTTCTCCGGGAAACTGGAGATCCACTTCAGGCCGTCCACGCGCAGCGGACCGCCGAGCGAGGCGGGCAGCGCGATGATGCGGTCCTTCGGCCGGTCGGGAAAGCGCAGGAAGTACGAGGGCGGGTTCACGGTGCCGCCCGTGTCGTGCAGCAGATAGACCGCCTCGATCAGCTTCCCGATCTCCGGCTCCCGCCCCTCCAGGGCCTGTTGGACCTGCTCGCCGGTGACCACGGCGAAGGTGGGCGTCATGCGCTCACCCCGGCCGTCGGCGCGCAGTCGGCGAGCCGGACCGGATCCGCCAGCGCGGCGAGCATCTCGCGCGGCCCCTCGAACGGCTCGCGGCTGTGCGCGGTGCGGATGTTGTCGACGAGCAGCAGATCGCCGGCCTGCCAGCCGACCCGGACGGTGTGCGCCGCGTACGCCTCGTTCAGGACGCGCACGACGTCCTCGCCGACCGGATCGCCGTTGCCGTAGAGGGTGTTGAAGGGCAGCCCGTCCGGGCCGTACTCCTCGACCAGGTACTCGCGGACCTCCGGCTCCATCGTCCACTCGCTGAGGAACGCGATCTGGTTGAACCAGACCCGGCGGCCGTCCGCCGGATGGCGCAGCACGGCGCTGCGGTGCTGCCGGGTGCGCAGCGAACCGTCGCTCTGCCACACGAAGTCGATGCCGTGCGCACGGCAGTACGCGGAGACGGCGTCCCGGTCGTCGGTGCCGAAGGCCTCGGCGAGCGACGCCCCGATCTCGTCGTGGTACGTCCGCGTGAGCAGCCACCCCTCCTGCTCGAACCGCTTGGCCAGATCGGCCGGGAGCGTGTCCAGGACGGCGCCCGCGTCGGCGAGACCCGTGGCGCCGCCGCTCGTCGGCGCCTCCAGGCAGGCGAAGAGCATCAGGCCCGGGAAGTCGAGGGCGTAGCTCACCTCGTGGTGCATGCACATCTGCTGGTTCGGGGGCCACTTGGTGGCCGAGTACAGGCCCTCTCCATAGGTGCGCCGGGGCGCGAAGGGTTCCGGGTCGGACATGAGGGTGTCGGCGCAGGCGCGGAAGACGGCCGCCACCGCGCCGGGAGCGGACAGGCCGAGGCCGCGGACGAGCACATGCCCGTGCTCGGCGACGGCTGCCCGCAGGGTGTCACGGCACCGGGCCGCCCAGTCGGCGGGATCACCGTCGAACTCGGCTGTCAGCAAAGGCGGTTGTCCGGGTGAGAGACGGAGGTGCGGGGTCGAGCTGGAGAGCGGCATGCGGGTGCTGCTCCTTTCGGATGCCTCGGTACAGATGCCTGGTTCTGTTGCCTGGTTCAGTGGCCCGGTCCGGATGCCCGGTCGAGCAGGACGGCGAGGTCGGCGAGGACCGGCTGCCGGGTGACGTCCTTGAGGGTGACCACCCGGTCCAGGGCGATCGCGAGCTTCACGGCGGCCAGCGAGGTGCCGCCGAGATCGAAGAAGTGGTCGTGGCGGCCAATGCCCCCGACGGGCACCCCGAGCACGTCGGCCCAGGCGTCGGCGACCCGGCGCTCGGCGTCCGTGCGGGGCGGGTCGCCCGCCGTGCCGTCCAGCTGCTCGGCGAGCGCGGTGAGCGCGCGGCGGTCGATCTTGCCGTTGCCGGTCAGCGGCAGCCGCTCCCGCCAGTGCACCGCGTACGGAACCATGTAGTGCGGCAGCGAGACGGCCAACTGCTCCTTCACGTCGACCTGTTGGCCTCCCGCGCAGAACGCGGCCAGTTGCGTGCCGCGCACCACGACCACCGCGCCGTCGCGGACGCCGGCCACCCGCAGCAGCGCGTTCTCGATCTCGCCGAGTTCGACGCGGAAGCCGCGGATCTTCACCTGGTTGTCGCGCCGCCCCAGGAACTCCAGCTTCCCGTCGGGCCGCCAGCGTCCGTGGTCGCCGCTGCGGTACAGGCGCTCGCCCGGCCGGTGGGGGTCCTCGGTGAACGCCGCCTTCGTGCGCTCCGGGTCGTTGACGTAGCCGCGCCCGACGCACACCCCCGAGAAGACGATCTCGCCGGGCGCGCCGAGCGGCACGGGCAGCAGATCCTCGTCGACGACGTAGACCCGCACGTTGGCGACCGGCGGCCCGAGCGGCACCCGGTCCCCGTCCGGGGCCCGCTCCAGCACCTCGTGGTTGGTGTCGTCCGACGTCTCCGTCAGGCCGTACGCGTTGACGAGCCGCACCCCGGGCCGGGCCGTGAACCAGCGCCGTACGAGTTCGGCCTTGACGGCCTCACCGGTCACCGACACGCAGCGCAGATCGGGGAGTTCGCGCGGCCGCTGCCCCCATTCGGCGAGCACGGCCTCCAGGTAGGACGGCACGACCTGGAGCACATTCACCCGCGCGCGCTCGACGGTCTCCACGAACCGCGACACGTCCAGGATCGTCTCCTGCCCGATCACGCAGGTGCGGCCGCCCGCGACGAGTGCGGCGACCAGCTGCCACAGCGAGATGTCGAAGCACTGCGGCGCGGTCTGGGCGACCACGTCGCCGACGCCGATGTCCAGGTCGGTGATCTTGGCGAGTACGTGGTTGAGGAACCCGGCGTGCTCGCACATCGCGCCCTTGGGTTCGCCGGTCGAGCCGGACGTGAAGTAGATGTAGGCGAGCTGCGAGGCGGCGACGGGGACACCCAGATCGGTGTCGGAGTGCCCTTCGGCGCAGGCGTCCGCGACGGACAGGGTCCGGACCGGGCTCGGAGCGTCGTCCGGGTCCTGGGTCTCGGCCGGGTTCTCGGTCTCGGCCGGGCTCCGGGTGTCGGCGACGACGAGTGAGCAGTCCGCCCGGCCGAGCATCCCCGCGATCCGTTCCTCGGGAAAGTGCGGCTCGACCGGCAGGTACACCCCGCCCGCCTTGAGCACGCCGAGCACCGCGGCCATCCACTCCAGGCCCCGGTCGAGGACCACGGCGACGACCCCCTCGGGCCGCAGACCGCGCGCCAGGAGGGCCCGGCCCACCTGATTGGCGCGGGAGTTGAGCTCGGCGTACGTCCACCGACGCTCCCCGTGCACGGCGGCGACGTCCCCGGGCCGCCCGGCCGCCTGCTCCTCGAACAGCTCGTGCACCCGCCGGTCGGGCAGCGTGCGGGACGGTCCCGCCAACTCGTGCAGCTGATAACGGAGTTCCGCCTCGGAGAGCAGGTTCCGGCGGCGCGGGGCTGTGAGGGCGGTGACGTGATAGCCCGCGATCCGCTCGGCCGCGGCCCGGTCGTACAGCTCGGGGCGGTGGCGCAGCAGCAGGGTGTGCCGCGGGGTGACGCTCACCCGCAGCGCACGCTCGTCGTGCTCGGCGGACAGCGCGGTGAGCACCCGCTCGTGCGCGGCCTCCACCGCGCCCCGGGGCACCAACAGGCCCTTGGGCAGCGGTACTTCGAGTTCCTCGTAGCCGTGGTCGTCGTAGGCGGTGTCGCGGTGTTCGGTCCGTGTGGTCATGGTGTTACCTCCCCACCGCCGGGTTGCCGCCCCAGTGCGCCCCCGGTGGCATCTGCTCGCCCTTCATCAGGAAGGAGTCGGGGGCGAGCACCGCCGCGTCTCCCATCTCCACGCCGTAGTGCACGAGTGCGCCGGTGGCGAGCGTGCAGCCCGCGCCGATCACGATGCGGTCGGACTTGAAGGTGCCGTCCTCCTGCGAGTGCGCCTGCACCTTGGTGTGCGCGCCGAGCGTGCAGTCGTCGCCGATCGTCACGAGCGTGCGCTCGGTGATGTTCGCGCCGTCGTCGAAGACGCGGCGTCCGATCCGCACGCCGAGGGCCCGCCACACCAGCGCCTTGAACGGTGTCCCGTTGAAGATCGCCAGATGGTTGTCCGGCGTCTTCCACAGCCGTTCGTGCCACCAGAAGTACGGGTCGTAGATCGAGCAGATCTGCGGCCGCAGCGGCCGGAACCGGCAGATCAGCCGCTCGATGAACACGTAGTAGGAGGTGCTGAACACGAGCCCGAGCAGCATGGCCGCGCCGACGAACAGGGCGGCGGCCCCGCCGTACGTGTCGTACAGGTCGAAGGCGACGAGCGCGATCAGCGAGATCACGAACCAGTGCAGCCAGCGCAGGCCCAGGAACAGGCCCATCGTGCGCAGGTTGGAGCGGTTCTTCGCGGCGAGCCGGCGCCGCAGCTCGTCGCCCTCGCGGAGGTGGTCGAAGCGGCTGTCGCGCTCCACCGAGCGCGGGATCTCGAACGCCGGCGAGCCGAGCAGCCCCACCCCCTCGCGCACCTTGCCGTCCAGCGGTATCAGCACCTTGGTCGCCAGCAGGCAGTTCGCCCCGGTGCGGGCGCCCGACGGGTAGACGACGTGGTTGCCCACGAAGTTGTGGTCCCCGATCGCGGCACGCGCGACGCGGAACGAGGTGGCCGAGAAGTCGGTGTTGACCACCGAGAGGCCGTCGGCGACCATCGTGCCGCTGCCGATCGTGGCCAGGTACGGCGTCTCGTGCTGCACCTCCGTGCCGAAGTTGGAGCCGGTCTGCTCGACGTGCGACAGGTCGTAGCCGATGGCCTTCAGATATCCGGTGATGTACGAGCTGTCGCCGCACAGCCACTTGAAGAACTTGACGTTGGTCATCCGTGCGATGGTGCGCTGCACCGAGTAGTGGAAGCCGTACAGCGGATAGACCCGGTCCTCGCGCAGCAGCGGTCGCAGCGCGCGCGGCACCAGTGCCACGGTGGCGAAACCGACCACCAGGAACGCGGCGAACCCGACGACCGACAGGCCGAGCGCCTCGACGTAGAACACCGGCGACGTCAGATCCTCCGAGTCCGGCGAGAGCAGCGCGCCCAGCGCGGGCACCTTGGTCAGCAGCAGATACGTCCCGCCCAGCGCGAGCGGCGTCCACAGCAGCAGCGCCGGCACCAGCGCGCCGAGCGCGTATCCGATCCGGCGGACGGCCGACGTGCCGGCGGGCGGTACGCGGACGTAGTCGACGTCCGTGCGCCGCGCGGGGGAGCCGTGCCAGCGCTCGCCCGCCGGGACCGCGGCCCCGTCGTACAGGGCGGAGGCATGGCCGAGCTGGCTGCCGTCACCCATCGACGTACCGATGTCGAGCACGGTCTTCTCGCCGACGTACACGTCCCGGCCGATGGTGACCGGGCCGGTGCGGATCATGCCGGCGTGCGCCCGGTAGCCGAGGAACGTGGCCTCCTTGCGGAGCACCGTCCCCGCGCCGATCGTCACCAGGTCGGTGCAGACCGGGACGGCGCGCGACAGGATCGTCACGCCCGGGCCGATCCGCGCGCCGAGCAGCCGCAGGTAGAGGACGTACAGCGGGTTGCCGACGAAGAGCATCAGCGGGTTGGTGTGCAGCAGCACCCGCACCGTCCACAGCCGCACGTACGCGAGGCTCCACACCGGGAACTCGGTGGCGCGCCAGCGGCCGACGAGCAGCCACTTCGCCACGATGGGCAGCACACAGGCGGCGGCGAACAGCGCCGCGCCGAACGCCAGCGAGCGCAGGTACACGTCGACGACGCCGGAGGCCGAGGAGATCCACGCGTAGCCGTGCGCGGTGACGAACCCGGCGAGCGCGCAGTACCCGGCGAAGACCAGGAACTGCAGCACGCCGCAGAGCACATGACGCCGGTCGTTCCCCGGCGGCGGTGGCGGTTCCGGCTCCGCCGCGCGGGCCGGCGCGGCGGCGGGCGCCGAGTCGAGCGCGGCTGCCAGACTGCGGATCGTGGGGTGCCCGTAGACGTCCCGCATCGACACCGACGGGAGATCGGTGCGCTTGCGGACACGGGCACAAAAGTGCGCCATCACCAGAGAATTGGCACACAGGTCGTCAAAGAAATGACTATCGGGCGGCACATGGTCCTGCCGCACGACACCAGCCAGAACTTCGGCGAGAACGCGTTCGGTGCCGTTCGCCACTTGTGCTCCTCGTGGTTAATCCTGTTGTTTCTGAAAAGCAGGAGCAAACGGTGAATTGCACGCCTCGGCCGGTCGCGCTTCTGCAACGGGCATGGCCCGAAACCCCCGATGTCCCCCCAGGTGCGCTGCGCTCGCACGGCCCCCCGCCGGGCGCAACGAATACAATCCGGATTCTTTCTAGAATTTCATGAACGGTGCAACCCGGATTCGACGTTTGGCGCTTTCCTGTTCCCCTGTTCTGACGCGGTCATGTCGTTCGTGCCTCGATATGGCCTGCCCCGCCGGGGAACTCACCCGAAAAGACGGCCAAGGGTCGCCGTACGGTTCCCGGAACGTCCCCACACCATTCGGCCAGTGCGGTCCGGCGGCGGGGCGGCGTGCGGGGCCCGGCACCGGGGATGAGTGCCGCCGTCTGTGACGGATACCTTTAGGACGTGCAGCCAGCAAGTGAATCCCCCCAGCGGCAGGGCCGTCTCCACCGCGCGCGTGTGCTCTACCAGAACGTCTCCAAGCGCAGGACCGTTTGGCTGCTCCTCAAGGACACCGTCAACTCCTGCATGGAGTACCGCGTCCTGGGCCTCGCCGCCGAGGCCGCGTTCTTCACCCTGCTGTCGGTGCCGCCGCTGCTGTTGTCGCTGGTCGGGCTGCTCGCGTACGTCGACGCGTGGACCGGCGCCAACACCATCGAGGGCGTCCGCGACAACATCCTGGAGGCCTCCCGCACGGTCCTCACCGATCAAGGCGTGAAAGAGATTGCGGAACCGATCCTGGACGACGTCCTCAAGGGCGGCCGGCCCGATGTGATCTCCATCGGCTTCCTCATCTCGCTGTGGTCGGGCTCGCGCGCGGTCTCCACGTTCGTGGACACGGTGACGGTGATGTACGGCCTCGACGGCGTACGCGGCATCGTCAAGACGCGGCTGCTCGCCTTCCTGCTCTTCATGGTGGGGCTCGTCGTCGGATCGGTCGCGCTGCCCCTGATGATCGCCGGACCGGACGCCGTGATCGCCCTCGTGCCGTGGTCGGAGACGCTCGTCCAGATCCTGTACTGGCCGGTCGTCCTCGTGCTGTCGATCGCCTTCCTCACGACGCTGTACCACGTGTCGGTGCCGGTGCGCTCGCCCTGGATCGAGGACGTTCCCGGAGCGCTGGTGGCCCTCGGGATGTGGATCCCGGGCAGCTTTCTGCTGCGCCTGTACCTCACGAACACCATCGAGGGCCCCACGATCTACGGCTCGCTCGCGGCGCCCGTCGCGGTGCTGCTGTGGATCGGGGTCTCGGCCTTCGCCGTGCTGGTCGGGGCCGCGGTGAACGCCGCGATCGACCGGGTGTGGCCTTCCGTGGCCACGGCCGCGGCGCGGGCCGCCAACGAGCGGGGGCGGGGGGCTGGCGCCGGGCGCCGGGATGCGCCGGCCGGGCCGGGATCCTTCGGCTCCGGCCTCTCCGACGACTCCGACGACACGGACGACGCCGACGGGCTCGGGGATCCGGACATGCCGTCCGAGTTTCCCGAGCGCTGGTCGAAGTTTCTGCCGCCCGAGGACGTGACGTCGCGCTTGCGGACGTCCCACTCGCGCCGAGGCGAGGTGCCTCCGGAGGACGGGGAGTCCTGATGCCCCCGCCGCCTTGGGCGTGCCTCCGCCGTCTTGGGCAATCTGCCGCCTGGGGCGGCAGGGTGGGCAAGGCGGCACCCCGGCGCGGGGCTAGCGCCTAATGGGCGGCCAGTACAGCGCCGTTTGCGGGTGCGGCCCCGGTGGGGCTTCTCGCGCAGTTCCCCGCGCCCCTGGGTCGTTGTCGGCTGACGGTCGGAGGGGCTTCTCGCGCCCACGCGGCGGAGCCGCAAATCGACACGGCCCCGCGCCCCTGGCGGGGCGCTCGTTGCCGCGCCTTGCGGTCTAGGCTGGGTTTATGGACGGCGGTTACGCGGAGCGGAGCGCCCGGGTGCCGGGGGCCGTGGTGTGGAGGCGGACGCTCGATCCGGCGGACGGGCCCGTGGCGCCCGTGCTGCCCGACGGCTGCATGGATCTGCTGTGGCTGGAAGGAGGGGCGGGGGAGTTGCGGGTCGCGGGTCCCGACACCCGGGCCCACCGTCCCGCCGCGGACACCGTCACCCGGTACACGGGCATCCGGTTCGCCCCGGGCGCGGCCCCGGCCTGGCTGGGCGTCCCGGCCCACGAACTGCGCGACCGCGGCGTCGGCCTGGCCGACCTGTGGCCGTCCGCGCGGGTGCGCCGTCTCACCGAACGGATCGGCGCCGCCGCCGACCCGGCCGCCGAACTGGAGGCCGTCGCCGTCGGGCTCGCGGGGGCGGCGGCCCCGCCCGACCCGCTGCTCGCCGAGATCGTGCGCGCGCTGCGCTCGGGCGCGACCGTCGCCGAGACCGCGCGCCGGACGGGCCTCGGCCCGCGACTCCTGCACCGCCGCTCCCTGGCGGCGTTCGGCTACGGCCCCAAGACGCTCGCCCGCGTCCTGCGCCTCCAGCGCGCCCTCGCGCTGGCCCGCGCGGGCGTCCCCTTCGCCGAGACGGCGGCCCGCGCCGGATACACGGACCAGGCCCATCTCTCCCGCGACGTCAGGGACTTGACGGGCCTGACGCTGCGCCGCCTCCTCTGATCCCGGGTCCGGGCGCCGCACCGGACCCGTCAGGCGAACAGGTCGATCTGATTGCCGTCCGGGTCGTGCACCACGGCGTAACGCTGTCCCCAGGGCGCGTCGAACGGCTTGCTCTCGCCGTGGTGGCCGGCGGCCGTCACCCGCTCGTACGCCGCGTCGACCCCGGCGGCGTCACCGCAGTGGAAGGCCAGCGCGATCCGCCCGTGGCCGCGGTCCGCCGCGCCCTCGTCCGGGTCGAACATGAGCCGGATCCCACCCGCCAGTTCCGTCTCCACGTGCGGCTGCTGCTCGGCGCCCTCGGGGAACGCGAGGCCGAGGAGGCGGTAGAAGGCGAGGGACGCGGCCAGATCGGAGGCGGCGACGCCGATGGCGTCCATCCGCATGCTGATGTCGTTCATGCGCCTCACGGTAGGCGGACGGCGCGCGGCCGGTCTTGTACGAAACGGACGCCGCGGGGCGGAGGCGAGTGCGACGTCGGGCCGCAGTAGCGTCGGGCCCATGAACACCAGCGCGTTCCCCGACGGCCCCGGCTCCCTGGCGTTCGCCCTGCGCGGCGACGCGGCGATCGTCCTCGACGGCGGACTGTCCAATCAGCTGGAGGCCGCCGGGCACGACCTGAGCGACGAGCTGTGGTCGGCGCGGCTGCTCGCCGAGCATCCCGAGGCGATCGTCGCCGCCCACCGCACCTACTACGAGGCGGGCGCGAGCGTCGCCATCACCGCGAGCTACCAGGCCACGTTCGAAGGGTTCGCGCGGCGCGGCATCGGACACCGGCGCGCGGCCGAACTGATGGCGTCGAGCGTGGAGTCGGCCCGCGAGGCCGCACGCCTGGCGGATGCCGCGCGGCCGCTGTGGGTGGCCGCGTCCGCGGGCCCGTACGGGGCGATGCTCGCCGACGGCTCGGAGTACCGGGGCCGGTACGGGCTGAGCGTCGCGGAGCTTGAGCGGTTCCACCGGCCGCGCCTCGAAGTGCTGGCCGGGGCACGGCCGGACGTCCTCGCCCTGGAGACCGTCCCCGACGCGGACGAGGCCCGCGCACTGCTGCGGGCGGTGCGCGGACTCGGGGTCCCGGCCTGGCTCACGTACAGCGTCGACGGCGACCGCACCCGCGCGGGCCAGCCGCTCACCGAGGCGTTCGCCCTCGCCGCCGAGGTCCCGGAGATCATCGCCGTCGGGGTCAACTGCTGTGTCCCCGAGGACGTCGACCGCGCCGTCGAACTGGCGGCCGAGGCCACCGGAAAGCCGGTGGTGGTGTACCCGAACAGCGGCGAGACCTGGGACGCGGACGCACGCCGCTGGACCGGGCAGGCATCGTTCCCGGGGGCCCGTGTCACCGGCTGGCGGGACCGGGGCGCGCGACTGATCGGGGGGTGCTGCCGGGTGGGCCCCGGGGCGATCGCGGAGATCGCGTCGAGCCTCGCGTGAGCCGGGGCGGCGGGCAAGCCTCTCAGTCGCCGAAGGCGGTCGCCCGGGTCACCTTCTCCCACGCGGTGATCTCGGCCCGCACGGCATCCAGATGCCCGAGCAGCATGTCCACCCCCATGTCCCCCAGCGGGAGCCGCAGGGGAGGCGCATCGGAGTCCAGCGCCGAGACCACCGCGGCCACGGCCTTGGCCGGGTCGCCGGGTTCGTTCCCGGTCGCGGCGCCCGCCGTGGCGAGGAAAGCGCCGACCGTCCGCTCGTAGTCGGCGATCTCCCCGCTCGTCGTGTTGCTGAACATCAGGTTCGTACGGAACGCCCCCGGTTCCACGATCAGCACCTTGATGCCGAGCGGCGCCACTTCCTGGGCGAGCGCCTCCGAGCACCCTTCCAGCGCGAACTTCGTGGCGCTGTACGCCCCGACCCCGGGGAACGAGGCCTGCCCGCCCATGCTGCTCATCTGCACGATCTCTCCCGAGCGCCGGGCCCGCATGCCCGGCAGGACGGCGCGCACCAGCGCCGCGGGGCCGAAGAAGTGCAGATCGAACAGCGAGCGCAGCTCCCCGTCCGTGGCCGCCTCGGCCGCGCCGACGTGCCCGCGCCCCGCGTTGTTCACCAGCACGTCGATCCGGCCGTGCCGGGCGAGGACGCCGGCGACGGTCGTGTCGATCGCCGTCAGGTCCGTCACGTCCAGCGCTACCGCCTCCACCTGCCCGGGATGGGCGTCGACCAGGTCCGTCAGCTCCTGTGGCCTGCGGGCGGTGGCCACGACCGTGTCACCCCGCTCGGCGGCCGCCGCGGTGAAGGCTCGCCCGAAGCCGCTGTTCGCGCCGGTGATCAGCCAGACCTTGCCCATCGTCCACCCCAACTCGTCGGCAGAACCGGGACGTTGCCGCCCCGCTCGGTCTCCAGGCTGGCGTGGGCGGGCACCCCGCGTCCAAGTCCCTCTGTCATAACCAGCGGCTATGGAACCCCGCGCCCCGGCTCACGGCTTGAGCGCGACGGCCCCGTAGATGTTGATGTCCTCGTCCCGTACGTCACCGATGCCGCGCCGCGCGGCCACCTCCAGGGCGTCCTGGCCGGTCGTGTCCTCCGGTTCCAGGTCCGTGGTGTGCCAGGTGCCGTCCGGGCGCCAGCGGTGGACCGGGACCACGCCCGGGTCGACCGGCGGCAGGCCGTTGTCGGTGAGGAGGCGGAGCACCTCCGCGTGGGTGCGGAGCGTGAAGTCGAGGCCCGTCGCCCGCAGCGCGGGCAGCAGGGTGCCCGGGTTGAGGTCCGGGGTGAGGTGGGTGAGGAACACGGCGCTGCCGGACGGCAGGGCGTCGAGCAGGGTCCCCACCGTCTCGTCCGCCGCCGGGGACTCCATGAAGTGCAGGATCGCCGCGAGGCCGAGCCCCACCGGCTGCTCCAGGTCGAGGGTGGCGCGGGCCCCGTAGAGGATGGCGTGCGGGTCGCGCAGATCGGCGTCGAGGTAGGAGGTGCGCCCCTCGGGGCCGCCCGTCAGCAGCGCGCGGGCGTGCGCGAGCACCACCGGGTCGTGATCGACGTACACGACGCGCGCGTCGG
This sequence comes from Streptomyces sp. NPDC057694, assembly GCF_042799415.1. NCBI lineage: Bacteria > Bacillati > Actinomycetota > Actinomycetes > Kitasatosporales > Streptomycetaceae > Streptomyces > Streptomyces sp. NPDC057694. Next base: position 184,697 of record NZ_JBHVIX010000010.1, read on the forward strand.
GCACGACGGACCGGGCGATCTCGTGCACGTTCGGCGACGTGGGCAGCCCGGTGCCGATGTCGAGGAACTGGCGCAGGCCCGCCTCGCGGGTCAGATGCAGCACCGCGCGCCGGATGAAGTCCCGGTTGTGCCGCACGTCGAGGTAGCCGCGCGGATTGCGCTCCAGGGACTTGAGGGTGACCGCGCGGTCGACGGGGTAGTGGTTGCGGCCGCCGAGGAGCGCGTCGTAGACCCGCGACGGGTGGGGGCGTGTGGTGTCGATGCGGTCGCGGACGCGGGCGGCGGTCTCGGCGTCCGCCTCCGTGTCTTTGTCGAGGTCGGGGGAGGTTCTCGGGGACGGTGCGGAGTCGGCCATCGGGTGTCCCTGTCGCGGTCGTGGGGGCAGGTGAGGAGGGTCGGGCAGGGCACACGGTAACCCGGTGCCCTGTGCGACAAGTCCCCTTCGGCCCAGGCGCGTTGGAGAGACCCGGGGTGACAGCGGTGGTTACGGACGGACCGTCAGCACCAGCTTGCCGGTGACCCGGCCCGTCTCGCCCTCCTCGTGCGCCTTCGCGGCGTCGGCGAGCGCATACGTCCCCGAGACGTGCACCCGCAGCTTTCCGGCGTCGACGAGACCGGCGACGGCCCGCATCCCCGCCTGGTCGTGCTCGACCAGCATGGCCGTGGCCCGCACCCCCAGCTCCCGGGCCCGCTCCGGGACCTCCCCGAAGCCGTTCGGCAGGATCGAGACGAGGATGCCGCCGGGCCTGAGGACCTCCAGCGAACGCAGCCGGGTCTCCTCGCCCAGTGTGTCGAGGACGACGTCGATGTCGCGGGCCTCGGCACGGAAGTCCTGGGTGCGGTAGTCGATGACCTCGTCGGCGCCGAGCGACCGGACGAAGTCGTGCTTGGGCGCCGAGGCCGTGCCGATCACGTACGCGCCGCGCGCCTTCGCGATCTGTACGGCCACGTGGCCGACGCCGCCCGCGGCGGCGTGCACCAGCACGCGCTGGCCCGGCCGCACGTCGGCCAGGTCGACGAGGGCCTGCCAGGCGGTGAGGGAGACCAGCGGCAGCGCGCCCGCCTCGACGTGGCCGAGCCCGGCGGGCCTGGGCACGAAGGCGCGGGCGGGCCCGGTCACGTACTCGGCGTGCGAACCGGCGCCGTACGGGTACGGCAGCATCCCCATGACCTCGTCGCCGGGCTTGTGCAGGGCCACACCCACGCCGACGGCCTCCACGACGCCGGACACGTCCCAGCCGAGCGTGAACGGCGGCGTGCGCAGGAAGGCGCCGAACCTGCGGTGCTTCCAGTCCGTCGGGTTCACCCCCGCCGCGTGCACGGCCACCAGGATCTGGCCGACGCCGGGCTCCGGCCGGGCGGTCTCGATCTCCTGGAGCACGTCGGGCTCGCCGAGGGCGTCCTGGCTGATGGCCTTCATGGTGGGCTGTGCGGTCGTGTCACCGCTGTTCTTGGTCATGCGTCCAGCCTGCGCCAGGGCCACCGCACCGGCAATGGCAAGATGGTCATTAACCGATAGGATCGTGCCATGTCCGCGACCCCTTTTTCTCCCGGCTCCGTCCAGCCGGTCGACTTCCGTGCGGCCCCGCCGCACCGCGTCGTCGTGCTCGCCCTCGACGGCGTCTACCCCTTCGAGCTGGGCATCGCGAACCGGGTCTTCCCGATGGTCCCGGGCGCGTACGACGTGGTGACCTGCGCGGCCGCGCAGGACCGCACGGTGGCGACGAACGCCGACTTCACCATCACGGTCGGACACGGCCCGGAGGCCCTGGAGACGGCGGACACGGTGATCGTGCCCCCGTTCGACCTGCGCTTCCTCTCGGCCGAGCTGCCGGATCCGGTACGCGCCGCGCTCGCCCGGATCCGGCCCGGCACCCGCATCGTCTCCATCTGCACGGGCGCGTTCACGCTCGCCGCGGCGGGCCTGCTCGACGGGCGGCCCGCGACGACGCACTGGGCGCTCGCCGACCTGTTCCGCCGGATGTTCCCGCACATCGCCCTGGACCCGGACGTGCTCTTCGTCGACGACGGCGACGTCCTCACCTCGGCGGGCGCCGCCTCCGGTGTCGACGTGTGCCTGCACGTGGTCCGCTCCGACCACGGCAGCGCGGTCGCGAACCGGGTGGCCAAGCACTGCGTGGTACCGCCGTGGCGGGAGGGCGGCCAGGCCCAGTACATCGAGCAGCCCATGCCCGACGACAGCGGGACCGGCACCGCCGACACCAGGTCCTGGGCCCTGTCGCACCTCGAACGGCCGCTGAAGCTGGGCGAGTTGGCCGATCACGCCCGGATGAGCCGGCGCACGTTCGCCCGGCGTTTCCAGGAGGAGACCGGCACCAGCCCGGGCCGCTGGATCGTCCAGCAGCGGGTGCACCGGGCCCGGCAGTTGCTGGAGACCAGCGACCTGCCGGTGGACCGGATCGCGGCGGAGGTGGGCTTCGCCACGGGGACCTCGCTGCGCCAGCACCTGCATGCGGCCATCGGGGTGTCGCCGCGGGACTACCGGCGGACGTTCAGGGCGGGTGCCCTGGAGGAGTCCCGCGGCTGAGCCGGACGCCCCTTACAGCGCCGCCGTCACGATCGCCCGCAACTGCGCCACGATGGTCACCCGGTTCCGTACGAACTCCGGGTCGGTCACGGTCCCCGTCGCCGGGTCCGTGTTGGTCTCCGCGAACTGCAGCACCGGCGTGTGGACATGGCCGCCGGGAAGGGTGTCGTGCAGGCCGAGGCGGTCGCGGAGCAGGGTCGCGCGGTAGGCGATCTCGTTGGAGAGATAGTCGCCGCCGCCACCCGCGCGGGCCGTCGAGCCGGGGGTCGGGCCGTCCGGACGGACGACCGGGTCCGTGCCGCCCGCCGGGATCTCGGTCACCGACGTGTGGTCGTAGACCGGGAAGGCGCCGGTGTCGGCGGCCGTGATCTTCGCGTACGGCAGTGTCGTCGACGTCCATTGCGGCTGGGTCGCCGGATCGGAGACGGGGACGGTCTCCGTGCGTGAGACGTTGTCGTTGTCCGGATAGCCGCCCCGCCAGGCGCCGTTGGTGCGCTCGATGTCGAAGCGGCCGACGCGGCCCTGGCTGACCGTGGTGAACAGGTCGGCCTTCGGCAGGACCCCCTTGAGCGCGCGCTCCACGGTGCCGTCGGCGAAGTCCTGCCACAGGACGGGGAAGGTGACGGCCTCGACGCGGGCGGGCCCGTCCGCCGTCCTGACCACCGTGCCGTCGAGCGCGAGGGCCCCGGCGCCGGACGGATTGGAGCGACGTACGTCGATGTCGAGCTGGAACGGGTCGAAGCCGGTCACGAAGACCCGCTTCAGTCCCTTGCCGCGTGGATACCCGACGTCGCTCCGCCCCCGCGAGGTCTCGTCGAGCCGGTCGAGAAGGGCGTCCCTGCGGGACTCGCCCAGCCCGAACTCCGGCTCCCAGGCTCGCAGTTCACGCGTCATCGACAGCCGCGCCCAGTACAGCGGCCGGTCGTCGTCGCGGCTGAGGTCACCGCCGGCCGGGCCGCGCCCCTGTACCCGGTCCACGGCCCGGCGCCACAGCCGCTCGCCCTCCCGCCCGACGATCTGCTCGGCCTGCCGGTACGTACGGGCGTCGGTCAACGCCCGTACGAACCGGGGCCGTATCGCGTCGAAGCCCGAGCGGCGCAGGATCTCCTGGGGCGCGGCCCGGTCGAGCCGGGCCTCCTCGACGGTGTCGGTGGTGCTTGTGGGGGAGGCGGCGGCCGCCGGCACCGGAGCGGCGAGCCCCGCCAGCAGTGCGAGACCAACGGCGGTGAGACGAACACGTGGCGCTCTCAAGGGAGTTCGGTCCTCTCGGTCGACGATCAAGACGTCCGAGAGGACCGTAGCGCGATCAGTCGCCGATGTCGGCGGGGTCCCAGCGGTCCAGGTCCCGCAGCCAGGCCCGCGCCGAACTGTCCGACGGCATCCGCCAGTCGCCGCGCGGCGAGAGCGAACCGCCGGCCGACACCTTCGGCCCGTTCGGCATCGCGGACCGCTTGAACTGGGCGAACTGGAAGAAGCGACGGCAGAAGTACTCCAGCCACTGCCGGATCTCGGCCAGGTCGTACGCCTTGTGGTCCGCGTCCGGGAAGCCGGGCGGCCACGCGCCCGCCGTGGTGTCCCGCCACGCGTGCCACGCCATGAAGGCGATCTTCGTGGGCCGGAACCCGTACCGCAGCACGTAGAACAGCGTGAAGTCGTGCAGCGCGTACGGCCCGATCTTGTCCTCGGTGGACTGGAGTTCCTCGCCGGGCACCAGCTCCGGGCTGATCTCGGTGTCGAGGATCGCGGTGAGGATCTCCCCGGCCTCGTCCCCGAACTGCCCACTGCTGACCACCCAGCGGATCAGGTGCTGGATGAGCGTCTTCGGCACGCCGCTGTTGACGTTGTAGTGGCTCATCTGGTCGCCGACGCCGTACGTGCACCAGCCCAGCGCCAGCTCGGACAGGTCGCCGGTGCCGAGCACGATGCCGCCGCGCTGGTTGGCCAGGCGGAAGAGATAGTCGGTGCGCAGGCCCGCCTGGACGTTCTCGAAGGTGACGTCGTAGACCGGGTCGCCGCCCGCGAACGGGTGGTCCATCTCCTTCAGCATCAGCCGCGCGGTGTCGGTGATGTCCAGCTCGGCGGCGGTCACCCCGAGGGCCTTCATCAGGGCGTGCGCGTTCGACTTGGTGTGCTCGCCCGTCGCGAAGCCCGGCATGGTGAAGGCGAGGATGTCGCTGCGCGGCCGCCCCGCCCGGTCCATCGCCCGAGCGGCGACGATCAGCGCGTGCGTGGAGTCGAGGCCGCCGGACACCCCGATGACGATCTTCGGGCCGCCGATGGCGCCGAGGCGCTGCATGAGGCCCGCCACCTGGATGTTGTACGCCTCGTAGCAGTCCTGGGCGAGCCGCTCGGCGTCGGCCGGCACGAAGGGGAACCGCTCCAGGCTGCGGCGCAGGCCGAAGTCGGTCGCGGGCGCGTCGAGCCGGAAGGAGACCCGGCGGAAGTCGCCGGTGCGCGCGGTGTGCGTACGCCGGTTGTCGTCGAAGGTGCCCTGGCGCTGCCGCTCCTGGCGCAGCAGGTCGAGGTCGATGTCGGCGATCGCGGCGCGGTCGCCGAGCGGGAAGCGCTCGGTCTCGTCGAGCAGCGCCCCGTTCTCGTAGATCATCGTCTGCCCGTCCCAGGACAGGTCCGTGGTGGACTCGCCGAGTCCGGCCGCCGCGTAGACATAGGCGGCGAGGTAGCGGGACGACGCCGACCGGCACAGCAGCTTGCGGTCCTCGGCGCGGCCGACGGTGATCGGGCTGCCGGACAGGTTGGCGATGACCGTCGCCCCGGCGAGGGCCGCCTCCGCGGCGGGCGGCACCGGCACCCACATGTCCTCGCAGATCTCGACGTGCAGCACGAGGCCGGTCACGTCCTCGGCGGCGAACAGCAGGTCCACGCCGAAGGGCACCTCGGCGCCGCCGAGCCGGATCGTTCCGCCGCGCTCCGTGTCACCGGCCGCGATCTGGCGGCGCTCGTAGAACTCGCGGTAGTTCGGCAGGTACGACTTCGGGGCGACACCGAGGATCCGGCCGCGGTGCACGACGACCGCGCAGTTGTAGATCCGGTCCCGGTGGCGCAGCGGGGCGCCGACCACGAGCACCGGCAGCAGCTCGGCGGACCCGGCGACGACGGCGGCCAGCGCCTGCTCCACCTCGTCGAGCACGACGTCCTGAAGCAGCAGGTCCTCGATGGAGTAGCCGCAGAGCCCCAGCTCGGGGAAGACCGCGACGGCCACCCCGTCGGCGGCGCGCTCACGGGCCTGGCGCAGGATCGCCTCGGCGTTGGCGTGCGGATCGGCGATGGCGGCGTGGCCGGTGCATGCCGCCACCCGCGCGAATCCCTGACTGTAGATCGACCGGAAGTTCACGTGCCCCATGATGTCAAGCGGGCGCGGGCGGTGCCCGCCGGGGCCCCGGGTGCGGGTCCCGTCGTGGCTGGTCGCGGGGTCTTGAGTCTCCCGTGACGGGAGACATCAGGATGGCCCCATGGAGAGCCACAACTTCCCCATCGGTGAACTGGCCCGCCGCACCGGTCTCACGGTCAAGGCGATTCGGTTCTACTCCGACACCGGGATCGTCGTTCCGGCCTGCCGCACCCCCGCCGGCTACCGCCTCTACGGCACCGATGCCGTGGCCCGTCTCGCGCTCGTGCGCACCCTGCGCGAACTCGGCCTCGACCTGCCGACGATCCGGCGGGTCGTCGTGGACCGGGAGGTCTCCATGGCACAGGTCGCGGCCGCGCACGCCGAGGCCCTCGACGTACAGATCCGCACGCTGCGCCTGCGCCGCTCGATGCTGACCGCGGCCGCCCGACGCGGTTCCACCCCCGAGGAGTTGGACCTGATGCACCGCCTCGCCACGCTCTCCGACGCCGAACGCCGCCGCCTGGTCGACGACTTCCTGGCCACGGTCTTCGACGGGCTCGACACCCACCCGGTCCTCGCGGGCGTCATGCGCTCGCTCACCCCCGAGCTCCCCGACGACCCGTCCGCCGAACAGATCCAGGCGTGGGCGGAGCTCGCCGAACTCCTCCAGGACACCGCATTCCGTACGCGTCTGCACGCCATGGCCGAGGATCTGGCCGGCCAGGACGCCCGCACAGGGCCGCTCCTCGTCCTCGCCGAAGAGGTACGCCGCCTGGCCGGGCCGGCGCTGGACGAGGGCGTCGCCCCGACGGATCCGGGCGCCGGGCCGGTCGTCACGGCGCTGGTGACGCAGTACGCGCGCAGCACGGACCGCCCTGACGACCCCGGCCTGCGCCGCCGCCTCGCGGCCCACCTGGAGGACATGAACGATCCGCGCAGGGACGACTATCTGCGCCTTCTCGCGGTGGTCAACGCCTGGCCCGCGCCGGAGAGTCTCGCGCCCGTGCTGGAGTGGAGCGTCCGGGCGCTCACCGCTTCGGCTCCGTGACGGCCCGCGGCGGACCGGCGAGCAACCGGTCGACCAGCCCGTCGACGTACTCGGCGGTGAGCGGGCCCACGTCGAACAGGACGCGGATGTACATCGGCGCCATGACGTGATCGAGGAAGGTCAGGGCGTCGAGCGGCTGTTCGCCGCGGTCGCGGGCGCGGTCGAGCATGGACTGGAGCCGGCGGGCCCGGTCGGCGAGGAAGTCGTCGCGGGCCCGCAGGCCCTGCTCTCCGGTGCCGGACAGGGCGACGGTGAGGCGGAGCACCGTCAGGCCGTCGGGGCCGGTGATCTCACGGGCCACTTGGGCCGCGTAGGTGTGCAGGTCGCCGGCCAGGCTTCCGGTGTCGGGCATCGGTGAGCGGGTGTTGAGCCGGGTGAGCGTCACGTCGGCGAGGAGTTCCTCCAGGCTTCCCCAGCGCCGGTAGACGGTGGTGTCGGCCACGCCCGCGCGGGCCGCGACCTCGCTCACGGTGAAGCCGCTGTAGCCCCGTTCCCCCACCAGGTCGGTGACCGCCTGGTGCACCGCCGCGCCGACGCGGGCGCTGCGTCCGCCGGGGCGCCGGGAGCGCTGCTGCTTGTCGTCCATGCCCTCACTCATGCCCTCACTCATGCCCCCACCTTAACGCAGTCAGTGGTTGCGTTTGTGGGGGGAGGTGCTCTACATTCCCGTCTAACGCAGTCGATGGCTGCGTTTAGGTGAACGGGGTGTCATGGCTGCAACATCTGCTACATCCGCATCCGCTGTACCGGCCGCGTCCGGAGGCGGCCGGTCGAACCGGGCGGCTCTGCTCGCGGTGACCTGCCTGGGGCAGTTCATGGTGCTGCTCGACAACACGATCGTCGGCGCGGCGCTGCCCGACATGCAGCACCGGCTGCACACGCGGCTGACCGGCCTGCAGTGGATCGTCGACGCGTATGTGCTGCTGGTCGCGATGCTGCTGCTGACCGGCGGGGTCTTCGCCGACCGGTTCGGCCGCAAGCGGGTCTACCTGAGCGGCGTCGCGGTGTTCACCGTCGCGTCGGTGCTGTGCAGCGTCGCGCCGTCGGTCGGCTGGCTGGTGGCCGGGCGGGCGGTGCAGGGGATCGGAGCGGCCGCGGTGAGCCCCGCCTCGCTGGCGCTGCTCGTGGCCGCCTACCCCGCGGCGCAGGAACGGGTGAAGGCGATCGGGCTGTGGGCAGGGCTCAGCGGAATCGGCCTGGCCGCCGGGCCCGTCGCCGGCGGCGTACTGACGGAGGCCTTCGGCTGGCCCGCGATCTTCCTGGTCAACGTTCCCATCGGCCTGGTCCTGCTCCTTGCCGGCCGGCGCGTCCTGGGCGAGTCCCGCAATCCGGCCGCACCCCCGCTCGACATCCCGGGGACGGTCCTCTCCGTCCTGGGAGTGGGGGCCCTGACCTACGGGCTGATCGAGGGCGGTGCGCGCGGCTGGACCTCACCGGTGATCCTGGGCGGCTTCGCCGCAGCGATCGCCCTGCTCGTCGCCTTCGTCGCCGTCGAAGGGCGCCGCGCCGCGCCGATGCTGCCGCCGCGCCTGTTCCGTCAGCGGCTGTTCACCGTCTCCAACACCGCCATGGTCGTCGTGGGCTTCGCGCTCATGGGGTCGTCGTTCTTCTTCTCCCAGTTCTTCGTGTACGTCCAGGGCAGTTCGATCCTGATGGCCGGACTGAAGACCCTGCCGATGACCCTCGCCATGGTGGTCGTCAGCCCGTTCGCCGGCCGCCTCGCCGCCCGGTACGGCTTCCGGGGCGTGGTCGCCGTCGGCCTGTCGCTGGCCGGTCTCGGGCTGCTCACCCTGGGCTCGGTGCACGCCGACACCGGCTACGCGAACGTGTGGTGGCGCCTCACGACGGCCGGTGTCGGCTTCGCCCTGACCCTGTCCCCGCTGACCGGCGCCGCCATCCAGGCGGTCAGCCCGCGCGAAGGCGGCCTCGCCTCGGGCATCAGCAGCACCACCCGGCAGATCGGCGCGGTGCTCGGGGTGGCCGTGCTCGGCGCCGTGGTCCGCAGCCGGCAGTCCGGTGGCGCCTCCTTCGAGGCCGGTCTCGACAGTGCCTTCGTCGCGGCGGGCGTCGTCACCCTGGTCTGCGCGGCCTTCACCGGCCTGTGGCTGGTGCGGTCCGGGCCGGACCCGGCGCTCAGCGCCCCGCCCACCCGTCGAGCATCAGCCTCAACGGCTCCACCACCTGCCGCCGAAGCCACTCCCTCCGCCCCGCGTCGTACCGGCGCGGTGCCACCTCCACCCACATGATCAGATACAGGTACGCCTGATAGAGCGCGAGCCGCCGGCGCCCGCCCCCGTCGATGACGGCCGGGCCGCCGGCGGCCCGGTATCCGGCCAGGAAGTCCTCGTCCCGCTCGATGTCGTCGAACAGGGCGAGCGACACGAACTCCGCCAACGGGTCGCCCCAGAAGGCCCGTTCGGCATCGATCAACGCGCTGACGCGGCCCTTCTCCACGAGGATGTTCCCGTCCCACAGGTCGAAGTGGACGAGCCGCGGCACGGTCACCTCGTCCAGTGACCCGCCCTGCCCGGCGAACAGTTCCCGCACCTCGTCCACCGGCCGGGGCAGGGCGACGCCGAACCGCTCGGCGTCCAGCAGAACGGCGTCGACCATCCCGAGGAACGCCTCCCGCCAGGTGGCGCGCAGGGGCCCCAGGGACAGTGCGGGATACCCGAAGCCGTCGTTCCCCTTCAGGGAGTGCAGCCCGGCGACGTGCCGCCCCAACTCGCCCCGCAAAAAGCGCCGTTCATCGTCGCTCATCCCCTCCCCGAGCTCGGACCACGGTCTGCCCGCGCACTCCGACATCACGAGGTGATCGGCGGTGGCAGGCGCCAGCGCGACGGGCGTGGGCACCTCGGGCGCCCCGTCCCGCACGACGTCGTAGAACCACGCCTCGGTCCCGAGGATCCCCTCCTCGTACCGCAGCACGGGCACGCCCGCCCCCGGCGCGAGCTTGACCACGATGCCGTCGCGACTCCCCGAACTCCGCACGCGGAAAACCGTGTTGAAGGTGCCGCCGTCGATTTCCTCGTACGCGTCGACCTCACTCCATACGACACCCGCGGCGGCCAGCGCCGCGGCGAGACGTTCCGGCGCACCGGTGCTCATCATGCTCCTCGCAGTCGCTTCGGCGGGCTCACGGAGTCCGCGGCATCGTCGCCACCGCGGCCATGACGCTCTGGCGCGGCAACCTTTCGCGTACCGGCGGCGACCAGTTCACCGGACGGCCGCGGCACACCGCACCGCTCGCCCCATGCCGCAGACGCCCCTCGCCTCGGCACGCAGAGGGCGGCCGGCGCGGCGGTGGCGGCCGTCCCGGCCGGGGCGGCGCACGGGACCGCCGCCCCGGCCGTCCAGATCACCGGCTCACCGCGCCGCGACCTCACCGAAGACGAAGGTGAACTCGGCGGGCTCCGGCGTCAGGCGGTACCGCGGCAGGGTGCCCGGGCCGCACGACTGCGAGCCGATGCCCTGCTGGCCGTGGTCGAGGTTCACCCATACCGTGTCGCCGTCGCGGCTGAGGTCCGTGCGGTGCTCGGCCGCGTCCAGCTGCTCCGTCGTCCAGCGACGCGCGGTGAGGAAGAACGCCGGGTCGCCCTCGATGCGCAGCCCGCCCAGCTCGGCCCAACGGACGTCCGCCCGCGCCCCGTTCTCCTGCGGCCGCACGTACGGGGTCTGCAGACCGTCCACGGTGTCGTGCCACAGGCCGACCGACGACGCCTCCCTCGTGTCCGGGTACGCCTCGCCCGGGCCGCCGCCGAACCAGCGCACCCGGTCGGCGCCCCCGGGCAGACCGAGCCGCACGCCGAGCCGGGGGAGCGGCAGCCGCCAGTCGCCCTCCGGTGCCACCGACACCGTCAGCCGCAGGCGGCTCGCGTCGGCGGTCCAGCGGTAGACGGTGCGCAGGCCGATGTCCCGGCCCGCCGGGGCGACCCGCGTCCGCACGGTCAGCGCGTCGTCGCCCAACTCCACACCGTTCGATCGGTGTTGCATGCGGTGCAGGCCGAACTCCCGCCAGCGCAGGCCGAGTCGCTCGCCGTCCTGCCAGCTCGCCCCGTTGTCGTTGTCGGTCGGCGCCCGCCACACGTCGAGCCGGGGCGCGAGCACCTCGACGCCGCCGATCGTGCGCAGTTCACCGGTACGGGCGTCGAACGCGGCCGGGCCGAGCGTGACCAGCCGCCCGCCCAGGACCGGACGGTCGTCGAAGAGACCGGCCGGAGCGGGCCGCGGCGCGGCGACTGCCTCGCCCCAGGCCACCTCGTGAGCGTCGCCGTCGACGGCGCGCACCGTCCACTGCGTCTCCGCGCCCCGGCCGTCGGCGGGCGGCGCGGGCAGTTTGACGTCGGCGCTCTCGCCGGGGCCCAGCGCGGGCACCGAGAGCGTGCCCGCCTCCGCCGTCTCGCCGTCCACCTGGTACGACCACTCGAAGGACAGGTGCGACAGGTCGCGGAAGTCGAAGCGGTTGGTGACGCGCGCCGTCCCGGCCGGGCCGTCGACCGCGATCAGGACCGGCTCGATCACCTTCGCGAACTCGACCAGGCCCGGCGACGGCGTCCGGTCGGGGAAGAGGAGCCCGTCGCAGACGAAGTTCCCGTCGTGCAGCTCCTCGCCGAAGTCACCGCCGTACGCGTACCCGAACCGGTCGTCGGCGATCCCGTGGTCGATCCACTCCCACACGAACGCCCCCTGAAGGCGCTCGTACCTCTCGAACAGCCGCTGATAGTCGGCGAGTCCGCCGGGACCGTTGCCCATCGCGTGCGCGTACTCGCACAGGATGAAGGGCAGGGCGCGGCGCCGCTCCGGGCCGCCGTCCAGGCCCTGCCCGATCCGCTCGACCTCGTCGTGCGGCGCGTACATCCGTGAATAGACATCCGTGTCACGGCAGTTGACGTCACCCTCGTAGTGCACCAGGCGCTCCGGGTCACGGCCGCGGATCCACTCGGCCATGGCGGTCAGCCCGCGCCCGGTGCCCGCCTCGTTGCCGAGCGACCACATCACCACCGACGGATGGTTCTTGTCGCGCTCCACCGTGCGGGCCGCACGGTCCAGGAGGGCCGGGGTCCAGCGCTCGTCGTCGACGGGGTTGTCGCGCCAGCCCTGCTCGACGAAACCGTGGGTCTCCAGATCGCACTCGTCGACGACCCACAGACCGTACTCGTCGCACAGGTCCAGGAACGCGGGGTGCGGCGGATAGTGGGAGGTGCGCACGGCGTTGATGTGGTGACGCTTCATCAACTCCACGTCCTGGCGCATTGTTTCGATGTCGAGGGCGCGGCCGTGCTCGGGGTGCCACTCGTGCCGGTTGACGCCCTTGAAGAGGACCGGGGTGCCGTTGACCTTGATCAGGCCGTCCTCCAGGGCCACCGTCCGGAACCCGACGCGCAGCGGCACGCGCTCGCCGGCCGTGGTCAGCTCGGCCGCGTACAGGCGCGGTGTCTCCGCCGTCCACGGCTCGACCGGCACGGTCGCCGACTCGCCGGTGGCGATGTCGAGCCCCAGCTCGGGCACGGTGACCCGGCCGTCCACGTCACTGTCGACGCGCAGCGTGCCGAGTCCGGCGGTGTGGTCGTAGGACGCGTGCGTGAAGAAGTCCAGGACGCAGCCGGCCGGGCGGTGCAGCAGTGTCACGTCGCGGAAGATGCCGGGCAGCCACCACTGGTCCTGGTCCTCCAGGTACGAGCCCGACGACCACTGATGGACCCGGACGGCGAGGGTGTTCCCGGCCGGCCTCAGCAGATGGCCGACGGCGAACTCGTGCGGGAGCCGGCTGCCCTTGAACTCGCCGAGGTCCGTGCCGTTCAGCCAGACCCGGGCGCAGGACTCGACCCCGTCGAACCGCAGCACGGCGCCGCCGTCCCCGCCCGGCCAGTCGGCGGGCAGGTCGAAGGTGCGCAGATGGTCGCCGGTCGGGTTCTCGGTCGGCACGTGCGGCGGGTCGACGGGGAACGGGTAGAGGTGGTTCGTATAGATCGGGGCACCGAAGGCGCCGTCGCCCTGGAGGACCCAGTGGCCCGGCACCCGCACCTCGGCCCAGTCCCCGGCGTCGTACCCCTCGGCGGCGAACGACTCGTCGTGCGCGTCGGCGGCCGGCGCCACCCGCAGCCGCCACGAGCCGTTCAGCGAGAGGGAGTGCGCGGACGAATCGGCGTACCAACTGCGCGGCGGGAGCGCTCCCGAGCCCGGCAGGACGTCATCGACGTATGAGAAGGACATGCGTCTCCTAGCGAGAGGGCGGCTGATCCTCACGCTAGGCGCCCCGTCCGGGAGGTCGGGAGAAAAGGCGGCGAAAGTCCAACAAGTGGCGTAAAAGTCCAGCAGGCGCCCGGGAGTTCAGTCCTTCGGCAAGAGGTGGCGCACGAAGGTGTTGGCGAACTTGCCCTGGGGGTCGAGCCGTCCGGCGAGCGCCCGGAAGTTGGCGGCCCGCGGATAGCGCGCGGCGACATCGGCGGGCTCGGCGGTGAACACCTTCCCCCAGTGCGGCCGCGCACCGAAGTCCCGCAGCCGGTCCTCGACCAGCGACACGACGGGCAGCACGCGCGCCGTGTCCGCCACCCACGTGAAGTGGAAGGCGACGGTGTCCCGCCCGTAGGCCGGGCTCAGCCACTGCGCGTCGGCGGCCACGGTCCGCACCTCGCACACCTGGAGCACCGGCGCGATCCGGTCCCGTACGCCGTCCAGCGCGGCCAGCGCCGCGACCGCGTGCTCGCGCGGCAGCAGGTACTCCGACTGCAGTTCGTCGCCGCTGCTCGGGGTGAACTCGGCCCGGAAGTGCGGCAGTCGCTCGTGCCAGGGGCCCGGCACCCCGAACTGCTCCGTGCAGTTGACGGCCGGCATGCCGGGGACGGGGTGCTGCTTGTCCGTGGCCGGTTCGGCCCACGGGAAGTCGACGCCCAGCGGGTGCCGCTGCTTCACCCACACCTGGTCGAAGTGCGGCCCGCGCCACTTGGTGAACAGACTCACGCTGTACGCGGACGACGTGACCGCCTCGAAGTCCAGCCCCTGGAAAGGCAGTTCACGGAAGACGTGCTGGCTCACCTCGTAGTCCGGCTCCACGTCCAGGGTGAGGGAGAGGACGACGCCGAGGGCGCCGAGCGAGACGACGGCGCCGTCGAACCCGTCGTCGCCGCGCGCGAGGGTGACGGTGTCGCCGCTCGCGGTGAGTATCTCCACGGCGCGGACCGCCTCGGCGAGCGACCTGTTCCCGTTCCCCGAGCCGTGGGTGCCCGTCGCCACCGAGCCGGCCACCGAGATGTGCGGCAGGGACGCCATGTTCGGCAGCGCCAGACCCTGGGCGTGCAGTTCCGCCGCCAGCTCGGCGTAGCGCACGCCGCCGCCGACCCGTACCGTGCGGGCGGCCGTGTCGACGTCCACCCCGCCGGGCAGGCCGCCCAGCGAGACGAGGGCCCCGCCGCGGTCCTCGTCCACGTCGGCGATCCGGTTGAAGGAGTGGCCGCTGCCGAGGACCCGGACGTGCGGGCTCCGCGCCACCAACTGCCGCAGGGCGTCGGGGGTGGCCGGGCGGTGCACCCCGGCTGCCGAGAAGGTGATGTTGCGGGCCCAGTTCGTGGGGCGGGTGTCGGGCATGGCGGTCGGCCTTTCAACGCGGTCCTGGGGTGATTGGATCACGGGTCGGGTTCCGTGGTTCCGGGGGTCTGCCAGGTGGCTCGAAGGCGGTCACAGCGCGTGCGCACCCTCCCGGGCGGACCGGTCATCGGCCGGGAGTACTGTTCCGGCGCATGACGCACTCGGAACTGCCCCGCACGCTCACGCCCACCGACCGCACGCGACTGCGTCGCTTCAAGGAGAACGCGAGTTTCGAGCGGGCGGACCTGGAGGCGATCCTGGACGCGGGCTTCGTCTGTCACCTGGGCGTCATTGTCGACGGCGCCCCCATGGTCGTACCGACGGTGTACGGGCGTGACGAGCGGTACCTCTACGTGCACGGGTCGGTGGCCAGCCGCAGTCTGGCGGCGGATCCGGAGGCGACGATATGCGTCACCGTCACCCACGTCGACGCACTCGTGCTCGCCCGCTCCGTCTTCGAGCACGGCGTGAACTACCGGTGCGCGATGCTCTACGGCGTCCCGCGCACCCTCACCGACGACGCGGAGAAGACCGAGGCGCTGCGCCTGGTCACCGAGCACACGGCGCCGGGCCAGTGGGACTACGCCCGCCGCCCCAACCGCAAGGAACTCGCCGCGACGACCGTCCTCGCCCTCTCCCTCGAAGAGGCCTCCGTGAAGATCAGCGCGGGCCCGCCGGACGACGGCGACTCGGCAGACGCCGCGCTCGGCCTGTGGGCCGGCACACTGCCGCTGACCTCGCGCTGGGGAGCGCCCACCGCCGACCCCCTGCTCCCCGCCTCGCGCACCGCGCCCGCGCACATCGTCGCCCGAGCGGGGACCCGGCAGGGCTGACCGGGGGACGGGGGATACCGTGGGAAGGACTGTGGCCGTCGATCGAGCAAGGAGAACGGGATGCAGAGCCGTACGGCGCTGGTAGAGGACCTGATGGAGCGCTTCCCGCACGTTCCGAAGGAAGCGGTCTTCAAGGAGGACCTGCTGCGCGGCGGCGTCGCCTTCGACCCCTCGGCTCTGAGCGACAACGAGGACGGCGAGGTCAAGCCGAAGTCGTACTTCATCTTCTCCTTCGACCACGGCACCCTGCCCGAACTCGGCGAGGCCGCGCTGCGCCGCCCGCCGGAGGAGATCGTCCTCACCGGCGGCCCCTACGACCTGCGCCGCACGGTCGTCTCGGTCCGCGTGAACCCGGCGTCCCCGTACCGCGTCGCGGCCGACGACGACGGCGTCCTCGGCCTCTACCTGGACGGCAAGCGGATCTCCGACGTGGGCGTGCCGCCCATGCCCGAGTACTACCGGCACAAGCTCTCCAACGGGAAGTCGGTCATGGAGGTGGCCCCCACCATCCAGTGGGGCTACCTGATCTACCTGACCGCGTTCCGCGTCTGCCAGTACTTCGGCGCCAAGGAGGAGTGCCAGTACTGCGACATCAACCACAACTGGCGCCAGCACAAGGCGGCGGGCCGCCCCTATACGGGCGTGAAGGACGTCGACGAGGTCCTGGAAGCCCTGGAGATCATCGACAAGTACGACACCGCGAAGACGTCGACCGCGTACACGCTCACCGGCGGCGCGATCACGTCGAAGGTCCAGGGCCTGGACGAGGCGGACTTCTACGGGCGCTACGCCAAGGCCATCGAGGAGTACTTCCCCGGACGCTGGATCGGCAAGGTCGTCGCGCAGGCGCTGCCCAAGGACGACGTCCAGCGCTTCAAGGACTACGGCGTCCAGATCTACCACCCCAATTACGAGGTGTGGGACGAGTACCTGTTCAAGATGTACTGCCCCGGCAAGGAGCGCTACGTCGGCCGTGACGAGTGGCACAAGCGCATCCTCGACTCGCGGGACGTCTTCGGCGCGCGCAACGTGATCCCGAACTTCGTCGCGGGTGTCGAGATGGCCGAGCCGTTCGGCTTCAAGACCGTCGACGAGGCGATCGCCTCCACCACGGAGGGGCTGCGCTTCTTCATGTCGAACGGCATCACGCCGCGGTTCACCACGTGGTGCCCGGAGCCGACGACGCCGCTCGGCAAGGAGAACCCGAACGGGGCGCCGCTGGAGTACCACATCCGGCTGCTGGAGTCCTACCGCGCGACGATGGACGAGTTCGGGCTTTCGTCCCCGCCCGGATACGGCCCGTCGGGCGCCGGCCGGGCCGTCTTCTCGGTCAGCTCCTTCATGGACAGCCTCGCGCCCAACCAGGAGGCCGTGGAGGTCTGACGGGCGGGTGCCGGCCCGGTGGGGCTTCTCGCGCAGTTCCCCGCGCCCCTGGAAGCGAGCTTCGCTCGCCCAGGGGCAGGGGAAGGCGCGCGTAGCGCATGCCTTCAGGGGCGCGGGGAACTGCGCGACCAGCCACGACGCAACCCGCACCCGGCAACGGCTACGCGGCGACCGGATCCTGATCCGCAACCAGCTGCCGCAGCACATCCGAGTCGGCGCCCGCCAACAGCGTGGCCAGCACAGCGACGCGCGCCTGCCCCGCCCGCAGCGTCCCGGTGAGCACGGCCCCCGCGGCGACCAGATCCACGGCCCCGCCCCCCGTGTAGATCTCGGCGAGCGGCCCCGCCGGAACGCGCGAGGTGACGGCGACCAGAACCCCGTCGCGCACCGCCGCGGCAATGGCGTCGGCGAACGCCGGAGTCGCGTTCCCGGCACCGGTGGCGACGAGCACGACGCCCCGCGCGCCCGCGGCGATCGCGGCGTCGAAGAGGGTGGGGTCCGCGTCGCTGTGGTGCATGACGATGTCGACGCGCGGCACCGTGCCGTCGTCCGTCTTCGGCATGAGGAGCGGTGCGGGGCGCTCCGGAGTGCGGCGGATGTCGACCCGGCCGAAGCCGAGCCGCCCGAGGGCCTGGGGGCGTGACGGGTCGCTGAACGCGTTCGCCGCGAGCGTCTGCGTCTTCACCGTGCCGCGCGCCGCGTACACGGAGCCGTCGAACGCGATCAGGACACCCAGGTCGCGCACCGACGCGGCGACCTGAAGCGCGTCGTACATGTTCCCCGGACCGTCGCCGTCACTGGCGCCGAGCGGCTTCTGCGCGCCCGTGAACACCACCGGGCGCGGGTCGTCGTGGTGCAGGTCGACCAGGAACGCGGACTCCTCCAGGGTGTCCGTGCCGTGGGTGACGACGATGCCGTCGACGTCCGGGTCGCCGAGCGCCTCGTGCACCGCGCGCAGCAGGGTCAGCTGGCGCTCGCTGGTCATCTGCGAGCTGTTGATGTTGAACAGGTCGACGACCTTCACCTCGACGCCGTCCGGCACGGCGGCGCTGGCCAGCACGGTGTCCCCGCCGGCGTCGGCGGCGTAGCCGGTGCCCTGCCAGCGGCTGGCGATGGTGCCGCCGGTGCTGATGAGCGTGATGCGCTTCATGGAGGGGTGCCTCGCGAGTGGGGGAGAAGGGGAGGGGGGCGTGCCTGTCTACGCGCGTACGTGCGTATGTACGCGTTCCGAGAACACATTCGTGCACCGCAAGGATAGGGCGAAAACCGCGCAATTTGATTGCCAATTCTGGCCCGCGGGCGCCGAAAGTGTGGTGGATAATTGCGCCATGGACGCGATCGACCTGCACATCTTGCGTGAGCTCCAGAGCGACGGGCGGCTCAGCAACCAGGAGCTGGCCCAGCGGGTGGGGCTGAGCCCGTCGCCCTGTCTGCGCCGGGTCCGGCAGCTCGAACAGGACGGTGTCATCCAGGGCTACCGCGCGATGGTCGACCCGGCGGCGGTCGGCCGCGGCTTCGAGGTCCTCGTCTCCATCGAGGTGCGCCGCGACCGCGAGTCCGTCGAGGCCTTCGAGCGGGCGCTCCAGGACATCCCCGACGTGATCGAGGCCTATCGCCTGTTCGGCAGCCCCGGCTGTCTGCTGCGCATCGCGGTCGCCGACCTCGCCGCGTACGAACGCCTCTGGATCGAGCGGCTCACCACCCTCGGCGGGGTCACCGAGGTGAACTCCCAGATCATCATGAAGCGCATCAAGGAGCCGCGGGGCCTGCCCGTCTGAGACCCACCCGTGCCCGCTCGCCCACTCGTGCGACCCTCCACGGCCGCCCGGCGTGGAAGCCCGTACACGCGTGAAGATCGTCGTATCAGTGCCACATGGCCGCTCCTTCTCGTCCGCGCAGGGCGTTCGCCGCAGCACCGCGCGGCGGCGCCCTCCTCGCCGCCCTGACGCTCACCCTCGCCGCGCTGCCCGCCGCGCTCTCCGGCGGCGCGCGGGCGGCATCGGGGGATCCCGTCTCGTCGGCCGCCCAGGGCGCCGTCGCGGACTGCGCCGAGCCGACCCGGACGCTCACCGGCGGCTCCTCCCAGGCGCTGACGTTCACCTCGGACGAGACGGTGCTGCTGACGTCCGGCACGTACCAGGGCGGGATCAACGCCTATCCGGCCGGAGCGACGGTCTGCGTCGCGCCGGACGCGACGTTCGCCCCGTCCTACCTGAACAACCCGATGGGCGCCCTCGTCGTCGACGGCACGGCGAAACTCCCGTACGTGACGGCCTCCGGCGGCTTCATCCTGGTGAACCGGGGCACCACCACCGCCGAGGGGTTCACCGCGGACGGCACCGCCCTCGTCGAGAACACCGAGGACGCCACCCTCGACCTGCCCAACTCGCTGGCCCTGCGCGGCAACAGCATGCTCATCAACAGCGGCACGATGACGGCCGGCTCCGTCACGGTCGCCGCGAACTCCCAGCTCGCCAACAGGGGCACGCTCACGGAGAAGGGCAGCGGCTTCGCCCTCGACGGCACCTTCACCAACACCGGCACCGCGTCCATCACCAACTACCTGAACGCGTCCGGCACTTCACGGCTCGACAACGCCTGCCGCATCACCACCGGCCAGGGCTGGGCCAACGCGGGCACCGCCGTCAACAGCGGCGTGATCACGCTGAAGTCCGAGTACCTCAACAACAGCGGCACCCTCAGCCAGAACAGCAAGGGCCGGATCGTCGGCGCGGACTTCACCAACGGCGGCACCGTCACCGGATACGGCGGCTACCGGTTCACCGGCAACACGACCAACTTCGGCACGTTCCGCGGCGACGCGGCCGACACACCCGTCAGCTTCTGGGACACCTCCTCGACGGGAGCCGTCTTCGACACCACCGGGGGAACCGTCGAGAACGTGGTGCGCGCCGAGATCACCGTCGACGACGGCGAGACACCCAGCGGCTGCGCAGGCCGGAGCACCACCGGGGTCGCCACCCCCACCGCCGACCTGTACGTGTACAAGTCGGGCCCCGCCGAGGTCACCACCGGCGACACCGTGACGTACAAGGTCAACGTCAGCAACCTCGGCCCCGACACCGCCGAGGACGTCGTGGTCACCGACCGGCTGCCGGACGGACTCGCGGACGTCTCCGCGAGCGACGGCGGCACCGTCGCCGCCGATGCCACGAAGGTGACCTGGAACGTCGGCTCCCTCTCCGACGGCGCGGTGCGCACGTTCACCGTCACCGGCAGGGCCGCGGCCGAGGGGACGCTCCTCGACGTCGCGTCGGGGACCAGCTCCACCGCCGACCCCGACGCAGCCAACAACGACGGCAGCTCCACGCCCGGCCGGGTCACCACCACCGTCACCGGACCGGTCGCCGTGAACCACGCGCCCGCCCTCGACGACGAGGACGCCGTGACCACCGCGTACCGCCCGGCCACCGGAACGCTGACCGCCAGCGACCCGGACGACGGCCAGACCCTCACCCACCTGCTGCCGGGCGCCACGCGGGAGGGCGGCCTGCGGGTGACGTCGGCGCGCGGCACGCTCACCCTGGAACCCGACGGCAGATACACGTACACGCCCAAGGGCGGCTTCACCGGCAACGACGTCTTCCGCATCGAGGTGTGCGACAACGGCTCCCCGGTGCTGTGCGACACCGCGAAGTTCACCGTCACGGTCCGGCCCGTCGCCAGGGACGACCGGGCCACCGTGACGGAGTCCACCCCGTACAGCGGCGACGTCACCTACAACGACGTCGGTGACACCAGCCCGCCCGAGATCACGGATCCGGCCCGGCACGGCAAGGTCACCGACAACGGCGACGGCACCTACACGTACACGCCCGACACCGGCTACACGGGCACCGACACCGTCGGCTACCGCATCTGCAGCCCGACCGCGCCCACCGTGTGCGCCACCGCCGTCGTGCACCTCACCGTCGTCCCCGAGGACCGTCCGCCGCTCGTCGGCGACGACACCGAGACCATCCGCACCGGCGAGACGGCGGCGGGCAGTGTCGAGGTCAGCGATCCGCAGGGCAGCGAGGTCGAGGTCGGTCTCGGCACCGGGCCGCGGCACGGCACCGTGACCGTGCGCCCCGACGGCAGCTTCGTCTACACGCCCGACGACGGCTGGACCGGCACCGACACCTTCACCGTGATCGGCTGCGAGAGCGCGGGGCGCAAGCTGTGCGCCACGGGCACCGTGACCATCAACGTCCTCGCCCAGAAGCCGCCCACGCCCAGCCCGACCCCCACGCCCACCCAGACCTCGACGGTCGCCCCGACGCCCACGCCGTCCCCGTCGGTGACGTCCTCCGGCCCGGCGCCCTCCGCGACCGGCACCGCCTCCGGCGGCCCCGTGCCGCCGACCGCCGGGTCGCCCGGACCGACACCGCCGACGCGAACCGCCTCCCCGGCACCGGGCGGCGGACCGGGCCTCGCCGCGACCGGCTCCGGCACCTTCCTGATCGCGCTCGGCTGGGCGGCGGGAATCGCCGCTGCGGCCGGCACGCTGATCCTGCTGCTCGCCAGGCGGGCACGGCACCACTGACCGCGCGCACGAGGGGGACCGGCCCACCCGGCCGGTCCGCCGTTCGAGTTGCGTCGTCAGCGCTCCAAGGGAGGATGAACCGGGGGGCGGCACTCGCCGCAGACAGGGTTCCGGCACCGGTTTCCGAGGAGTCCCGGGCCCGTCCCACCGGGCCGCCACGGCCCCTCACCACGGAGCAGACATGACCGATCTTCCGCCTCCCGTCACGCCCTACCTCGAACCGGCCGCCAGGGAACTGGCCGAAGCGACGGATCCACACCCGAGGATCTACGAGGTCGAGCCGGAGAAGGGCCGCGACATCCTCCTGGGCCTCCAGAGCGACACGAGCGTGCCGCGGCCGGACGTCGACGAGGAATGGGTGGACGTGGACGCCGGGCAGTGGGGCACCGTCCGCACCCGCATCATCAAGCCCAAGGGCGCGACGGGACCGCTGCCCGTCGTGTTCTACATCCACGGCGCCGGCTGGGTGTTCGGCGACGACAAGACCCACGACCGCCTCTTCCGCGAACTCGCGGTCGGCGCGGGCGCCGCGGGCGTCTTCCCGGTGTACGACCGGGCGCCCGAGGCGAAGTACCCCACTCAGGTCGAACAGAACTACGCGGTGGGCCAGTGGGTCCTGGAGCACGGCGCGGAGCACGGCCTGGACACCTCCCGCATCGCGGTCACCGGCGAGTCCGTGGGCGGCTGCATGTCCGCGGTGTTCGCGCTGATGAACAAGGAGCGCGGCGGCATCGACCTCAAGGCCCAGGTGCTGCTGTACCCGGTGACGAACGCGGACTTCGACACCCCGTCGTACCTGCAGTTCGCCGACGGCTACTACCTCACGCGCGACGGCATGATCTGGTTCTGGGACCAGTACTCCGAGCCCGGCGACCGCAAGGAGCCGCACGCCTCGCCGCTCCAGGCGTCGCTCGAGGACCTCAAGGGGCTGCCCACGACCCTGGTCATCACCGACGAGGCCGACGTGCTGCGCGACGAGGGCGAGAGTTACGCGAACAAGCTCCGGGAAGCCGGTGTGGACGTCACGGCCGTGCGCGTCGCCGGCATGGTCCACGACTTCCTGCTCCTGGACAGCCTGCGCGACACCCGGGCCGCCAACGTCGCCCGCCACCTCGCCGTCGACGCCCTGAAGAAGGCGCTGCACGACAGCTGAGACCGGGCAGCGGTACAACGCGTGAGGGGCGGTGCGACCTGTCGCACCGCCCCTCACGCCGTCCCGTGTGCTCAGCGGCCGCAGCGGGCACCGATCCGTGCCGCGCGGATCAGCGGCGGCGCGACGTCCGGCCGCGCGCCGCCCAGCCGCCCGCTCCCGCCAGATGGAGAGCGAGCGCGGTGAGACCGAGGAGCATGACGTTCACGGACGCGAAGACGTCGTTCGTCGAGATGTCGGCCGCGTTGATGAGGAACGCGAGGAAGAACAGCACGGCTGCGGCGATGGCGAACATGGGAACTCCAGTTCCTTGTCGGGGTGTTGTCGCCCGTGTGCCCCCATTCCTGTTCTGTACGGCTCCGTGTTCTGTCCGGCATCCGGGGTAAGCGACTCGATGAACGAGCCGAACGACATCACGGAGGCGTCATGCCGGGCATCCTCGACCGGATCAAGCAGTACAGCCGCAGCCCGCAGGGCCGACGGACCATCGCGACCGCGCGCCGGACCGCCTCCGACCCCCGCCGGCAGGCCCAGGCCCGCGCCTGGCTCGGACGGCTGCGCCGCCGCTGAGGGGCAGGGGAAAAAACCACTGGCGCCGGGTCGGCGCCGGTGGCTAACGTGAGATCCGTTCCCGCGGCGCCTTCGGGCTGCCGCTTCAAGCCGTGTGATCTGGGGGTGTTGACCGATGGCTGTCGTCGCGCCGGGCGTTGCCCGCATCCGGAAGTTCGTCAAGTCCACCTCCGTGGCCACCGGCTGATCTCACACGCCTTCTTTTTCCGCGTCCGAGGACGCGGCGCCGGGGCCACCCCTGTGAAGGGTCCCCCTTGTCTTTCTCTTCGTCCTCCTCTTCTCTCTCCTCCTTTTCTCTTCCGGACTCTCCCTCGGGCTCGCCGCTCGCCGCGCACGGCTGGGACGCGGACTGGGAGTCCGCCTTCGCTCCGTACGGCGCGCAGGGCCTGCTGCCCGGCCGGGTCGTCCGGGTCGACCGCGGGCTGTGCGACGTCGTCACCGCCGACGGCGTCGTCCGTGCCGACACCGAGTTCGTCGTTCCCCGCGACCCGATGAAGGTCGTGTGCACGGGGGACTGGGTCGCCGTCGATCCCGAGGGCGGCGATCCGCGGTACGTACGTACGCTGCTGCCGCGGCGTTCCGCCTTCGTCCGGTCGACGTCGTCGAAGCGGTCCGAGGGGCAGGTGCTGGCGACCAACGTCGACCACGTCATCATCTGCGTGCCCCTCACCGCCGAGCTGGACCTCGGCCGGATCGAGCGGTTCCTCGCCCTCGCCCACGCGAGTGCGAGCGGCGCCGCCCTGCTGCACGACGCGGGACTCTCCCCGGAATCGGCCGCACAGCCCCTCGTCGTCCTCACCAAGGCCGATGTCGTGCCCGACGCGGTCGGTCTGTCGTACCTGGTCTCCGATGTGGAGGCCGCCGCGCCGGGCGTGCAGGTGCTGTCCGTCAGCGCCCTGGACGGCGACGGGATCGATGTGCTGCGGGCCGTCGTCGCGGGCGGCACCTCCGTGCTGCTCGGACAGTCCGGCGCCGGCAAGTCGACCCTCGCCAACGCGCTGATCGGCGCCGACGTCATGGAGGTCCAGGCCGTCCGCGACATGGACGGCAAGGGCCGGCACACCACGACCACCCGGAACCTGTTCGTGCTGCCCGGCGGCGGCGTCCTCATCGACACGCCGGGGCTGCGCGGGGTCGGGCTCTACGACGCCGAGGCGGGCGTGGAGCAGGCGTTCTCGGAGATCTCCGAACTGGCGGAGCAGTGCCGGTTCCACGACTGCGGGCACGCGGTGGAGCCCGGCTGCGCCGTGCTCGCCGCCGTCGACGACGGGACGCTCGGGCAGCGCCGGCTCGACAGCTACCGCAAGCTGCTCCGCGAGAACCGTCGGCTCGCCGCCCGGACCGATGCCCGGCTGCGGAGCGAGATGCTCAAGGGCTGGAAGCAGCGCGGGCAGGAGGGGCGGGCCGCGATGGCCGCCAAGCGGGGGCGGCCGATGTAGGGGCCGGTCCCGGTTCGCGGGCGGGTGCGGCTCTCGTCGTGGCTGGTCGCGCAGTTCCCCGCGCCCCTGAAGCGAGCTGCGCTCGCCCAGGGGCGCGGGGGCATCCGGCGACGGCCCCCGGAGGGCAACGTCGTGTCCGATTCCCGCCAGCCCGAGCGGCGCGGACCGGCGACACTGGAAGCGTGATGATCGACGAGGACACACGCTACGAAGCCGTGCGCAGCCGGGACGCCCGGTTCGACGGTGAGTTCTTCTTCGCCGTCGAGACCACCGGGATCTACTGCCGGCCCAGCTGCCCCGCGGTCACCCCGAAGCGCCAGAACGTCCGCTACTACACGACGGCCGCCGCCGCCCAGGGCTCCGGCTACCGGGCCTGCCGCCGCTGCCGCCCGGACGCCGTGCCCGGCTCCGCCGAGTGGAACGTACGGGCGGACGTCGTCGGCCGCGCCATGCGGCTGATCGGCGACGGGGTCGTCGACCGCGAGGGCGTCGGAGGGCTCGCCGGCCGGCTCGGCTACAGCGCCCGCCAGGTGCAGCGCCAGCTCACCGCCGAGGTGGGAGCGGGACCCGTCGCGCTCGCCCGCGCCCAGCGCGCCCACACCGCCCGCGTACTGCTCCAGACGACACCGCTGCCGGTCACCGAGATCGCTTTCGCGGCCGGGTTCGCCAGCGTGCGCCAGTTCAACGGCACCATGCGCGAGGTGTACGCCCGCACGCCCACCCAGTTGCGGGCCGACGCGCCCGACCGGCGCAGGGCCGTCGCGTCCAGCGCCGGCATTCCGCTGCGCCTCGCCCACCGGGGCGCCTACCAGGCACGGCCCGTCTTCGACCTGCTCGCCCGCGAACGGGTCCCCGGCGTCGAGGAAGTGACCGGCGCCCCCGGGTCCCGGATCTTCCGGCGCACCCTGCGGCTGCCCCACGGCACCGGCATCGTCTCCGTCGACGAGGCCGGGCACGAGCAGCCCGGCGCACGGGCCGAGCACCGCGGCGGCTGGCTCGACGCCCGGATCCACCTCACCGACCTGCGGGACCTGACCACCGCCGTGGGCCGGCTGCGCCGCCTGTTCGACCTCGACGCCGACCCGTACGCGATCGACGAACGGCTCGGCGCCGACCCCCGGCTCGCCCCGCTCGTCGCCGCCCGCCCCGGACTGCGCTCGCCCGGCGCCGCCGACCCCGACGAACTCGCTCTGCGCATCGTCGCCGGGCCCGCCGAGGCGGCCCGCCTCACCGAGCGGTACGGCAAGCGGCTCGACGTGCCCTGCGGCGCCCTCGACCGGATCTTCCCCGCCCCGGACGACCTCGGCGGCGAACCCGGCACGCTCGGCGCCCTGGCCCGCGCCCTCGCCGACGGCACCCTGCGGCTCGACGCGGGCGCCGACCGCGACGACGCCGAGGCCGCCCTGCGCGCCCTGCCCGGCATGGACGCCCGCACCGCCGCCCTGATCCGCATGCGCGCCCTCGGCGACCCGGACGTGACGCTGCCGGGCGGCGACAGCGCGGTGTGGCGGCCCTGGCGCTCGTACGCACATCAACACCTCGACGCAGAAGGACAGTTGTGACCTCCATGAACGCCACCCGCTACACCACCCTCGACAGCCCGCTCGGCGAACTGCTGCTCACGGCCGACGCGTCCGGCGCCCTGACGTCCCTGTCCGTCCCCGGGCAGAAGGGCGGCCGCACCGTCCAGGAGGGCTGGGTGCGCGACCCTGAGCCGTTCGCCGAGGCCGTACGCCAGCTCGCCGCCTACTTCGCCGGTGAACTCAAGGATTTTGACCTGGAGTTGAAGCCGGAAGGGACGGAGTTCCGGCGCCGGGTGTGGGACGCGCTCGACGCCGTCCCCTACGGCTCCACCACCACCTACGGCGAGGTCGCCGCCCGGATCGGCGCCTCGCGCGCCGCGGTGCGGGCCGTCGGCGGCGCGGTCGGCGCCAACCCGCTGCTGATCCTGCGCCCCTGCCACCGCGTCATCGGCGCCGACGGCTCCCTCACCGGCTACGCGGGCGGCCTGGACCGCAAGGTGCGGTTGCTGAGCCTGGAGGGAATCCAGTCCTAGCGCGGCGCGACGGCGACCGCCGCCAGATACCCCTGCGGCACCGGCACGTCCCGCACCGCCCAGCCGCCGGGCGCCCCGGGCGAGTCCGGCAGCGTACCGACGTAGTCGAGGTCGGCGGCGCGGGCCAGGCCGGTGCCGATGCCCTTGAGGTAGGCCTCCTTGCGGACCCAGGCGCGGCCCAGGGCGACGCGGTGCTCGGGCAGCTCGCCGAGCGCGGCGAGTTCGGCCCGCTCGCGCGGGTGCAGGACCGCCGAAAGATCTTGGGCGACCTCGGCCGACGGCAGCTCCTCCACGTCCGCGCCGACCGGGGCGGGCGCCAGCGCGATCAGTGCCAGGTCGCCGCTGTGGGAGAGCGAGAAGTGCAGGCCCTGCGCGTCCGCGACAGCCGGCCGGCCGTGCGGCTCGTCGCACTCCGGGCAGGGCTCGCGGACGAACCGCACCTCACCCGGAGCGCACCCCAGCCGCTCGCCGAGGACGCCCCGCAGCGCCAGATGGGCGGCCACATACCGCACCCGGTGTCGCGCGAAACGGAAGCCGGCGGCCCGCCGCAGCTCACCCGCGTCGAGCACCCCGGCGCCGTCCCCGGACGGCTCCCCGTCCGTGCGCACCAGCCACAGCCGGGCCCGGTCCCGCGGCGCCAGCTCCCTCACGTCGTCCATGTCACCCGCACGGAGAGCGAGCCTACCGGCCCTGTCCGGCCCGGTGGCGGCCCTTTTGCCTGGGCTCCCGCACGCGTACGACGACGTAGGCGACCACCGCGACGAGGGCGGCGCCGAGCACCACCTTCGACAGGACGCCCACGTACCGCTCGACCAGGTCCCACTGGTCGCCCAGCCAGTAGCCGGCGAGCACGAGCACGCTGTTCCAGACGAACGAGCCGAGCGCGGTGAGGGCGAGGAAGGCCGGCAGCCTCATGCGCTCGACGCCCGCCGGGACCGAGACGAGGCTGCGGAAGACGGGCACCATGCGGCCGAGCAGCACCGCCTTCGTGCCGTGCCGCTGGAACCACGCCTCCGTCCTCTGCAGGTCGGAGACCTTCACCAGGGGCAGGCGGGCCCACAGCGCGTACATCCGGTCACGGCCGATCGCGCGGCCGATGCCGTACAGGGCCGCCGCGCCCACCACCGACCCGAGCGTCGTCCAGAACAGCGCGGAGGCCAGGCTGATCGCACCCTGGCCCGCCGCGAAACCGGTCAGCGGCAGGATGATCTCGCTGGGCAGCGGCGGGAACAGGTTCTCGAGCGCGACGGCGAGGCCCGCTCCGGGGCCGCCCAGCGCCTCGACGAGACCGGCCGCCCACCCCGCGATCCCGGTCGTCGGCTCGGCGGAACCGGAACCGGAGACCACACCGGATCCAGAACGGGAGCCGGAGTCGGGGGAGGAGGCGGCGGCCAGGGTCACGAGGTGCATGCAAGGGTAAACGATTGGCAAAGTCAGGAGTTCCCGGTCCGGCGACCGGGCCGGTCTAGGCGGGAAGACCCCAGCGCGGCGCGCCGGCGTTCGGCGCGACCGGCGCGACCCTCGGAACCGGGCGGTCGCCCGCCGCCGTGACCAGCGCGGACGCGCCCTTCGCCAGCTCGATCCGGATCGCGCCGTCACCCGCGTCCGCGTACGGCAGCCGGTGGCCGCGCCCGTCGCGGACGTCGACCGGGCCCGCGATCCCGTGCCGCACCACGCACGGCGCGCCCGCCTCGCTCACCACCCGCACCCACCGGGTGACGCCCTTCTCCCGCACCGCGCTCAGCAGGAACGCGCCCTGTGTGCGGAAGTCGTGCACCGCGAGGTCCGCCCAGGCGGCGGGCAGCGCGGGGAAGACACGGATGATCCCGCCCCAGGACTGGCAGACCATGTCGTGCAGCGACTGGGCGGCCGAGAGCGGTGTCTCGA
This sequence comes from Streptomyces sp. NPDC057694, assembly GCF_042799415.1. Lineage (NCBI taxonomy): Bacteria > Bacillati > Actinomycetota > Actinomycetes > Kitasatosporales > Streptomycetaceae > Streptomyces > Streptomyces sp. NPDC057694. The sequence continues at coordinate 213,090 of NZ_JBHVIX010000010.1, forward strand.
TGACCGGGCCCGACTCCTTGTACATCGTGTTCGCCTGGATGAAGCGGCTCATCAGCTCGCCCAGATACGTCAGCGCGTCCTCGCCCTTGCCGAGCAGCGCCGACATCGAGGCCGCGCCCGTGAACGTATAGCCCTGGAGGGCGCCTTCGAAGCCGACCCAGTGGGCCAGCGACCTCTCGATCAGGGCGCGTTCGTCGGCGGTGCGGCCGGTGAGCTCGTACAGCGGGTAGACGGCCAGCATGTGCGAGTAGTGGCGGTGCGACTTCGCGAAGGGGATGTCCGCGCCGATCATGAAGCCGTTCGCGTCCGTCGGGTACGCGACCCGTTTCGCGAGCACCTCGCGCCAGCGCGGAGCCGACTTGTCCTCGACGCCGAGGAGTTCGGCTGCTTCGAGGAGCGTCCGGCAGCCCCACGTCAGCAGCATCAGGTCGTAGTTGCAGTCGCGGGAGTTGCCGCCGTACTCGGGCGAGAAGGTCGCCGGCAGGTGGAGCCGGCCGTCGTCGCCGGGCTCCAGGAAGTGCAGGTAGTAGGCGATCGCCTTGCGCAGCAGGGGGAACAGGACGTCGCGCAGGATCCGCTCGTCCATCGTGTGGCGGTAGCTCAGCCAGACGTTGTGCAGCGCCCAGGTGAGGTTGCCGACCTCCGGGGTGGGCGGGTCCTGGCCCGGGATGCCGACGCCGTAGCCCTCGTCGGTGGCGGTCGCGCCGCCGTTGACCAGGCTCGCGTCGGTGGTGCGCGGAATGCCGAGCGAGTCGGCGCGGTAGGCGGGCGCCATCTCGGCGCTGAGGTGGTCGCGGAACTCGCCGAGCGCCCGCGTCGGCGCGTCGAGTTCGAGGTGGTTGGAGCCGTGGATCAGCCAGTACTCCAGCTGCACGTTCAGGTTCCACCAGGTCGCGGGCCACGGCGTCGGCTCCAGCCAGGGGCCGCTCGTCGCCATCACCGGGGCGTCGCGGCGGGCGGCCGACGCGGCCTTGTACAGCTGGATCCAGTAGAAACGCTGGATGCGGGCGTCCGGCACGGACAGGAAGCTCTTGCGGTAGTACGCGTCCCACCAGGCGCGGTGCGCCGTGGCCAGCTCCGCGTACGGCAGCCGCGCGGCGGCCCGGACGGCGGCGAGCGCCTTGTCGCGGGCGCTCGCCCTCGGGAACGAGTGCCGGACGTGCGCGTACAGGGTCCGCGAGCCGTCGGCGCGGGTCCGTTCGTGCCAGGCGGTCACGTGCTCGCCGCCGGCCAGCAGCGGCTGGACGGCCGCCGAGACGTTCCCGTCGTACGTGGCGACCTCCGCCGGCGGGTTGCCCTCGTACCCCTCGGGTGTGTCCTTGAAGGCCGCGCGCGGGCTGATCGCGTCGGCCGGGTGGAACACCCAGCGGAAGTCCCGCTCGCCCGCGCTCGGGGTGATCTCGACGACGAGCACGGAGCGGGCGTTGTCGACCTGGGCGCGCAGGGTGAGGGTGCCCCGGTCGGTGGTGAGGGTGCCGGTCAGCTGGGCGGTGCGGAGCCTGAGACGCCAGTCGAGCGCGGTGATCGTGCCCACGGGCTCCAGGGTGAAATGGCCGATCGGCAGCCGGGCGAGGCCGAAGAGCGAGCCGAACTCGGGACGGTGGTCCTGCACCTCGGAGTGCTGGACGTTGAAGCGGACCGCGTTGCGGTCCGGCTCCTGGTAGATGCCGGAGCCGAGGAAGCCGTTGCCGAGGTACGGGCCCTCGTACCAGGTCCGCGGCATCTTCTGCCAGACGAGGTCGGCGTCGTCCAGGACGGTGCGCCAGGCATCCGGGTCCACCTGGACGGGCTGTACGGGCCGGCCGGCAGCTGGCTCGGCCGCGCCCGCCTGTGCGGGCAGCCCGCCCACGAGGGCCGCGCCCCCGAGCGCGGATCCGGTGGCGAGCAGGGTGCGTCTCGACGGGCTGGAGTGACCGGCATGGCTGACGTGACGGGGCACAGCGCCTCCTGGCGGCTCGATGATTCATCGGAGCTATCCCGCGCTGCAAGCTAGAGAGGAGACGGAGGTGCGTCAATAGCAAGGGATAGATCCGATGGATCGGTAACTCGCGTCCGGCGCAGACCGGATCGGCTCAGCCCCAGATCACCGCGCCGATCCACGCCCCCACGATCAGCAGGCACGCGAACAGCTCGGCGAGGACGCTGGAGCCGCCCGCCCGCATGGCCGTCCGGGTCGAGGCGACCGCGTCGCCGTGGCTGCCGAGCCGCAGCCGCTCGGAGACGTAGATCCCGCCGACGTACCCGGGAATCGCGCCGATCACCGGAATCACGCAGAACCCGGCGAGCGCCCCGATGCCCGCCCACATCGCCAGCCGCCAGGTCGCCCCGGCCTGCCGCAGTCGGCGCGGCGGCAACTGCCAGCGCAGCACCTGCGCGGCGAGCAGGACGGCGGTGGCGCCGACGAGGATCCCCCAGGCCAGACCGCTGGGCTCACGCAGGGCCCAGACCGCGACCGCGGCCCACACCAGCCACGACCCGGGCACCCCCGGCACCAAGACTCCGCACAGACCGAGGACGAGCACCGCCCCGACCAGCAGGAGTTCCCACGTTCCCATGCGGCAACGGTGCCATGGTCATGCCGCTCCGGCACGGCCAGCGCAGCGTCACCGGGCGACCCAGCCCCGCTCGAAGGCGTGCCAGCCCAGTTGCAGCCGCGTCGTCACCCCGGCCAGCTCCATCAGCCGCTTCACCCGCCGCTGCACCGTCCGCAGTCCGAGATCGAGCTGTTTCGCCACGCTCGCGTCGGTCAGCCCGGCGAGCAGCAGCGACAGGATCCCCAGATCGGTCGCGTCGGGGCCGTCCGGGCCCTCCTCGGCCACCCGTCCGTCCTCGCCGAGCCGCAACGGCAGCGACTGCCGCCACACCGCCTCGAAGAGCCCGCTCAGCGATTCGAGCAGCCCGCTCGCGTGCACCACCAGCGCCGCGGGCTCGGCGGACCGGGACGTCAGCGGCACCATCGCCAGCGACCGGTCCGCGATCACCAGCTTCGTCGGCACCCGGTCCACGAGACGCACCTGCTCGTCCCGGCCGATCGCCGCGGACAGCTCCGCCAGCCCCCTGGGCAGGGACAGCACCTCGCGCTCGATGACGACCCGGTAGCCCACACCACGGCTGACGGCCTGCGGCTCCGCCTCGTTGTCCGTACCGGACACGGCGATCGGATTGTCGGTGACCAGGGCGCACACCTCCTCGGTCGCGCCGAGCTGGATCTGGAGGAAGCGCTGGGTGACGGCCGCCGACCCGGTGACCACCTCCACCAGATCGTGCACGGCCGTCTCGGACGCCTGCGCCCGGTACTCCTCGACGAGCCGGGCGGCCGTCAGCTCCGCCTTCTCCAGCTCGTGCCGCTGCTGGGCGAGCAGGGCGCCGAGCGCGATCCCGGGCGGCGCCGCCACCCAGCGGCCGGGCCGCGCCGACGACTGGGCGGCGAGACCGTGCCGTTCGAGGCGGCGCAGGATGCGCTCCGTCTCGTACTCGGCGTGCGCGAGCCGCAGCGCGAGATCCGGCACGTCGGCGGCTCCCACCGCCACCAGGGCGCGGTACGCCGTCTCGTGCGCCTCGTCCAGACCTATCGCGCCCAGCATGCGGTGACGCCCCTCCCTCGGCTTGCGTTCCGTCGCCCCCGTGGCGGGAAACAGCCACGGCATGTTCCCGCCGCGCTCATCTTCCCCGCACCTGACGTCACTCTGCCAATGTGGCGCCACCGCAGCACCAACACCCGCCGGGAATACGGGCTTTGCCCTGTATTCACCTGCGCATTCACTTGGGGAGAGCGATGCGCCCGATAGCGCGTACGGCCCTGGTGGCGGCGACCGCCGCCGCTCTGGCCGTCACGGTGGCCGTGCCGTCCGGGGCAGCGGAGGGGGCCGCCCCGGACCATGGCCGTCCACTGGTCGGCAGCACCGCCGCGGCCGCGACGTCCACGACCGCGACGGTGACCCTGGTGACCGGAGACCGCGTCCTGGTCACCACCGACGCCGACGGCAACAGCTCCGCGACGGCCCTGCCCGCCGAGGACGGCTCCACGCCACTGCTGCAGACCCGCCGCTCCGGCAAGGACCTCTACGCCTACCCGGACGGCGCCGCGCAGGCGCTCGCCACGGGCCGGGTCGACGAGGAACTGTTCAACGTCACCGGGCTGATCCGGCAGGGCTACGACGACCAGCACAGCGCGACACTCCCGCTCATCGCCACCTACGACCGCTCCGTCGACGTCGCCCGCAGCGTGCCCGCCACCCCGCGCGGCGCCGAGCGCGGCCTCGTCCTCGACCCGATCGACGGCGTCGCCCTCAAGGCCGACAAGAAGAAGGCCACCGCCTTCTGGGCCGACATCGCCACTCCCCGCTCCCGCGCGGCCGGTGACCTGAAGAAGCTGTGGCTCGACGCCAAGGCGGAGTCGCTGCTCGCCGATTCGACGAAGCAGGTGCACGCCGATCAGGCGTGGGCCGCGGGCTACGACGGCAAGGGCACCAAGGTCGCCGTCCTCGACACCGGCGTCGACACCGAACACCCCGACCTCAAGGGCCGGGTCGCCGCGTCGAAGAACTTCACCGACTCCGCCGACGCCGACGACCACAACGGCCACGGCACCCACACCACGTCCACCGTCGGCGGCACCGGCGCGGCGAGCGGCGGCAAGGAGAAGGGCGTCGCCCCCGAGGCCACCCTGCTCAACGGCAAGGTCCTGAACGACAGTGGCGGCGGCGCCACTTCGTGGATCATCGCCGGAATGCAGTGGGCCGTCGACGAGGGCGCCGACGTGGTCTCCATGAGCCTCGGCAACCCGTCCGAGCTGGACTGCTCCGACCCCATGGCACAGGCCACCCAGGAACTCGCCCGGTCCGCGAAGAACACCCTCTTCGTCATCGCCGCGGGCAACTCGGGACCGCACAACAACACGGTCTCCTCGCCCGGTTGCGTCCCCGAGGTGCTCACCGTCGGCGCCGTCGACAGCGACGACGCCACCGCGAACTTCTCCAGCCGCAGCCCCGTCCAGCGCACCCACACCCTGAAGCCCGAGATCGCCGCACCCGGCGTCGCCGTCAAGGCCGCGGCGGCAGGCGGCCGGGGCGTGTACGCGTACCAGTCCATGAGCGGTACGTCGATGGCCACCCCGCACGTCGCGGGCGCCGCGGCCGTCGTCAAGCAGCGCCACCCCGACTGGAGCGCGCAGCAGATCAAGCAGGCCCTCGTCTCCTCCGCCGACGCCGGCATCCCCGGCGACGTGCGCGAGACCGGCGGCGGCCGGCTCGACGTGAAGGCCGCGATCGACCAGACCGTGCTCGGCGCCGACGCCGTCCAGGGCGGCACCTTCAACTGGCCCCAGGACAAGAGCGACCGCACCACCGTCCAGGTTCCGTACACCAACACCACCGGCAAGCCGGTGAAGCTGACCCTGTCCGTCGCCCGCGTCACCGGCAACGACGGCTCCACGGTCCGCTCGAAGACCGCCGCCCTCGGCGCGCGCACCGTCACGGTCCCCGCGGGCGGCACCGCCCGGGTGCCGCTGACCCTCGACCCGGCGGCGCACCTCACGGCCGCCCAGTACGGCGACGTCACCGGCCGCGTCCTCGCCACCGGACCGGGCGGCGTGCACCTGAGCACCCCGTTCTCGCTGTACGTGCAGCCCGAGACGGTGACCCTGCGCGTCAAGGTCGTCGACCGGCAGGGCAACCCCGCGACCGGCGCTTCCTCGCTCGACGTCATCGGCATGGACGAGGCGTCCGGCGAGCGGCGCGTGAACGACGGCGCCACCGACCAGACCTACCAACTGCGCCCCGGCGCCTACTTCCTGTCCAGCTTCGTCGCGACGCCCGCCGCCCAGGGCACGCTCGTCGACTCGGCGACCTACCTCGGCCGCCCCCAGCTGACCCTCACCAAGGACACCACCGTCGTCCTGGACGCCCGCAAGGCCCACAAGCTGAGCATCAGGACGGACCGGGACAGCGAGGTGCGCGGCGTCTCCCTCGGCTTCGCCCGCACCTTCGGGACCGACAACTGGCTGCACTCGGCGTCCATCCAGGGCTCGCGCACGGTGCGCGCCTACTACGCCGACGTCCAGGGCCGCGCGACCGACGGCACCTTCGAGTTCGACAGCTTCTGGCGCGCCGCAGCCCCGCAGATCAGCGAGTTCGGGGTCGTCGGCGGACCCGCCCTGCACCCGGTGACCGGCTCCACCAACTCCGCGAACCTCGACGGCACCGGCACCGCCGGAATCGTCGACGGCGGCTCCGGCACGGCCGCCGAACTGGCCGCATCCAAGGACAAATTGGCGCTGGTCAAGCTGCCCGACGGCGGCTCCGCGTCCGCTGTCGCCCAGGCCGCGGCCAAGGCCGGCGCCAAGGGCGTCGTGCTCTACCGCGAGGCCGCGGGCCGCTGGTACCCGGCGACCGGCTTCACCGGCGGCCCGCTGCCGACGCTCGCCCTGGAGACGGCCGAGGGCACCGCGCTCGCCGCCCGCATCGCCTCCGGCGCCACGACGCTCCACTGGAAGGCCACGGCCACGAGCCCGTACAGCTACACCCTGGCCTTCCCCGAGAGCGGCCAACTGCGCGACGACCGCACCTACCGCGTCGCCGACCGCGACCTCGCCACGAACAAGGCGACGTACCGGGCGATGGGCACCGCCGCCGACTACCTGGACTTCCCGTCGGTGACCCGCCCGAACGGCCTGACCGCCGGCTTCGGCGACCTGCTGACGGCCCCCGCGCCGTCCACCCGCACCGAGCTGTACTCCACGGGCGGCACCGGCTTCGGCCACGAGGTGTCCAGCGCCTTCCCGTTCGGCGAGTTCATGAGCGACCCGGCGCGCACCTACAAGAAGGGCGAGCGGCGCACCGAGGAGTGGTACGGCGGTGTCCTCGCCCCCACGACGCCGCTGACCGCCACCGGTGAGCAGGCCCTCGCCGCCGAGCGGCAGGGCAACCTGATCGGTGTCGCGCCCGGCTTCTGGGGCGACGGGCAGCACCAGGGCGTCCAGGGCTCGTTCGGCGACATCGGCGGCATGCAGCTGACGCGTGACGGCGAGGAGATCGGGCGCAGCGCCTGGCCTTACGGGGTGTTCGAGGTCCCGGCCGACGACGCCGCGTACGAACTCACCCTCCAGACCACCAAGATCGGCTCCAAGGTCTGGAACCGCTCGACCCTGACGAGCACGACCTGGTCGTTCCGCTCGCACCTCGACGAGGACGTCTACTCGCAGGGAGTCCCGCTGCTCTTCCCGCACCTGGCGCTTCCCGAGGACGGTCTCAAGACCCTCGCCGCGAAGGGCGGCCAGAAGATCGCCCTGACGGCGACGGGCCACGCGGGATACAAGCCCGGTGACCTCACCGAGGCCGCGCTCTCGTACTCCTACGACGGCGGGGAGACCTGGACGGAGGCCACCACCTCCCGCCACGACGGCAGTTGGACCGCGACCGTGGACCACGCGGGCGCTTCCGGCAAGCAGGTCACGCTGAAGGTGCGGCTCACCGACGCGAAGGGCGCCTCGGTCACCCAGACAGTGACCCGCGCGTACGACGTTCGCTAGTTCGAGCCGTCACACGAACCGGTCCGCCGGGCGGTCTCCCCGTGGGGGGTGGGGCCGCCCGGCGGATCTTTTGTGCGGGGGTTTTTCCCGATGCCCCGTTTTCGTACGGCCCGTGACGTGGACAATAAGGGCATGAGCCAGCAGGGGGAGAGGTCCACCGGCCACCGGTCCCAGGAATCCCGCAAGTCCAGGGAGTCCCGGGAGGACGACTGGTGGGGGCAGTTGTACGAGGACGAGGCAGCCGCCGCCGACACCGGTCCGACCCCGGCCGCGGACTCGCTGGACGACCGCTTCGCCTCGGTCGGTTCGGTGACGACCGCGCCCGCGGACCGGCCCGCGATCCCGTCCCCGCCGCCGTGGGATCCGCCGCCGCCCGAGCCGCCCGCACCCGGCGGCCTGCCCTCGCTGCCGTCCGACACGGCCGGACCGAGCGGCCCGCCCGCCCCGAAGGCGCCGCCCCGGCCCGCCGGGGCACCCGCCGCCGTGCCCGACGCGTCCGTGCCCGACACGTCCGTGCCCGCACCCGGTGGCCCCGGTGGTCCACCTCCGCCCCCGGCCCCGCTCCCTCGGCAGGCGGCACCTCCCGGCCCCGACCCACGGACCGCCCCGGCGGCCGAACAACCCCCCGAGCCCCCGGTTCCCGCCCGGCCGCCGGAGCCGCCCGCCCCGCCCACGGTCGCGTACGTGGGTGACGGCCCGCCCACCTACGAGCCCGAGCCCACCGCGCTGCCCGTCGCGGACCCCGACGACCTGGACGACCTCGTGGCCGACACCGTGCTCGACGGGGCGCGGTACGGCTCCTGCGTGCTGCGGGCGGCCTCCGTGCGCGGCGACTCCGCGCGCTACCGGGGCGAGCCCCGTCGCGACAGCCTCCTGACCGCACGCTTCGGCAGCGGGTCCGGCGCGCTGATCCTCGTCGCGCTGGCGACCGGCGCCCGCGCCACCCCGGGCGCGCACCGGGCCGCCGCCGAGGTCTGCGACTGGATCGGGCGGGCCGTCGGGCTCAGCCACGCCCGGCTGGCCGAGGACATCAGGGCGGGCCGGCGCGGCGACCTCAAGTCGGGGCTGCACCGGCTCACCGACCGCAGCCTGGGCAAGCTGCGCGCCGCCGCCGCCGAGCAGGGCCTCGACCCCGACGAGTACAGCGCCACCCTGCGCTGCCTGCTCCTGCCGGCCGACCCCGCCTGCCGCACCCGCGTCTACTTCGGCGTCGGCGGCGGCGGCCTGTTCCGGCTGCGGGACGGCGCCTGGCAGGACATCGAGCCGAGCATCGTCGAGCAGCGCACCGGCGCGCCCGTGGTCGGGTACGGATCGTCCCCGCCCGCCGAGACGCCCGAGGGCGACCACCTCACCATGGACCTGGGCATCACCACCCCGCCCAGCCCCTACGAACCGGCGCCGCAGCCGCCCCGCGACCCGTTCCGGTTCCGCGCCTCCGTCGCCCGCCCGGGGGACACCCTGCTGCTGTGCACGGCGGGCCTCGCCGAGCCGCTGCGCGGCGAGCCGGACCTGGCCCGCCACCTCGCGGACCGCTGGACGGACGCCGAGCCGCCGGGCCTCGCCGCGTTCCTCGCGGACACCCAGGTCAGGGTCAAGGGGTACGCGGACGATCGCACGGCCGCCGCCGTTTGGGAGGCGTAACGCGGCGCCGTGTGAATTCATGGAACCCGGAAGCAGTGATCGGCCCCGAGACCGAGCCCGGGGCCGAGACCGACACCGGGTTCCGAAGGGGCACACACGTCATGGCCAAGCAGAACGTCGCGGAACAGTTCGTCGACATCCTCGTCCGCGCGGGCGTCAAGCGCATGTACGGCGTCGTCGGCGACAGCCTCAACCCGGTCGTCGACGCCATCCGCCGCAACAGCGCCATCGACTGGATCCACGTACGCCACGAGGAGACCGCCGCCTTCGCCGCGGGCGCCGAGGCCCAGATCACCGGGCAGATGACCGCCTGCGCGGGCTCCTGCGGCCCCGGCAACCTGCACCTCATCAACGGCCTGTACGACGCCCACCGCTCGATGGCGCCCGTGCTCGCCCTCGCCTCGCACATCCCGTCCAGCGAGATCGGCCTCGGCTACTTCCAGGAGACCCACCCCGACCGGCTCTTCGCCGAGTGCTCGCACTACAGCGAGATGATCTCCAGCCCGAAGCAGATGCCCCGGGTGCTCCAGACCGCGATCCAGCACGCTGTGGGCCGTTCGGGTGTCAGTGTCGTCTCGCTGCCCGGCGACGTCGCCGACGAGGCCGCCCCGGACAGCGGCATCGAGACCGCGATCGTCACGTCCCGGCCCACGATCCGCCCCGGCGACGCCGAGATCGACAAGCTCGTCGAGATGATCGACGAGGCCGGCAAGGTCACCCTGTTCTGCGGCAGCGGCACCGCCGGCGCGCACGCCGAGGTCATGGAGTTCGCCGAGAAGATCAAGTCGCCGGTCGGCCACGCGCTGCGCGGCAAGGAGTGGATCCAGTACGACAACCCCTTCGACGTCGGCATGAGCGGACTGCTCGGCTACGGCGCCGCCTACGAGGCCACCCACGAGTGCGACCTGCTGATCCTGCTCGGCACCGACTTCCCCTACAACGCGTTCCTGCCGCAGAAGGACGTCAAGATCGTCCAGGTCGACGTCCGGCCCGAGCACCTCGGCCGCCGCTCCAAGCTCGACCTCGCCGTGTGGGGCGACGTCCGCGAGACGCTGCGCTGTCTGACCCCGCGCGTGAAGCCGAAGAGCAGCCGGCGCTTCCTCGACAAGATGCTGAAGAAGCACGCCGACCACCTCGAAGGCGTCGTCAAGGCGTACACCCGCAAGGTCGAGAAGCACGTCCCGATCCACCCCGAGTACGTCGCCTCCGTCGTCGACGAACTCGCCTCCGAGGACGCCGTGTTCACCGTCGACACCGGCATGTGCAACGTGTGGGCGGCCCGCTACATCTCGCCCAACGGGCGGCGCCGCGTCATCGGCTCGTTCTCCCACGGCTCGATGGCGAACGCGCTGCCGATGGCGATCGGCGCCCAGTTCACCGACCGGAACCGGCAGGTCATCTCCATGTCGGGCGACGGCGGCTTCTCGATGCTGATGGGCGACTTCCTCACGCTGGTCCAGTACGACCTGCCCGTGAAGGTCGTCCTCTTCAACAACTCCGCTCTGGGAATGGTGGAGTTGGAGATGCTCGTGGCCGGTCTGCCGTCCTACGGCACGACCAACAAGAACCCCGACTTCGCCGCCGTCGCACGGGCCGCCGGGGCGTACGGCGTGCGCGTCGAGAAGCCCAAGCAGCTGGAGAGCGCGCTGAAGGACGCCTTTAAGCACAAGGGCCCGGCGCTCGTCGACATCGTCACCGACCCGAACGCGCTGTCCATCCCGCCGAAGATCAGCGCCGAGATGGTGACGGGCTTCGCGCTCTCCGCCTCCAAGATCGTCCTCGACGGCGGGGTGGGCCGCATGGTGCAGATGGCCCGCTCCAACCTGCGCAACGTGCCGCGCCCCTGACGATCCGCCGCAGGGCGCGGCACCCGCGGCCGCGGCTCAGGCGGGCCGCAGCCGCAGCGTCACGATCTGGAACGGGCGCAGGGCCAGCGACAGGCCCGCGTCCGACGTGGCCGCGGGGTGCAGCGGACGCTCCAGGAGGTCCGTCTCGTCGGCGCCGGCCACCGGGAACGACGTCGTCAGCGTCGCCGCCGCACGGCCGCCCCGCGACTCGTAGAGCCGCACGACGACATCGCCGCTGCGGTCCTCGGCGAGCTTCACCGACTCCACCGTCACCGCCGGATGGTCGACCGCGACGAGCGGGGCGACGTCCGGCGCGTCCGCGATCCGCAGCGGCAGATTGAGCGCGAGCCCCTCGGCCACCGCGTCCCCCGTCGTCGCGCCCGGCAGCAGCGCGTACGTGAAGCGGTGCGTGCCGAGATCGGTCTCCGGATCGGGGCTGTGCGGGGCGCGCAGCAGCGTCAGCCGGACGGTGGTGCCGAGTCCCTCGCCGTGCGGTGCCCGCGTCACATCATGGCCGTACGTCGAGTCGTTGAGCAGCGCGACCCCGTACTCCTCCTCCGCGACCCGCAGCCAGCGGTGCGCGCAGATCTCGTAACGGGCCGCGTCCCAGCCGGTGTTGGCGTGCGTGGGCCGCTGCACATGGCCGAACTGGATCTCGGCGGCGGACCGTTCGGCGTGCACGTCCAGCGGGAAGGCCGCCTTGAGGACCTTCTCGGACTCCTGCCAGTCGATGTCCGTGACCACCTCCAGGCGGCGGCTGCCTGCGGCGAGCCGGTACTCCTGGGTGACACGGGACTTCCCGAAGGAGCGGACGACGCGCACCGTGACCCGCAGGGGCCCGTCCTCGACCAGCTCCACCGACTCGGCGTCCGTCAGATCGGTGCGGGTGTGCCGGTAGTGGGCGTCCAGGTCCCAGGCGTCGTACTGGGTCGGGTGGTCGGGGTGCAGTTGCAGGAGGTTCCCGCGGGCGCCGGGGGTCAGCACCTCGCGGCCGCCGTGCTCCAGGTCCCGCACGGAGGCGAGGAGCCCGTCGGCATCGATGGCCACGGTCAGGTACTCGTTCGCGAGCACGATCTTCTCGTCCGCCTCCCGGGTCGCCGCCGCGTGCGCGCCGGGACCACGGGTGTGCGCCGCGGCTTCGGCCAGCGACCTGCCGCCGAGCCCGTCGACGTTCACGTGCACCAACTGACCCTCGTGCGCGACGACTTCACTGCGCGAGTAGGGCGACGCGTTGAGCGCCGACGGCTCCCCGCCGCCGAGCCGGCGCACCGCGTCGGCCGTGAGCGCGTCCAGCTCGGCGAGGACGCGTGCGTAGGTCTCCCGGGCCTCCCGGTGGACCCAGGCGATCGACGAACCGGGGAGGATGTCATGGAACTGGTGCAGCAGCACCGTCTTCCAGATCCGGTCCAGATCGTCGTACGGGTACGAGTACGACGGATCGCGCAGCGCGGCCGCCGTGCACCACAACTCGGCCTCGCGCAGGGCGTGTTCGCTGCGCCGGTTGCCCTGCTTCGTCTTGGCCTGCGTGGTGTACGTGGCCCGGTGCATCTCCAGGTACAGCTCGCCGGACCAGACCGGCGCCCGCTCCCCGTACTCCTGATATGCGGCCTCGAAGAACGCCGCCGGCTTCTCGATCTCCACCGTCGGCGAGCCCTCCAGCGAGCGCAGCCGGCGCGCCTTCTCCAGCATCTCGCGGGTCGGACCGCCGCCGCCGTCGCCCCAGCCGAACGGCACGAGCGAGCGCGACGCGCCGCCCTTCTCCGCGAAGTTCCGCTCCGCGTGGGCCAGTTCACGGGCGTGGAACTGGGCGTTGTACGTGTCCACGGGCGGGAAGTGGGTGAAGACCCGGGTGCCGTCGATGCCCTCCCACCAGAACGTGTGGTGCGGCATCTTGTTCGTCTGGTTCCAGCTCAGCTTCTGCGTCAGGAACCACTTGGCGCCCGCCAGCTTCGCCAGCTGCGGGAAGGCGGCGGTGTATCCGAAGGAGTCGGGCAGCCACACCTCCTCCGTCTCCACGCCCAGCTCGTCGAGGAAGAACCGCTTGCCGTGGACCAGCTGCCGGGCCAGCGCCTCGCCGCCCGGCATGTTGGCGTCCGACTCCACCCACATCGAGCCGACCGGCGCCCAGTTGCCGTCCGCCACCGCCTTCTTGATCCGCTCCCAGATGTGCGGCTGGTGCTCCTTCACCCACGCGTATTGCTGGGCCTGCGAGCAGGCGAAGACCAGCTCCGGATAGTCCCGGGCGAGCGCCGTGACGTTGGCGAACGTCCGGGACGCCTTGCGGACCGTCTCGCGCAGCGGCCACAGCCACGCCGAGTCGATGTGGGCGTGCCCGGCCGCCGAGATCCGGTGGGCGCTGGCGTGCGCGGGACGGGCCAGGACCTCGGCCAGCTCGGCGCGGGCCGCGGCCGCCGTGCCGGACACGTCGTGCAGATCGAGCGCGTCCAGCATCCGCTCCAGGGCACGCAGGATGTCGTGGCGCCGGCCCCGGTCCGCGTCCAGCTCGTGCATCAGCTCGGAGAGCACTTCGACGTCGAGCACGAGATGCCAGACGGTCTCGTCGAGTACGGCCAGATCGGCAGCGCGGAATCGGTAGACGGGGCGATCCCCGGCCGTCAGCACGTCACCTAGCGGGGTGGGCGTGAAGTCCCGGATCACCGTCGGATTGGCCGCCGCCTCCAGCAGCAGATGTACCGGTTCGCCTCCCACCGCGCGCTGCGCCACGGTCAGCTGCCGGTTGCGCGGGTGGATGCCCTTGAGGGGGACGCCCGAGGCGTCGTAGAGCAGCCCCTCGGCCTGGAAGCCGGGCCCCTGCCCGGTGAACCCGGGGTCGACGACGGCCTCGACGTGCTGCCCGGCCCAATCCTCGGGCACCGCCCCGTCGAGGCGGAACCAACTGGTCGCCCAGGGACGGCCCCAGACGGTGCCGGGTGCGAAACGTTCGTAGTCGGCCTTCAGCGCCTCGGCGACGGGCACCGGCTCACCGGGCGCGTGCCACACGCTCAGTGTCAGCGGTGTGCGCTGCGCGTACTGCGCGGGTCGTACGAACTGACGCATCGCCCGATCGAGTCGGCCCTCCACGAGCTGTCGGTCGTCGTGCACGGCGGCTCCTTTCCCGTACTCGTCTCGCGTGGATCCCTCGCTTCCCTTCCCCGCACCGCCGGTGGACACCCCGTCGGTGATGGACGAATCAACAGGAGTGCGGACAGAGCAGCGGGGAATGCATGGCCGTGTACGCGTTCGACAGACAGGCCGAGGAGTGCGAGTCCGGAAGCGAGAGAGGCATCGTGATCGGCGTGTGGGCGGGGGTAATGAAACGGCAGGTGCACGACACCAAGGACAGGGTGGCCCCGACGATGGAGGGGGCACCACGGCAGCTCAAGCGGAAGCTGGGCCGCGCGGACCTGCGAGCGGTACCGGAGACCAGGCGCGAACTGCGCGAACTGCTCCGGCTCTGGGGCAGGCCGGGACGAACGGAGATAGCCGAGCTGCTCACCAGTGAACTGGTCACCAACGCGCTGGTGCACACCGACCGGGACGCGGAACTCATCGCGACCGTGGGCCCCAGGGGCCTGCGAGTGGAGGTACGGGACGAAGCGGCCCACCGGCCGAAGCTGCGGGTACCGAACGCCGACGACGGTACGCACAGCACACACGGCCGGGGTCTGCTGCTGGTCCAGTCGCTCGCGGACGCCTGGGGCGTCGCGGCGCTCGGCGCCGGAAGGGTGGGGAAGGTGGTGTGGTTCGAACTGCACACGGGTGCGGGCGGCGTCCTGTGACACCGCCCGCACCCGTGTGACGGAACGTCAGCCGAACTGCTGCTCAAGGTCCTTGAGCTTGCGCTCCAGGGTGTCGAGCCGGGGCAGCGCCTGAGTGTCGTCCTCGGCCGTCAGGTCGACGGTCACGGGCGGTTGCTCAGTGCCGCCCCTGACGGCTTGGAGCGAGGGCCGGGCGCGCAGCGGAAGCTGGTCCTGTGAAGGCTGGGTTCCCGAGGATATGGCGGGCTCCGTGCTGCCCTGCGCGGAGCCCGCCGACGCGGCGACGGCCGGCACCTCCACCTGTCGGCCGCCGCGCCCGGTCAGGCCGCGGTGGCCCCGGCTGAGCGCCCGCAGTTGCGCCCGCTCCAGCTTCTGGTGCTCGCGCTGCCGCATCCGGTTCTGCACCTTCTGCCGCTTGTCCTCGCGGACCTCGTCCACCGCCTCGTCCAGCGTCCGGACGTTCTCCAGGAGCATCAGCGACCAGGCGCTGTACGTCTCCCGCGGCGCGCGCAGCCAGCGCACTATCCGGATCTGCGGCAACGGCCGCGGCACCAGGCCCTGTTCACGCAGCGCCGCGCGGCGCGTCTGCTTCAGGGCGCGGTCGAACAGGACCGCCGCCGACAGGGACATCCCCGCGAAGAAGTGCGGGGCGCCCGCGTGGTCGAGCCCTCGTGGCGCGTGCACCCAGTTGAACCAGGCGGCCGCACCGGCGAACGTCCATACGAGTATCCGCGAGCCGAGGGCGGCGTCGCCGTGGCTGGCCTCGCGCACCGCGAGCACCGAGCAGAACATCGCGGCGCCGTCGAGGCCGAACGGGACGAGGTACTCCCAGCCCCCGGACAGGCTCAGGTTCTGCCGGCCGAAGCCGACCAGGCCGTGGAAGGAGAGCGCGGCGGCGACGGCGGCGCAGCAGAACAGCAGCACGTACGAGGCGGTGCCGTAGACGGCCTCCTTGCGCCTGCGGCGCTCCTCGCTGCGTTCCCACGTCTCGTCCATCGACCCGCCCTTCTTGCCGTCCCCCGAGCGCCTGCCGCGCGCGAGGACCGCAACCGCCGCCAGTCCACCCAGGAGCAGTACGGCGCCCGGAAGCAGCCAGTCCAGCGATATGTCGGTCAGTCTCATCTGGGGTCCCTTGCGTTGCGGTAGGGCTTTCGGGCGCCATAGTGGCCCAGCCGTCCGAGCCCGCAGGGGGTTTCGGGACAAGAGAACGCCATTGGAGTGCAAGGGGGCGCGTAAAGCGGTCGTACGCTCGAACTCCCGCTGGAGAAAAGCAAGTTGAGTTCGATTTACGTCACTCGTACGAGTGGTTCAGGCCGCTGTGGTAGCCGTGAGGCGTGCGATGCGGTCCGCGTCGCAGGTGCGCGGACAGGTCACACAGGTGTCCTCGGGGCGCAGCGTGTAGAAGAGGCAGCAGCTGGCGCGGTCCCGGGTGGGCAGGGCCTCGCCCTCCGGTCCGGTCAGCTCCCGGAAGGCGGCCCGGCCGACGTACGGCTTCGTGGTGCCGGGCAGCAGCTCCTCCAGCTCGGCCATCGCGCGCCGCTCCTCGCCGAGCAGATGACCGACGTACCAGAGGCTCTCGACGATCTCGTCCGTCGCCATGCCCCACAGGGCGCGCGGGCCGCGCCGCATCCGTGGCCCGAAGCCGCTCAGGACGGGCAGGAGGTGGTCGGCGACCGCCGCGCGGACCTCCGCGCGCAGCGCCTCCTCGTCGGGGACGACGTGGGCGCCGGGCAGCCCCGCCGCCGGGTCGTCGGGCAGGCAGGCGAAGTCGGTGACGCGTACGGCCATCCGGCCCAGCGCCCGCTGGAAGGAGACGTGGGCGGCCGGGAAGCGCGGCACCCTGCGGTGCAGGAACCAGGGGGCGGTGATCAGCAGGCAGGCGGGCCAGGCATAGCGGTGCAGACCGAAGCTGGCGATGACGTCGGGGCGGGCCTGCTGCCCGTAGTCCTTGAGAACCTGCGCGTTGTCCCAGGCCAGGAAGGCGTCCAGGGCGGGGCCCTGCTGCGCCAGGTCCTCGGTGCGGACCCAGCCCGCGCCGTGGGGGAGGGGCTCGTCCGGGCCGAGCTCGATGATGCGCAGGCTCGGGAACACCTCGGTGAGGCGGGCGTACGCGGCCGACACCGCGCTGTCCGTCGCGGCATGCGCCGGGGTGAGGAGAGTCATGCAGGGACCACCGAATCGGGATCGTTTGCAGGTAAGCCTTACCTTACCCGACGTTTTCGGGGTTTGAACTGCGGGCCGGGCGCCCTATGGTTCTGGGTTGGGATAGGGACAAAGAGCGACGAACGGCTAGGAACGGCGGCGATGGGGATGACCGGGGTGGAGCAGGCCAGACCACGCGTCGCGCCTTTCGCGGTGCCGGAGCAGCGCGGTGCCGACTCCGCCGCCGCACTCTCCGAGCGCAGCCGGGGTGACCACACCCACAGCGAGCCGCCCGCGCCGCGGGTCACCGTCGAGCGGACGTCGGTGCGCGGGCAGGTCCTCGACGCCCTGCGGGCCGCGCTGCTCTCCGGTGAGCTGGCGCCCGGCGAGGTGTACTCGGCGCCGGTCCTGGGGGAGCGGTTCGGGGTCTCGGCCACGCCCGTGCGCGAGGCCATGCAGCTGCTGGCCCGGGAGGGCGCCGTCGAGGTCGTGCCGAACCGCGGGTTCCGGGTGACCGAGCGGACCGCCCGGGAGCTGGCCGAGCTGGCCGAGGTGCGGGCGCTCATCGAGGTGCCGGTGGTGCTGCGGCTCGCTCGCGCGGTGCCGGCCGGGCGCTGGGCCTCCCTGCGGCCCGTCGCCGAGGAGACCGTCTCGGCGGCCGCCTGTGGGGATGTCGCGCGCTATGTCGAGGCGGACCGGGCCTTTCATCGGGCCGTGCTGGGGCTCGGGGGGAACGAGCAGCTGGTGCGGGTTGCTGATGATCTTCGGCGCCGGATGATCTGGTCGGCCTGTGACCTCGCGGTCGATGCCGGGCAACATGTGGCGCTGCTCGACGCCTTGGAATCCCAGGACACGCTGTCCCTCCACCACGTCCTGGACGCGCACTACAACGCCTGATCCGCGATCTGCCCCCACCCGCCCTGGGCGAGCCCCGCCCGTCTTGGGCAATCTGCCGCCTGGGGCGGCAGGGTGGGCAAGGCGGCACCCCGGCGCGGGGTGAGCGCCTAATGGGCGGCCAGTTCAGCGCCGTTCGCGGGTGCGGCCCCGGTGGGGGCTGGTCGCGCAGTTCCCCGCGCCCCTGGCGGGGCGGATGCTGAGCCGCGATCAGAGCGCACCCCCGGCGGGGTACGGACCAGCCCGCGACGAATGTCTACGCCGCCGCAGGCAAGGTGCCCGCCAGCCACGTCGGGACCCCTCCCAGGAGGCGGAAGAGGCGGGTGGCCTCGGCGGTGAGGCGGGCCTTGGTCTCCGGTTCGGGTTCGGCCTCGGCCAGGGAGACCAGCGCGGGGGCGGTACCCACGAGAAAGCCCAGCTCCTCGCGCAGCCGCAGCGACTCGGCGAACCCCCGGCGGGCCTCCGCCAGCTCCCCCTCCCGCAGCGCGAGCCCGGCCAGATGCCGCCAGGTGAAGGAGAGCAGGAGAGGGTCACCGTGGGCCGTGGCCCCGGCATGGGCGCGCCGGTACGCGGCACGGGCGGCCTGCGGCGCGTCCGACAGGTTCTCCGCCATCAGCCCGCGCCGGAAGTCGAGCAGCGCCCGCCCGGCCGCGCCGGGAGCGATCAGCGCCGCCGCCCGCCCGAACGCGGAGCGGGCTTCGTCGACCCGGTCCCGGACCTTCAACAACGTAGCGGCGTAAGCGAGTTGACCGCGCTCACAGGCCGCGGCACCCCGCTCCTCGTCGGTGTGGGCCAGCGCCTCGGCGGCCCGCAGCGCGTCCTCGGCCTCGGCCCAGCCCTGCTCCGTGTAGAGACAGCGCTCACCGAGCAGCGCCGCCCGCTGGAGCGCGGCGGCCGGGTCGCCGACCGCGTGCCGGTCGAGGAGCGCCGCCGCGTCGGCCCAGCAGCCGCGCGAGCGCAGCCGCCACACCGCGGTCTGGAGTGGATCGTCCCCTGCGTTCGTTCCCGTACCAGACATGGCGGGATGCGCCACGTTGCCCTCCCCGAGCACGCCATCGAGCCGAGTTGATGAGGGGCATCTCAGCACGGATCACGGCACGGGGCCAAGGGGTTAGGTGAAAGAATTCACAAAGGCATGGGGTTGCGCATCAGCTCATCCTCAGGGCCAGGAAGAAGTCCAACTTGTCCTCCAGGCGGGAGAGATCACGGTTCGTCAGCTGTTCGATTCGGCCGACGCGATAGCGCAGCGTGTTGACGTGGAGGTGCAGCCGCGAGGCGCAGCGGGTCCACGAGCCGTCGCAGTCGAGGAACGCCTCCAGGGTCGGGATCAGCTCCGCGCGGTGCTTGCGGTCGTAGTCGCGCAGCGGGTCCAGGAGCCGGGCGGTGAAGGCGCGGCGCACGTCGTCCGGGACGAAGGGGAGCAGCAGGACGTGCGAGGCCAGCTCCTGGTGGCCCGCGGCGCAGACCAGGCCCGTGCGGGCCCCCGCGACCCGGCGGGCGTGCCGGGCCTCCTCCAGGGCGCCGCGCAGTCCCTCCGCCGAGTGCACGGCGGCGCTGACGCCGATGGTCAGCCGCCCGTCGTCGGCGAGCCCCGCCGACAGCGGATCCCGTACGGAGGCGAGCAGTGCGTCGGCGATCAGGCCCTGCTCCGCCCCGTTCTCCTCCGTCGGCACCGCGGGCAGCGGGACGAGCGCGATCGCCTCGTCGCCGGTGTGCGCCACGGCGATCCGGTCGGACGGCTCGGGGCCGGAGGACAGCGGGTCGACGAGGATCTCCTCCAGGAGGGACTGGGCGACGGGGCCGCCCTCGATGTCACCGCCCTCCCACTCGACCTTCGCCACGACGACCTGCCAGTGCGGAGCCGCGCCGAGCCCGGGCAGCAGCACCGGGGCGGCGACCCGCAGCCGGGCGGCGATCTCGGCCGGGGCGGCACCCGACTGGACCAGTTCGAGCACTTCCTGGGCGAGCCGGCGGCGTACCGTACGGGCCGCGTCGCGCCGGTCGCGCTCGACGGAGATCAGCTGGGTGACGCCCTGGAGCAGGTCGAGCCGCTCCTCGGGCCAGTCGCCCGCGTCCGCCTCGACGGCGAGCAGCCAGTCCGACAGCACCGTCTCGCGCACGTCACGGGAGCCCGCGAGGGCCGCGCCGCGGGCCCCGGAGCGGATCGGGAAGAGCGAGTACGTGCTCCCCTCGACGGTGACGCGGTGCGGGGCGCGGCGGCCCGTGCGGGTCGCCGACAGGTGCTCGGCGGCCAGCCGGGCACAGACCTCCCGGGGCAGCTCGGGCCCGCCGGCGGCTGAGCCCGCTATCGCCCGCCCGGCCGGGGAGAGCACCCAGGCGCGCAGGTCCAGGTCGCTGCCGAGCAGGTCGAGGACGACGTCGGGGCCGCCGCCCGTGGGGCCGGACGTCATCAGGCGCCGGTGCCGGTCCACGACCGCGGCGAGGTCGCCCGCGCGCTCGCCGGAGACCTGGCGCACCACGTGCTCCGTGATGGTCGCGAACGCCACCGACTCGTTCACGGCGAAGAGCGGGAGGCGGTGCTGTGCGCAGGCCTGGACGAGGTCGTCCGGGACGGCGCCCAGCTCGGCCTCGCCGGCCGCCAGGGCCGTCACCCCGGCCGCGTTGAGTATCCGTACGAAGGGTTCCGAGTCCGCCGCGTCCCGGCGCCAGGCCAGGCCCGTGAGGACCAGCTCGCCGCCGGACAGATAGCGGCTCGGGTCCCGCAGGTCCGTGGTCATCACGCCCCGGACGGTACGGTCGAGCTCTCCTTCGCCGCCGAGGAGCCTGAGGCCCAGCGCGTCCGTGTCCAGCAATGCGCGCAGCCGCATTCTTCGTCGCCGCCGATCTGTCTCGAAGTGTGCGTGGGGGAGTGCGTCGCCCGTTTCCCAGGGGAAACGGAGAGGTTACTGATGCCCTCCATTCATACGAATCTACAAGACACCCGTCTTGGTCAGCCAACTCCTTCATGGTTTCCGTGACTGACCCCCGTGCGGTACACCCCTGTGTACTGGGCCCACTCCGCGTGAACAGCACATGAACGAGCCTCTGTGATCCGCACATCCGTGGCTCGATCGCTTCGCCAGACGCTCACTGAACATCTGTACGACGCGAACGATTCGAACGATCCACGCACGACGCCGAACGATTACGAAGAAGAGAGCCGCTCATGGACTTCCTTCGCCCCGCCAGCTGGGAGGAGGCGCTCGCCGCCAAGGCCGAGCACCCCACGGCTGTGCCGATTGCGGGTGGCACCGATGTGATGGTCGAGATCAACTTCGACCACCGGCGGCCCGAGTACCTGCTCGACCTCAACCGCATCAGCGAGCTGAGCCAGTGGGAGGTGGGAGAGGGAGCCGACGGCACGGTCCGGCTCGGCGCCTCCGTCCCCTACACCAAGATCATGGAGGAGCTGCGCACCGAGCTGCCCGGCCTCGCGCTGGCCTCGCACACCGTCGCCTCGCCGCAGATCCGCAACCGCGGCGGCGTCGGCGGCAACCTCGGCACCGCCTCCCCGGCCGGTGACGCCCACCCCGCGCTCCTCGCGGGCGGCTGCGAGGTCGAGGCCGAGTCGGTGCGCGGCACCCGCATGATCCCGATCGACGAGTTCTACACGGGCGTCAAGCGCAACGCCCTGGCGCCCGACGAGCTGATCCGCGCCGTGCACCTGCCCAAGGCGCAGGGCCCGCAGCAGTACTCCAAGGTCGGCACCCGCAACGCCATGGTCATCGCCGTGTGCGCCTTCGGGCTCGCCGTCCACCCCGAGACGCGGACCGTGCGCACCGGCATCGGCTCCGCCGCCCCCACCCCCGTCCGCGCCAAGGAGGCCGAGCAGTTCCTCAACGCCGCGCTCGACGAGGGCGGCTTCTGGGACAACGGCAAGATCGTCACCCCGTCGGTCGCCAAGCAGTTCGCGGACCTGTGCGCCGCCGCCTGCAACCCGATCGACGACGTACGCGGCACCGCCTCGTACCGCCGGCACGCCGTCGGCATCATGGCCCGGCGCACGCTGACCTGGGCCTGGGAGTCCTTCCGCACCACGAACACGATGGGGGGCGTGGCGTAATGCGCGTCAATTTCACGGTCAACGGCCGCCGGCAGGAAGCCGACGACGTGTGGGAGGGCGAGTCCCTGCTGTACGTACTGCGTGAGCGGATGGGCCTGCCCGGCTCCAAGAACGCCTGCGAGCAGGGCGAGTGCGGTTCCTGCACCGTCCGGCTCGACGGCGTCCCGGTCTGTTCGTGTCTGGTCGCCGCCGGACAGGTCGAGGGCCGCGAGGTCGTCACCGTCGAGGGGCTCGCCGACTTCGCCCACCAGCGCTCCTGCGCGGGCGGTTCGCACGGCACCACGCTCCAGGAGGCCCAGGGCTGGTCCGCCAAGGGCACCGACTCGCAGACCGGCGAGGGCTCCGAACTCGCCCCGATCCAGCAGGCGTTCATCGACGCCGGCGCCGTCCAGTGCGGCTTCTGCACCCCCGGTCTGCTCGTCGCCGCCGACGAGATGCTGGAGCGCACCCCTAACCCGTCGGACGCGGACATCCGCGAGGCGCTCTCGGGCAACCTGTGCCGCTGCACCGGCTACGAGAAGATCATGGACGCGGTACGGCTCGCCGCCGCGCGCCAGTCCGAGGAGGTCTGAGGACATGGCTGACACCCGCACCACCGGTATCCCCTTCGACGTCACGCAGGGCGCCCCGACCAAGGGCGGCATCGGCGAGTCCACGCTCCGCCCGGACGGCACCCTCAAGGTCACCGGCGAGTTCGCGTACTCGTCCGACATGTGGCACGAGGACATGCTCTGGGGCCAGATCCTGCGCTCCACGGTCGCGCACGCCGAGATCGTCTCCATCGACACCGGCGAGGCCCTCGCCACCCCCGGCGTCTACGCGGTCCTCACCTACGACGACCTGCCGACCGAAGTGAAGACGTACGGCCTGGAGTTCAAGGACACCCCGGTCCTCGCGCACGGCAAGGTCCGCCACCACGGCGAGCCCGTCGCGCTGGTCGCGGCCGACCACCCGGAGACCGCGCGCCGCGCGGCCGCCAAGATCAAGGTCGAGTACCGCGAGCTGCCCGTCATCACCGACGAGGCGTCCGCGACCGCGCCGGACGCGATCCTCGTCCACGAGGGCCGCGACGACCACCACGCCGGTCACGTCCCGCACCAGAACATCGTGCACCGCCAGCCGATCGTCCGCGGCGACGTCGAGGAGGCGGCGAAGCGCGCCGACTTCGTCGTCGAGGGCGACTACGTCTTCGGCATGCAGGACCAGGCGTTCCTCGGCCCCGAGTCGGGTCTCGCCGTGCCGTCCGAGGACGGCGGCGTCGACCTGTACGTCGCCACCCAGTGGCTGCACTCCGACCTCGGGCAGATCGCGCCCGTCCTCGGCCTGCCCGAGGACAAGGTGCGCATGACGCTGGCCGGCGTCGGCGGCGCGTTCGGCGGCCGCGAGGACCTGTCGATGCAGATCCACGCCTGCCTGCTCGCCCTGCGCACGAACAAGCCGGTCAAGATCGTCTACAACCGGTTCGAGTCCTTCTTCGGGCACGTCCACCGCCACCCCGCCAAGCTCCACTACGAGCACGGAGTGACCAAGGACGGCAAGATCACGCACATGAAGTGCCGGATCGTGCTCGACGGCGGCGCCTACGCCTCCGCCTCCCCCGCGGTCGTCGGCAACGCCTCCTCGCTGAGCGTCGGCCCGTACGTCATCGACGACGTCGACATCGAGGCGATCGCGCTCTACTCCAACAACCCGCCCTGCGGGGCCATGCGCGGCTTCGGCGCGGTCCAGGCGTGCTTCGCGTACGAGGCGCAGATGGACAAGCTCGCCGACGTCATCGGCATGGACCGGGTCGCGTTCCGCCAGCTCAACGCCATGGAGCAGGGGACCATCATGCCGACCGGGCAGCCGGTCGACTCACCCGCTCCGGTCGCCGAACTGCTGCGCCGCGTCAAGGCGATGCCGCTGCCCATGGAGCGCCAGTGGGAGTCCAGCGAGGGCTCCGACGTGCGCCAGCTGCCGGGCGGCCTGTCCAACACCACGCACGGCGAGGGCGTCGTCCGCGGTGTCGGCTACGCGGTCGGCATCAAGAACGTCGGCTTCTCCGAGGGCTTCGACGACTACTCCACCGCCAAGGTGCGCATGGAGGTGGTCGGCGGTGAGGCCGTCGCCACCGTGCACACCGCGATGGCGGAGGTCGGCCAGGGCGGCATCACCGTCCACGCGCAGATCGCCCGCACCGAACTCGGCGTCGCGCAGGTCACCATCCACCCCGCCGACACCCAGGTGGGCTCGGCCGGCTCGACGTCCGCCTCCCGGCAGACGTACGTCACCGGCGGCGCCGTCAAGAACGCCTGCGAGCTGGTGCGCGAGAAGGTCCTGGAGATCGGCCGCCGCAAGATGGGCACCTACCACCCGGCGTGGGCGACGGCCGAACTCCTCCTGGAGGGCGGCAAGGTCGTCACCGACGGCGGCGAGGTCCTCGCGGACCTGGTCGACGTACTGGAGGGCGAGGCCGTCGAGCTGGAGGAGGAGTGGCGCCACCGGCCCACCGAGGCCTTCGACCTGGTCACCGGCCAGGGCAACGGCCACGTGCAGTACTCCTTCGCCGCGCACCGCGCCGTCGTCGAGGTCGACACCGAACTCGGCCTGGTCAAGGTCATCGAACTGGCCTGCGCCCAGGACGTCGGCAAGGCGCTCAACCCGCTGTCCGTCGTCGGACAGATCCAGGGCGGCACCCTCCAGGGCATGGGCATCGCGGTGATGGAGGAGATCGTCGTCGACCCCAAGACGGCGAAGGTGCGCAACCCCTCCTTCACCGACTACCTGCTCCCCACGATCCTCGACACGCCGACCATCCCGGTCGACGTGCTCGAACTCGCCGACGAGCACGCCCCGTACGGGCTGCGCGGCATCGGCGAGGCACCGACCCTGTCGTCCACCCCGGCCGTCCTCGCGGCGATCCGGAACGCGACCGGTCTCGAGCTCAACCGGACTCCGGTCCGGCCCGAGCACCTGACGGGCACGGCCTCGGCCTAGTCCCGCCCTCCGCGGGATGCCGGTCCCGGTACCGGCATCCCGCACCCCGTTACGTCTCGGGCCGTCCCCCGGGTCGTGCAGCCATCCCAAAACCCGCGCAACGTCGAGAAGTTCGCGGGTGCCCCTGTGAACCTTGGGAAACGAGGCACCATGACCCAGCAGTCCGTGGAGCCGAAGACCGCCGCGGAGGACGCGGGCGCGGGAACGCGCCAGCCCTCCGGACGATCTTGGCTCGACCGCTACTTCCACATCTCCGAGCGAGGGTCGACGTTCGCGCGCGAGGTGCGCGGCGGCATCACCACCTTCATGGCGATGTGTTACATCCTCCTGCTCAACCCGCTGCTGCTCGGCGGCCCCGACGTGGACGGGAACAAGCTCAGCCACGCCGGGCTGATCACGGCCACCGCGCTCGCCGCCGCCGTGTGCACCCTCCTGATGGGCTTCGTCGGCAAGGTCCCGCTCGCACTTGCCGCGGGCCTGTCCGTCTCCGGCGTCCTCGCCACACAGGTGGCGCCCAACATGACGTGGCCGCAGGCCATGGGCATGTGCGTGCTCTACGGCGTCGTGATCGTGCTGCTGGTCCTCACCGGGCTGCGCGAGATCATCATGAACGCGATACCGCTCGCCCTGAAGCACGGCATCACCATCGGCATCGGCATGTTCATCGCCCTGATCGGGCTGGTCAACGCCGGGTTCGTGGGCAAGGGCAACCCGGTCACCCTGGGCACCGGCGGTCAGCTCTCCGGCTGGCCCGTGCTGCTCTTCAGCGTCACCCTGCTGCTCATCTTCATGCTCCAGGCGCGCAACATCCCCGGCGCGATCCTGATCGGCATCGTCGTCGGCACCATCCTCGCCGTTATCGTCAACGCGGCCTTCGACCTCAGCCCCAAGGTCTGGAACGGCAGCCCGCCCGCACTGTCCGGCAGCGCCGTCTCCATGCCCGACTTCGGACTCTTCGGCCACGTCGAGTTCGGCGGCTGGGGCTCCATCGGCGGCATGACCGTCGGCATGATCGTCTTCACCCTGGTCCTCGCCGGCTTCTTCGACGCCATGGCCACCATCATCGGCGTCGGCACCGAGGCCAAGCTCGCCGACGACAAGGGCCGCATGCCGGGCCTGTCCAAGGCGCTGTTCATCGACGGCGCCGGCGGCGCGATCGGCGGTGTGGCGGGCGCCTCCGGGCAGACCGTCTTCATCGAGTCGGCGACCGGCGTCGGCGAGGGCGCCCGCACGGGCCTGTCCTCCGTCGTCACCGGCCTGTTCTTCGCGCTCGGCCTGTTCTTCACGCCGCTCGCGCAGATCGTGCCGGGCCAGGTGGCCGCCGCCGCGCTCGTCGTCATCGGCGCCATGATGATGCAGAACGCGCGGCACGTGGACTGGGCCGACCGGTCCGTGGCCGTGCCGGTGTTCCTCACCGTCGCCCTGATGCCGTTCACCTACTCGATCACGGCGGGCGTCGGCGCGGGCGTCATCTCGTACACCGCGATCAAGGCCGCCCAGGGGAAGTTCCGCGAGATCGGCGCCTTCATGTGGGTGCTGACCCTCGTCTTCCTCGTCTACTTCGGCCTGCACCCCATCGAGAGCTGGCTGGGCGTCAAGTAACGCCCGCGCTCCTACCCCTGCGTATCCGTTAAGGAGACCGAGACATGCTGGACATCGCCGAAGAGCTCGACCGGTGGGTCGGGCAGGGACGCGACTTCGCCGTGGCCACCGTGGTGGCCGTCGGCGGCAGCGCGCCCCGGCAACCGGGAGCGGCGCTCGCCGTCGACAGCGAGGGCACCGCGATCGGCTCGGTCTCCGGCGGCTGCGTGGAGGGCGCGGTCTACGAACTGTGCCGACAGGCCCTGGAGGACGGCGAACCCGTCCTCGAACGGTTCGGGTACAGCGACGACGACGCGTTCGCCGTGGGGCTCACCTGCGGCGGCGTGATCGACATCCTCGTCACCCCCGTACGCGCCGGTGACCAGGCCGTACGCGGCGTGGTCGGGGCCGCGCTCGCCGCCGCCGCACGGGGGAGGGCGGCGGCGCTCGCGCGGATCGTGTCGGGTCCCGCCGAGCTGATGGGGCGGGCGGTGCTCGTCCGCCCCGACGGCTCGCACGAGGGCGGGTTCGGGGCCCATCCCGAGCTGGACCGCACGGTGGTGCGGGAGGCCGCCGCGTACCTCGACGCGGGCCGCACCGCCACCCTGGAGATCGGTGAGCAGGGCTCGCGCTGCGGAGCACCGCTCACCCTGCTGATCGAGTCGTCCGTCCCCCCGCCCCGCATGATCGTGTTCGGCGCGATCGACTTCGCGTCGGCGCTGGTCCGGATGGGCAAGTTCCTCGGCTACCGCGTCACCGTGTGCGACGCGCGGCCCGTCTTCGCGACGGCCGCGCGGTTCCCGGACGCCGACGAGATCGTCATCGAGTGGCCGCACAAATACCTGGCACGGACCGAGGTCGACGGACGCACCGTGCTGTGCGTGCTCACGCACGACGCCAAGTTCGACGTCCCCCTGCTCCAGCTCGCGCTGCGGCTGCCGGTCGCGTACGTCGGGGCGATGGGCTCCCGCCGCACCCACCTGGACCGCAACGAACGGCTGCGCGAAGTGGGCGTGGGAGAGATGGAGTTGGCGCGGCTGCGCTCACCCATCGGCCTCGACCTGGGTGCCCGCACACCGGAGGAGGTGGCGGTGTCCATCGCCTCCGAGATCGTGGCCGGCCGGCGCGGTGGCAGCGGGGTCTCGCTGACCGGCGCGCACACGCCGATCCATCACGAGGCGGGCCCCGCGGTACGGATCGGTTCGGTGGCCTGAGGGGGCTTGAGGGCCCTGAGGGGGACGGAGGAGGCGGGGGCCGTGCGCGGCCCCCGTCAGCCGCCGTTCCGCAGCAGCCCGTCCACCGCCCGCCCGAACATCCACCGCCCGGCGATCCTGAGCACAGGATCCGCCGCGCGCGGCACCCAGCGGACCGCCAGTTCCTCGCGCCACTCCACCCGGGAGCCGCCCCCGCCGCCGAGCGCCCGCACCTCGAACTCCGCCCAGCCGGTGACGAAGCGGCCGCGCTTCTCCAGCCGGCAGCGGCGCGGCGGCTGCCACACCACGACCTCCATCGGGTCGTCGAAGCCGAGCCGGCCCGTGGTGCCGGTGCGGGCCACGAAGACGGTGCCCGCGGCGGTCGGCGGCGGTGTGGTCACGGTGATGCGGGTCAGGGGGACGACGTCGCCGTGCCGCTCCCAGTCGGTCAGCCGGAGCCATGCCTCGGCGGGGCTGAGGGATGTGTCGCGGACGATCCGGATTTGGGCGCTCATGCCGCGATGCTAGGCCGCCGGAGCCGTCACGGCTTGTAGATCTTGCCCGGTTCGGCCTTGCCCGGCGCCAGGAGCTGGGGGACCGTCACGAAGACGTAGCCCTTCGCCTTGAGCCGGTCGATGATGGCGGGCACCGCGGGCACGGTGTTCTTGTAGATGTCGTGCAGCAGGATGATCGAGTCCCGGTGCGTCTGCTGCACGGCCCGCTCGGTGATCGTCTTCGACGGCGGCAGCGTGTAGTCCTTCGTGGTCACGTCCCACAGGACCTGCGCGAGCCCCTCCTCCTTGGCCAGCTCGCTCACATGGTCGTTCGTGCGGCCCTGCGGCGGGCGCATCAGCGTGGGGCGCTTGCCGGTGAGCTTCTCCACCGCGTCGTCGGTGCGCTTGAACTCGTCGCGGACCGCGTCGTCGTCGAGGTCGGTGAGGATCTTGTGGTCCCAGGTGTGACTGGCGAGTTCGTGCCCCTCGCGCGCCATCCGCTTCACCAGCTCGGGGTGCTCGGCGATGTGGTTCTTGCCGAGCAGGAAGAAGGTGGCCGGGACCTTCTTGTCCTTGAGGATGTCCAGCAGCCGGGGGCTGTTCTCGCTCGGGCCCGCGTCGAAGGTGAGCGCGACGCACTTGGCCCGGCGGCAGTCGACCGTGCCGAACGCCGCCACGGGCTTGGCGTCGGCCGCGCGGGCGGCGCTCGGCTTCGACGTGTCGTACTTCGTACAGCCGCTCAGGCCGACGGAAAGGGCTCCGGCTGCGGCGATCGCCGCCCCTGCCCGGAACCCTTTCCGTATTTTCATCATCTTTTCATGTGCGGCAAACATGCTGCGCACTATACACATGGTTTGTACACCGAGTGTATAGCTACTTGAGCTGCCGTTTTACTGTCAGGTGACCTGCTTCACGCCGCCTTGTAGGCGGTGATCAGCTTGGCCAGCGCACCCGCGTAGTCGCCGCTCAGCGACAGATGATCGGCGTCCGCGAACGGCTTGGCCCACGCCTGACGCACCGCACCGCCCGCCTTCGCCTGGACGATCAGCCGCGCCTCGGCCACGAGCGCCTGTCCGGCCTTCGCGTCGTGCGCATGCCGCGCCGAGCGCGCGAGCGCCTGGAGCGCGCGCTCACCCCCGGCAGGCGCCTTGGTCAGCGTGGTCAGCCCGTAGCCGTAGGGGAACTGCGGATCGTACGAGGCGTCGCCCACGTTGATCGGCAGCTGGGACTCCGACTTCGGCCAGGTGACCGGGAGCTGACCGGTGAAGGCCTTCCTGCCGTAGAGCACGTCGGCGACGCCGTCGCCCTCCGTGCCGGGCAGCCAGGACGCCACAAGGCCGTCGATCTCGCCGAGCCGGTCGCCGATGAGCTGCGGCCGTCCGGAGACCGTGAGCACCACGCACTTCATCGCGCCGCACACCTTGTCGACGGCTGCCTTGTCGGCGGCCGTCAGCTCCAGGTCGTTGCCGTTGCCGACATCGCCCACGCCCTCCGCGTACGGAGTTTCGCCGACCACGACCACGCCCACGTCGTAGCCGTCCGTCGACGCCGAGGCGTCCTTGGAGTACGAGACGGTGGCGCCCGGAGCGGCCTTCTTCATCGCCTGGAGGATCGTCGTCCCGTCGATGATGTTCCCGGACGAGCCCTGCCAGGTGATGGTCCAGCCACCGGCCTGGTTGCCGATGTCGTCGGCGTTGGACCCGGCGACGTACACCTTCTGCGACTTCTTCAGCGGCAGCACGTTCCCGGAGTTCTTCAGCAGCACCTGCGACTCGGCCGCCGCCTGCCGGGCCACGGCGCGGTGCGCGGCGCTGCCGATCCGGTCGGCGTTCGAGGAGGCTGTGTCGACGTAGGGGTGCTCGAACAGCCCGAGCTTGAACTTCTGGGTCAGGATGCGGGAGACGGCGTCGTCGATCCGCTTCGTGGTGACGTTGCCGGCCTCGACCTCGCCGACCAGGTCGTCCCGGAACTCCTTGTACGAGTACGGCGCCATGACCATGTCGACGCCCGCGTTGACCGACGTACGCACGTCGCTCTTGTAGTCGCCCGGAATCTGGTCGATGCCGTTGTAGTCACTGATGACGAAGCCCTCGAAGCCGAGCTTGTCCTTCAGCTCGCCGTTGATCATCTTGGCGTCGGCGTGCATCTTGACCGGGCCCTCGCCGTCGCCGATGACGTCCAGCGACGAGTACGACGGCATCACCGTGCCGACGCCGCGCTCGACCGCGTCGCCGAACGGCGCGAGGTGCACCGCCTCCAACTCCTGCTTCGTCACGGTCGTGACGCCCTGGTCGACGGTGTACGAGCCGGTGGTCGACGAGCCGTACGCGGTGCCGCCGTCGCCGACGAAGTGCTTCGCGGTGGCCAGGACCTTGTCGTCGCGGTCCAGGTCACGGCCGTCGGCACGGCCCTGGAAGCCCTGGATCATCGTCTCCATCTTCTTCACGAGCGCCGGGTCCTCGCCGAACGACTCGTAGGAGCGGCCCCAGCGTTCGTCGCGCGAGACGCACAGGCAGGGCGCGAAGTCCCACGGGACGCCGGTCGCCCGCACCTCGGACGCGGTCACCGCCCCGGTCTTCTCGGCGAGCGCCGCGTCACGCGTCGCACCGATGCCGATGTTGTGCGGCATGATCGTCGCGCCGGCCAGGTTGTTGTGCCCGTGCACCGCGTCCACGCCGTAGATCAGCGGGATCTGGAACCGGGTCGCCTGCGCCCGCAGCTGGAAGCCGTCGATCATCTTCGACCACGCGGCCGCCGTGTTCGGCGTCGGCGTGGAACCGCCGCCGGAGAGCAGCGAACCCAGGTCGTACGAGGACACGTCCCCGCCCGCGCCCACACCGCCCCGCTCGGCCTGCGTCATCTGACCGGCCTTCTCCGCGAGGGACATCCGGGAGACGAGGTCGGCGACCCGCTTCTTGATCGGAAGCTTGGCATCGAGGTAGGGCAGGCCGTGCGCGTCGACGACCACCTGGGGTGTCTCCGCGGGCGCCTTGGCGCCGGTCACGGTGAGCTTCAGCGGGATCGTCTCGGCGTTCTCCGCCTTGTCCTTGTCCTTGGTCGTGGCGACCGTGACGGTCTTCGTCGCGCCGGACGCGGTGCCCGCGGGGAAGGTCACCTTGCCGCTGACGGGCCGGTAGTCCTTGCCCGCCGTCGCCGTGCCGCCCTCGGTGGCGTACGCGATCGTGACGTCGTCCGCGACCGGCACATTGCCCGTGGTCGTCACGGACAGCTTCACCTTCGCCGAGCCGCCCTCCTTCACCGGGTACACGGCGGCGTCCGTCGTCACCGCCGCCCGCAGCGCCGGGTCGGCCTTGCCGTACAACTCCACGCCGTCCATGGCGAACTGCGACTTCGTGCCGGTGGGCAGCGTGACCGCGTAGCCCCACATCTTGTCGAGGCCGAGGACCTGGTCGATGCCGCCGACCGGCTGGTAGTCGGTGCGGTACGCGAACTGCGTGAACGGCAGCTCGACCTGCTTCCACCCGGAGAAGTCGTCGGTGAACTGCGTGTTCCACAGCTCGGACGCCTCGCCGTGCGCGCCGCCGTCCTTGATCTCGAACGTGAGCTTGCGGCCGGAGTCGTCGCCGTACCACCAGAAGCGGATGCCGCGGTGCGCCGACCAGTCGTGGGCGGGCTGGTCGGCGGCGAAGTCATGGCTGAATCCGCCGTAACCGCTGATGTCGTACGACCCTTCGAGCACCTGCGCGCCCTCGGGTGCGTCCGTGCGCTCCTTCAGCTCCAGCTTCGGCGGATCGTCGCTGTCGCCGCCCCAGGTGAAGAGGCCCTCGGCGGGCTGGTTCGCGAAGGGCACCTCGCCCTCGAAGCGGTCGACGGACACGGGCGCCGGATCGTCCGCCGAAGCGGCCGGTCCTGCGGTGGTCAGGGGCAGCAGTCCCGCGGCGAGCGCGGAGACGGCCAGCAGAGCCGCCCGTCTTCTTCTGCTGTTCCGGTGCGGGGGTGTGACGTGACGCAAGATTCCCTCCCGATGGTCCCGATACGGGTGCTGGTGGTGCGTCTGGTGCGTCGCTGTGTGCCCGAGCGTCTTAATTCAAGAGTTGAGTTAATGGGGGCGAAGTGAGGGCGTCAAGTCGTCGGAAAGTAAAGGGAGTTGGGGGTGATCGTCCGGCCGTGCCCGATTGACAGGTCCGGCGTCGCCCCGGATCGTGGCACCAGGGCTGTGACACCTGACGGTTGGGGGACCGCTATGAGGTGGCCGGGGGACACGTCCGACAGTTCGGGGCGGGAAGACGGAGCGGACGGCGCGAGCGGGGGAGGCGGCCGGTTCGGGCCACCTCCGCAGATGCCGCCCGCGCCCGTGCCGCCCGCCACCGCGCCGCTGCCGCCCATGCCGCCGGGTCCGCCGGGTCCGCCGGACTACGGACCGCCGGAGGCGCTGCGGTTCGGGCCGCCGCCTCCGCCAGGGACGCCGCCCGGCCCCGCCGATCCGGTCCGCGCCGTCGCCGCCGGACTGCTCAACCTCTCGGGGCTCGGCCTCGGTTACGCCCTGCTGCGGCACTGGGCGCTCACCGCGCTCGCTCTCGCGGCGACCGCCGGGCTGCTGATCGTCGCACTGCCCGCCGACCCCGACGGCGTGCCCGCCTGGGCGGTCGCCGGGTACCTCGTCCTGCTCGCGGCCGCCGCGGCGGACGGCGCCCGCCGGGGCCTGCGCGCACCGGCAACCGCCGTACGCGTCAGACCTGTTGTGGCCCTCGCGCTCGGTGTGCTGCTGCTCGCCGTGCCCGCCGGTGGGGCGCTCGGGTACGGGGCACTGCGCGACGACGCCGTGGAGGCGATGCTGCTGGACCGCCTTGAGCGGACCGACGCCCTCGTCGCGAAGACCGCAGGCCAGGACTTCGCGCAGGCCCACCCCGACTACCGCACCGCCCTCGGCCGCTACCACGACCTCACCGAGGACCACCCCGGCTCCCGGGCCGCGCACCAGGTCCACGCCAGCCTCGTCGCGTACTACAGGACCGTCGCCGCGCCCTACGCCGACCACGAGCACTGCGCGGCCGTCGCGCCCCTCGCCTATCTGCGGGACGTGCCCCGGTCCATCGACCGGGACGTCCTCGGCGACCTGGCCCGCTGGCCCGACGGACGCCTCGCCGCCTCGCTGCTCGCCTGCGGCACCGGCAAACTCGGCACCGGCGAGGGCGACGGGCACGGCGGCGAACTCGGCCAACTCCTGCGCACGTTCCCCGACTCGAAGCAGGCCGCCGAAGTCGAACCCGCCCTGCACGCGGCCGTCGAGCGGCGCGCCGGTGAACTCGACGGCGCCGAACCCTGCCCCGCCACCGACGCGCTGCGCAGGATCGGCGACACCGCGAAGGAACTGCCCGCGCCCGCCCCCGCCCATCTGCGCGGCGACGTCGACAAGGCGGTGCGCGACGGTGCGTACGCCTGTGGCCTCGACCAGTTCAAGGACGAGAAGTTCGGCGCGGCCCGCACGACACTGACCGACTTCGCGGGCACCTACAAGAGCGACAAGCGGCGCGCCCGCGCCCGGCAGGTCGCGATCGCCGCCGAGATCGCCGAGCAACGGCCCTCGGCCGGGCTCCACTTGCCGCCCGCGCACTCCCCGGGCGGCACCCGCATGCAACTGGTGATCAGCAACGACGGGCCGGACCCCGTCGAGGTCCTGTACACCGGCCCGGTCACCGGGCGCGTCACCATCCCCGGCTGCGGCTCCTGCCGGACGTACTCCAGCGAGACGGCAGGGCGTTCCAAGGCGTGCCGGGCGAGCGGCAAGAACTACCCGCACACGACGCTCCGGCTGCCCGCGGGGTCGTACGACTTCCTGCACAAGCCCGGCGGCGCCGCGGGGACGGCGAACAGCCGCGCCGCGGGCGGCGTCATCGAGCCCGGATACACCTACACCCAGTGCAGTTACGTGGTCGGCGGCGGGGGACTCGGCCAGAATCTGTGACGGCGGGCGGAGCGCCGGGCCCGCAGGAGCGTGGCGGGAACCGCCGGGATAGGCTCGGACATCCCCGCCCGTGAAGAAGGCCCGCACCTCCATGCCGAACGAGCCCGTAGAGACGGCCCAGGCCGCCCCGGCCCCCGCCGCCCCGCGCGTCACGCCCTGGCGGGACCAGGCACCGGTGATCGGCGTCGTCGCGCTCGGCGGCGCCGTCGGCGCCTGCGCCCGTTACGGCGCCGCGCTCCTGTGGCCCACCGCGCCCGGCGCCTTCCCGTGGACGACGCTGTGGGTGAACGTGATCGGCTGCGCCGTGATGGGCGTCCTCATGGCCCTCCTCACGGAGGTGTGGCAGGCGCACCGGCTGGTCCGCCCGTTCTTCGGCACCGGCGTCCTCGGCGGCTTCACCACCTTCTCGACGTACACCGTGGACATCAGGGCCCTGACCGACGGCGGCGAGGCACGCACCGCGCTCGGCTATCTGGCGCTGACCGTGTGCGCCGCCCTCGCGGCGGTCTGGACGGGGTCGCAGCTGACCCGCCGCGTCGTCGCACGCGGCCGGCGGACGCAGGACGGCGGAGGAGCGGCGTGAACTGGCTACTGGTGATCGCGGGCGCCGTGGTCGGCGCCCCGCTGCGCTATCTCACCGACCGCACGGTGCAGGCCCGGCACGACACGGTGTTCCCCTGGGGCACGTTCGCCGTGAACGTCGTCGGCTCGCTCATCCTCGGCCTGCTCACCGGCGCCGTCGCCGCGGGCGCGGCCTCCTCGCACCTCCAACTCCTCATCGGCACGGGCCTGTGCGGCGCCTTGACGACGTACTCCACGTTCTCGTACGAGACCCTGCGGCTCGCGGAGACGGGCGCCCGCTTCTACGCGGCGGTCAACGTGATCGGCAGCGTGGCGGCGGGCCTCGGCTCCGCGTTCGTCGGAACGGCGCTGGCCCAGGCGTTCTGGGCCTGAGCGGGCGTCACGGGCAAGGGCGTCAGAAGTACCGGGTGAACGGGTCGGGCCCGACCGCGAACATGCCGCTGAACGGCGTGTTCAGCTGGTAGATCAGCAGCACCGTGAAAGTGATGAGCGCGGACAGGCCCATCACCATCACCACATGCGTGAAGCTGCGCGTCACCCCGAACATGAACATGAAGGCCACCGTGAGGAAGCCGCCCACGATCAGGCCGAACCAGATCACCGGCGACAGCCGCTCGCCGGCGTCCGCCTCCCGGCCGCGGCGCGCCTCGTCCAGGACGCTCAGCTGCGCCAGCGTCTCCTGCACGGTGGCCTGTTGGGACGGGGTCGCGTCGGCGGACGTCTGGACCGTGGCCCGGATCCCGTCCAGCATCCGCCAGCCCGCCCGGTCGGGACCGCCCCGGCCGGCCATCCCCGGCCACTCCGTGTCCGTGACGTGCCGGACGTACGCCTCGACGTCGGCCCGCAGCCCGTCGGCCTGCGCGGCGGGCAGCCCGGCGGCCAGCAGCCGGACCTGGTGCGCGGCGCCCGCCTCGGCCGCGACATGGTCCTCCGCGCCGGAGTGGGTGTCCCACACGGAGACCAGGGCGAGGCCGAGGACGAGCGCGTAGAGCACGCCGACCATCATCGAGATGTACTCGGCGACGTCCTCGCGGGGCTCGTCGTCCGGGCCCATCGGCCAGTAGCGGTGCTTGAGCAGGACGACCGCGGCGGCGAGCAGCGCGACACCGAGGACGACGGCGAGGATTTCGATCATCAGGGTTCCCGGTCGGGTGGGGGCGGGCGGTGTCGTCGGTGTTTTCAGTGTTTACGGGAGCCGAGCAGGACCGCCGCGAGGGCCGCCGGCAGCAGCACGAGGAACAGTGCGGTCATCAGCCCCAGACCGGTCGGCGTGTGATCCGCCCGCACGAAGCGGCGCAGCAACGTCACCCGGGGCCGCGACTCCGGCTCGGCAGGCGGCCGGCTGCGTGGTGGTCGCTGCGCGGCGCCCGGGGGAGCGATGTCGGGAGGAGCGATGCCCGGCGGAGGCGGTACGGCGGGTGCCAACAACGCGGCGGCGGGCGGTACCGGAACCGGCGCGGCTCCGGGCGGTACGCCCACCGCGCCCGGCGGCAGATCCAGCGCCTCGGGCGGCACGTCCGGCACCCCGGGCGGCAGGGCGAACGCCCCGGGCGGCGGCACAGCCGCCTGTTCGGCGCGGCCGGGCGGAGGCGGGGGCACCGCCGCCGAGGACGACCGGGACGGCGGGGGAGTGCTGCTGCCCCGCCCGCCGGGCAGCGTGAAGCGCGCCGTCGCCCGGGCTGTGAGCGGCGGGGGAGCCACCTGCCCGCCGCGCGGGCCGAGCGTACGCAGCCGGTCGGTGCCCCGGGCCAGACCCCGGCCCGTGTACGTACCGGGCGCCCGCCGCACCTCGCGCCCGCACACGGCCGTCGCCCCGGGCGCGATCCGGGCCATGACCGGGCAGCCGGTCCGGCCGGGGGCGAGCCCCGGATCGGTGACCCGGACCCCGAGGACGGGCCGGTTGCCGGTGTTGGTCACGGCGTAGCGGACCAGCGCCCGCCCCGGACCCGTCACCGCCGCCGTCTGTACGAGGGCCAGCGCACCGCCCACCCCCGCGTACCCCGAGCGTGCGCTCGCCCGCACGGCGGCCCGCAGATACGGCAGCCGCCCCGCGGCCACCGCATCGCCGACCCAGGTGCCGGGGCGGGCCGGGACCGTCGCCGTGCAGCGCACCGAGCGCAGGCCGGTCAGTCGCGGCACCCGGTCGCCGCCGCCCGGGCAGCGGATCCGGGCGCCCGGCAGCGCGGGGTCCTCGACCCGGATCGCGTAGAGGTCGGCGCCGCCGCGGTTGGTCAGCCGGTACGTCTTCACGACCGGCCCGCCGGTCCGGATCCCGGGGCGCAGCGCGCCGAGCCCCGGGCGGGTGTTGACGCTGACGGTCAGCGCGAGACCGCGGGCGCCGGTGCCGTCGGCGGCCGTCGGCGCCGCCGCGGGCCAGCAGACCAGGCCGACCAGCAGGACGACCAGGATGCCGCGCACCCGCCGCGCCGGCGCGGGGGCGGCGCGGACTCGGCCTGCTCGTCCGATGATCACCCCGGAGATGCTGGTCGCGGCCCGCGGCACCCACCGTCCTGGCACGCGCACACGGTGCGCGATTCACCCGACCGGCCGCCGTGGCCCTGCCGGACGGCGCCGCCCCGGGTCTACTGCTGAAGGCGGCGGGGCGCCCCAGAACACACCCAGACCCATACCGACATGCACAAGAACGAGGTGGCCGCGATGGCAGCCCCGACAGCGCCCCCGGCGCACCGAAAGACCGAGCCGACCGGCCGGACCGAGCAGCCCGAGCAGACCGATCCCGAACTCCTGATCGCGGCCTCCGTGCTGCTCGCCGACGCGGCGCTCGCCACGCGCAGGACCGGCGCGGAGCTGACCGCGGCCTGGGCCAGCTGGCGGGTGGGCCTCCAGGCGCTGCGCCGCCCCGGCTGGGCCACCGGTACCGCCCTCGCGGCGGCCCGCGCGCTGTCCAACCCGGCCGGGCTCGGCATCGCCGTCAACGGCGGCCTGGTCGGCGAGACCTTCCGGTCGATGGGCGCGATGGCCCGGCGCCGGCCGGCCTGCGTCGCGATGGCGGTCGACGCGTTCGCGCTGCGGATCGAGGCCGCCGCCCGCGCCCACCCCAATCTGGCCGGACCGC
This sequence comes from Streptomyces sp. NPDC057694, assembly GCF_042799415.1. Taxonomy (NCBI): domain Bacteria; kingdom Bacillati; phylum Actinomycetota; class Actinomycetes; order Kitasatosporales; family Streptomycetaceae; genus Streptomyces; species Streptomyces sp. NPDC057694. The sequence goes on from NZ_JBHVIX010000010.1 coordinate 250,791, forward strand.
TCGCCCGACGGCTCACCGACGCCGTCGTCGCGGGCCGCAGGCTCGAAGCGGTGCGCGCCGCCCGGGAGCTGACCGATCTGCACGGCGTCACCCGCACCCTCACCACCGTCAGCCCCGTGATCATGGAGCTGCTCGCGCTGAACGGGCTCCTCGACGAGAACCCCACCAACGACAGCTTCGCCTGGGTCACCCTGGCCGGCGGCGTCCCCACCACCGACCCGATCTTCGGGCTGCCCGCCGGACTCGTCCGGCACCTCAACCCGGGCCGCGGCCGCGCCGAGCGCGTCGATCCCGACCCGCTGCTCACCAAGGTCCTGACCCGCTCGGCCAACGACATCGTCCGCTACATCGACGACATCTCGGCCCTCGGCAACCACGGCCTCGCCCTGCTGCGCCGCGTCGCCTGCGCGGACGGCACCGAACGGCACGTGGTGCTGCTGCCGGGCACCAGCTTCGGCCGGGTCAGCAACAGCACCCCGCAGGACCTCGTCGGCGCGTTCGACGGGATCCTGCGCACCGACACCACCTACACCCGCTCCGTCAAGCAGATGCTGCTGCGCGCAGGCGTGCCCGACGGCGCCGAGCTGATGGTCGTCGGGCACAGCCTCGGCGGCATCACCGCCGTCAACCTCGCCTGCGACCTGGACTTCGTGTCGACGTACCGGCTCACCCACGTGATCACCGTCGGCTCGCCCATCGACAACAAACGCCCCGCGGACCCCACGACCCGGGTGGTCAGCCTCGTCAACGAACACGACGTCATCCCCGGCCTCGACGGGCGCGGACCCGCCTCCGCCAACGACATCCCCGACAGCTGGATCGAGCTGGCGTGGACCGACGAGACGTACGACTACCCGCTCTCGCACGCCCCGCAGGCCTACGCCGACACCCTCAGCGACTCCCAGCAGGCCCACCGCGCACGGGTCAACGAACTCATCACCGCCTACGACGGCGAGATCGCCGCCAACCAGCCCTATCTGCTGCGCGACAAGTGAACCTCCTCCAGCGTGAGTTGACCGGACCGTACGGAGAACGACCATGACTGCCAGCGGCACGACCACCACCACCCGGCCCGCCACGGCCTGGCCCCTGGAGAACGCCCTCGTCAGCGCCGCCCTCGCGGCCCGGCGCGTCGGCTGGATCGACGCCCCGGCGCGCGCCCTGGGTCTCCGGCCGTTCACCCGGCAGGAGCTGACCCGGCAGATCCTCGGACAGGTGCGGCGCACCGCGTCCGGGCGGCCGACCCTGCTGCGCACCGCGTTCGGCACCTTCCTGATGCCGCTGGACCGCGACGACGCGACGGGCCTGGTCGCCGCTGCCGAGGAGGCGGGCGCCCGCGGCGCGGTCACCGTCCTCACCGACCGGGACGGCCGCCTGCACCTGACACCGCACGCCCAACTCCCGGTCGCCGCATCCTCGTTGAACGGCAGGGTGCGCAAGGCCGCCGACGCCGAGGCGCACCGGCTGCTCGCCGCACGGCAGGGCGACGCCACCCTCGACCGCGACGACTGGCGCACCGCCGCCCGCCGCCTCGCCCGCCGGATCGTGCTGGGCGACGCGGCCGCCGACGACACCCTCGTCAGCGACATCCTCGACGCCACCGCCCGCGCCGCCGACGACACCGAACTCGCCGCCCGCGCAGCCGCGTTGAGCCGCCGCCTCGCCCCGTACCTGGAGGACGTCCCGGCCGGCGAGGACGTCGTCGTGCACGCCCTGGAGACCGTCACCCGCGCCCTCACCGACACCGCGGCGCAGGCTCTCGCCCTGGTGACGTGCGGCCGGGACGTGCGGGACGCCGTGACCGAGGCGCTGCTCCGGTACCCGCCGCTCGCGGCCACCGTGGACCGCGTCGACGCGCCCTTCGTGTGGGACGGCCTGGCCGTCGACGCCGGGACCGAGATCCTCTGCGCCACCGCCTGGCTGCGGGAGCTCGACGGCTCCGACGACGACGGCGACGAAGCCGACTACGACGACGAGCCGGAGGACGACGCCGACGACCTCGGGGACGACGCCGCCGAGGCCGAGGACCCCGAGGACTCCGACGACCTGATCGACGACGGCGACCTCGACGACTTCGGCAGCTTCAGCGGCTCACGCGGCGTCACCGAGGAGCCGGCCGCGGCCCTGTGCGCCGCGCCCGTCCCCTGCGCCGCCGCCGACCTCGGCGTCCTCGCCGCCACGGCGCTCGTCCGTGCCCTGACCCGGGACGCCGTGCCCGCCGTCCTCGCCCCGCGCCTCGACCCCGGCGCACCGCCCGCCGAACTGCCCGCGGACACGCTTCGCCTCGCCCTCGTGAACACCGGCGCCGACGCCCACGTACCGGCCGACTCGAAGCTGACGCAGACACCGCCGGCCGGGCAGAGCCCCGCCCACTACGCCGCGCTCGCCGCCGCCTCCGCGCGCCGCCTGGAGGGGCATGCCCGCAAGCTCGCCGAGTTCGCCCGGCAGCCCGGCTTCAACCACGACGCCTTCGGCGAGCGCTGCCGGATGACCCTGCTCAACCACGCCGAACGGTGCGCCCGCGCGGCCGCCGACGCCCGCCGCGCGGCCGACTGGCTCGGCAACTGACCCTCGCCGCACGGCACATGGCTCACCAGAACGGGGTCGTGCGGCGGCCCCGGTCCCGGTCGACCATGCCCTGCACCGTGAACCAGACCTCGTCGCACAGCCGCCGCGTCGCCGCCGACCGCGCGGCGAACGAGTCGGCGCGCGCCGGGGCCGGGATCGGCTCGCCGATGCTGATGAGCCACTTCGACGGCAGCGGCAGCGGCGTGGTGACCGGGAAGAACGGCAGGTCGAACCGGCGGGCCAGCGCCCCGATCTCCCCGAGCTTCGGATACGCCTCCTCGGCGCCCACGATCGACACCGGCACCACCGGAGCCCCCGTCAGCACGGCCGCGCTCGCGAACCCGGGGCCGAACGGCCGCAGCCGGTAGCGCTGCGAGAACCGCTTGCCGACCCCGCTGAACCCCTCCGGGAACAGCGCGACGAGCTCACCCGCCGCCAGCTGGTCGCGGCCCAGCGTCGGATCGTCGGTGATCATCCCGTGGTGACGGGCGTACGCGGCGAGCACCGGAAGTCGCAGGATCAGCTCGGACGCGTACACCCGCACCGGCCGCCGCACCTGGCGTTGCAGCACTTTGTGCAGGACGAAACCGTCGAGGCCCCAGGCGCCCGAGTGGTTGGCCGCGAGGAGGGCGGGGCCGGCCGCCGGGAGATTCTCCAGACCGGCCACCTCGACCCGGAAGTAGTCGTCGGCGAGCCAGCCGAGCAGGGATTCGGCCAGGTCGGTCGGGTCCTGGGCGAGCGGTCCGGAGTTCCGTTGAGTCACGGAATCCCACTTTCTGCTGAAAATGGGCGGACGCAAGGCTAAAGATGCCGTTGGGGTGGTTCCTTCCAGTATGACCATCTCCTCTGCCGCGTCCCCGACGCCCACCACCGACCTGATCACCGGACTGCTCGTCGACAAGTTCGAGGTCGATCCGGCCGCCGTGCGGGACGACGCCCTGATGACCGAGCTGCTCGTCGATTCGCTGATGGTCGTCGAGATGGCGATCTCCCTGAAGGACGACCTGGGCGTCACCGTCACCGAGGACGAACTGCGCGAGCTCGGGTTCGCCGAGTTCACGGCCCGCGTCGACGCTCGGCGGGCCCTATGACGGGCATCGTCGTGACCGGCCTCGGCCTGGTCACCCCGGCCGGCCGGGACGCCGACACCACCTGGGCCGCCGTCCGCGCGGGGCGGGCCTGCGCCGCCCCCGACCCGAGCCTGCGCGAGCTGCCCGTCTCGCTGAGCTGCCGGGTCGAGGGCGCGGACGAACTGCCCCTGCGGCAGCGCGGTGTCGCGCACCTGGACCCGAGCGTGCGGATGGGGCTCGCCGCGGTGACCGAGGCGCTCGACCGGGCCAAGCTCGATCCGGCGGAGTGGGACGGCACGCGCGTCGCGGTCGTCGCCGGTGCGGGCACCGGCGGCATGCACACGCAGGCGCGCGCGTCCGCCCGGCTCGCCGCCGACGGGCCCGGCTCCGTCTCCCCGTACTTCCTCACCGGCTTCCTGCCCAACATGGTGTGCGCGACCGTCGCCCTGCACCTGGGCGCCACCGGGCCCGCCTTCGCCGTCGCCACCGCCTGCGCGTCCGGCGGCACCGCCATCGGCGCCGCCCGCGACCTGCTCGCCTCCGGGCAGTGCGACATCGCCGTGGTCTGCGCCGCCGAGGCCTCCGTGACCCCGCTCGTCGTCACCGGCTTCGCCCAGCTCGGGGCGCTGTCCGACACGGCGTCCCGGCCCTTCGACCGGGCCCGCGACGGCTTCGTCATCGCCGACGGCGCGGGCGCGCTCGTCCTGGAACGCGCCGAGCACGCGGCCGCCCGCTCGGCGCCCCGGCTCGCGCACCTCGCCGGATACGGCGCCAGCAGCGACGCCCACCACCTGGTGGCCCCGCACCCCGAGGGCCGGCACGCCGAGCGGGCGCTGCGCGCCGCCCTCGCGGACGCGGGCCTCACCCCGGCCGACGTCGACCACGTCAACGCGCACGGCACCTCGACCCCGCGCGGCGACGCCATGGAGGCCGCCCTGCTCGCCCGCGTCCTCCCGCACCGCCCGCCGGTCACCTCCGCCAAGGGGGCGCTCGGCCACTCGCTCGGGGCGGCCGGCACGATCGAGGCGGCCCTGACGGTGCTCGCGCTGCGCGACGACGTCGTCCCGCCGATCGCGGGCCTCACCGACCCCGACCCGGCCTTCGACCTCGACACCGTCGCGGACACCGCCCGCCCGCTCACCTCGTCCGTGGCCGTCAGCACGTCCTTCGGGTTCGGCGGGCACAACGCGGTGGTGGTGTTGGCGCGGGACTGAGCGGGTGTCAGGACCGGCTCGCCGTGCCGCACCCCTTGTCCGCGTCCGCGCGCAGCTGCTCGGTGAGCGATCCGCTCCGGTCGTACGGGTCCACGGTGGCACCGTCGTGCGGCTGCCCGGTCGTGTCGGCGTCGTCGGCGAAGCCCGGTTCGTAGTAGCCGCTGGTGGTGTCGCAGCCGGCGTTGCTGTTGGACGACTCGAACGAGATCATGCCGAAGGTGCCCGGCTCGGTCACCACCGTCGCGGGGTTGTCCCAGGCGACCACCACCGAGCGCCGCACGATGACGCGCGTCACCTCGGTGCTGCCCTCCTCCGCGCGGACCACCGGGTAGACGAAGGTGACGTCGGTGCTCACCTTCAGCGCGCCGCGCTCGCCCTCCTCGTACGTCATCCGGCCGCGGGTCTTGACCACGTCGCCGACCAGCCGCGTCCCGTGCGGGTCGAAGCGGCTGAACAGCAGCGTCGGATCGTACTTCTCGGTGGGCTTGTCGAACGCCGTCCGCAGGAACCGCCGCATGTCCTGCTGGTGCGGATTGATGAACGCGATCGCTTCCTCCGGCCGCTCCCCGGCCAGCACACCCGCGTCGAGGCTGGAGCGTTCCAGGAAGTCACGTGTCTTCCCCAGCGCCTGGCGCACCTGCGCCCGGCTCATCCAGCCGGTCGCCCTCGCCTCCGGCACCGTGATCCCGTCCACGCCGTCCGCCCAGCGTGCGGCGGGCGATCCCCGGAACGGCTCGTCCAGGGTGGGCTGCTGGGCGTCCTGGGTCGGCGGCGGTGCGTCCGGCCGTCCCGACTCCGCGGCCAGGGGCGTGGTGTCCGTGCCGTCGCCGCCGTCGAACAGATCGGTCACCAGGCTCGGCCGCAGTGCCACGAGCAGCAGCGCGAACGCGGCCAGCCAACCGATCACGTACTTGTACTGTCTCTTCTTCCGCGGCGGCCGGTGCTCCCGCCATCCCGTGGGCGGCGCGGGCTCCTCCCGAAGGCGCCGCGTCACCATCCGGGCCCGTGCCGACGGTTCCTTGGGCGCCTCGCGCACCCCTTCCTCCGACTCGCGGACGAACCGCTCCCACTCCTCGTCCGAGACGGACGAACCACTCTGATCCCCACCCGAGTTCATGCTGTGTGCTCCTGGCCGATTCAGTACGGAGCCGTCCTCTCCCCAGGACGGCTCCGATCATTGTCGGCGCATAATTGCACAGGCCACTGACAGTTCAGTCGCGCCGGGCGCGCACGTCTCCGTTCACGGTGGAGAGGGTCAACGTGCGGTCGGCGGAGGCGCCTTCGGCGGGTACGGAGACGTAGGGACGTCCGTTGTCCGTCGTGGCGGTGGTCCGGTAGGCCGGGGCGTCGTGCGGCAGGACGGCGGACGCCGTGCCGTTGACCGTGGTGGCGGACAGGTGCCGGGGCGCGTCGGCGCAGCCGAGGACGACATCGCCGTTCACCGTCTCGGCGGCCAGGGACCGGGCGCGTACGCCGCTCGCGCGGACGGAGCCGTTGCGGGTGGTGAGCCGCACGGCCGCGCCGTCGGCGCCCGAATCGGCCACGGTCACATCGCCGTTGACCGTCGTCAGGTCCAGGGCGCCGGGGACGCCCGCCGCGTCGATGCCCGCGTTGCGGGCGACGACGGTGACCGCCGTCTCGTCCGGTACGGAGACCCGCGGCATCCGGGGGCACTGTCCCTTGCAGGTCAGATCGAGGACCCAGGTGTGGTCGCGGTGGGACCAGTGGTGGTCGACGCCGTCGTCGACCGTGACCCGGTCGCCGTCGGTGGGGCGAAGCCGCAGCCCGTTCTCCGTGGTGATCACGAGCCGGGCGCCCGACGACGCGGGCTCCAGGTCTGCCGGCGCCGTGCGGGAGTCGCCGCCGCACCCCACGAGCACGGAGGCCAGCGCGAGTCCGGCGGCGCAGGACGCCACCGCGGTCACTGCTCTCATGGGCGCCGAGTGCCCCGACCGCAGACCGTCATGCGTGCCCGGCCCGCACCCGGGAACGCGGTCCTCATGGCTGTACTGAGGAAATACGCACGTCCGATGCTCGCCTCCGTCTTCATCACCGGAGGGCTCTCCACCGTCCGCGCCCCCGGACGCGTGGCCCCCGCCGCCGAACCGGTCGCCCGGCCCGTGGCGTCCCGCGTGCCGCGCCTGCCCGACGACCCGGAGCAGCTCGTCCGGCTGAACGGCGCGGTGCACATCGGCGCCGGACTGCTGCTCGCCACCGGCATCGCGCCGCGCTTCGCCGCGCTCGCCCTCGCGGGTTCGCTCGTCCCGACGACGCTGGCCGGGCACGCCTGGTGGAAGGAGGACGACCCCGAGCGGCGGAGCCAGCAGCGCACCCACTTCGTGAAGAACGTCTCCCTGATCGGCGGGCTGCTGATCGCGGCGGCCGACACCCACGGCAAGCCGTCGCTGGCCTACCGTGCGCGCGGCGCCGCGACCTCCGGCCGCAAGCAGGCGGCGAAGGCCCGGCGCGAGACCACCCACACCGTGCGGGACGCGGCCGACGCCGTGCGCGCCCTGCCCGACCGCGCCCGGCAGACCGTCACCGGCTGAGCAGCCGCTCCGGCACGAAGCCCTCGTCCGCGAGCCGCCGCCACAGCGCGTCCGGGACCGGGAAGCGGGCCGCCTCCGCGTTCGCCGTCACCTCGGCCGCCGAACGGCAGCCGACGACGACGGAGCCGACGGCCGGATGCAGATACGGGAACTGGATCGCGGCCGCGGGCAGCGGCACGCCGAACTCCGCGCACAGGGCCCGGCACCGCCGGGCCCTGTCCAGCGCCTCGGCCGGCACGGGACGGTAGTTGAACATGGCGTCGGGCGTCGGGTCGGCCAGCAGTCCGGTGTTGAAGACGCCGCCGACCACCACCGCCGTGCCCGTCCGGGCGCACAGCGGCAGCAGCGTGTCCAGCGCCTCGTGGTCGAGGAGCGAGAACCGGCCCGCGATGAGCACGACGTCGACCTCGAACTCGTCCACGTAGGCGGCGAGTTGCCTGCTGTGGTTCATGCCGAAGCCGATCGCCCGGATCAGCCCCTCGTCGCGCAGCCTGCGCACCGCCGGGTACGCGGTGCGGCGGATCTCCTCCGGGAAGGCGTCGGGGTCGTGCAGGTAGAGGATGTCGACGCTGTCGCGGCCCAGGCGGGTCAGGCTCGACTCCAGGGACTCCCGGATGCCGCGCTCCGTCCAGTCCGTGACCACCTCGCCGGGTGAGCCGTCCGGCTTCGGGCGCAGCAGCCAGCCGGTCTTCGTGGAGATCACCGGGGCGCTGACCCCGGCGGGACCGAGGAGGCGGCCGAGCCGCTGTTCGGCCTGGCCGTGACCGTAGCGGGGCGCGGTGTCGAAGTAGGTGATCCCGGCCTCGGCCGCGGCCCTGAGGGTGGCCTCGGCGGCGTCCTCGGAGACCTCCTCGAAGAGGCCGCCGAGGGGCGCGGTGCCGAGTCCGAGGCGGGGCAGTGCGAACGGCAGTCGGTGACTCACGCGGTCCCCCAGGGGGAGGAGATCGCCGCGCGGTGCGCGCGCAGCGTCATGGTCAGGGTCAGCCGCAGCCGGGTGTGTCCGGGCAGGGCGACCCGGACGTACGGACCGTCGGCCGGCTGCTCGGGCCCGTCGTCGGCGCGGACGGCGGTGATCCGGTGCTCGGCGAACGAACCCGCCTGCACGAGGAGCGAGCGCGCCGCGCCGCCGAGGTTCACCAGCTCCACCACCGTGTGCTCCGGTCGGATGTCGGAGACGAGCGCCGCGACGTCCTGCGGAAGGCCGGGGCGCCGGGCCTCGATGTCGTGGTAGCGGACGTGCAGTTGGGCGAGTCCGCCGTTGTAGAGGACCTGCGGGGAGCCGGTGGTCAGCTGCAACAGGGCCTCGGTGACGACCGGGTTGAGGTGCTGCCAGTGGTGGATGTCCAGGATGTCCGGGCCGACTGCCGGATCCGTGGTGTCGCCCTCGATGGCGGCGACCCGCTCCGCGCAGCTCGCGAGCGCGCTCGTGAGCATCCGCTCGGGGAAGTCGGGGTTGCGCCCTTGCAGATACTCGTACCAGGGCTCCTCGTGCCCGGCCTCGTCCTTGATGCGCTGGGTGTGCACGGCCGTCCAGTCCCACGCGGCCCCGGCGCGCAGCTCCTCGATGCGGTCCTGGTCGGCCTGCTCGCGGCTGAAGTGCCACAGCGACAGCGGCAGTTGGCCCGGCATGACGGTGAAGTCGAACCAGCCCGAGTCGTTGTGCCGCTGCGGCACCATCAGGGTCCGCTCGGCGTCCATCGTCCGCAGGTGCGGCTCCCACCGCTCGCCGAGGGTGCCCATCTGGTCCGCGCCGCGTCGCTCCGCGTGGCGCAGTACCACGTCCAGCGGGTTGCGGGCCAGGTCCAGATAGCCGCGGTCGCCGGTCAGCAGCGTCGCGTTGGCCGCGCCGACGATGGCCGAACTGCCCACGGGGGACAGGCCGTGCGGCCACGACCAGCCGTAGTGGCCGCCGTACCAGCGGCCGTCCAGGTAGGCGCCCACCTCGCCGTCGAGACCCGCGTTGTCGGGCAGGACGTCGCGTCCCGCGAGCCGCTCCTGCCAGACCCCGACGTACTCGGCGACCCAGTCCGCGTAGGACTGCTCGCCGCTGAGCAGGTACGCGTTGGTGGCGAGGCCGGTCGCGCCCAGGTTCGCCAGGGTGTCGCCGCGGCCCATCCGGTCCCACATCGCCCGGCCGTAGGCGCGGGCCAGCTCCGGGGAACCGGCCAGCTGCTCGAAGGACGTGACGCCGTCGAACCCGTCCAGCGGCAGTCCGTACGGGTGCAGCGCCAGGCTCCACGGGAAGTACGGTTCCTCGTCGCTGAACCCGAACCTCGGGCCCGTCGCGCCGTTGTGCGGGGCGCGCAGGACCCGGTGCTCGGGGTCGTAGTTCGGGCCGCCGGGAAGGTAGAAGTCGGCGAACCGGCAGGCCAGTTCGCGCAGGTGGGGGTCGTCCGGGTCCGCGAGGCACAGGCCGTAGAAGAGCAGCAGGCCCTCGCCCTGGTGGAACCAGTCGTAGCCGCGCTCCAGGCCGTCCACCAGCATGCCCATCTCGGTGAGCTGTGCGCTCACCCCCTGCCAGTGGCGGCGCGCCGCCGTCAGCAGTTCGGCGCTGCCGCCGAGCACGTACAGCGTCGGCCAGTTGAAGAACGGCTCGTAGAAGTCGTCCGCGCCGTCGCGGCCGTCCATGCCCCCGCCGAGCCGGTCCCGGAAGACGAGGCGTCCGTCCCCCTCGGTGTAGCGGTCGGCGAACAGCCGCCACGCCTTCTCCTGGCCGGCGAACAACTCCCGTTCCAGCAGCGCCCATCGGGGAATGTCGGTGAGGGCCCTGCGGGCGCTCAGCAAGGGCCCGTGCGCCTCGCCGCCTGCCCGTGTGCCGCCGGTCGGCTCAGACCTGAGCATGGAGAACACCCGCTCCTTCGTCGCATGCGGATTGCCGTATTGAACAATCGCCCATCGATAGCCGATGGTTAGAGTCACCGGCGGGGAGCCGACGTGTCAATACTCGGGAGCGGACCGTGATCGACTGCCATGCCCATCTGTGGGACCCGGACCGGGGGTTCGGCTGGATCCGGCCGGGGAGCCCGCACCACCGGGCCTACGACGAGGCCGACTTGGCGCACTCCGGTGACGGCGTCGGCGAGCTGAGCGGCACGGTCCTCGTCGAGGCCTCGCGCGGCGACACGGGCGAGACCGCTGCCCTGCGCGAGCTGCGCCTGCGCCGCCCCGACCTGGTCGCGGGCTATGTGGGCAACCTCCACGTGCACGGCGAGGACGGCCCCGAACGCTTCGAAGAGCTCCTGCGGGACGGGGGCGACACCCGGCCCAACGGCATGCGGCTCGGGGGTGCTTCGCTGCCGGACACCCCCGCGTCGGCCCGCGCGCTCGTCCCCGCCCTGGACGCGGCGGGCCTGGTCCTCGAACTGAACCTGCACCACGGAGCCCTGGCGTCCGCCGCCGACCTCGCGGACCGGCACCCCGGGCTCACCCTCGTCGTGGACCACCTGGGCAACGCGCCGAACCTGGCCACCGGCGACCCCGAGAACACGGCGCAGTGGCACCGCGACCTCGACAGAGCGGCCGCCGCGCCGAACGTCCTGGTGAAGATCTCGGGCCTGCTGACCCAGCAGCACGGCGTCGCCCCCGCACGCGTCGCCGGCCTGGTCCGGCACGTGGTCGACGTGCTGGGCCCCGACCGCTGCCTCGTCGGCTCCGACTGGCCGATCTGCCTGCCGCGCGGCACCCGGGCCGACTCACTGGCCCTTTCCCGCACCGGACTTGACCGCCTGACCCCGGAGCAGCGCGAGCGCGTGCTGCACGGCAACGCCGTCCGCGCGTACCGGCTGCGCTGTTGACAGTGCTCGAACGCCCCTGATTCGATTCCCTCGATGATCGATAGGCGATGAAAGACCTGCGATCCGGCCCCGACCTCCGCGGAGATGCCCCATGGCCCAGTTCGACCTGCCCCTGGACGAGTTGGAGAGATACCGCCCCGATCTGCCCGAGCCGGCCGACCTCGACGCGTTCTGGCGGCGGACCCTCGCCGAGCAGGAGCCGTTCGGCATCGACGCGACGTTCACCCCGGTGCACAACGGCCTGGCGACGATCGACACCTTCGACGTGACCTTCGCCGGATACGGCGGGCACCCCGTGCGCGGCTGGTTCCATCTTCCGGTCACCCGCACCGGACCGCTCCCGGTCGTCGTCGAGTACCTGGGCTACGGCAGCGGCCGCGGCGCCCCGCACGAGAAGCGGCTGTGGGCCGACGCCGGGTACGCGCACTTCGTCATGGACACCCGGGGGCAGGGCGCCGACACCCCCGACCCCGACCCGGCCACCGGCGACATCGCCGCTGCCGGCTTCCTCACCCGGGGCGTCCTCGACCCGGAGCGCTACTTCTACCGGCGGCTGTACACGGACGCCGTGCGCGCCGTCGCCGCCGCGCGCTGGCACCCGGCCGTCGACCCGGCCCGCACCGTGGTCACCGGCACCAGCCAGGGCGGCGGCATCGCGCTCGCCGCGGCCGGGCTCGTCCCCGACCTGGTGGCCTGTCTGCCGGACGTGCCGTTCCTGTGCCACTTCCCGCGGGCCACCACGATCACCGACGCGATCCCCTACGTCGAGGTCACCAAGTTCGTGAAGCTGCACCGCGCGCACGCCGCGACGGTCGCCCGCACCCTGTCCTACTTCGACGGCGCCACGCTGGCCCGCCGGGCGAACGCGCCGACGCTTTTCTCGGTCGGCCTCATGGACCACATATGCCCGCCCTCCACCGTGTACGCGGCGTTCAACCACTACGGTGCCGAGCGGGGCGTGGACCAGGCCGACAAGCGGATCGAGGTGTACCCCTTCAACGACCACGAGGGCGGCGGCCCCGACCACGAGGTCGTCAAGCTGGCCTGGCTGGCCAAGCGGCTGGAAAGCTCGATGTGACTCCATCGATAGACGATGGGCGCGTACGATGGTCCGCATACCCGCACAGCTCCCTGTGGACCAACTGACGTGCCCCAGCGAAGAATTGGGAATTCATGGCATCTAACGCGTCGGGTGGCTTCGTCTCCACGCTGGCCACCAACAAGGACCGGTTCCGCAAGACCCTGATCTCGGACCAGGTGTACGAACTGCTCCGCCAGGCGGTCGTGGACGGTGACCTCGGACCGGGCGACCGGGTGGTGGAGTCGGAGATCGCCCGCCGGCTCGGCGTGAGCCAGGCCCCGGTGCGCGAGGCGGTGAAGCGGCTCGCGCGTGAGGGGCTGCTCATGCACGTCCCGCGACGCGGCCATTTCGTCGTGGAGATCTCCTCGCAGGACGCCGAGTACGCGCGTCAGGTGCGCGAGCCGCTGGAGCGCCTCGCCGCGCAGCTCGCCGCCGAGCACATCACCGCGGAGCAGCTCGCCGCGCTGGACGCGCTGGTGGAGCGGATGCACGAGGCGGTCGCCGCGAGCGACGTCAGCGCCTTCCGCACGGCCGACATCGAGTTCCACACCGTGGTGAGCCAGTGCGCGGGCAATCCGTTCCTGGAGCGCATGTGGGAGGTCATCGAGCCGAGCCTGCGCACGCTGCGGGCCATCTCCGACCCGCTCTTCGACGGCGACTGGCAGGCCATGGCCCATGAACACGGGCGCCTGGTCGACCTGTTGCGGGACGGGGAGGCCGACAAGGCGGCCGCGGCGTTCGCCGACCACGCCGCGGGCCGCGGACCGGTGCCGGACGCCCGGGAGATCAAGAAGCCCCGCAAGAAGGCCGTCGCCAAACGCAAGTGAGCGAGGCCGAAGAGAGGAGGGGCCCGAGCCGGACATCCGGCTCGGGCCCTTCCTCGTACGCCCGTGGATTCAGGTCAACGGCGGGCGCCCGCGGTCCACTTGGGCGCACCGTACTGATACGCGCCCAGGCTCGGCGCCGGATCCGTGGACCCGTCGTTGACGCCCGGCACGGCGAGCCCCACATTGCGCGCGGGGGAGTCGGCCGCCAACTGGTAGTCGTGCCCCGCGGCGTCCACGAAGCGCGGGTCGACCGTCTCCAGCATGTTGTGATCGGCGACGAGCCCACCGGCCGATGCGCCGTCCAGGCCCTTGATCGGACCGATGTTGTTGGCGATGTGTGTGCCCGTGGACTGGCCGGCCTCCTTGACGTAGAAGAGCGTCATCCCGCCGGTGTTGTTGTACACGCCGTTGTCGTGCGAGCCGGTGCCCAGACCGTTCAGCATCACCGTGCCCTCGCGGTTGCCCCAGCCCACGTTGTCGGCGATGACGAGGTCGCTCTGCCCGTTGTCGGCGTACACCCCGGAGATGCCGAACGTCGTGGACGTCGTGGTCGGCGCCGGGTCGTGCAGCACGTTGTGGTCGATGGACGAGCCCATCATGTACGCGCTGCAACAGGTGTAGATCGCGGCGACGTCCAGGCTGAGCCGGGCGTACCCGGAGATGTCGTTGTACGCGATCGTGTCCTTGCCCGGGTCGAGGCCGTCCACGGTGTTCCACTGCAGGTTGATGCCGCTGCGGCCGACCGTCGAGATGGTGTTGTGGGTGACCGTCTGGCTGTTGCCCTGCACGGCGATGCCGGCCGCGTAGGTGCCCATGTAGTCGACGTCGTGGATGACGTTGTCGGTGGCCGTGTTGTTCTGGCCGCGCAGCGCCACCCCGTTCCCGGCGCTCAGCGACAGATCGCTGTTCACGATTCTGTTGTACGTGCCGTCGAGGATGATGCCGGTGTCACCGACGCCCCGCGTCACCGTCGAGCCGCAGTCCGTCGCGCCGCGCGTGATGTCGGTGTAGTGCGACAGGTACGTGCCGGTGATGCCGTCGAGCGTGACGCCCGTGCTGGAGGCACCCGTCTGGATCGTCGTGGCGAAGAGTTTGACGCCCTTGACGGTGGTGTGGCTCGCGCCCGTCAGGTCGAAGCCCAGGGTGCGCCGCTTGACCTGCACCGTGTGGTTGTCGGGGTCGTCGTCCCCGTACACGTACAGGCGCTTGGCCGTCGGGTCGTAGAACCACTCGCCGGGGTGGGCGAGTTCGCCGATCTTCCCCGACAGCGCGTACCGCGTCTCCTTGGGGACGACCTTGTGGACGCACGGCGGCGCCACGTCGAGCGTCACCGAGCCGACCGCCGAGCTCTTCACCGTGCCGGTGGCCGAGATGTACCAGTAGCCGGTGAGGGCACGCGCGCCGTCCCAGTACCCCGCCGGGCGGGTCAGGTCCGCGTCGGAGATCGTGGCGTCCGCGCTGCCCTCACCGGCGTACTGGAGCGAGGGGTCGAGCAAGTCCGTTCCCGGATAGGGCCATTGGGCCTCGACGTCCATCTTCTTGTCGGTGAACACCTGCACCGTGGAGACGTCGGAGCCGAGGTCGACGGCGGTGCTGTAGACGTGCCCGGCCGCCACGGCGTCGCTGAACTGCGAGTCGGCCGCGTACGGGTCCTTCTGGGCGATCGCGGTGACGTCGGCGGCGGTGACCGGGTCGAAGCCGGTGACCTTCGACGCGCCGTTCACCGTCACGTCCGCGCCCGACGCCGCCTTGTAGGTGATCGGCAGGGCGGCGGTGCCGGAGCGGGCCGGGACGACCGTCTCCTCGTAGTTGCCGGACACGATCTCGCAGGTGTCGCCCGGCACCATCACGTCCGCGCACTTCTGGATGTGGCGGAACGGGTTCGTGGCGTTCGTGCCCGGGTTGGTGTCGGCGCCGTACGGACCGACGTAATAGGTCGTGGCCGCCTGGGACGTGTGCGGCCGGGTCTTGTTCGGATGGGCCGCCGCCGGATGGCCGGCCGCGACCACTGTCAGTGCGGTGAGCAGGGCGGCCGCGGACAGATGTCTCCAACTCCTGGACACTCCGTGATCCTTTCTTCTGGTGTCGACCGAGCGGTCAGCCCTTCACGGCACCGACCGTGAGACCGCTGATGATGTGGCGCTGCATGTAGATGAAGAAGATGACGACGGGCGCGATGGCCAGCAGCAGGTTCGGGAACACCTTCGTCAGGTCCGTCGAGTACTGGCTGATGCCGGCGTAGATCGCCGTCGTCACCGTGTAGTGCCCGGAGGACGGGCTGAGCAGGATCTGCGGCGAGATGAAGTCGTTCCAGATCCCTATGGAGTTGAGGATCAGCACGGTGACCACCGCGGGACGCATCAGCGGGAAGATGATGGTCCAGAAGGTGCGGTAGCGGCCCGCGCCGTCGATCGTCGCCGCGTGGTCGATGTCCACCGGGATCGTGCGGATGAACCCGACGAACAGGAAGATGCTCACCGGCAGCGTGGACGCCACGTCGTGCGCGACCAGACCCGTCACCGTGTTCGCGAGCCCGATCTCCCGCAGCACGTAGATCACCGGGATGATCACCGCCGCGCCGGGGATGAACGTGCCCGCGAGGAAGTACAGCAGCACCAGCTGCGTGCGCTTCTTGAGGCTGCGGGCGATCGCGTACGCGGCCGGTCCCGCCAGCAGGATGCAGAACACGTCCACCAGCACGACGAGGAACAGCGTGAAGCCGTAGCCGCCGATCACATTGAACTGCGGGCTGCTGATCGCCGCGCCCATGTGCTCGAAGGTGAGGCCGCCGAGCGGGATCGAGAACGGGTTGTCGAGGATCTCCTGCTGCGACTTGAACGCGTTGACGACCAGCAGATAGATCGGCACGACCATCACGACGAACAGCACCCCGAGCAGAGCCCAGCGCAGCGGCGACCGGGTCTCCTCGTGCTCGGCGCCCCCGCCGCCGCAGTCGTCCGTGCGGGCCGGCCGGATCCTGGGCCGCTTGCGGGCCGCCGCCTCGGGTTCTGCCTCTAGTACCACCACCACCGGCTCCTCACCGACCTGTCGCTGCCTGGTCCTGGCGGTTGCGCAGCGCCGTCACGAAGAGGGCGAGCACGGCGGACACCACCATCAGGAACACGGCCTGTGCGGTCGCGTAACCGACCTTGGTGCCCTCGAAGGACCGGGCGAGAATGAGATACGTGAACGTCTGCGTCGATCCCGCGGGACCGCCGCCGGTGAGGCTGACGACGATGTCGTAGGCCCGGATCAGCCCCACCAGATTGAGCACCGTCGCCACCGTCACCACGGGCGCGATCATGGGGATCACGACCCGCGTGTTGATCTGCCGCTTGCCGGCGCCGTCGATGGCGGCGGCCTCCAGCAACTCGGCCGGGACGGTCTGCAAGGCCGCCACGAACAGCACCACGTTGAACCCGAAGCCCGCCCACACGATCACCCCGATCAGGGAGATCACCGCGAAGTTCTCGTCGAAGAGGAAACCGACCGGCTCGATGCCGAACTTGGCGAGCGTGTTGTTGATCGCCCCGTTCGTCCCGAGGATCGCCGCCCACAGATAGCCGAGGATCAGCGCGCTGATCACGTGCGGGAAGTAGGCGACGGCCCGGAAGAAGGAGTTGGAGCGCGAGCGTGCCTTGAGCGCGAGCGCGTACACCAGACCCAGGCCCACCATCAGCACGGTGCCGACCACGGAGATCAGCCCGGTCACGTACCAGGCGTCCGACGAACTCGGGTCGTCGAACAGGTGCTTGTAGTTGTCGAGCCCGATGAACGCGGCGGTCGAGAAGCCGTCCCAGTCGGTGAGGCTGAGATACACCGCCACACCGACCGGTACGACCGTCATCACCGTGTAGAGCAGGACCGCCGGGCCCATCATCCCGAAGGAGAGCGCCGACTCGCGCAGCCGGGCCCGGCGGCGGACGCGCCGCTGTGTGTCGGTCAGCCCTGCGAGTTCCACCACTTGTCCAATCCGTCGGCTACGGCCTTCGGGGACGCGCCCGTGTACAGGGACTGGATCTGCTTGTTCAGCTCGTCGCTGTACCCGGCGATCGGCGTGTTGGCCCCCGACTTCACGATCACCGAAGGCGTCTTGTCGAGGATCTTCTGCACGGAGGTGCCGAGGCTCGACATGGGGTACGAGAAGCCCGAGCGCAGATTGCCGTCCGAGGCGAGCTGGCTCTTGATGGCCTTCGGGTTCGTCGTCGCCCACTTCACGAAGTCGATGGCCTCGGCCTTGTGCGGCGACTTGTTCACCACGACGTACGGGTTGGAGATGTTGCCGAACTGGCCGGACGGGTACGCCCCGTCGGTCGGCATGGAGAACACCCCGATGTTGTCGCTCTTCTTCGCGGCGTCGGCGGCGGGCACGAAGTACGAACCCATGATGTACATCGCCGACTTGCCGTTCAGGAACGCCGTCTGGCCGTCCGCGTAGGTCACACCGAGGGCGCTCTTCTCCAGGTAGCCCTTGTCGATCCAGCCCTTGTACCGCTTCAGGTAGTCGACGTAGCCGCTGTCCGCGAAGGAGACCTTGCCGGCGGTGCGCTGGGCCGTCCACTTGGGGTTGTCGGTGAGGACACCCGCGTCGGCCATCATCGAGAACTGCGAGCCGGTCACCCACTGGCCGGCGGTCTGGAGCGGCTTGTAGCCCGCGCTCTTCAACTCGCCCATGGCCGCGGTGAAGTCGTCCATGGTGCGGATCTTCGAGGCGTCCAGTCCGGCCTTCTCGAAGGCGGCCTTGTCGTAGAAGACGAGCGACTGTATCTGCTCGCCCACCCCGACCACATAGCGCTTGCCGCCCACGGCGTACTGGTCGGCGAGCGGCGTCTTCGCCGTCCAGGACTCCTCGCTCAGGTCGGCGAAGAGCGAGGCGGTGTCGGCGGTCGGCACGATCTGCTGCGCGACGTCCGGCGCGTCGCCCGCCGCGAGGTCCTGCCGCAGCTTCGCGTCGGCCGAGATGGTGCCGGTCAGTTCGAGCTTGACCGTCACCCCGGGATGGGCCTTCTCGTACCCGGCGAAGAGGTCGTTCCAGTACTTCTCCGTCAGGTTCGGCGTGATGTTCACGATGACGCGGAGGGTCGTACCCCCCGCGGCCTGGTCGGATCCGCCGCCACAGGCGACGGCCGACGCCATCACCAGGGGAGCCACGGCGAGTCCGCAGGCACGGCGCCACATTGTTCTCATCGGGACACGCTCCGTTGCGTAGTCGTGAATAATCGATAGCTGGTGTTCAGTCGCAGGCTTCCCGGTGGAGCAGCGATGGGAGGTGGCCCGAAGGTGGGGAAGACGGGGACGGTGCCCGCGCCTCAGCGACTATCGTCTATCGATTGCTGATGCTATGGCTGGCACTTCGGTAGTTCAAGGGTGCTGCAGCAACCAACCACCGTACGCAGAGCCCGCCTTGGGTCCCGGAGGTGCGCGCGATGAGCGTGAGACGGGTCAGAACGTCTCCCCAACTCCTGGTCAGCAGCGGATCGTCGAGCTTTCTGGGCTCGACGACGGCGTCGGCCGCGTCGGGATCCCACCGCATCTCCAGGCCGCGACCGCCGTCCGGGCAGGTGACCGTGGCCCAGCCGTCCCCGTGCTCGACGTGCCCCGCCAGGACGTGGTGCAGCGCGCCCCTGGGCGGCCCGCCCCGCCAGCGGTCCTCGACGCTCACATACGAGGCCGGGGCGCCGGACGACGCCCGTGTCAGGCGTGCCGTGCGGTCCCAGCGCTCGACCGTGCCCGGCGGGTACGCGGCGCTCAGCTCGGCGGTCAACCCGGAGTGGTCAGCGCCGAGTTCGACGCCGACCTCGCGCGCCCCGTACGCGGCCCCGGGAAGCTGTCCTGCGCCGCCCGGCTCCGGCACGTTGTGCCAGCCGCTGGTGAACGGCCAGGCCGCGTAGCGGTCCGGGCCGAAGGTCTGCGCCGTGTACGTGGGCCGGCCGACGTCGACGACCAGGGGCCGTCCGTCCACGGCCAGCCAGTACGAGCCGACGTCCAGGTGGTTGTGGTGCTCGCCGTTGTGGCCCGCCTTCACGGCGAGCGTGAGCCCGTCGGTGCTCCCGGCCGCCTCCCGCGCCACCAGGATCTGCAGCCTCGGCAGCCAGGTCTCGCGGGACGGCCAGGACGGCTCCGGTACGGGCCCGGTGACCGCCCGGCACCAGTCCCGGTCGGCCAGCGCGGTCAGCGCCCGGCCGAGACCGGCCCGCGGGGGAGCGGCGCACTCCTGCTGCCGCGCCCCCGCCAGCGCGTGTGCCACGGTGTCCGGCTGCCCGAGCCGGCCGCCCCAGCGGAACGGCACCTGCCAGGGCTGCCGGGTGTCCAGCCGGGCGGGCGCGTCGCCCACGTTCACGTACCGGTCGGCGCCGAGGTGCATCCGCCGCGGGTACTTCAACAGCTCAGCGAGCAGCGGGAGTTCGCGGGCGTCGAGTGCCGGTCCGCCGACGTCGGCGAGCAGATCGAGGATCTCCAGGAGCCGGCACGCGCCCGCCCACCAGTAGGAGATGCCCTCGTCGATCCCGCCGTCGTCGGGCAGCGCGCGGACATAGTGGTCGAGACCCTCGACGACCAGGGAGACGAGCCGGGTGCGGCGCTCCTCGTCGGCGGGGGCATCAGGCGCGGCCGGTTCGTCGGGGTCGTCGCACAGCAGCAGTGCGGCGGCCAGGACGGCGCCATGGATCCACGGGTTCCAGTTGTTGGCGCCGCCGTCCGCGCCGATCCAGGCCCAGTCCCCACGGCGCTCGAACGGGCCGAGCAGCCGCGCTTCCACCTCCCGCCGCAGCCGCCGCCGCAGCCCCGGCGCGCGCCGGTCGAGATGCGGGCCGAGCGCGTGGTCCGCCCAGGCGAACAGCGCGGCGACCTCGGCGGCACCCAGGTCGGGATACGGGTCGTCGGGATCCGGCACCACCTCGCCGCGCGCCGCCGCGAACCGGTCGTGCGGCGCCCAGCACCAGGTGCTCGTCTCGGCGAACGCCACGAGCCCGTCGACGGCCGCGTCCAGGTACGGGCAGGCGTCGGGCGCCGGATCGGCCGCGTCCGCCGACTCGCCGGTCAGGACGGCGGCCAGGCAGAGCAGGGAGACCCGCTCCTGAAGACGCCAGGCCGCGTCCTCGTACGCGCCCCGGTTGCCGTCGCGCAGCGCGCGGGCCCACGCCCCGGCCGTCAGCCGGGGCGCCGGGCGCCCCAACTCGTCCGCCGCGTCGGCCAGTACGCGCTCGCGCAGCGCCTTCGGCACGGCGTCCCACACCTCGCGGCGGGTCACGTCGGGCACGGTGAGCCGCGCGGCGGGATCGGCGAGCGCCCGCTCCGGCAGGGGGAGCAGACGCTCGCTCAACGGGCCCGGCACCTGTTCACGCATCGTCTTCGACGTCCAGCTCCAGCTCGATCACCGGCAGCGGCACGTCCGGCCGGGCGATCGGCAGCGTCAGCGTGAGGGTGCCCGCCGGCTGGCTGTGCGGGGCGAGGTTGTTGTGCTCGGGCGGCGCCTGGTCGATCTCCTGGAAGCGGACCTCGGAGCCGTCGTGCAGGAACTGCGCGTAGCGCACCCGCCCCGCGAGCCCCGGCAGATGGAGGTGCTTGAGCGGCCAGGCGAGCAGATGCAGATACAGGTACCGGCCGCGCTGCGTGTACAGCGTGCCCGGGGGCGGCGGATACGCGCTCGGGCCGGCGCCGTGCACCGACCGCGCGTTCAGCGCGCTCCACTCGGCGATGGCGCCCAGGGTGTCCCGGGCGCGCGGGTCCAGGGCGCCCCGGCCGGTCGGCCCGACGTTCAGCAGCAGGTTGCCGCCGCACGCCACGGACTCCACCAGCATCCGCACCAGCAGCGCCGGGTCCTTGTAGTCGTGGTTGTCACGGTCGTACCCCCACGAGCCGTTCAGCGTGTGGCAGGCCTCCCACAGCACCCGTTCGCCGTCCCGCTCCAGCGGCCGGTCCGGCTGGTACTGCTCCGGCGTCACATAGTCGCCCGGGACACCGAGCCGGTCGTTGACCAGAATGTCCGGCTGCAACTCGCGCACGACCGACATCAGTTGCCCGGCTCCCCACTCCTCGGGACCCTTCTCCGGGTAGGTGAAGTCGAAGAAGAGCAGGTCGATGTCGCCGTAGTTCGTGAGCAGTTCGCGCAGTTGGCCCTCCATGTACCGGCGATATTCCGCCATGTCGCGCGGCTCCCGCTCGGCGTCCGTACCGCGCAGCGGGTGGTGCTCGTCGACGGTGAAGTCCGGGTGGTGCCAGTCGAGCAGCGAGTAGTAGAGACCGACCCGCAGCCCCTCGGCACGCATCGCGTCCACGAACTCCCGCACCAGGTCACGGTTCGCGGCCCGGACCGAGGTGTAGTCGGTGAGCGCCGAGTCGAACAGACAGAAGCCGTCGTGGTGCTTGGTGGTCAGCACCGCGTACCGCATCCCTGACTCCCGCGCCTTGCGCGCCAGTTCACGGGCGTCGAAGAGATCGGGGTCGAAGCGGTCCAGATAACGGTCGTACGCCTCCTGCGACATGGCCTCCCGGCTGCGCACCCACTCGTGCCGGGCCGCCATGCTGTACAGGCCGAAATGAACGAACAGACCGAACCGCGCCTCCTCGAACCAGGCAGTGCGTGGGGCGAGTTGGGAGGGGTCGGTAAGGGCACCGGGCACGGCTTGCTCCTGACGCATGGGCGGTACGAACAGCATTGACAGCACTAATCGATTGGCTGTTATCTACCATCGATAGGCGATGATGTCACTGGCGTTGCGTGCGACGAGCGCGCGGAGAGGCAAGTGCATGCACCCGACTGGGGATCAGGAAGCGCCGTCGGCCGGCGGGGCCCGGCTCAACGGCAGCGGCGGGACGGGGGAGGGCCGCGTCGGCTACGAGTCGATGCGGGCGCCGGTCCACACCGCGTCCTACGCACGGCCCACCGCGCGGATGGTGGAGGCGCTCAAGGACGTGAGCGCGGCGACGGCCTGCGCGAAGCTGCATCAGATGGGCATCACCCGGACGTTCATCGACGGCCCCGTGCCGCTGCACCGCGAGCCGGACGTCAAGGTCACCGGCGGCGCCGTGACCCTTCAGTTCCTGCCGCAGCGCGAGGACGTCTTCAACGGCGCGGAGCAGGAGGACATCGAGCGCAAGACCCCGCTGTGGGGCGTCCTGGAGTCGGTGCGGCCCGGCGACGTGTTGGTCGTCTCCGCGCACGGCAGCCACTTCACCGGCTGCCTCGGCGACATGCTGGTGCGCTACTTCAAGCTGCGCGGCGGCGCCGGCATCGTCGTCGACGGGCGGGTGCGGGACGCGGCCCGGATCCGGGAGCTCGGCGTCCCCGTCTGGTGCACCGGAGTCACCCCGCACTACGCCTCCCAGACCGAGCTGTTCCCCTCGGCGTTCAACGTGCCGGTGGGCGTGGGCGGTTCACTCGTCACACCCGGTGATCTGATCGTCGCCGACGAGGACGGCGCGGTCGTCGTCCCGCAGGACAAGGCGGTGCCGCTCGCCGAGGACTCCCTGCTGCACCAGGACCGCGAGGCGTTCGCCCGCCTCCGCCTCGACCAGGGAGCACGGCTCTCCGACTACTACCCGCTCAGCGGCGAAAGCCTGACCGAATATCGCGATTACGTGGCGAGCCGCGCCGCCGAATGACCGGCTTTCACACACCCCTCACCCCGGGCACACGTGTTGGTCTCCTGCGCGAGTGGGGTGTCTCACACCTCTGTCACAAGGTGAATGAGCGCTGAACCGTTTGGCTGCCACACTCGTGATCCCCAGTGACACACCTATGCCGTATCTCTGGGGATGTACATGACGCGCAGATGGCCACTTATCACCACGATCGCCGTATTGACCGTCGCCCTGGCGTTCGTCGTGGTCCACCTGGTGCGCGACCAGGACACCGAGAAGGCCGACAAGGCCGCGGACAAGGCGAAACCGGCCGCTTCACATCCTGAAGACAAGACCGAGCAGTTGCAGGGGCTCGGGTGGTGGCCCCTGCATCAGTCCGGCACCGCGAAGGCCGGTCGCGACGCCACCGTCAGCGGCGGCGCGCAGTGGACCGAGGGCCCCAACGGCGGCGCCGTGCGCCTCGACGGCAGCACCGGACAGGCCGACACCAACACCCGCCTGGACACCGCGGGCAAGGACTACTCCGTCGCCGCGCGCGTGCGCGCCACCTCCCAGAACATGAAGGGAATCCACACCGCCCTCTCACAGGACGGTGACCGGACCAGCACGTTCTTCCTGCAGTATTCCGGCCCTGACGGAAATTTCGCCTTCAGTTTCCTCGGTGCCCGCACCGTCGCGGAGACGGCCGAAAAGCCTCAGGCGGATCACTGGTACCAGCTGACCGGCACGTACAGTCAGAAGGACCACCGGATGCGGATCTACGTGGACGGCCGGCTCGCGGGGACCAGAGAGGCCTCCAACGGTGTGAAGCCGACCGGCACCGTGGTGATCGGCCGCGGCAAGTTCAACGGCAAGGCGGCCGACCACTGGAGCGGTGACATCGCGGACGTTCATGTCTTCGACCGTGAACTGACCTCTCGCGAGGTGAGCTCGCTCTCCTCGAACGAACCGGGCTGACCCGCCGGGCGAGTTCACCGCCGCCGCGGGGGGGGGGGGGGGGGCATCCGGCGTACCTAGACACAGGGGGAGTGGTTGTTTTTCCTCCGAGCGG
>NZ_JBHVIX010000011.1:0-30281 GCF_042799415.1 Streptomyces sp. NPDC057694
CGTCCGGAGCTGACCGAGGCCGCGATCGTGGTCTCCGGCGGCCGCGGCGTCAACGGCGCCGAGAACTTCTCGATCATCGAGGCCCTCGCCGACTCCCTCGGCGCGGCCGTGGGCGCCTCGCGTGCCGCGGTGGACGCGGGCTGGTACCCGCACTCCAACCAGGTCGGCCAGACCGGCAAGAGCGTCTCCCCGCAGCTCTACATCGCCAACGGTATTTCCGGTGCGATCCAGCACCGGGCGGGCATGCAGACCTCGAAGACGATCGTGGCGGTCAACAAGGACGCCGAGGCCCCGATCTTCGACCTCGTCGACTACGGCGTCGTCGGCGACCTCTTCGACGTCGTGCCCCAGCTCACCGAAGAGGTCAAGACCCGCAAGGGCTGAGCCTGTTCGGCCGGTGACGGCCGCCGACGGGGCCGCGTGGTGTTCTCACCGCGCGGCCCCGTCCGCGTACCGGGACCCTGGAAGATGGCCATTGACCTGGACTACGGCTACGGATAACTTCGCTATACGGATGTTTGATTCCGTGAAGTGGAAACAGTGAGCGTATGGAGGGTGTACGAATGGGTCAGCAGGAGAAGGTGTCGACGAGCCTCGCGGGCGCGGTCAGCGAGGGCATCAGCGCCTCACTCGCCCCGGTCGACGCGGAGCTCGCGCGCCGGTACCCGGGAGACCCCGGCACCCGCCAGCCGGTCCACACGGTCTACGTCCCCGGTGACGCCTTCGACGCGGGCACCATCCGCACCTGGGGCGACCAGGCGCTCGCGCAGCTCGACGAGCACGCCCCGGACGCCGCCTCGTTCGCCGCCGTCCTCGGCCTCTCCGACGACCTCGCGGAGCCCGTCTACAGCCGCGTACGCGCGAAGCTGGAGCGCGAGCCCGTCGAAGACCTGCGGGTCGACTTCGAGGACGGCTACCGGCCCGCTTCCTCCGCCGACGAGGACGAGACGGCCGCACGGGCCGCGCGCGTCATCGCCGACGCCTACAAGAACGGCACGGCGGCCCCGTACATGGGCATCCGCATGAAGTGCATGGAGGAGGCCGTCCGCGACCGCGGCATCCGCACCCTCGACATCTTCCTCACCGGTCTCATGGAGCACGGCGGGCTGCCCGACGGACTGGTCCTGACGCTGCCCAAGGTCACGTACCCGGAGCAGGTCACGGCCATGGTCCGGCTCCTGGAGGCCTTCGAGAAGACCCACGGGCTCGACGCCGGGCGGCTCGGGTTCGAGATCCAGATCGAGACCAGCCAGTCCATCCTCGCCGCCGACGGCACCGCCGCCGTGGCGCGCATGATCGACGCCGCCGAGGGCCGCGCGACCGGCCTGCACTACGGGACCTTCGACTACAGCGCCTGCCTCGGCGTTTCCGCCGCCTACCAGGCGAGCGACCACCCGGCCGCCGACCACGCGAAGGCCGTCATGCAGGTCGCCGCCGCCGGTACGGGCGTGCGCGTCTGCGACGGCTCCACGAACGTGCTGCCCGTCGGGCCCACCGCCAAGGTCCACGACGCCTGGCGCCTGCACTACGGCCTCACCCGCCGCGCCCTCGCCCGCGCCTACTACCAGGGCTGGGACATGCACCCGGGCCACATCCCGACCCGCTACGCCGCCGTGTTCGCCTTCTACCGCGAGGGCTTCGAGCAGGCCGCGGCCCGACTCGCCGCCTACGCCGGCCAGTCCACCGGC
The DNA here is from genome assembly GCF_042799415.1 of Streptomyces sp. NPDC057694. Lineage (NCBI taxonomy): Bacteria > Bacillati > Actinomycetota > Actinomycetes > Kitasatosporales > Streptomycetaceae > Streptomyces > Streptomyces sp. NPDC057694. The sequence goes on from NZ_JBHVIX010000011.1 coordinate 1,689, forward strand.
GACATCGCGGACGAGCCCGCCACCGCCAAGGCCCTCGCCGGGTACCTGCTGCGCGGCCTGGACTGCGGGGCCCTCGACAACGGCGAGGTCGCCCGGCGCGCCGGACTGACCCGCGCCGACCTGGAGGGCTACGCGGCGCCGCGCCGCGGTGACCTCACGGCGACGGCCGAATAGCGCGCACCCGCGCACGGATCACCACTGCCCTTTCCCGGGGACGGCCGGGGAAGGGCAGTGGTGTGTGCGAGCGGTCTCAGCCCATCGTGCCGAGCAGGGCGGGCAGATCGCGCATGTCGTGGAAGACGACGGTGTCCGGGCCCGCGAGCCGGGCGGCCGGGGTGAGCCCGCCGGCGTAGCCGAAGGAACGCATCCCGGCGGAACGCGCGGCCTGTACGCCATGGCCGCTGTCCTCGACCACCGCGCAGGCCGCCGGGTCGGCCCCCATCCGCCGGGCGGCGTGCAGGAAGACATCGGGGGCGGGCTTGGCGCGCGCGACCTCCGAGGCGCTGAAGATCCGTCCCGCGAAGTGCTCGTACAGTCCGGTGCGGCCCAGAGTGTGCCGCATCTTGTCGTGGGAGCCGCTGGAGGCCACGCAGGTCGGCACGGTGATGGCGTCGAGCGCCTCGCGGATCCCGTCGACGGCGACGAGGCCGGAGTCCACCGCCTCACGATGGCGTTCCTCGAACCGCTTCGACCACATCTGGGCGGTCTCCTCGCCCAGCCGAGCGGCCACCAGCGCGCTGATGTCGGCGTGGGAGCGTCCGATGAACCGTGCGACGACCTCCTCCGCCGTCAGCGGCCAGCCCAGTGCGGCGCCGATCTCGACCTGCAGGCCGACAGCGATGCGTTCGCTGTCGACCAGGACGCCGTCGCAGTCGAATATCACCAGTTCGAAGGGTCTGATCATCCCGGCAGCTTAGGACGCGGACCGCACGGCGGGGCCGGTAACGGTCAGGCCGGAGGCGGCAGTTCGCCCGAGCCCCGGCGGATCAGGCGCGTCGGCAGCTCGATGCGGTCGGGGAGCAGCGTCGCCCCGTCCAGCTGCCGGAACAGCCGCTCGGCCGCCGTGCGGCCCAGCTGGGCGGCGTCCTGCGCGACCACCGTCACACCCGGCTGGAGCAGGTCGCCGAGCTCGATGTCGTCGAAGCCCACCAGGGCCACGGCCCGGTCCAGTTCGGCGAGGACGCGGATCACGGTGACGGTCACCCGGTTGTTGCCGGCGAAGATCGCCGTGACCGGCTCGGGGGCCTTGAGCATCTCCTCGGCGGCCAGACGCACCCGCTCGGGATCGGTGACCCCCAGCGACATCCAGCGGTCGGCCACCGATATCCCGGCGTCCTCCATGGCCGCCCGGTAGCCCCGCAGGCGCTCGGCCGCCGTGTGGATGCGCGGCTGGTCGCCGATGAAGCCGATCCGGCGGTGACCGCCCGCGATCAGATGCGCCACCCCGTCGCGGGCGCCGCCGAAGCTGTCGGAGAGGACACAGTCCGCATCGATCCGCCCCGCGGGACGGTCCACGAACACCGTCGCCACACCGGCCGCGATCTCCGGCTCCAGATAGCGGTGGTCGTCCCCGGCCGGGATCACGACCAGACCGTCGACCCGGCGCGCGCACAGGGCGAGCACCAACTCCTGCTCGCGGTCCGGGTCCTCGGCACTCGACCCGTTGATGAGCAGCGCGCCGTGCGCCCGCGCGACCTCTTCCACGGCCCGGCTGAGCGGTCCGTAGAACGGGTCCGCCAGATCCTCAAGGACCAGTCCGATGCTCGCGGTACGCCCCTTGCGCAGCACCCGCGCGCTGTCGTTGCGCCGGAAGCCGAGGGCCGCGATGGCCTCCTGCACGCGCCGCTCGGTGTCGGGCGTGACCCCGGCCTCGCCATTGACGACACGGGACACCGTCTTGAGGCCCACTCCGGCGCGCGCGGCGACATCCTTCATGGTCGGGCGATTGCCGTAGCGGTTCTCGGTGCGGCGGGCGGTGCGGTCCACTATGCGCTGTCCTGTCCTGTCGTCGCTGCCGTCAAGGCGGTGCCCGGAGCGGGCGGAGGGCGACCGCTCTTCGGGGTTCATCATGCTGTACCGGCTGCCGTACGAGCATGTGGCGTCGAGCATAGGGCCTGGACAACGTTGTCAGATGCGGGAGAGACTGTCCACCGATTTCCTGAGCCTTCCTACAGTCGGCTTCTGTGAACTGCCCCTTCTCCCCTTTCCCGCAGGAGACCAGACACTGATGCACACGGACCTCGTCGCCGCGCTCGACATCGGCGGCACCAAGATCGCCGGCGCCCTGGTGGACAACCGGGGCCGTATCCTCGCGCGGACCCAACGGCCGACCCCCGCGCAGGAGAACGGCGAGACGGTGATGGGCGCGGTCGAGGCGGTGCTCGGCGAGCTGACGTCGTCCGAGCTGTGGCCGAGGACCGGTGCCGTGGGCATCGGCAGCGCGGGGCCCGTGGACCGCTCGGCGGGCACGGTCAGTCCGGTCAACGTCCCCGGCTGGCGCGCGTTCCCGCTCGTCGAGCGGGTCGGTGCCGCGACCGGCGGACTGCCCGTCGAACTGGTCGGCGACGGTGTGGCGATCACGGCGGCGGAACACTGGCAGGGCGCGGCGCGCGGCCACGACAACGCGCTGTGCATGGTCGTCTCCACCGGCGTCGGCGGCGGCCTGATCCTGGGTGGCCAACTCCACCCCGGCCCCACCGGCAACGCGGGTCACATCGGCCACATCAGCGTCGACCTCGACGGCGACCCGTGCCCCTGCGGCGCGCGCGGCTGCGTCGAGCGCATCGCCTCCGGGCCCAACATCGCCCGGCGTGCCCTGGCCGACGGCTGGCGGCCGGGCCCCGACGGCGACGCGACCGCCGCGGCCGTGGCCGCCGCCGCCCGCGCGGGCGACCCGGTCGCGGCGGCTTCCTTCGCGCGCGCGGCGCAGGCCCTCGCGGCCGGGATCGCCGCGACCGCGACGCTCGTCGAGGTGGACATCGCGGTGATCGGCGGGGGAGTGGCGAAGGCCGGCGACGTCCTGTTCGACCCGCTGCGCCGAGCGCTCCGCGACTACGCCACCCTCTCGTTCGTCCAGCGGCTGACCGTCGTCCCGGCCTCGACCGGCACGGACGCCGGGCTCGTGGGGGCCGCGGCCGCGGCGCTGCGGGGTGGGAACACGGCCGACGAGGCGCGGCGGCAGGCTGTCTGACGGCGCGCCCGTCGTCCTGCCGACGCGGGGTGACGGCGTGCGGTGGACGGCCACGGCGCTCCGAGCGTCCTGACGGGCGGGAGGGAGCGTCGAGGCACCCTCGGGTCACCTCAGGGCCTCCTCCACCGTCGCCACCGGCGTCAGCACCTCGGTGAGCTTGGACATGGCGATGATGCGCAGCGTCAGTCGGCGCCGGCACACGACGGTGACGCGGCCGCCCCGCTCCGCCGCTCTGCGATGCGTTCTGACCAGCAGGGTGAGCCCCGAGCAGTCGAAGAACGTCGTCGCCGTCAGGTCGATCACGACGACGCGGTACGGACCGGCCGCCACCGTGTCGAGCAGGGGAGCCAGACGGTGCAAGGCCAGCAGGTCTATGTCTCCGCCGAGAGTGACGACGGCGCAGTCGCCGTATGTGCGGACCACGGCGGGGTGCACGGCGTTGTCGGGGTCGGTCGTACCCGCGATGACGCCGCAGTTTCCGAACAGTCCGTAGCCCTCGGAATCTCCGAAGTCATCGGACAAGTAGTCCTGTTGATTGCCTTGCCGCATCGGGCCCCCCGGCCTGAACACCTGTCCGGCTCCAGAGGGAGTCGGCCACTCTGGCGCGAACGAAACATCGGTGTGCGGATGAACCGCGAGGTCGCCGGGGGCCGGGGCGCCTGGTCGGACACCGTAGCGGGAGGAGCGGAGCCACGTCGTGCCGTAACGATTCCCGATCCCCCGGCATCACTTGATGGGGTGAATAAGACGCAAAACGCTTGACACCAAAACCGTGGGGCCGGAGAAAAACTGGTCGACAGCCGGGGCACGGTGCTCTGTCATGGACCCTCTGTCCACAGCCCATCGGGTCGATGGGCCCGTTCCGGGAGATCCGCCTTGGCGACAGCGCACGACGCACCGGCCACGAGGGACGTCGACGAGCGGCCGTTCATCGACACGGCGCTGGTACGGGACCTCGTCGACCGTCAGTTCCCGCAGTGGTCCCGGCTGCCGCTCACGCCCGTCGAGCCCGGCGGCTCCGACCACGTCATCCACCGCCTCGGCGATGAGCTGGCCGTGCGCCTGCCCAGGCACTCCGGCGCCATCGGACAGGCCGAGAAGGAGCGGGACCGGCTGCCCGGCCTCGCGCCCCGGCTGCCGCTCGCCGTGCCCGTCCCGGTGGCGGTCGGGCGGCCCGCGCTCGGGTATCCGTGGCCGTGGGCGGTGACCCGGTGGCTGGGCGGCGAGGTCGCGACGGTCGAGGGGCTGGGGGACTCCACCGACGCGGCGCTCGAACTGGCCGATTTCCTAAGGGCGTTGCAGACGGTGGACCCGCACGCCGGACCTGCCGAGGCGCGGGAGACACTCGCCGACCGCGACACGGCGACCCGGACCGCCATCGCGCGGGCGGCCGGCGCCTTCGACGCCGGGGCGATGACCGCGCTGTGGGACGCGGCCCTGGCCGCTCCTGCCTGGCCGGGGCCGCCCGTGCTGTGCCACGGTGACTTCCACACCGGCAATCTGCTCGTCGCCGACGGCCGCCTCAGCGCGGTCATCGACTTCGGCAGTCTCGGGGCGGGTGATCCCGCGGTCGACCTGATGATCGCCTTCACGCTGCTGTCGCCGCACTGCGCCGCGGTGCTCCGGGCCGCGCTGGAGGTGGACGACGCGACCTGGCTGCGCGGGCGGGGCTGGGCCCTGACGTCCGGCCTGATCGCCTACACGGCGTACGCGGCGGACGACCCGCGGATCGCCGCCGCGACCACCCGGCAGATCCGGGCGGCGCTGGCCGGTCCCGGCGAGGACCGTGTGCGCGATGCACACCCCGTGTGAATTCCGCGCCGCGACAGCGTGTGCGCACACGGCTGTGCCGCCCTGCCGACTGCGCTTGACTTCGTAGGCAAGAAACACAGCGGAAGGCCGGAAGCGGGCCGGCCGCCGACCGTCGGGCAGCGGTCGGCGCGGCGCCCCGGGCCTTGCCGCGGCGGCTCCGGTATCTCCCCCCGATGTCCGGAGGCGCTCGGGCGATGCGGCCCCTCGCATCCGCCCCTTACGGATGACCCGCCTGCCGCGACATCTCCGAGACACCCGAGGCGGTGGGCGGGCGCCGTTCGTTTCGCTCCGGGGGATGCGGGCGGGCAGCCGCTCAAGGCGACCTCTACGTCGTGTGATTGACGTCCGTCACGCCTGCTGGTCGGCGACCTGTCCTACCGGTGTCCGCGCCCCACGTGCGGCCCTTGTGCGGCCCCCTGGCCGCCCGCGCGGGCACCAGCGCGACGATTCCCGCCAGTGCCGGTGAGCCGATCCAGGTGACCGGCCAGAGCGCCGCCCGCCACCCCCCGGCGTCCGCCGCCCAGTGCCCCCGAAGGGCACGCCCAGCACATTCGCGACCGTGAGGCCCGCGAACACCTACGCCACCGCGCGCGACCGGTGAACCGATGCCGAAGAACGAGCCGTGACGCTCAGCGCGAGAAGTGGACCCGGCATCGAGCCTCCCCCAACGCGGCACGCGGACAGCACAGTTGGTGTGGTGCGGGCGCCGGGCTGCCGGTCCGGGCGGCACCGGGGTGCCACTGTGCCGGCCAAGGGTCCTGGCCTGTACAGGTGAATCCGGGGAGAGTCCGAGGGGGACGCACGATATTCGGTGCCGCTCCGGACGATCACGATGCAGACTCGGCCCATGGGAGACGTAGGGGCGTTCAGGGACGCGGTGGCGAGATGGGCGGCCGGAGGCCCGGGTGAACCGGCGGGTGAGCTGAGCCGTCGGCTGGGGCTGCGGACGGCGGTGCTGGTCGAGGGGGCCAGCGATCTCGCCGCGGTGGAGACCCTCGCGGCCCGGCGCGGCCGTGACCTGGCCGTCGACGGGGTGTGCGTCGTCGCGATGGGCGGTGCCATGAGCGTGGCCCGCTACGCGGAACTCCTCGGACCGCCCGGCCTCGGTCTGCGCCTGACGGGACTGTGCGACGAGGGGGAGCGGGGCTTCTACGCGCGCGGTCTTGAGCGGGCGGGGGCGCCGCACCAGGACTTCTACGTGTGCGCCGTGGACCTGGAGGACGAACTGATCCGCGCGCTCGGCACGCAGGCCGTCGAGGACGTCTTCCGGGCCGAGGGCGACCTGCGGTCCTGGCAGATCTTCCTGGCCCAGCCCGCCCAGCGCGGACGGCCCCGAGAGCAGCAGGTCCGGCGCTTTCTCAGCACCAAGAAGGGCCGCAAGATCCGGTACGGCGGGCTCCTGGTGGCGGCCCTCGATCCGGCGCGGGTGCCGGCGCCGCTCGACGGTCTGCTCGCGAGCGTCTGAGCGCAGCCGCCTCGTGCGCGCGCGGCCGCGCGCGACCACCCTCATCAGCACCGGGTTTCCCCGGCAGGGTGTTGCGGGCAAGCCTCAGGGGGCCTAGGGAAGAGGGGGAACCGTGATCGTCTGGGTCAACGGGGCGTCCGGCGCGGGCAAGACGACGGCTGCGCGCGAGTTGCTCGACCTGATCCCCAACTGCACGCTCTTCGACCCCGAGGAGATCGACGCCGGGCTGGAGCGGCTGCTGCCGGCCAAGCGGCTCGCCGAGGTCAGCGACCGTCAGGACCTGCCGATCTGGCGGCGGCTCGTCGTCGACACGGCCGCGGCGCTCCTCGCCGAACTCGGCGGGGTCCTCGTGGTGCCGATGGGGCTCCTGCGCCAGGAGTACCGCGACGAGATCTTCGGTGGGCTCGCCGCCCGCCGGATCCCTGTGTGCCATGTGGTCCTTGCTCCAGGTGAAACGATCCTGCGCAGCCGTGACCCGGGCGGCGAGGCGCCCGCCGATATCGAGCCCTACCGCGCCGCGCTCGCGGGCTGGCTCGCCGCGGAGGCCTACCTCGTCGACAACGGCGACCTGACCCCGTACGACACCGCCGTGCGCATCGCCGCCGCCGTGCGCACCGGCGAGGCGGCCCCGTGCGACATCGTGCAGACCGCCGAGCCGACCGCCGAGACGGTCGCCTCGGGCGTGCTGCTCTTCGACGAACAGGACCGGGTGCTGCTCGTCGACCCCACCTACAAGCCGGGCTGGGAGTTCCCCGGCGGCGTCGTCGAGCCGGGCGAGGCACCCGCGCGGGCGGGCATGCGGGAGGTCCTGGAGGAGACGGGCATCCAACTCGTCGACGTACCGAGACTTTTGGTCGTCGACTGGGAGCGGCCCGTACCGCCCGGCTTCGGCGGTCTGCGGCTGCTCTTCGACGGCGGGCGGCTCGACCCTGACGTGGCGGCCCATGTGCTGCTGCCCGGGCCGGAGCTGAGGGACTGGCGGTTCGTCGGCGAGGCCGAGGCGGCCGGACTGCTGCCACCCGTGCGGTACGAACGGCTGCGCTGGGCCCTTCGCGCCCGCGAACGCGGCGCCGCGCACTACCTGGAAGCCGGAATTCCGCTCGGCTGAGAAGCGACTCGACAGGCGGCGTCACTTTGCCAACTGCCGTGATTTCCAAGGGGAAATCTAAGCCGGAACGTCATCTTTCCGGTATGGCACGACCGCTTACGACGGGACGCGATGGTCTTACCGTGAAGGCGCAGCTCACCTCTTGCGGTTTGCAGCCGCCTCACCGAGCCGGACTGCTCTCCGGCTGAACGGAGGGACATGCGTGCGCCTTCATCGACCGTCGCGAAGGGCCTGACGCTTGCCGCCGGGCTCACTCTCGTGCTCACCGCGTGCAGCAGCGGATCGGGCGGGAGCGGCAACGGCAGTACCACGTCGGCGGGACTGACCTCGTGCAGTTCCCAGGGCAAGGCCAATACGTGCAACTCCGGGCAGCGCAAGTCCGGAGGAACGTTCACCTACACCATCGAGAAGAACATCCAGGCCTGGAACATCGAGGACTCGAACGGCAACACCTTCGAGAACAGCGAGGCCATGACCGCCGTGCTGCCCCAGGTCTTCGTGCCGCAGCCGGACTTCAGTCTCAAGCTCAACACCGACTTCGTCACCTCGGCGCAGCAGACGAGCGCGAGCCCCCAGACCTTCGTCTACAAGATCAACCCCAAGGCGAAGTGGAACGACGGGACGCCGATGTCGGCGGACGACTTCATCTTCCTGTGGCGCACCATGAACGGGAAGGACTGCCCGCCCCCGCCCGCCAGCGACGACACCCAGACCAAGGGCTGTCTGCCCTGGTCCACCTCCGGCTGGGACCGGATCAAGTCGGTCACCGGGTCCGACGGCGGCAAGACCGTCACCGTCACCATGGACAAGCCCTACTCCGACTGGAAGTCCTTCTTCGGCGGCGGCTACGGCCTGTACCCGGCCCATGTCGCGGAGAAGGCGGCCGGCGCCGCCGCGGGCAGCGCCGACAAGATGACGGCCGCCCAGCTCACCAAGGGCTGGCAGTACTTCATGAAGACGCCGCCCAGCCAGTACGCCACCGGCGGGCCGTACAAGATGACGGAGTGGAAGGACAACGACCACGCCACCTTCGAGCCCGACGCCACGTGGTACGGGAAGACGAAGCCGACGCTCGACCGGCTGATCCTCAAGGTCATCTCGGACGCCACCCAGGAGCCGACGGCGCTGAAGAACAACGAGGTCCAGGGCATCTATCCGCAGCCCCAGGTGGACCTCGTCAATCAGATCAAGGACATCCCGAACGTCTCGTACACGATCGGCGAGGGCCTGCAGTGGGAGCACTTCGATCTCAATCTGCACAACCCGGTGATCGGCAAGTACAAGGCGCTGCGGCAGGCGATGTTCACGTCGATCAGCGTCAAGGACATGGTCGATAAAACGGTCGGACAGTTCGACAAGAACGTCAAGCAGCTCGGCAGCCACATGCTGATGCCCGGGCAGTCCGGCTACCAGGACGTCGTCACCGGCACCGGGCAGGGCTCGGGTGACCTGGCGAAGGCGAAGAAGCTCCTGACCGACGCAAAGTTCACCGGTGTCGGCTCCGGTCTGAAGACTCCGGACGGCAAGGCGGTCGGACCGTTCAACTGCCGCTACACCACCGGCAACGCGATCCGGCAGAGCGAATGCCAGATCCTGCAGTCCGCCCTCTCGGACCTGGGCATCAAGGTGACGATCAAGCCGATCGGCGCCGCCGACCTCGGCACGGTGCTCACCGGGCACCAGTACGACATCATCGTCTTCGCCTGGGTGCAGGGTCCGACGCCGACGTCCAACGCCCAGGGCACCTGGTCGACCGGACAGGCGAGCAACTACGGCGGGTACAGCAACAAGCAGGTCGACAAGCTGCTGAACGACTCGGTCGGGCAGACCGACGCGACCAAGGCGATGTCGATGCTGGCCCAGGCCGACAAGATCATGACGGATGACGCGTACGTGCTGCCGCTCTACCAGAAACCGACGTTCTTCGCGGTGCAGGACCGCTTCGTCGGCATGCGGAACAACGCGACCATCATCGGTCCGCCGTACAACGTCGCCGAGTGGGGACTGAGGAAGTAACTCCCCTCGGAACACCGACAGTTCGGTCCCGGCGGTCCGCCGCCGGGACCGTCCACCGCCACCCGAGGAGTCCTGCATGTTCGCCTACGCGGTGCGACGGGTCCTCGTCTCGATCCCCGTCCTGATCGCCTCGACGTTCATCGTGTTCCTGGTCGTCGTGAACGCCGGCGATCCCGTCGCCAACTTCGCCACCTCCCGCAATCCGGCCCCCACCAAGGCCGCGGTCGCCTCCTTCGCCCGGCACATCCACGCCGACCAGCCGGTCGTGGTGCGCTACTGGAACTGGATCGTCGGCGTCCTGCACGGACAGTGGGGACCGTCCATCGACCCCAATCTCGACATCGGGCACGACCTGATCACCCGCTTCCGGGTGACCGTGATCCTCGTCGTCGCCTCGATGCTGCTCGCGCTCGTCCTCGCCGTCGTCTTCGGCGTGTACAGCGCGGTACGCCAGTACTCGCCCTCCGACTACGTCATCACCTTCGCCGGATTCCTCTTCCTGTCGATGCCCGTCTTCTGGTTCGCGGTCCTCCTCAAGCAGGGCGGCATCTGGTTCAACGACCAGACCGGCTCCGCCTTCCTCGGAACCATCGGCGACCGCTCCGCGTATCTGGAGGTCGACACCTTCGGCAACCAACTGACCGACCGCATCGGCCACTTGGTACTCCCGGTCATCACGCTGGCCCTCGTGTCGTTCGCGTCCTGGACCCGCTACACCCGCGCCTCGATGCTCGAGGTCCTCGACTCCGACTATGTGCGCCTCGCCCGCGCCAAGGGCATCCGCCGCCGCAAGGTCCTCACCCACCACGCGCTGCGGACCGCGCTCATCCCGCTCACCACCGTCACCGCCCTGGACGTGGCGTCGCTGCTCGGCGGTGTCGTCATCACCGAGACCATCTTCCAGTGGCACGGCATGGGCGAGATGCTGGTCGACGCGGTCACCAAGGTGGACGTCTACCGCACCATGGCGTGGCTCCTGCTCTCCGCGGTCATCGTCATTGTCTTCAACCTCATCGCCGATCTGCTGTACGCCGTACTCGACCCGAGGATCCGTTATGACTGACACCACTCAGGCGACGGGCGCGGCGGGCGGTGAACTCCCGCGCAAGGACGAAGAGTTCACGGTCAAGGAGCGGACGCAGACCCAGCTGGTGCTCCGGCGCTTCGTGCGGCACCGGGCGGCGATGGCCAGCCTGGTGGTCTTCGTGCTCATCGTGCTGTGGGCGTTCATCGGGCCGCACCTGTGGCACTACTCGTACGAGAAGTTCACCCCCGACAACTCCCAGCCCCCGTCCGCCAAGCACCCGTTCGGCACGAACTCCTCCGGCTACGACGCCTACGCACAGGTGATGCGCGGCACCCAGACCTCGCTGAAGATCGCCATCATGATCGCGCTGGGCTCGACCCTCGTCGGCGCGGTGTGGGGAGCCGTCGCCGGCTTCTACCGGGGTGTGGTCGACGCGGTGCTGATGCGCATCTCCGACCTCGTCCTCACCCTGCCGCTGCTCGCCATCGCCCTGGTCATCTCCTCCCGCAGCGGCGGCAGTTGGTACTGGATCGCCATCGTCGTCGCCGGTCTCACCTGGGCGTACGTCTCCCGTGTCGTGCGCTCGACGGTGCTGTCGCTGCGCGAGAAGGAGTTCGTCGAGGCGGCCCGGGCGCTCGGTGCCTCCGACACCCGGATCATCTTCCGGCACCTGCTGCCGAACTCGCTCGGGCCGATCATCGTGAACGCCACGATCCTCGTCGCCACCGGCATCCTCATCGAGACGGCGCTGTCGTTCCTCGGCTTCGGTGTGCAGCCGCCGGACACCTCGCTCGGACTGCTCGTCTCCCAGGCGCAGACGGCCGTCGACACCCGGCCGTGGCTGTTCTACATCCCCGGCGCGTTCATCATCGCGATCGCGCTGACCATCAACTTCATCGGCGACGGGTTGCGCGACGCGTTCGACCCCCGACAGCAGAGGGTGCGCCAATGACCGTGTCCGGCAGGGCCGCCGACGGACGGCCCGCACTCACGCTGCCCACCGAGGACACCGTGCTCGAAGTGGACGACCTGTGCGTGGAGTTCCCCACCGAGGACGGTCTCGTACGGGCCGTGCGCGGCGTCGGCTACCGACTGGAGCGGGGCGAGTCGCTGGGCATCGTCGGCGAGTCCGGATCCGGCAAGTCGGTGACCGCGCTCGCCGTGATGGGGCTGCTGCCGAAGACCGCGAAGGTGGCCGGCTCGGTGCGGTTCCAGGGCACCGAGCTGCTCGGCCTCGGCGACTCCGCGCTCTCCGACGTACGCGGCAGCGGCATCGCCATGATCTTCCAGGACCCCATGACCTCGCTGAACCCCGTCCACACCGTGGGCCACCAGATCGAGGAGGGCCTGCTGCGGCACAACGCGGGCCTGTCCAAGCGGGCCGCGCACGAACGCGCCGTCGACCTGCTCGGCATCGTGGGCATCCCGCACCCCGCCCGGCGCGTCGACGACTATCCGCACGAACTCTCCGGCGGGATGCGCCAGCGCGTCGTGATCGCCATCGGCATGGCCAACGACCCGGCCGTCATCATCGCCGACGAACCCACCACCGCCCTCGACGTCACCGTGCAGGCGCAGATCCTCGACGCCCTGGAGACCGCGCGGGCCGAGACCGGCGCCGCCCTCGTCCTGATCACCCACGACCTCGGAGTCGTCGCCGGGCACACCGACCGGGTCGCCGTCATGTACGCGGGACGCATCGTCGAGACCGGCTCCGTGGAGGACATCTTCTACACACCCCGCATGCCCTACACCCTCGGCCTGCTGGGCTCACTGCCCCGGATGGACCGGGCGGAGGAACGGCTCACCCCGATCACCGGATCGCCGCCGTCCCTGCTGAACCTGCCACCGGGCTGCCCCTTCGCGCCACGCTGCCCGATGCGCGAGGACGTGTGCGACCGCGACGAACCCGCCCTGCGCACGACCGCCCACGCCGGACACCGCAGCGCCTGCCACTTCACCGAGCGGCTCGTCGACACCGCCGCCGACGAGGTGTTCGAGGTGACGGGCGCCGACGCGACGGCTCTCGCCCGGCTGGCCGGAGAGACCCCCGAGGACAGCGCGGCCGGCTCAGAAAGCGCAGACAGCGCAGACAGCGCAGACAGCGCAGACAGCGCAGACAGCCAAGACAGCCCAGCCGGCCCACGGAAGGACCCCGCATGAGCACGGCCGTCGAGACCGAGCCGGTCCTCCAGGTCCGCGATCTGGTCAAGCACTTCCCGGTCCGCTCACGCGGGATCGTGCGCCGCACCATCGGCGACGTGCACGCTGTGTGCGGCGTCTCCTTCGATCTGTACGCCAACGAAACCCTCGGCCTCGTCGGCGAGTCCGGCTCCGGCAAGACGACGACGGCCCGCACCCTGCTCAATCTGGAGCGGGCCACCTCGGGCAGCGTCACCTACCGCGGCCATGAACTCACCTCACTCAGCCGACGTCACATGCGGCCGCTGCGCGAGGACCTGCAGATTGTCTTCCAGGACCCCTACGCCTCGCTCGACCCGCGCGTCTCCGTCCACGAGATCGTGGCCGAGCCGCTGCGCATCCACGGCCGCTACGACGACGCGGGGCGTGCCGAGGTGCGCGAGCTGCTGCGGCTCGTCGGGCTCAACCCCGAGCACGGCAACCGCTTCGCGCACGAGTTCTCCGGCGGGCAGCGCCAACGCATCGGCATCGCCCGGGCGTTGGCGTTGCGCCCGAAGGTCGTCGTGCTCGACGAACCGGTCTCAGCGCTCGACGTCTCCATCCAGGCGGGCGTCCTCAACCTGCTGATGGACCTCCAGTCCGAACTGGGACTGTCCTTCCTGTTCGTGGCGCACGACCTGTCGGTGATGCGGCACGTCGCGCACCGGGTGGCCGTCATGTACCTGGGCCGGATCGTCGAACTCGCCCCGACCCGCGAGCTGTTCGCCCGTCCCTCGCACCCCTACACCCAGGCCCTGATCTCCGCGATCCCGTTGCCCGACCCGCGCAAGGAGCGGGCCCGGCGCCGGATCACCGTGCAGGGCGACGTGCCGAGCCCGATCCGGCCGCCCAGCGGCTGCCGCTTCCGCACACGCTGCCCGAAGTTCGCCGACCAGCTCACCGAGGAGGAGCGGACGGCCTGCGTGGAGCGGATCCCGGAGCTGACCGACCGGGGCAGTGGCAACCCCGTCGCCTGCCACTACGCCCAGCCGCTCGAACTGCTGTGACCGATCAGGCGGGTTGATACGCCGCCGCGGCCGTCCTGAGCATGTCTCCCGCGTTCTCGGTGAGCGGATCGCCGTGACCGAAACAGGCCACCTCGCTCTCCAGCGCCGCGAGCCGGGCGAAGGAGGCGACGGCCCGCGCGCGGTCCAGGTTGAACACGCCCAGGACGATCTGCCCGTCGACCGGAGACGCGGCGATCGCGTCACCGGTGAACAGCACGCCGTGCCGGGACAGATGCACGCCGATCGACCCGTCCGTGTGGCCGGGCGCGCCGACGACCAGAGCCCCGTCGCCGAAGCCGAGCGTGTCGCCGTCGGCCAACTCCCGCACCACGGACGGCAGATCGGGCTCGGGCGGCGGGTCCGGGAGCTGTGCCAGGGCCTGGGCGTGCAGAGGGCGCTCCCAGTCCTCGTAGACCGGCGGCGGCCCCTGCGCCTCGCCCCGCACGAACGGCGCGTCCAGCCGGTGCGCGTACACCTCGGCGCCGCTGAGCCGGGCGAACTCGGCGGCGCCGCCCACGTGGTCCTCGTGGAAATGGGTGAGTACGATCCGCCGCACGTCCTCGGGGGTGTGCCCCCAGGCGCGTACCGCGTCGGCGATCGGCCGGCCCGCGCCGGGCGCACCCGCGTCGATCAGGGTGAGCCCGTCGTCGTCCCGCCACAGATAGGCCTGCCCCACGGGGAAGCGCAGCAGCCGCAGCCGAGGGGTGACATCGAAGGCGTCGATGAGGTCGTAGGTCGTCATGCGACGACCGTACGAACCGCACCCGCCGCACCGCGCAGGTCTTGGCCCACAGCAGAGCGGGCCGGGACCGCGTCAGTTCGCGGCGGCGTACTTCTGGAGGAACAGCGCCTCCGCCACCGACAGCCGCTCCAGCTCCTGCGGCGACACCGACTCGTTGACCGCGTGGATCTGCGCCTCCGGCTCGCTCAGGCCGATGAGCAGGATCTCCGCCTCCGGGTACAGCGACGCGAGGGTGTTGCACAGCGGGATCGAGCCGCCCTGACCCGCGTAACTCATCTCCTGGCCGTCGTACGCCTCCGCCATCGCGTCCGCCAGCGCGGCGTACGCGGGGCTGGCGGTGTTCGCCCGGAACGGCTGGCCCTGGCCGACCTGCTCGACCGACACGCGGGCGCCCCACGGCGTGTGCGCCTCGATGTGCGCCATCAGCAGCTTCGTCGCCTCGGCGGCGTCCACGCCCGGCGGCACCCGCAGGCTGACCAGCGCGCGGGCGCCCGCCTGCACGGACGGCGTCGCGCCGACGACCGGCGGGCAGTCGATGCCGAGCACGGTCACGGCCGGCCGCGCCCAGATGCGGTCGGCGACGGTGCCCGCGCCGATCAGCTCCACCCCGTCGAGGACCTTGGCGTCCTTGCGGAACGCCTTGTCCTCGTACTGCAGCCCGCTCCAGGACTCGGCCGCGTCCAGACCGTCGACCGTCGTCGAGCCGTCCTCGGCCCGCAGCGAGTCCAGTACGCGGACCAGCGCGGCGAGCGCGTCGGGCGCGGCCCCGCCGAACTGGCCCGAGTGCAGGTTCCCTTCGAGGGTGTCGATCTGCACCCGCACCAGCGTCATTCCGCGCAGCGTCGCCGTCGCGGTGGGCAGACCGCACTGGAAGTTGCCCGCGTCACCGATGACGATGGTGTCGGCGGTCAGCAGCTCCGGGTGCTGCTCGGCGTAGCGCTCCAGGCCGCCGGTGCCCATCTCCTCCGAACCCTCGGCGATCACCTTGACGCTCACCGGGACCCCGCCGTTCGCCTTCAGCGCGCGGATCGCCAGCAGGTGCAGCAGCACGCCGCCCTTGCAGTCGGCACTGCCGCGCCCGTACCAGCGGCCGTCCTCGCGCTCGGTCAGCTCGAACGGAGGCGTCACCCACGCCTCCTCGTCCAGCGGCGGCTGCACGTCGTAGTGCGCGTACAGCAGGACCGTGGGCGCCCCCTGCGGTCCGGGCAGATGGCCGTAGACCGACTGCGTGCCGTCCGGAGTGTCGAGCAGCGCCACGTCCTCGAAGCCCTCGGCGCGCAGGGCGTCCGCGACCCAGTTGGCCGCGCCCTCGCTCTCGCTCTTCGGATACTGATCGAAGTCCGCCACCGACTTGAAGGCCACCAGCTCGGCCAGCTCCGCCTTGGCGCGGGGCAGCAGGGAGGCGACGGTTCCGGCGATCGGATGCGGCGACATGGGCACGCTCCTCGTAGGTGCGACGTTGTGCAGGGTGTACGGAAGATCCTCCCACAGAGGGTCTCGGCGCCGCCCGCCGTAGGATGCCTGGGAAACGTGCGGCAGGCGGCTGAAGACGGAGCAGTAGACCATCGTGAGCAGCGAGAATCCCGAGAGTGCGACGGGCAACGACATGGGCGACGAGCGGGACATGAGCGTGTGGGACGTCGTGGTCGTGGGCGCGGGCCCCGCCGGCGCCTCCGCCGCGTACGCGGCCGCGGTCGCCGGACGCCGCGTGCTGCTGTTGGAGAAGGCGGAACTGCCGCGTTACAAGACGTGCGGCGGCGGCATCATCGGCCCGTCCCGTGATTCGCTGCCACCCGGCTTCGATCTGCCGTTCAAGGACCGGATCAACGCGGTCACGTTCTCCCTGAACGGCAAGTACACGCGCACCCGGCGCTCGCGCAGCATGCTCTTCGGGCTCATCAACCGCCCGGAGTTCGACGCCCAGCTCGTCGAGCACGCGCAGAAGGCGGGCGCGGAGCTGCGCACCGGCGTCACGGTCACGCGGGTCGAGCAGCACGGTTCCGCGGTGCCCGACCGGCGGACCGTCGCGGTCGTGCTGCAGGACGGCGAGACGGTGCTCGCGCGGGCCGTTGTCGGCGCCGACGGCAGCGCCAGCCGGATAGGAGCACACGTCGGGGTCAAGCTCGACCAGGTCGACCTCGGCCTGGAGGCGGAGATCCCGGTGCCGGAGACGGTCGCCGAGGACTGGCGCGGCCGGGTCCTCATCGACTGGGGCCCGATCCCGGGCAGTTACGGCTGGGTCTTCCCCAAGGGCGACACGCTCACCGTCGGCGTCATCTCGGCGCGCGGCGAAGGCGCCGCCACCAAGAAGTACTTGGAGGACTTCATCGCGCGTCTGGGGCTCGCCGGCTTCGAGCCCGCCGTCTCCTCCGGGCATCTGACGCGCTGTCGGGCCGACGACTCGCCGCTGTCGCGCGGGCGGGTCCTGGTGTGCGGCGACGCGGCCGGGCTGCTTGAGCCGTGGACGCGCGAGGGCATCTCCTTCGCGCTGCGCTCGGGCCGGCTCGCGGGGGAGTGGGCGGTGCGCGTCGCCGAGTCCCACGACGCGGTGGACGCCCGCCGTCAGGCGCTGAACTACGCGTTCGCCATCAAGGCGGGCCTGGGCGTCGAGATGGCCGTCGGCAAGCGCATGCTGACCGTCTTCGAGCGCAAGCCGGGCCTGCTGCACGCGGCGCTCACGGGCGTGCGGCCGGCGTGGAACGCGTTCGCGAAGATCACCCGGGGTTCGTCGTCCCTGGGTGAGCTGGTGCGGACGCATCCGATGGCGGGGCGGGCGCTGAACCGGTTCGAGCGCTGACGCGCTCGGCGCCGCCCCGCGCCGGGACCGGGTGTGCCGGTCCCGGGGAGCGCGGGCGTCGGCCGGCGGCCGTGATCCGGGCTGTCAGTCCGCGACGGTGATCCGGAAGACCGGGTGGTCGGGGGACGCGGCCGACAGCTCGGCGTCCGACGACTTCGCGGTGACACCCTTGAAGTAGTCGTTGACCTGCCAGCCCCACCGCTCCAGGTAGGTGCGCATGACGTCGCGCTTCAGGTCGTCGTCGGCGAGTTCGACGGCCTCGAAGGTGCGGACCTTGCGGCCGACGCGCAGCTCGCCGCCGCCCGCGGCGAGCATGTTCTTCACCCACTGGGAGTGGCCGCGGGCCGAGACCAGGTACTGCGCGCCCTCGTACGTGTGCGGGTTCACGGGGATCCGCTGCAACTGGCCGCTCTTGCGGCCGCGTACCGACAGTTCGGCGGAGCCCGCGAGGCTGAGGCCGCGACGGGCCAGCCAGCCGATCACCCGGTTGAGGCGGATCGCGGTCGGGGTGCCCTTGAGGTAGTAGGGCTCGGACTGTGCGCTCATGGTGACCCCCAGGAGGAGTGCGGGCGGTGCTCCGAAGTGTGAGCACCGCTCTCGCTTATGAGCAGTGTGCACGAGATGGGCGCTCCAAAGCAAGAGCAGTGCTCTCTTTTTCGACCGGCGATCCGAAACGTGTGCACCGCTCCGTCTTCGTGGAACACTGCGTCCATGAGTACGAGCCGCACCACGCAAGGGGCCCGCGCCCGCGCCCGGCAGGAGATCACCGCCGCCATCAAGGACGAGGCGCGCAGACAGCTCGCCGCCGACGGTGCCGCCAAGCTCTCGCTGCGCGCCGTCGCCCGCGAACTCGACATGGCCTCGTCGGCCCTCTACCGCTACTTCCCCAGCCGGGACGAGTTGCTGACCGCGCTCATCATCGACGCCTACGACTCGCTGGGCGAGGCCGCCGAGCGGGCGGACGCCGCCCGGCGGCCGAAGGCGACCGCGGCCCAGCGCTGGCTCACCGTGTGCCGGGCCGTCCGCGAATGGGGCCTCGCCCGTCCGCACGAGTACGCCCTCATCTACGGCTCCCCGGTGCCCGGTTACACCGCGCCGATGACCACCGTCGAGGCCGCGTCGCGGGTCGGGCTGCTGCTCATCGCCATCGTGCGGGAGGCGTACGAGGGCAAGGGCGTGGCCCTGCCCAAGCTGCCGCCCGCGCTGCGCCCGGAGGCCGAGCGGATCGCCGCCGACATCGCGCCCGACCTGCCGCCCGAGATCATGGCCGCGCTGATCGCCGCGTGGGCGCAGCTGTTCGGCCTCATCGGCTTCGAGCTGTTCGGCCAGTTCAACCGGGTCGTCGAGGACCGGGCCGCCTTCTTCGACCACGCCGTGGCGCAGCTCGCCCACGGCGTCGGGCTCGTGAAGTGACGTACGTACTCCCCGGGGAGTACGTGTGATCACCACGCCCGGCTGACGCCCGTGGCGGCCCGCGGCCCTTAGCGTGGCCGCATGGACGAGCAGCATGAGCGGGCCGGTGAGCCGCCCAGGACCTGGGGCGGGCCACCGTGGCGGCGCGGCGGGCCGCCGTGGGGGCCGGGGCCCACGTGGTGGAACAGGGCCGACGGCGGCCGCCTGCCGTGGCGCTCCACGGTGCTGGCCACCCTGATCGTCCTGATCGGCTCGAACATGGCCGCACACGGCCGGGAGGGCGACCGCGTCGGCCTCGACGTGTTCGCGCACCTGCTCCTCGTCCTGGCCTCGGTACAGCTGCTGTGGCGGCAGCGGCACCCGGTCGCGGTCGCCTACGGCACGGCGCTCTGCGCGACGGTGTATCTGGCGGCCGGCTATCCCTACGGGCCCGTCTTCCTCCCCGTCGCCCTGGGCTGCTTCTCCGCGATCGTCGCGGGGCGCCGGAGCGCGGCCTGGGGAGCCGTCGCCCTGTTCTGGGCCGGTCACATGGTGGTGGGGCACTGGCTGTACCGGTATCTGCCGCCGGCCGGGGACGGTCCCGCGCCCTGGGGACAGGAGGCGATCGTCGCGGCGTGGGTGCTCGCCGTCGTCGCCGTCGCCGAACTGGCGCGGGTGCGGCGCGAGCAGTGGGCGCAGGCGCGGGCCGAGCGGGAGCGGGCTGCCCGGCGGCGGGCCGACGAGGAGCGGCTGCGCATCGCCCGCGAACTCCACGACGTGCTGGCCCACTCCCTCTCCGTCATCAACGTCCAGGCGGGGGTGGGGCTCGCGCTGCTCGACGCCGATCGGGAGCAGGCGCGTACGGCACTGACGACGATCAAGGCGGCCAGCAAGGAGGCGTTGGGGGAGGTGCGGCAGGTCCTCGACACGCTGCGGACACCCGGCGACGCCCCGCGCGCCCCCGCCCCGGGCCTCGACCGGCTGCCCGAACTCGTCGAGCAGGCGGCCGGGGCCGGGCTCACCGTCGACGTCGACACGGGCGGGGAGCGGGTGACGGCGGCGCCGGGGGCCGACCTCGCCGCGTTCCGGATCGTGCAGGAGGCCCTGACGAACGTCGTACGGCACTCGGAGTCCCGGCGGGCGAGGGTGCGACTCCGTTACGGCCAGGGCATGGTGACGGTCACCGTCGACGACGACGGGCCCGCGAGCCACGCCGAGGCGGGCGGCAGCGGCAACGGGCTCGCCGGGATGCGCGAGCGCGCCGCCGCCCTGGGTGGCACCATCGAGGCGGGGCCGCGCCCCGACGGCGGCTTCCGCGTCGTCGCCGAACTGCCGCTGGCCCCGTCCGCTCCATCCGTTTCATCCGCCCCGTCCGTCCCGTCGTCGGAGGAGCCCCGGTGATCCGCGTACTTCTCGCCGACGACCAGTCGCTGGTCCGCGCCGGATTCCGGGCGCTGCTCGACGCGCAGAGCGACATCGAGGTCGCCGCCGAGGCCGCCGACGGTGAGCAGGCCGTGCGGCTGGTGCGCGAACTGCGTCCCGACGTCGTCCTGATGGACATCCGGATGCCGCTGCTCGACGGGCTCGCGGCGACCCGCCGGATCGGTGCGGACCCGGAACTCGCGGAGGTGAAGGTGGTCATGCTCACCACCTTCGAACTCGACGAGTACGTCTTCGAGGCGATCCGCTCCGGTGCCTCCGGCTTCCTCGTCAAGGACACGGAACCGGACGAACTGCTGCGGGCCGTGCGGGCCGTGGTGCACGGCGACGCGCTGCTGTCGCCGGGGGTGACCCGGCGGCTCATCGGCGAGTTCGCGGCGCGTTCCAAGGAGCCCGCGGGCGCGGTGTCGCTGGCCGGGCTGACCGAGCGGGAGCGGGAGGTGATGGCGCTCGTCGGCATCGGCCTGTCGAACGCGGAGATCGCCCGGCGCCTCGTCGTCAGCCCGCTCACGGCGAAGACCCACGTGAGCCGCACCATGGTCAAGCTGGGCACCCGCGACCGGGCCCAACTCGTCGTCCTCGCCTACGAGTCGGGTCTCGTCCGGCCCGGATGGCTCGGCTGATCAGGCCGCTTCCAGGGCCTCGGCCCGGCGTACCAGAGCGGCCGCGATGTCGTCCCAGTCCGGGCCGTGCATCCACAGATGGTCGGCGGCGCCGCGCAGCAGCGCGGGCTCGTCGGGCCGTTGCAGCAGCACCAGGCGGTGGGCCAGATTGCGGATCCACACCGGGAGATGGCCGTCGACCACGTGCGGGCACAGCTCGCGCAGCATCGTGAGGATCGCGTCCGCGCCGGCGAACGTCAGTTCCTCGACGAAGTAACGCTCGTGGTGGTCGAGTTCGCACGCCGGGGTGGGGCGGTGCTCGTCCCCGTACAGACAGCGGGCATGGTCGGTCAGAGTGCTGTGCATGAACAGGAGCCTAGGGCGGCGGGGCGCGGTGGTCAGGCGGTCGTCAGGCTTCGGGGTCGGTATCGTCCGCCGAGGACCTCTGCCGGTCGAAGCGCGTCAGCACCCACGCCACCCGGGCGACGAAGGCCACGGCCGCCGCGATTCCGGCCGTCCAGAGGAGCCCGCCCCGGGTGCCGCCCGACACGCCGCCGAGCAGCGCCGGAACGGCCACCAGCGCGAACACCGTGCCGGCCAGCAGAGCGCCGGTGAAGAGCGCGAAGCCGATCTCGACGGTCATGGCGTCCCGCTCGGCCTGAGTCCTGCGTGTACGCGCTGTTTCCATGGCGGCGGCCCCCGTGTGAGTCATATCGGCGATGGTGGCACGAACGGGCCCCATGGGCGACAGAGTCCGCAGAGCCCGTCACCCATGGGGCCCGCCCCCCGTGGTCCCCCGTGGCAGGTGGGTCGGCGTCAGTCGCGCAGGGCGAGGCGCCGGCCGGCCGCCTCGGCGGTCTCGGCGGCACCGGTCGCCCCGGACGGCGCCGCGGATCCGGCGATCACCACGGTCTCCCGGGGCCGGCGTGAGCGCAGCCCCGTCAGGGTGACCAGCAGACCCACTACGGCGATCGCCGTGATCACCACGAGGCCGGGGCGGAAGCTGTCCAGGACGGCCTGCGGGGAGGCGCCCTCGGGGGCGTTCGCGGTGATGACGGCCGTCACCACCGCGAGGAAGATCGCCCCGCCCACCTGCACGGACGTGTTGAGCAGCCCGGAGACCATGCCCTGCTCGTCGTCGTGCACACCGTTCGTGGCCTGGATGTTGAGCGAGGGGAAGACCAGGGCGCACGCCGCGCCGATCAGCAGCATGGTGGGCAGGATGACGGCCGCGTAGACCGGGTCGAGACTGATGCGCAGGAAGAGCGCGTAGCCGATGACCATGAACGTGAAGCCGACGGCGATGACCCGGGGTGTGCCGAAGCGGTCCACGACCGAGCCGACCTTCGTCGACGACAGGGCGACGAGCGCGCCCGCCGGCAGGAACGCCAGCGCCATGCTCAGCGCCGACCAGCCGAGCAGGGACTGCAGATACAGCGTGGCCAGGAACTGGAAGCTGACGTAGGAACCGAAGAACGTCATCGCGCCGATCTGCGCACGGATCTGCGACCCGGAGCGCAGCACGCCGAGCCGGATCAGCGGCGACGGCGAGCGCCGTTCTACCCGGACGAAGACGGCCAGGAGGACGACGACCGCCAGGAACGAGAGCAGGGTGCGCGCCGAACCCCAGCCGGCCTCGGGCGCCTGCACCACCGTGAATACGAGGAGCAGCATCGAGAGGGTGCCCAGCGCGGCGCCGGGGATGTCGTAGCCGCGGTGGTTCTCCTCCTTGGCGCTGTGCGGGATCAGCTTCAGGCCGAGCAGCAGCGCGATCACGGCGATCGGTGCGGGCAGCAGCATCGTCAGGCGCCAGCTGGCCTCCGTCAGCAGACCGGAGAGGACGAGGCCCATGGAGAAGCCGGTGGCGGCGCAGGTGGTGTAGATGGCCAGGGCCCGGTTGCGTACGGGGCCCTCCGCGAACGTGGTCGTGATGATGGACAGACCGGCGGGCGCGGTGAACGCGGCGCTCAGCCCCTTGATGAAGCGGCTCGCGATGAGCAGCGGTCCCGAGTCGACCAGCCCGCCGAGCAGCGAGGCGAGCGCGAAGACACCGAGGGCGATCAGGAAGACGCGGCGCCGCCCGAGGAGGTCGGCCGCGCGGCCGCCGAGCAGCAACAGGCCGCCGTAGCCGAGGATGTAGCCGCTGACGACCCATTGCAGGGTCGCCGTCGACAGGCTCAGTTCCGAGCCGATGGACGGCAGGGCGACACCGACCATCGAGACGTCGAGCGCGTCCAGGAACATCGCGGCGCAGAGCACGAGCAGCGTGCCCCACAGGCGCCGGGGCCAGCGCTCCGACGTGGCCTCGGGGGCCGGGGGAGCAGCGGTGAGCGGAGAAGTCATGCGGAGCACAGTACATGCACATGCATTGACTGCACGTGCATTTAATGACGATGCAACAAACGGCGTCTTTTCTGCTACGGTGCGCTCATGGCGGCAGGAAAAGCGGAGGCCGGGACATCGGCCGGCCTGGTGGAACGGTGGCGGGGCATCCTCTCGCTGCACGCGCGCACGATGTGTGAGCTCGACCGCGAGCTGCACCGGCACGGCCTGGGCGCGAGCGACTTCGAGGTGCTCGACGTACTCGCCGAGGGTGCGCCGGAGGACGGCGAGTCGGGCTATCGCGTCCAGGAGATCGCCGGCCAGGTCCACCTGAGCCAGAGCGCCCTGTCCCGGCTCATCGGCCGGCTGGAGAAGGACGGCCTCGTGGCGCGCGGCATGTGCAGCGAGGACCGGCGCGGGGTCCGGGTCTGCCTCACGCCCAAGGGACGCGCCCTGCACACCGAGGTGCGACCGCTGCAGCGGGCCGTGCTGAGCCGGATGCTGGAGTCCGACTCCCCGGCGTGACGGCCCGCCGGCCCGGCGGGTCAGACGGCCGAGCGCTCCCGCCACAGTGCGGCGAGGGACTCGTCACCGGTGACGTCGGGGAACGGCTGCCTGTTCCACAGCGCCAGATACAGCCGCGCCGCGGGTCCTGACACCTCGCACTCGGCCTCTCCCGCGGCGCCCCGCTCGGCGTCGGGCGGGCCCTGGGTGATCCGCACCGTCCAGGTGACGTCGGTGTCCGTGGCCCGCACCCGCAGCAGGCGGGGCGTGTCCGAGCGCATCCGGCTGCGGGCCCGCGCGTGGAACCCGGTCAGCAACTCGTCGATCCCGTCGGCCGCGAACTCCCCGGTGATCGAATCGGACGCGTCACCGGACGGCCGCTCGAGCGCCGACTCGGCGTCCACCCGGTGCACCGTCGTCTCGTGCGCCTGCCGCCGTGCCCAGAAGGCCAGCGGTGACGGCGCCGGAAGGAACGCGAAGCACTCCAGATCGAGCGGCGCCTTCGCCAAGGTGTCGACGAGCCGGTGATGACCTTCCCGGTACCAGTCGAGCAGCTCGTCGCCGTCGAGGCCGGGCGGGCT
Source organism: Streptomyces sp. NPDC057694 (assembly GCF_042799415.1). Taxonomy (NCBI): domain Bacteria; kingdom Bacillati; phylum Actinomycetota; class Actinomycetes; order Kitasatosporales; family Streptomycetaceae; genus Streptomyces; species Streptomyces sp. NPDC057694. Next base: position 25,875 of record NZ_JBHVIX010000011.1, read on the forward strand.
GTCGGGCAGCGGTCGGCGTGCCGTGTGGCCTTCGGCCAGGAAGCCGGTGGCCCAGCGGTGCACCTCTCCCTGATGGCGCACCAGGTCGCGGACCTGCCAGCCCGGGCAGGTGGCCACCTTCGCGTCGACCCCCGCCTCCTCGGCCGCGGCCGCCAGCAATCGGCCCTCTGTCTCCACGACTTGAATGTGCTCTGCGATCTCCATGGGGTGAGTCTGCCCGGTGGAGCGTGGCCCCGGCGAGGAATTTCCCGGGGCTCAGGCGACGGTCGCGCGGCGCGTCGCGAACCCGATCGTCGCCGCGACCGCCGCGAGCAGCGCCACGCTCGTCAGCGCGAGGGGCAGCGAGAGCCAGTCCGCCATGAACCCGATCGCGGGCGGCCCCAGCAGCATGCCGCCGTAGCCGAGCGTGGAGGCCGCCGCGACGCCCGTCGGGCCGGCCAGCGACCCGGCCCGCTCGATCGCGACGGGGAAGAGGTTCGCGAGGCCCAGGCCGGTGATCGCGAAGCCGATGAGGGCGAGCCACACCGAGGGCGCCAGCGCACCGAACAGCATGCCGACGGCGCCGGTCGCGCCGCCGAGGACCAGGGTCCGGGTCCGGCCGAGCCGCTCCAGGAGGGTCGTGCCCGTCAGCCGGCCGATGGTCATGGCGAACGCGAAGCAGGAGTAACTGGCCGCCGCGACACCCGGGTGCGCGTGCAGGTCCTGCTCCATGTGCAGCGCGCTCCAGTCGGCCAGGGCCCCTTCCCCGTACGCCGTGCACAGGGCGATCAGGCCGAAGACGAGGACGAGCAGCCGGGTGCCGCGGTCCGGGCGGTGCGACGGCGCGTGCTCCTCGGGCCGGGGGCTCGTCCGTATACGTTCATGAGCGCCCGGCGAGCGGTGGCGCAGCAGCGTCGGCCCGGCGGCAGCCGTGACCACGAGGCCGATCACCATGATCGCCATCAGGTGCCGGGTCGGTGACAGATGTCCCGCGACCAGCCCGCCGAGGCCCGAACCGACCATGCCGCCCAGGCTGAACGCTGCGTGGAAGCTGGGCATGACCGGCCTGCCGAGGGCGGCGACCAGTTCCACGGCCGCGCTGTTCATCGCCACGTTGATGCCGCCGTACGCCGCTCCGAACGCCAGCAGCACCAGGCCGAGCGCGAGCGGTGAGTGGGTCAGCGGCGGCAGCACGATGGTCAGCGGCAGCAGCAGCCCGCAGGCCACCGTCACCTGGTGATTGCCGAAGCGCCGGCACAGCCGTCCGGTCAGCATCATCGTGATCACGGCGCCGGCGGACACCCCGAGCAGGGCGAGCCCGAGCGTGCTCGCCGACGCCCCGGTCTGTTCCTTGATGGCGGGGATGCGGACCACCCAGCCCGCGAAGATGAAGCCGTCGAGGGCGAAGAAGACCGTGATGGCGATGCGCAGTCGGGTCAGGGAGGGGAGGCGGGGACTGTCGGCACTGACGGTCCCTGGTTTGTTTAGTAGCGGCACAAAGTCAGGTTAGAGGCGGGATCGGCCTCGCGACAAGAGGGGTGGGGTCGGGGCGGCTGCCGGTGCCGGGCAGGCGAAAGGCGCGCGGTGCGTGTGCGCGCCGCGCGCCCTGACTGATGGCTGTCGCCCCGAGTGGCTGCCGTGCGGTCAGACGGCGAGTACCCGTACGCCCGCCTCCTCGAAGCGCTCCAGCGTCGCCGCGTCGGCGGACGCGTCCGTCACGAGGATGTCGACCTGTGTCACGTCGCAGATCCGGGCGAAGGCGCGGTGGCCCAGCTTGCTGGCGTCCGCCGCGACCACGACGCGCTCGGCCCGCTCGCACAGCAGCCGGTTGATCGCGGCCTCCGCCTCGTCGTGCGCGGAGGCGCCGTGCGTGACGTCGAGACCGACGACGCCCAGGACGGCGGTGTCCAGCGTGATCTGGCCGAGGACCCCGTCGGCGAGCGGGCCGATCAACTCGTACGACTGCGGGCGCGCGACCCCGCCCGTCAGCACGATCTTGAACTGGGGGCGCACCGCCAGCTCGTTGGCGATGTTCAGGGCGTTCGTGACGATCGTCAGGGCGGGGGTGCCGGAGGAGAGGTCGGGGCGGACCGCCAGCGCCCGCGCCACCTCGGTCGTCGTCGTGCCGCCCGTCAGGCCCACCGCCTCGCCGGGGGTGAGGAGTTCGGCGACCGCCGTGGCGATGCGCTGCTTCTCCGAGGCGTTGCGGGCGGTCTTGTAGCGCAGCGGCAGTTCGTAACTGACGCCGTGCACGACGGCACCGCCGCGGGTGCGCACCAGCATCTGCTGCTCGGCGAGCTGGTCGAAATCGCGGCGGATCGTCGCGGCGGACACCCCCAGTTCGCCCGCCGCGTCCTCCACGTCGAGACGGCCGCGCTCGACGAGCAGCTCCAGGAGGGACTTCCAGCGGGCGTCGCGGGACATCCGCGGCCTCCAATCGTCGATCGACTCGGTCGCGCAAACCCTAGCTGCTGTGCACACGATTGCTTGATTGTGCTTGAAAGCTGGCTATATCTTGCAGGAACAAGCAATCGCTATCGCAGCTCGAAACCTATATAGGGGAGTGGGGCACGGCATGAGCCATGTCGAGAACGAGTTGAACAGCCAGCCGGAGTGCTGGACGCGCGCCGCGGGCCTGGCCGCGCAGCACGAAGCCGCGCTGCCGGCCGCCGGGGAGCGGGTCGCGATCGTCGGCTGCGGCACCTCCTGGTTCATGGCGCAGGCCGCCGCCGTGCTGCGCGAGGAGTCCGGGCAGGGGGAGACCGACGCGTTCGCCGCGTCCGAGTTCCCGGCGGGCCGCCGCTACGACCGGGTGATCGCCCTGACCCGCTCCGGCACCACCACCGAGGTCCTCGACCTCCTCACCGCCCTGAGGGGCACCGTCCGCACCACGGCGATCACCGGCGACCCGGACACGCCGATCCGGGCGGCCGCCGACGACCTCGTGGTGCTCGACTTCGCCGACGAGAAGTCCGTGGTGCAGACCCGCTTCGCCACCACCGCCTTGACCCTGCTCCGCGCCCACCTCGGTCTGCACTCCGAGCAGGCCGTCGCCGACGCGCGCACCGCCCTGGCCGAACCGCTGCCCGAAGGGCTCGTGGAATGCGGCCAGTTCACGTTCCTGGGTCGCGGCTGGACGGTCGGTCTCGCCAACGAGGCCGCCCTCAAGATGCGTGAGGCGTCCCTGTCCTGGACCGAGGCGTACCCGGCGATGGAGTACCGCCACGGCCCGATCTCCGTCACCACCTCCGGCACCGCCACCTGGATGCTCGGCGAGGCGCCCGAGGGGCTGGCCGAGCAGGTCGCCGGGACCGGCGCGCTCTGGGTCGGGGGCCGCCTCGACCCGCTGGCCGAACTCGTCCGCGCCCAGCGTCTCGCCGTGGCCGTCGCCGCCCGCCGCGACCTGGACCCCGACCAGCCGCGCCACCTGACCCGCTCCGTGATCCTCGACGCCAACTGACGCTCGTTCCAGCGGACATGAGAAGGGAGAGGCCGTGCCTCTCGCAGCCACCGGCACCCTCGTCGGTGCGGCGGCGGCCCGACAGGGGGCCGTCGCCGCGTTCAACGTCATCACCCTCGAACACATCGAGGCCGTCGTCGCGGGCGCCGAGGCGGTCGACGCCCCCGTCATCCTCCAGATCAGCGAGAACGCCGTCCGCTACCGCTACGGCCGCCTCCTGCCACTGACCCGGGCGGCCGTCGCCGTCGCCGAGCGGGCCGGGGTCGACGTCGCCCTCCACCTGGACCACGTACAGAGCGACGACCTGCTGCGGCAGGCCGCCGACGCCGGATTCAGCTCGGTGATGTACGACGCCGCCCACCTGCCCTACGACGAGAACCTCGCCGCGACCCGGGCCGCCGCCGACTGGGGCCACGCCCACGGGCTGTGGGTGGAGGCCGAGCTGGGCGAGGTCGGCGGCAAGGACGGGGCCGCCCCGCTGGACGCGCACGCGCCCGGCGCCCGCACCGACCCCGGGGAGGCCCGCGCCTATGTCTCCGACTCCGGGGTCGACGCGCTGGCCGTCGCGGTCGGCTCCTCGCACGCGATGACGACCCGCACGGCGACCCTCGACCACGAACTGCTCAAGCGGCTCGCCGAAGGGCTGGGCGACCTCGGCGTGCCGCTCGTGCTGCACGGCTCGTCCGGGGTGCCCGACGCGGAACTGGCGGCGGCCGTGCGCGGCGGCATCGCCAAGGTCAACGTGGGCACCGCCCTGAACATCGCGATGACCGGCGCCATACGGGAGTTCCTCGCCGCCCACCCCGACGCGGTCGACTCCCGCAAGTACCTCACCGTGGGACGGGAGGCCATGGCGCGCACGGTCGGCGCGTTCATCACGGTGCTGCGCGGCTGAGGGGGGGCGACGCACCAGAACGCAGGAAACGTGACGAGGCGGCACCGCTGGGGATGAACCAAACATAAAAGGC
>NZ_JBHVIX010000011.1:30291-103957 GCF_042799415.1 Streptomyces sp. NPDC057694
GCGCTCCCCCTCCTAACTTCCCGCGTTGGTGGGCGGTATCCCCTGTCACCCCCGTTTCCTTCGTTCCCCCCTGTCCTGCCCCCCTGATCCCCCCCCCCCCCCCGGGACCCCGGACCCGTGCCGGTGCGCCGCCGGCCGGGGTGAACTCGGCGGCCAAGGCGCGGGCCGCCGCGTCGACGCCCCTGGTCCGCAGGCCGCGCAGCGCCGGCAGGGTCGGCAGCAACTCGCCGGTCAGGCAGGCGTTGCGCGGGCGGGACGCGTAGCGGGTCAGCGACTTCGGCACGGGCACCACCAGACGGCGGTCCGCGCCGAGCGCGTCGGCGATCGTCGTCGCCCACTCGGCGCGGGTGACCCGGTCCGGGCCGCCCAGATGCAGCACCGGCGGCAGCGGCGCGTCCATGGCCAGCAGCGCGGCCGTCACCCGGGCGACGTCGTCGACCGGGATCGGCGTGGTCCACTGGTCGTCCGGGGCCCGCACCGGTTCGCCGTTCAGCAGCCGGTGGGCGCAGGACGCGAAGAAGTTCAGCCACTTCCCGGCGTCGGCCGGTTCGTACCCGTAGACGAGACTGACCCGCAGCGCCGTCGCGTCCGCCGCCGTGGCCAGCAGCACTTCCTCGGCCCGGCGCTTGGCACGGCCGTACGCGTTCGCGGGGGAGACCGGCGCCGACTCGGGGTTGTGCGGCGCCGCGCCGTCGAAGACGTTGTCCGTGGAGATCAGCACGGTCCGTGCGCCGGGCGCCAGCGAGGCGACGTTGTCGGCGACCGCCGTGTGGGCCCGCTCGGCCTCGGCCGGATGCGCCTCGCACCACGTCACGTCCGACGGGCCGTGCACCAGGACGACACGGTCCGGGCGCAGCCGGTCGAGCAGCCGCCCGCACGCTTCCGGGACGGTGGCGTCCAGCGCCGACCAGTGCGCCCCGTACGAGGCCGGTGGCGTCGCGGGCCGGCCCCGGGAGGCCAGGGTCACCCGGGTGCCTGCGGCGGCGAGGCTGCGGGCGATGCCGGTGCCGACGAAACCGCTGCCGACGACGAGTACGCCGCTCATCGCACCCCCTGCCCGGCGGGCACCGGCAGCCGCTCCGCGAGCAGCCGGCCCGCGCCGATCAGCCCGTGGTCGTCGTCCGCGACCCCCAGCGCGACCATCGCGTCGACCCGGTCCGCCGCGAGCCCGAAGCAGCCGAGCCGCACCAACTCGCCCACCAGGAGCCGCCGGTAGCGCTCCCCGACGGCCAGGGCGAAGCCGCCCATCACGATGTACCGGCAGATCCCGATCGACGTGAACACGGACGCGATCGCCTGCGCGAGCGGAGTGAGAGTGCCCCGCAGAACGGACGTCGCAAACGGGTCGTCGGCGCGGACCGCAGCCGCCAGCGCCTCGTTGGTGAGCGCGGCGGCCCGCCCGCCGGGTGTGAGCGCGGACAGCAGCGACCCGGCGAACCCGTCCGGGTCGGCCGTCGCCGCTCTGCGGGCCGCGGCGAGCACCCCGCGGCCGGAGGCGATCGCCCCCAGATGGCCGCGGCCCCCGCAGTCGCACAGCGGCGCGTCGGGCGAGGTGTCGCAGGTCCAGTGGCCGAGTTCGCCGCCGTGCCCGTCCGCGTCGAGCAGGATCTCGCCACCGCGGAACACCTTGTTGCCGATGCCCGAACTGACGGTCAGCAGACAGAACGGCTCGTCCTCGGTGGCGGCATAGCGCCAGGCCGCGGCGGTCAGATCGTTGACGACGACCACCGGGACGCCGAGCCGCGCGGTGAGGCGCGCGCCGAGCGGCAGCGGCTCACCGCGCCCGCCCCACACCGTCGGGGCGGCCAGGACCAGTCCGGCTGCCGTGATCGGCCCGGCGAAGGCGACCCCGACGGCGCGCGGCGCGGGACCGGCCGCCGAGTGCGCCTCGATCTCCCGGACCAGCTGGGCCACGACGCGTTCCTGGAGCACCGGTACGGGGGCGTCGGCGTCCCGGGCCATGCCGTCGACCGGCACCCGGCGCACCCGGGACAGCGTGCCCGTCCGCGGCGCGTACTCCGCGATACGCAGGGTGGTGCCGCCGACGTCGAGAACGGTGAAGGGGGCAAGGGGAGAGGGCGAGTTCACGCGGATCCTCCTCGGGGAGCCTCGGAGTCGGGCAGCGGCTCCTCGAAGACCAGCAGGCGCAGCTCGGCCGGACCGTCGTTGACGAGCCCGTGCTCTCCGTGCGGCCGGTTGACGACGACGTCGCCCGCGGCGACCCGGAAGGTGACGCCGTCGCGGAACATCAGCCCGCTGCCGTCGAGCACGATGTACGTCTCGCGGTCCGCGCCGTGCCGGTGCCGGCCGATGGAGGTGCCCGGCGGCAGCACGGCCAGATCGACGAACTCGGCTCCCTGTCCGTCCGGTTGGCGGGCGAAGACGCGGTGGGCGTGGATCGTGCCCGCGCCGCCGTGGTCGTGCGCCTTGGTCTTGAACAGGTCGCGCAGGTTCCGTACGGTCTCGGCGTCAGCCATCGTGGCGCTCCCCGTCCCGCGCCAGCGCGTCCAGGGCCGACCGCAGCAACGTCGGCGGCACGTCCTCCAGTTCGTCGACGAACGCCGCCTTGCCGGGCGCCGTCGGCACCACCAGGTGCAGCCTGCGGCCGCGCCGCTCCCAGGAGGCGCGCAGTGCGTGGGTCATCAGCTCGGGTGTGCAGGTCCGCGGATCGTGCACGGGCAGGCCGATGCGCCGCAGCAGCCGGACGATCCGCGCGCAGGTGTCGGCGTCCGTCAGGCCGAGCAGCCGGGCGATGTGCGCGGACAGCGCCATGTCGACGGCGACCGCCTCGCCGTGCTCCAGACGGTGGTCCCCCGCCGTCTCGACGGCCGGGCTGAAGGTGTGGCCGAAGTCCACGAGCCGCGCCAGCTCGTGTTCACGGAGATTGGGGCAGAGCTCCTCCATCATCAGCCGCATCGATGTCCGCAGGACATGAGTCTCCAACTGCCCAGCCCCACTCGATGATTCGAGGAACACGTCCGGACGGCTCTCCAGCGTCGCCAGCAGGTCCGCGTCCAGGATCACCGCCATCTTCACGATCTCGGCGAGCCCGCAGCGGACCTCGCGAGGCGGCAGCGACGCCAGGAACGCGGGGTCGTTGAGCGAGGCGTGGGCGGGGTGGTAGGCGCCGAACATGTTCTTCGTGCGCAGCGCGTTGACCCCCGTCTTCACACCGACACCGACGTCCACCTGTCCCACCAGCGTCGTGTTCACCTTGACGTAGCGGATGCCGCGCGCGTACATCGACGCCGCGAAGCCGACGATGTCCGCCACGATCCCGCCGCCCACGGCCAGCATCACCCCGTGCCGGTCGAGGCCCGCCGACTTGGCGGTCGCGCACACCTGCTCGGCGGCGGCGAGCGTCTTGTGGTGCTCGCCCGTACGGATCGGGTGGACGCTCCAACTGCCCGGGTCCACGTGAGTGTTGAGGTAGGCGCGCAGCCGGTCCCCGTACAGCCGGTCGACCGTCGGGCTGACGAAGGCGACGACTCTGCGGCCCGCGACGGCCTGCGCGAGCAGTGGGTTGTCCTGATCGAACACGCCCTCGGTGACGTCCACGCGGTAGGCCGTGCCGTCGGGCGCCAGCAGGCCGAAGCCGCCGGCGTCCTCGCGTACGCCCGATTCGGCCTGGTCAAGAAGCTGGCCTGGCATCTCTCTCTTCTCTCTCGTGATGCTCCGGGTGCTCCGGGTGCTCCCGGTCGCACGCGCGGGGGAGCGTGGTGAACAGCCGGGTGATCCTGCGGACGAGCGGGTGCTCCGCCAGCTCCTCCAGCGGAACGGGGCGCCCGGCGCCGTCCGCCGTCGGGAGCCGCCAGTTCGGATGCACCGTGGACGTGCCCGGCAGGTTCTGCGGACGCCGGTCGCCGACGGCGTCGGGCAGCCACACGCCGAGCAGCCGGGACGGGGTCAGCAGCAGGAACCGGTGCAGCGCCGACAGCGCGGCGTCCGGGTCGTGGTCGCCCTCGTCGAGCAGGCCGCAGCGGACCAGCTCGGCGAGCCAGCCGTCCCGCTCCGCTACCGCGTCCGCCTTCTCCTCGGCCTCCGGGCGCGTCAACAGGCCCAACCGTGAACGGAGTTCGACGTGCTCGCCGGTCAGCCACGCCGTCGTGGTGGGGAGGTCGTGCGTGGTGAGTGTGGCCAGACAGTCCGTACGCCACTGCTGTGCGGGGAGCGGTCCCGCCCGGCCCTCGGAGCCGCCCACATACTCGAAGCGCTGGACGGACGTGCCGAGGACGCCGCGCCGCGCGAGCTGCTCCTGCACGCCCGGCTCCACCGTGCCGAGGTCCTCCCCGATGACGGCGGCGCCCGCCCGGTGGGCCTCCAGGGCGAGCGTGCCGAGCAGCGCGTCGGCGTCGTAGCGGACGTAGGTGCCCTCGGCGGGCGGCCGGCCCTCCGGGATCCACCAGAGCCGGAACAGGCCCATCACATGGTCCACGCGGAGCGCCCCCGCGTGTCGCAGTCCGGCCCGCAGCGCCCCGGCCAGCGGCCGGTATCCGGCCGCTTCCAGCGCGTCCGGCCGCCAGGGTGGCTGGCCCCAGTCCTGGCCGCGCGGGTTGAAGTCGTCGGGCGGCGCGCCCACGCTCGTCCCGGCGGCGAGGAAGTCCTGGTGCGCCCAGGCGTCCGCGCCGTCGGGCGACACCCCCACCGCGAGATCGTGCACCAGCCCGATCGGCATCCCGGCGGAACTCGCCCGGCGCTGTGCCCCGGCGAGCTGCTCGTCCGTGATCCAGGCGAGCCAGCGGTGGAAGGCGACGGCGTCGGCGAGTTCGGTGCGGGCGCGCTCCACCGCCGCGGAGCGCGGGTCGCGCAGGGCGGCCGGCCAGGACCGCCAGGCCCCGCCGTGCACTTCGGCCAGCGCACACCAGGTGGCGAAGTCCGTGAGGTCGCGGCCTTCGCGCCCGACGAACGCCGCGAAGGCCGCGGCGCGGGCCGGTGTGAGCGGGACGCCGGTGTGGAGCCGCCGGAGCGCGCCGAACTTGAGATCCCGTACGGTCTCCCGGTCGATCAGTGAACTGCCGCTCAGGACAGCTTCGTTGAGGCGTCGAGCGCGGGCCGCACAGGAGTCCACGAGATCGCGGGCTTCGCCCGAGAGGTACGCGTACTCCGGGACCGCCTCGACGCGCAGATGCAGCGGGTCGGGAAAGCGGCGGGAGCCCGGCCGGTACGGGGACGGATCCGTGCCCGGCCCCGGTTCGGCCGCGTGCAGCGGGCCCAACTGCACGAAACCCGCGCCGTGTTCACGTGCCGACCATTCGGCGAGGTCGGCCAGGTCGGTGAGGTCGCCCATGCCCCAGGAGCGGCGCGAGAGTGTGGCGTACAGCTGGACGAGGAAACCCCAGTGGCGGCCCCGGGGGAGCGTGAGGCGTTCGGGGGCGACGAGAAGAGGGGTGCGCTCGGCGGTGCGGGTGCTGCGGACGTGGAGGGTGTGCAGGCCCGGGGGGAGGCCGGCGAGGGGTGCGGTGACGGGTGTGGATTCCGTGCCGTCCTCCCACTCCACGCGGGCCCGTGCGTCGTCCGGCAGGTCGAGGCGCAGCGTGTCGGACGCACCGAGTGTCATGAAAGGCGGCAACAGCCTTGCGGAGCGCCGCTGTTCGAGCGTCACCAGCGCCTCGGCCGCGGCCCGCGAGGTGGTGGCGTCGATGTCGAACGCCGCCAGCACGGCGACCAGTGTGTCGGGCGGGACGTCGGCGCGGGCCCCTCGGTCCGTGGTGTAGGAGGTGGCGATCCCGCGGGCGCGGGCCAGGCGGAGCAGGGCTTCTTCGGCGGGCGGGGACATGGGCTGATGCCTTTCCTGGGCCGGTCGGGTGTGGCGCTGGGGCCCGGAGCCCCTCACCTCTCGTACGCGGACACCGGCCGGCGGGGCGTGTCCGGCCGGGTGAAGAGCCGTTCCAGGACCCTGGCGACACCGTCCTGTTCGTTGGCGGGAGCGATCTCGTCGGCGGCGGACAGGAGTGCGGGGTGCGCGTTGGCGACGGCGACGCCGTGGGCCGCCCACGTGAGCAGCGGGATGTCGTTGGGCATGTCACCGAAGGCGAGGGTGTCCGCGGCCGTGCACCCGAGGAGACGTGCGGCGCGTTCGATGCCGGCGGCCTTGGTGGTGCCGGGCGGCAGCACCTCGACCATGCCCTTCACCGAGTGCACGACCGTCGCCTCGTCGCCGCACAACTGCTGCACCAGCACGCAGAGTTGGTCCTCCGCCATGGCCGGGTGGTGGAGGATCAGCTTGTCCACCGGGGAGTCCCACAGCTGCTCCCGGTCGGCCGTCACGTCCCAGCCGTGCCGGATGCGTTCGCCGAACCGCTCGGTGACCTTGAACCGGCTGTCGGGCGCCGTGGTGACCACCCCGAGTTCCACGGGCCCCAGCTCCCGCTCCACGCGGGCGACGATCCGGCGGGCCAGCGCGCGGGGGAGGCGGGCCGAGGAGAGCAGCCGGCCGGACCCGGCGTCGTAGAGCTGCGCACCCTGCCCGCACACGGCGAGCCCCCGGTAGCCGAGCGCGTCGAAGACGCGGGCGCAGGCGGCGGCGGGGCGGCCGGTGACCACGAGATGGTGTGCCCCCGCGTCGGCCACCGCCGCCAGCGCACGCAGGGTGCGCTCCGACACGGACTGGTCGTCGCGCAGCAGCGTGCCGTCGAGATCGGTGGCGACCAGCCGGAACGGCGGCCGGGCCGACGGCATGGTGTCCCAGGCGACACGGCCGGAGGCCAGGGTGACCATGACGACCAGGTCGCCGGTGTCGGACAGTTCGACGAGCGGGCCGGTGAATCCGGGCGGGCCGACGGAACCGGGCGGGCCGACGAAACCGGGCGCGGCGGTGGAACCGAGTGGGCCGGTGAATCCGAGTGGGCCGGTGAAGACGCCCGGCGCGGAGCGGGTCAGAGGGTGCAGCGCGGTCCCGGTGGCGGCGGGGGCCGGTTCGTCCGAGGCGAGCGTCTCGGCAGGGGTCTCCAGGGCGGCACGGGCAGGCAGGGCCGCGCCGTCCCGCACGATCTCCACCGTCGCCGCACCGTCGTGCCGGTACGTGAGCCGCCACGGGCCGTCCGGGGTCCGGGTGACGCGGGCCCGCCCGTGGACCCGGTCGGCCAGATCGGGGCGGCCCGCCAGGATCGCGGTGCGCAGGCAGCGTACGAAGTCCGCCCGCGACCACGCGGCGGCGAAGAGCTCCTCGTACCGCTGCCGGTCGAGGGTGCCGCCCGCCCGCTCCCACGCCTCGGCGTCGCCGTACGCCAGCGCGGAGGCGCGGATCGCCTCCGCTTCGTCCCGCCACGCGGAGTCGGGGAGGTCGTCGAACCAGCCGTTGGCCGCCGACTCCCGCACGGGATACGGGCGCGCGGCGTCCCGGACGAGACCTGCGAAGGCGTCGAGGCGGGTGCGGGCCGCGCGCCGCCAGGTGAACCGGCGTGCGGTGAGCCGCGACGTGGCGGACAGGCGAGCGTAGGTGGCGGGGCGTCCGGCGCGGACGGCCGCCGCCTCCCGGATGCGGTCGGCCAGCAGCCGCGCCAGCTCCGGGTCGTCGTCGCGGAACGAGGCGGGCACCGCGAACCCCGTCGCCTCCGGATGGTCGAGCGGCAGCGCGTGCCGGAAGTGCCGGGTCACCTGCTGGTCCGTCGCGACGGGGACGGCGCCGACCGCCATGGCCTCCGCCTGCGCTATCAGGAACCCGTCGAGTTCGAACTTGGAGGGGAACACGCAGAACTCCGCGCAGGCCGCCTCCTGGAAGAGAGTGTCCTCGTCGGCCAGTTCCCAGGTGAGGCGGACGCGGTCCGGGTACCGGTCGGCGACCGATCGGAAGTAGGCGTTCGCCGGAGTGCCGTCCGCCGTGGCGCACCGGATGAGGAAGGTCGCCTCCAGACCGCCGTCGAGGACCTCCTCGACGGCCCGCATCAGCTCCAGCTGCCCCTTGTGGTGCACCGCGTAGCGCGCCGCGTGATAGAAGACCGGGCGGCCCGGATCCAGGCCCAGGCCGCGCAGATACCCGGCTCGGTCCACCGCGGACGGATCGCGGGCGAGCCAGCTGTCGGTGACCCCGCAGCCGCCGGTCAGGAGCCGGTCCGCGCGGGCCCGCAGCACCTTCGCCACCGGCAGCGTCTCGAACAGCGCCTCGACCGGCGCGTCCCGGAACGTGCTGTAGTACGTCCGCTGCCCGGGCGACACGAAGTCGACGAGGTCGGCGTGGGCCGCGACGAGCGGGAACAGTCCGACGTGGTCGGGCCCGTACTCGACATGCATCCGTGTGCCCGCCAGGGCGCGGCCCATCGCCGCCCGTGCGGAACCCTCGGCGGGCAGCGGGCCGTCCAACGGGTCCAGCGGCGTGTCGCCCGCGCCGAACAGCGCCAGCATCCCTTCCACCAGCGGCCGGTACACCTTCTGACCGACGGGCGCGTTCGCGGCGACGGTGCTCACCGTGCGCAGCAGCGGATCCCGCGCGAGGACGGCAGGCAGCAGGTAGTGGTAGGCGGGCTCGAAGGCGTGCACCACGGCCGGTTCGCCGGGGGTACGCAGCTGCTCCTGGACGAAACGCAGACCGGCCGCCTGGAACACCAGGGGCTTGAAGTGCGCGAGATCGCGGCCCTCCGCGCCCGGCGGCGGATACAGCCGCTCCGGCAGCAGGTCGAGGAAGGCGTCCGACAGGAAGTGGATGTCGACGCCGTCCAGCCGCAGCAGATGCGCGGTCGTCGTCAACTCCAGCTCCAGGTGCGGGGGATGACCCGTCCAGACCTTCGGGTCGAGCGCGAGCGGCACCGTGTGGGTGACCGTCCGGTGCGGCTGGTCCTCGACGGCGTACGTGTCCCGCAGGCGGGCGAGATGGCCGTGCGCCGGCGTGACGAGCGAGACGCGGTGGCCCTGCGCCGCGTACTGCCGCGCCAGCTGCCACACCAGCGGCGACAGGCCACCGCGCATCAACTGCCGGTCGAAGCCGCCGCACTCGAAGGAGAACGCGATGATGTGCACGTCGGTGCCGTCCCCGCCCTCAGCCGGCCGTCGCCGCGGCGCACCCGGCGCGCAGCCCGGCCGCGTCGATGAACTCGGTGTGGGTGCCCGCGCTGGTGCAGGCGAACGCCCCCGACACCGAGCCGGCGAGCACGCACTCCTCGACCGGCCGGCCCTGTGCGAGCGCGTACAGGAAGGCGCTCACGAAGGCGTCTCCCGCGCCGTTGCTGTCGACGACGGGACGCGGCGGACGCACGGCCGCGAAGTGCCGTGCCTTGTCGTCGCCGCGCTCCAGGACATGGCAGCCGGCTGCGCCGTCGGTGGCGATGACAAGGCGCGCCCGGCCCCGTTCCACGATCGCGTGCAGGACGTTGTCGAGCCGGTCGTGGATCGCGGCCGCACTGAGGAACACGTAGTCGGCGGCGAGCGCGTAGGCGAGGTGGTGTTCGTTCTCGCCGTCCCAGTCGTGCAGGTCCGTGGAGCTGGGGACGCCGAGCCGGTGGACGTCGTCGAACATGTCCTTCGTGACGCCCGTGATGGACAGGTGGACGTGCCGGGCCCGTTCGAGGAACGGCAGATAGAAGTCGCGCGGAAGCCGCAGGTCAGCGGGGTGGCGGCCGTCGTAGAAGGAGAAGCGGCGGCCCTGCGGGTCGACGAGGTTCACGCCGCGCGGGGTGCCGTGCAGCGAGACGACATGGCTGAAGTCGAGGCCGTCGGCCGCATAGGCGTCCAGGATCGTGCGGCCCTGGATGTCGTCGCCGAGGAAGTCGACGAACTTGGTGGCCATGCCGAGCGCGCGGGCGCCCCTCGCCACACCGTTGCCGGTGTGCGCCACGTAGTCGCGCACGGGCGGCACGAACACCGAGTCGCCGGACGGGACTTCGAGCGCGGGCACCCGGACGATGGTGTCCACTCCGGCGCCGCCCGCCACCAGGATGTCGTAGGAGGAAGAGGGGCTGGGGTTCGCTGTCATGTCAGTGCTCCTTCGGTCTGCGGCACGTGCTGGACGGTCCCGTCCTCCAGGACCACCGCCGAGTCGATGTCGGCGCCCGGGGGAACGACGGCGCCGGGCAGCACGACACTGCGGCTCACCCGCGCGCCCGCACCGACGCGCACGCCGGGGAAGAGCACGCTGCGTTCCACGTGCCCGTCGTTGACGAGGTCGTGCGGCACCCACGAGGCCCGTACACCGGGCGCGTCGGCCACCCAGGAGCGGCGCACTCCCGGCTGTACGGTCCACGGCATCCGGTCCACCGGCAGGCCGTCGCGGGGCGCGTCCGCCAGGGCCAGATGGGCGCGGTGGTAGCGCTCGACGGTGCCGATGTCCGCCCAGTGCTCGCGCACCTCGTAGCCGCGGATGTCCTCACCGGCGGCGAGCATCGCCGGAATGACGTCCCGGCTGATGTCGTGCTGCCAGCCGGTGCCGTCGAGCTGTTCGAGGTAACGGTGCAGGGTCGCGGAGTCGAAGACGCAGAACGCCGCGAACACCAGGTCCGATGTGGGAAGTTCTGGCTTCTCGACGAACTGTGTAAGCCGCCCGTGGCCGTCGAACCCGACCATCCCGAAGAGATGCACCCAGCGCCGCTCGATCCGCTGGTACGCGACGGTCAGCGCGGCTCCGGAGGTCCGGTGGGCGGCGATCAGCGGACCGTAGTCGAAGCGGTAGACATGGTCGGCGTGCAGGACGAGAACCTGCTCGGAGTCGAAGACGTAGCGGGCCTTGCGGATCAGCGCGTCCGCCGTTCCGCGCTCCAACTCACCTGATGGCGCGGGCACGTCGCGCGGAAGTTCGCCGGGAGCGGTGGCCCGGTACGCGGCGTCGTACGGGCCGAAATGCACCCGCAGCCCCGGCCGCGCGTGCCACACCCGGTGCAGATCGTCCATCAGCCGCCGCTCCTCGAACTGCGAGAGCAGCAGCACCTCGCCGAGCCCGGACGCGTGCGCGTTCGCCAGGC
Organism: Streptomyces sp. NPDC057694; assembly: GCF_042799415.1. Classification (NCBI taxonomy): domain Bacteria; kingdom Bacillati; phylum Actinomycetota; class Actinomycetes; order Kitasatosporales; family Streptomycetaceae; genus Streptomyces; species Streptomyces sp. NPDC057694. Next base: position 41,178 of record NZ_JBHVIX010000011.1, read on the forward strand.
TGAAGTCGATGAGCCGGCACGCGCCGCCGAACGGGACGAGCGGTTTGAGGCGTCCCGTGCCCAGCGGGCCCATGCGTCTGCCCTCACCGCCCGCCAGCAGGACGGCGCGCACCCCGTCGCGGTCAGCCATGCCGCACCTCGTCCCAGGTGACACGCCCCGAGTCGAGCGTGAGCAGCAGCAGGTCGCCGGGGCCGGGCGGCGCCCCCTCGAAGGTGCCGGGAGCCGTCCGCGCCAGTGGCCGTACGCCGGGCAGCGCGCGGTCGCCCGGAGCGGTGGCGGGGGACACGACCTCGACGCGGGCCGCGTGCGGCAGCCGGTAGCGCAGGCTGCCGTCGGCCGTCACCGCGGCGCGCGTGCGCAGCCGCTCCAGGTAGTCGGCGGCGACGGCACCCGGCCGGCGTTCGGCGACGCGGGCGCAGGCGGCGAAGTCGGCCCGCTCCCAGGCCGCCGCGAACAGCGTGCGGGCCGCCGTGTCGTCCAGCGGCGCGCAGCGCTCGTACGCGGCAAGATCGCCGTGCGCGACGGCGGCCTCGGGCGTGAGCGCGGCGTCGTCCAGCAGGTCGAACCAGCCGTGTCGCAGTGCGCGCCGCACATCGAGCCGGCCCGGCTCGCCCTGCCACAGACGGGTGAACGCCTCCAGGTGCAGATCCGCGCAGTGGTCCCAGGTGAAGACCCGGGCGACGGCGGCGGCCCGCCGCGACAACTCCCGGTAGCGGTCCGGCTGTTCGTGCCACAGGGCCACGGCTTCGTGGACACGTGCGGCGAGCGCGGCGACGAGCAGTTCGTCGTCCTCGGCGAACGAGCGGTTCACCGCGAATCCCGTGGTCGTCTCCGGGCCGTCCGCGTGCCGGAAGTGCTCCATGCCGCGCTGGTCCGTCGCGATGGGCACCGCGCCGACCGCCATCGCCTCGCCCTGCGCGATCAGGAACGTGTCCATCTCGAACTTCGACGGGAACAGGCAGAAGTCCGATGCCGCCGCGTACCCGAACACCTGCCGTTCCGGCACCCGCTCCCATTCCAGGTGCAGCCGCCCCTTGTGGCGTTCGGCGATCTCGTGGAAGAGCGGGTCCGCGATGCCGTTTCCGGAGATGCAGCGCACCACGAAGTTCGCCGCGAGACCACGCTTCAGGACCTCGTCCACGGCCCGGATCAGCTCCCGCTGGCCCTTGTGGTGGACGGCGTAGCGGGCGTTGTGGAAGAAGGTCGGCAGCCCGGGGTCGAGGCCGAGCGAGCCGAGCACCGCCGCCCGGTCGACGTCCGCCGGGTCCCAGGCGAGCCACTGGTCCGAGATCGCGCAGCCGCCGACGAACATCTTGTGCGCGTTGCGGCGCACGACGTCCGCGATGGGCAGCCGCGCGAACAGCTCCTCGAAGGGCGTGTCGCGGAACGAGGCGTAGAAGTCGAGCTGACCCGCCGACAGGAAATCGATCAAGTCGGCGTTCTCCGCCGTCAGTTCGTAGACGGGGAGATGATCGGGCCCGTACGTGTAGTGCAGATGTGTGCGTCGCTGGTACTGGACCATCGCCGCCGGAGCTTCGGGCCCGGGCTCTTCGGACGGCCGGGGCGCGGACACTCCCAACAGGCCGAGCAGACGGCGTACTTCCGGTGCGTACACCTGCTTCGCGATCGGCATGTTGCTCTGCACATTGCTGACGACCAGCTTGGAGGGGTCGTCGCGCAGGGCAGCCGGAAGAAGGTAGTGGTAGTACGGCTCGTGCGCGTGCACCAGCGCCTTCTCGTCGCCGAACCAGCTCCGCAGGAACCGCACCGCGTCCACCTGGAACACGAGCGGCTTGAAGAAGACCAGGTCACGGCCCTTGCTGTCGTAGGGCGGATAGAAGGTGTCCGGCAGCCTGTCCAGCCAGGCGTTCGCGAGGAAGTACAGGTCGACGCCGTCGAGGCGGATGCGGTGCGCCGTGGTGCGCAGCTTCAGTTCGGCCTCGGCCGGGAAGCCGTGCCACACCTCGGGGTCGAGCGGGAGGGGAAGCGTGTACACGTCCTCGTACGGCAGGTCCTCGACCTCGTACCGGGCCCGCAGGTCGTCGAGGCGGCCGTGGGCCGGGGTCACGATCGAGACGCGGTGACCGCGCGCGGCGAACGTCCTGGAGAGGTTCCACAGGTAGACGGAGGTGCCGCCCTGGATGAAGGTGTGGTCGAAACCGCAGCACTCGAAGTACGTCTCGATGATGTGCAGGGGTGCGCCCTCGGGCTGTCGCATGGGCTGGTCACTTCCTCGCGAAGGCGATGGCGGGTGCGATGGGTGGTGCGGTGGGGGGTGCGGTGGCGGGGCCGAGCGCGCGGGCGTGCCGCAGGTCGATCGCCGCGTGGTAGGGGCGGGCATGGGCCTGGTTGTAGGCCAGCTCGTGCAGCAGCCGGCGCACATAGAGGAGGCGGCGCAGCGGGCCGGGCGAGCCGGTGCCGAGCAGCATCCGCAGCACCCGTTCCCGCCAGGCGTCGGCAGCGCCGAACACCTCGCGCACCACGGCCCGTTGATGCTCCGGGCCCTCGCGGGCGCCGTCGAGCGCGGCGAGCATCGTCTCCAGCGAGTCGACACCCAGCCGCCGCGCGCTCTCGAACGCCGCCTCGTCCGCCGCGAAGTACTCCAGGGCCCGCTCGATCGCGACCAGGTCCTGGAGCGGCGACTGCTCGGACCACCCCGGCTCGGCGGGGGAGAGGGCGGGGGTGGACAGATCGATGACGGTCATCCGCCATGCGCCGTCGCCGTCCCGCAGCAGATGCGACAGATGCAGGTCGCCGTGGCAGGGACCCGCGTCCGGATGCACGCGAGCCTCAACGAAGTCGGCCTCCAGGAGCGTGAGTTCGGCGCGCAGGGACGCGTACGCGGAGGCCCGCACGGCAGGCGGGAGATGGAGTCCGTCGTGCCGTTCGAGGAGGCCGACGCGGCGCGCCGCGTCACCGAGAGCGTCGCGCACCGGATACGTGGCGCTGCCGGGAAGCCGCTCCGCCAGATCGCGGTGGAAGGCGGCCAGGAAGGCGCCCGCGCCCCGCAACTTCCCCTCCAGTGGCAGCAGATGGGCGTCCACCACGTCCTCGTGGTCGACGCCGTCGGCCAGGCGCGGCCACATCGCGCGCAGATTCTCCCGCAGCGGCGTGTCGATGCCGTCGCCCTTGGCGTAGCGGTAGACCACGCCCAGCGGGTGACGGGTGCCGTCGGCGGGGTCCACATAGGCGTAGTCGCCGATCCATTCCGGGGTGCGGCCGGTGCCGTTCATCCGGCGCAGCAGCTCCGGCTCGTGCACCGGCTCGTCCAGGCGCCGGTACGTCTTGTGGATGCAGGGGGTGCCCGCGATGTCCACCAGGGACAGCGCGTTGGAGGACCAGCCCCGCTCGAAGGGCAGCCGCCGCACCCGCGCGGCGGCCCGCCCCGGGCCACGGAACTCGACCGTGCCGCCCCGCGCCGTGTGCAGCCGGCCGCCGGTCAGGGTCCGGGCGACCGCGGCCTCGTCGAACGCGTCGCTGCCGAGCGCCTCCTCGAGCCGGCCCCCGGCGCCCGCCCGCACCGGCACGAAGAACCGCCTCCCCGCAGCGGGCCCGCCCACCGCGGCCACGACGAGGAGCAGCGCCGCCGAACCCAGCACGGCGTGGTCGACCCGTTCGTAGCGCTCGGCCGCGCGTCCGTCCTGCGGCATCCAGGGGGCGGCGCGCAGCAGCGCGTCCAGTGCGGCGTCGTCGATCATGCGGCTCTCAACTCCCGGTCATCTCGTACGTGGTGATGCCGCGCCGCCACACCGCGAGCGCGAGACCCAGCGCGGCGGCCGTCACCAGCGGCAGCCACACCACGAGTCCGGTGTCGCCGTAGAGGAGGTAGGCGCACGGGGCGTAGGACGTGAACGCGAACGGCAGCACCCAGGTCAGCAGGGCGCGCAGCGTCGGGTGGTAGAGGTCGAGGGGGTAGGCGGAGAACTCGGAGACCTGGCTCGCCGCGTACATCGCGGGCAGGCTCGTCACCGTCCAGAAGGACAGCGACGCGAAGAGCAGCTTCACCGCCGTGTGGATCAGCGCCCCGCACAGCACCAGCAAGGGGGCCAGCGCCCACTGCGTGGCGCTGAGGTCGAGGTCCAGCTCCCGGCCCGACCAGGTCACCAGCACGGCACCGACGACCAGTTCACCGAATCCGTCGGGGTGGAAGAACCGCTCCGACAGCAGCGAGAAGAGCGGACTGACCGGGCGCACCAGATGCCGGAAGAACTCGCCGCGCTGCACCAGCTTGCGGCCCAGCTCCCACAGCTGGTCCGTGAAGAGATGGTCGAGACCGCGCGGCAGAAGCGAGAAGCCGAGCAGGAACACCACCTCGTGGTACGACCAGCCGGCCACCACCGGCACCTGCCGGAAGACCAGACCGACCACCGCCGTCTGCACCCCGACCCGCACCAGGAACGCCCCCGCGCCGAGCACGAAGTCGAGCCGGTACGCGGTCAGCCGGTGCAGGCCCACCCCGCCCAGGAACCAGGACAGGCGCGCGTACCGGGACACCGCGCGCAGTGCGCTCATCCGCCCAGCACCTCCAGCCGGCCGAGCGCCGCCCGCCACAGCACCGCGCACAGCAGCCCCAGGCCGAGCACCCAGCCCGTCTGCTGGGCGAGCACCGAGCACGCGCCCGCCACGCCGTCGTACCGGCCGAGCAGCAGAGTCAGCGGGCCGTCGACCATGCCGCGGAACGGCAGCGCGTACGCGAGGGCCGCCAGCGGGCCGGGCATCAGCGCGATCGGCACGAGCTGCCCGGCGAAGAAGGCGACCACGCTCTGCTTGACCATCCGCACCCCCCACGTGTTGGTGGTGAGGAAGCCGGTCATGCCGGTGAGCAGGTTCACGCAGAACGCGATGAGGACCGAGAGCCCCGTGGACGCCACGAACAGCGCCAGGTCGGCGGGGCGCGGAACGGTCAGCGGCACGAGGACCGCGAAGAGAGCGAGGACCGGCACCCCGACCAGCGCCGCGTTGGCCGCGACCACCGGCAGACAGGCGAAGAACCGCACCAGCGGATAGCTGACCGGCCGCACCAGCATCACGGCGACGTCCCCGCGGTAGACCTCGGCCGACACCTCGTCGTCCACCCGGTTCGTGTGCAGCACCTGAAGCACCTGCGCCACCAGCAGATAGGTGGTGATGCCGGTGAGCGTGAAACCGCCGGGCCCGCCACTGCTCGGTGCGTCCGCGTACACGGCCCGCCACAGGAACACCGTCACGGCCGCGCCCGCGGCGGCCGTCACCCCGGTGATCACGAACATCGACCGGTACTGGAGCAGCGATTGCAGCCCGCCGGTCGCGAACGACAGATAGGCCCTGTACGACCTGTATGCGCTGACCGAAGCCCGTGCGCTCATACGCCGCTCACCTCGGCGGGACGCGGGGCACGGCCCCGGCCGTAGATCTGGCGGAGCACGTCCTCCAGATCCGGTTCCGGCGCATAGCAGTCCACGAGGTCGAACCGGTCGAGGAGGAACGCCAGGACCTGGCGCGAGGTGAACTCCGCGGCCGGGTAGTCGACCTGGATCCGGCCGCCCTCGGCGGGCGTGGCCCGCACCCCGGGCAGCTGCCCCTCGACGAGCGCGCACACGGCGTCCGCCGCCAGCGGATCCCGGTGGTCGAAGACGACCGACCGGCGGTCCGCGGTGCGCAGCAGCTCCTGGAGGGTGCCCTGGTGCACCACCCGGCCCCGGTCCACGACCAGCGCGCTGTCGCAGATCGCGGCGATGTCGGCGATGTCGTGGCTGGTGAGCACGACCGTCGTGCCGAGATCCCGGTGCGCGCGGACGACCAGCTCGCGCACCGCCTCCTTGAGCACCATGTCGAGCCCGATGGTCGGCTCGTCCCAGAACACGACGGCCGGATCGTGCAGGAGACTCGCCGCGATCTCCGCCCGCATCCGCTGCCCGAGACTCAACTGCCGTACGGGCGTGGTGCCGAGCGCGTCGATGTCGAGCAGCTCGCGGTACAGGGCCAGGTTGCGGCGGTAGACGGCGTCGGGGATGTCGTAGATCCGGCGCAGGATGCGGAACGAGTCGGGCACCGACAGGTCCCACCACAGCTGGCTGCGCTGCCCGAAGACGACACCGATCGAGCGCGCGTTGCGCTGCCGGTGGCGGTACGGCTCGATGCCGCGCACCCGGCAGTACCCCGACGTCGGGGTCATGATCCCGGTGAGCATCTTGATGGTCGTCGACTTGCCCGCGCCGTTCGCCCCGATGTACGCGGTGCGCGAGCCCGCCGGAATCTCGAACGACACCCCGTCCACCGCCCGCACGACGCGGTGCCGGCGCGTGAAGAGCGTCCCGAGACTGCCGGCCAGACCCGGCCGGCGCTCGGGGATGCGGAACTCCTTGACCAGCTCGTGCGCGACGATCATGCGGCCACCGCCTGCTCGATCGCCTTCGCCAGCAGACCGACACCGTCGTCGAGCAGTGCTTCGTCGACCGTGAACGGCGGTGCCAGCCGCAGCACATGACCGCCGAGAGCGACCCGGAGCCCCAGGTCGAGCGCCGCCGAGTACACGGCGCGGGCGAGCGCGGGGGCCGGCGTGCGGCTCGCCCGGTCCGTCACGAACTCCAGGCCCCACAGCAGCCCTAGGCCCCGTACGTCGCCGAGGTTCTCGAAGCGGTCGTGCAGTCCCAGCAGCCGCTCCTGGAGCAACTCCCCGAGTGTCCGCACCTGTTCGATCAGGTGATCGCGCTCGATGACCTCCAGCGTGGCGCGGGCCGCCGCGATGCCGAGCGGATTGCTCGCGTACGTCGACGCGTACGCGCCCGGCGTCGCCGCCGCCGGATCGTGCAGCAGCGCCCGACGGCCCGCGAGCACCGCGAACGGGAAGCCGTTCGCCATGCCCTTGGACAGCGCCGCCAAGTCCGGCTCCACACCTACGCGTTCACTCGCGAGGAACGCTCCGGTGCGGCCGCCGCCGGTCAGCACCTCGTCGGCGACGAGCAGCACCCCGTTCTCCCGGCAGGCGTCACCGATCTGCTCCCAGTAGCCGGGCGGCGGCACGATCACACCGGCCGCGCCGAGCACCGGCTCGAAGACGAGCGCGGCCGTGCTCGGCTTGTCGGCGATGTGCCGCCGCACCAGCGACGCGCAGCGCAGCCCGCACGACGAGCGCTCCAGGCCCAGCGGGCAGCGGTAGCAGTACGGTGCGTAGCCCAGCACGCTGTTGCCCGCGAACGACTGGTGGCCGATGTCCCAGTGCACCAGCATCCGCGCGCCCATCGTCTTGCCGTGGAAGCCGTGGCGCAGCGCCCCGATCCGGTTGCGGCCCGGCGCCGCCGTCGCCTGCACCACCCGCAGCGCCGCCTCCACCACCTCGGCGCCGGTGGAGAACAGCGCGTACGTGTCGAGGTGATCCGGCAGCGCCCGGGCGAGCGTGTCGAGCAGCCGGGCCCGGTCCGGGGTGGCCGTGTCGTGCACGTTCCACAACCGGCCGGCCTGCGCCGTCAGCGCCGCCACCACCTCGGGGTGCGTATGGCCGAGGGACTGGGTGAGCGTGCCCGAGGCGAAGTCCAGGTACTGGTTGCCGTCGAGGTCCGTCAGCACCGGGCCCCGGCCCTCGGTGAACACCCGCCGCCCCACGGCCGCCTCCTCCGAGGCGCCCGGAGCCAGATGCGGATCCTCCCGCTCCAATTGGGCGAGCTGGCGGCTGTGTTGCCTCACTGCGGCTCCCTCGGTGCTGCCGGACGACACGAACTGGCCCGTGGATCAAGGCTGTTGAGTGCTTCGGGCACCGAGTGAAACACCACGGCGACGGCTCTAGCAAGTAGTTGCTGAAAATTTCAGAGTGGTCTTGCGAAAGGGTTCGGGGGTCTGCTTGAGTCGGGCCCTGCGGGTGGTCGTCACCCGGGCCCCGGCGCTGCGGCCCCCCCCCGGGCTCCCGGCCCCGCCGACCGCTCCACTCCCGCGTCCCGCCCGTCGTGCTCGCGTCGCCGAGGAGGAACCCTTGAGACCACATCCACCGGCAGGACCGCACCGCCGGGGGTACGCGTGAAGGCCCTGCTCCTGGCGGGCGGGACCGGCAGCAGACTGCGTCCCTTCACCCACACCGGAGCCAAACAGCTCCTGCCGATCGCCAACCGGCCCGTGCTCTTCTACGCACTGGACGCGCTGGCCGCGGCCGGTGTCACCGAGACGGGCATCGTCGTCGGCGACCACGGACCGGAGATCCGCCGCGCCGCCGGCGACGGCTCGGCCTTCGGTCTGCGTCTCACCTACCTGCGGCAGGAACGCCCCCTGGGCCTCGCCCACGCGGTGCTCGTCGCCCGCGACTTCCTCGGCGAGGACGACTTCCTCCTCTACCTCGGCGACAACTACCTCCCCGACGGCGTCCGCGGCTTCCTCGACCGGGCCCGCACCGCACCGGCCGCCGCGCGACTGCTGCTGACCCGGGTCGCCGACCCCACCGCCTTCGGCGTCGCGCAGCTCGACCCCGAGGACGGCGACCGCGTGCTCGGCCTGGAGGAGAAACCCGAGCGCCCGCGCAGCGACCTCGCCCTGGTCGGCGTCTACGCCTTCACGCCCGCCGTCCACGACGCGGTCCGCGCCGTCACCCCGTCCGCGCGCGGCGAGCTGGAACTCACCCACGCCGTGCAGTGGATGATCGACCAGGGGCTGCCCGTCCGCGCCGAGACCACCACGGCGCCCTGGCGCGACACCGGCAACGTCGACGACATGCTGGAGGCGAACCGCCACGTCCTCGACACCCTGGTCGGCAGAATCGAGGGCAAGGTCGACGCGTGCAGCACCGTGCGCGGCCGGGTCAGCATCGCCGAGGGCGCGGTCGTGCGCGACTCCCGCATCACGGGCCCGGTGATCATCGGGGCCGGAGCCGTCGTCACCGGGTCCCACATCGGTCCGTACACTGCCGTCGCCGAGGGCTGTCGCGTCGAGGACAGCGCGATCGCCCACTCGGTACTGCTTCCCGGCGCGCGGGTGGCGGGCGCCGCGCGCATCGAGGACTCCCTCATCGGGCGCGGCGCGGTCGTCGCACCCGCGCCCGCCCTGTCCCGGGCCCACCGGCTCGTCATCGGAGACCACAGCAAGGTGCACCTGACCTCATGACGCGACGCCTCCTCGTCACCGGCGGAGCCGGCTTCATCGGCTCCGCCCACGTGCGTGCCCTGCTCGGCCCCGAGGGGCCGGCCGACGTTTCGGTGACCGTGCTCGACGCCCTCACCTACGCGGGCAGCACCACGCGCCTCGACACCGTGCGCGGCGACCCCCGGCTCACCTTCGTGCACGGTGACGTGTGCGACGCCCCGCTCGTCGACCGGCTCGCCGCGCACCACGACGACATCGTGCACTTCGCGGCCGAGTCCCACGTCGACCGCTCCATCGAGTCCGGCGCCGCCTTCGCCCGCACCAACGTGCTCGGCACCCAGACCCTCCTGGACGCCGCCCTGCGGCACGGCATCCGCACCTTCGTGCAGATCTCGACCGACGAGGTCTACGGCGACCTTCCCGCCGGGGCGGCCACCGAGGACAGCGCACTGAGCCCGAACTCGCCCTACGCGGCGTCGAAGGCGGCCGCCGACCATCTCGCGCTGGCCCACCACCGCACCCACGGCCTCGACGTCCGCGTCACCCGCTGCACCAACAACTTCGGCCCGTACCAGCACCCCGAGAAACTGATCCCGCGCTTCCTGGCCGCCCTGATCGGGGGCGGCACGGTCCCGGTCTACGGCGACGGGCTGCAGATCCGCGACTGGCTGCACGTCGACGACCACGTGCGCGGCATCGAACTGGTCCGCACCGCCGGCCGCCCCGGCCGCACGTACAACATCGGCGGCGGCACCTCCCTGACCAACCTCGACCTCACCCACCGCCTGCTCACCCTGTGCGGGGCGGGCCCCGACCGGATCCGGCACGTCACCGACCGCAAGGGACACGACCGGCGCTACGCCGTGGACCACTCCCGCATCACCGAGGAACTGGGCTACCGGCCGGGCGGCGACTTCGAGCGCCGCCTCGCGGACACCGCGCGCTGGTACCGCGAGCACGTGGACTGGTGGGCGCCACTGCACGCGGCGGCCTGAGCGGGCGATACTGCCCGCCATGCCCCTGTCGCTGCACCACATCGTGATCGACGCCCACGACCTGCCCGCCCTGGCCCGCTTCTGGGCGCAGGCGCTGCGCTGGCGGATCCTGTCCGAGCGGGACCGGGAGATCGTGATCGGGCCGGACGAGACGGCGCCCGTGGGCATCTGCTTCATGCCGGTGACCGGCCCCAAGACGGTCAAGAACCGGCTGCACCTGGACCTCACCTCGGCCGCCGAGGACCGCGCGGACGAGATCGAGCGGCTGCTCGCGCTCGGCGCCCGGCCGGCGGACGTCGGACAGCGCGGCGACGAGTCGTGGACCGTGCTCGCCGACCCGGAGGGCAACGAGTTCTGTGTGGTCAGGCCGAAGCGGACACTGACCGGCTGACCACGAAGGGGGAGCGGTGGCCCGGCTCAGTCGCGCCGGTCGGGCGCCGCCGCCGTCGAACCGCGGACGACCAGCTCCGGCATGAAGACGAACTCCGTGTGCGGCGCGGGCGTCCCGCCGATCTCCTCCAGGACCGCGCGCACCGCCGCCTGCCCCATGGCCTGCACCGGCTGACGGATCGTCGTCAGCGGCGGGTCGGTGAACGCGATCAGCGGGGAGTCGTCGAAGCCGACCACCGACACGTCCTGCGGCACCCGGTGACCGGCCTGCCGGGCGGCGCGGATCGCGCCGAGCGCCATCATGTCGCTGGCGCACACGATGGCCGTGCAACCTTGCGCAAGAAGTGCCGCGGCCGCCGCCTGCCCGCCCTCCATCGTGTACAGGGAGTGCTGGACCAGCGCCTCGCTCTCCTCCGTGCTGAGGCCCAGCTGCTCGGCCATGCCCGACTGGAAGCCCTCGATCTTGCGCTGCACGGGCACGAACCGGCGCGGGCCCACGGCCAGGCCGATCCTGGTGTGCCCGAGCGAGGCGAGATGCTGCACGGACAGCCGGGTCGCGGCCCGGTCGTCGGTGGACACGAACGGCGCCTTGATCTGCGCCGAGAAGCCGTTGACGAGGACGAACGGGATGCCCTGGCCGCGCAGTTGGTCGTAGCGCTGGGTGTCGGCCGTGGTGTCGGCGTGCAGCCCGGACACGTAGATGATCCCGGAGACGCTGCGCTCCACGAGCATCTCGGTCAGCTCGTCCTCCGTGGACCCGCCGGGGGTCTGGGTGGCGAGCACCGGCGTGTATCCCTGGCGGGTCAGCGCCTGGCCGATGACCTGGGCGAGCGCCGGGAAGATGGGGTTGTCCAGCTCCGGGGTGATCAGTCCGATCAGGCCGGCGCTGCGGGTGCGAAGCCGCGGCGGCCGCTCGTAACCGAGCACGTCGAGTGCGGCCATGACGGATTCGCGGGTGCCGGAGGCCACACCGGGTTTGCCGTTGAGCACGCGGCTGACTGTGGCTTCGCTGACCCCCGCCTGGGCTGCAATGTCGGAAAGCCGCGCGGTCATGGCATTGGACTGTACCGGTTGCCTGCGGGAATGCCCACCGACAGGGAGAAACCGCTGCCCGCAAGTTCTTTGGAAGGTGTTGCAGAGCGCTTCAGGGTCGTGAACCGGCCGCGACGACGGGCGAACTCAGCGTCTTGCGACGGCATTTGCAGACTTTTAGCACGCTTATGTCCGTGTCTGCGTACGGGTGTCAAGCGATTCCCCGGCAACCTTCAGGACACGGCGATGTAACGATGGCCTCGTCTTGCAGAAATTTCGCGCAAGGTCTTTCGCGGCGCTTTCCACGCTGTTACGTTCACGTCGCCCGGCGGCCGCAGCGGCGCAGCCGGCAAGTAGGTCAGGGGAAGCGGTCGGGACCGTGTCCCCGCCCACTCACGGGCTTTCACTCTCTAGGAGATCTCATGCGGCGTGGCATAGCGGCCACCGCGGTGGTGGCGTCCCTCGCACTCGCGGCGACGGCCTGTGGCGGTAGCGACGACGACGGCGGCAAGTCCTCGGGACCGGTCACCATCACCTGGTGGGACACGTCGAACGCCACGAACGAGTCGCCCACGTACAAGGCCCTGATCGCGGACTTCGAGAAGGCCAACTCGGACGTCAAGGTCAAGTACGTCAACGTGCCGTTCGACCAGGCGCAGAACAAGTTCGACACCGCGGCCGGTGCCAGCGGCGCCCCGGACGTGCTGCGCGCCGAGGTCGGCTGGACGCCCGCCTTCGCGAAGAAGAGCTACCTGCTGCCGCTGGACGGCACCGAGGCCCTCGCGGACAAGGACAAGTTCAAGCCGAACCTGATCAAGCAGGCCCAGTACGAGGGCAAGACGTACGGCGTTCCGCTGGTCACCGACACCCTCGGGCTCGTCTACAACAAGGCCCTGTTCAAGAAGGCCGGCATCACCGAGGCGCCCACCACCTGGGAGCAGCTGAAGAAGGACGCCGCCACCATCAAGGCGAAGACCGGCGTCGACGGCTACTTCGGCTCCGAGAAGGGCTACTACTTCGAGCCGTTCCTGCTGGGCGAGGGCACCGACACCGTCGACGCCGCCGGCAAGAAGATCACCCTGGACTCGGCCGAGGGCCAGAAGGCGGCCAAGACCTGGCTGAGCACCTTCAACGGCAAGGGCCTGCACAAGGCCGACGTCACGGCCGACTCGTACGCCCACCGCCAGGACGCCTTCGTCAACGGCAAGGTCGCCATGACGATCGAGGGCCCGTGGGAGGTCACCAACTTCTACAAGGGCTCGGCGTTCAAGGACAAGGCGAACCTCGGCGTCGCCACCGTCCCGGCCGGCTCCTCCGGCAAGGCGGGTGCCCCGACCGGCGGCCACAACCTGTCGGTGTACGCGGGCTCGGACAAGGCCCACCAGGCCGCGTCCCTGAAGTTCGTCAAGTGGATGACGTCGGCGAAGACGCAGACGCAGATCGCGCTGAAGAACGCGACGCTGCCCACGCGTGACGACGCCTACACCACCGAGGTCACCTCGGACCCGGGCCTGGCCGGCTACCAGAAGGTTCTGACCGCCGCCTCACCGCGCCCCGAGCTGCCCGAGTACAGCTCGCTGTGGGGTCCGCTCGACACCGAGCTGCCGAAGGCCGCCAGCGGCAAGGAGAGCCTCGACAAGATGTTCTCCTCCGTCACGACCCAGTACGGCAAGCTCCTGCCCGACGGCTTCAGCAAGTAGCCCAAGCAACCCAAGTAGCAGGGCACTTCCCCATACAGGTGCCGCGGTTCCACTCAGCAGCCCGCCCCGCGCGTGGGACCGCGGCACCCGCAGTACGTACCACCCCGAAGCCGTGTACCAGCCGCAGACCAGAAGGTGTTCCCCATGACTGTCGCCGTCGAGCGCCCGGCCGCCCCCAGCGGAGGTGACCGCGGCCGGCGTCCGGGCCTCATAGCCCGGCTCAAGAACGGTTACCAGAAGCACTGGTACGCGTACGCCATGATCGCCCCGGTGATCGTCGTGCTCGCGCTGATCGTGCTCTACCCCCTGGTCCGCGGCTTCTACCTGACGCTCACCGACGCCGACAGCCTCAACTCGGCCCGCACCATCGGCGTCAACCACATCGACGCGACCTACAAGTTCATCGGCCTCGACAACTACGCCGACATCCTGTGGGGTCCCACCTCCTACGACCGTTTCTGGTCGCACTTCATCTGGACGATCGTCTGGACCGCGTCCTGCGTCACCCTGCACTACGTGATCGGGCTCGGCCTCGCGCTGCTGCTCAACCAGAAGGACCTGCGCGGCCGCACCGCCTACCGGCTGATGCTGATCCTGCCGTGGGCGGTCCCGACCTTCGTCACCGTCTTCGCCTGGCGGTTCATGCTCGCCGACTCCGGCGTCATCAACACCACGCTCGACGCCATGAGCCTGCCCTCGCCGTCCTGGCTGGAGGACCCTCTCTTCCAGCAGATCGCCGCGATCCTCGTCAACACCTGGTGCGGTGTGCCGTTCATGATGGTGTCGCTGCTCGGCGGACTGCAGTCCATCGACTCGACGCTCTACGAGGCCGCCGAGATGGACGGCGCGAGCGCCTGGCAGCAGTTCCGCAACGTGACCCTGCCCGGCCTGCGGTCCGTCAGCTCCACGGTGGTCCTGCTCGGCATCATCTGGACGTTCAACCAGTTCGCGATCATCTTCCTGCTCTTCGGCAACACGGCGCCGGACGCGCAGATCCTCGTCACCTGGGCCTACTACCTCGGCTTCGGCCAGACGCCCCGCGACTACGCCCAGTCCGCCACCTACGGCGTCCTGCTCCTGTCCCTTCTCATCGTCTTCACCTCCGTCTACCGCCGCTGGCTGAACCGCAATGACGTTCAAGCCGCCATCTGACGCCGCAGGAGCAGCCACCGCCATGAGCACCGAGATTCTGACGAAGACCCCCGTCCCCGAACCCGCCGCCCCGCGGCTCGTCAACGCGCCCCGGCGCGGCCGGCGCAGCCGCAAGATGTCGCTGGCCAGCCATGCCGTCCTCATCGTGGCGAGCCTCGTCGCGCTGTTCCCGATCGCCTGGCTGGTCTTCCTCTCCCTCGGCCCGGACAAGGACGACTACCTCCACCCGTCGCGGATCCTCGACACGGCGACGCTGAGCAACTACTCGTTCGTGCTGGGGCAGACCAACTTCCTGAAGTGGCTGGGCAACACGCTCATCGTGTCCCTCGGCACCACTGTGATCGGCGTGCTCGTCGCCGCCACCAGCGGCTACGCGGTGTCCCGGATGCGTTTCCCGGGCTACAAGAAGTTCATGTGGATCCTGCTGGTCACGCAGATGTTCCCCGTCGCGGTCCTCATGGTCCCGATGTACGTGATCCTCTCGGACCTGGGCCTGATCGACACCTACGCCGGCCTCATCATCGTCTACCTGACGACCGCCGTGCCGTACTGCGCGTGGCTGATGAAGGGCTACTTCGACACGATCCCCATGGAGATCGACGAAGCGGGCCGGGTCGACGGGCTCTCCCCGTTCGGTACGTTCTTCCGCCTCATCCTGCCGCTGGCCAGGCCGGGTCTCGCCGTCGCCGCGTTCTACACCATGATCACGGCATGGAGCGAGGTCGCCTTCGCCAACACCTTCATGCTCGACGACCAGAAGTACACCCTCGCGGTGGGACTGCAGAGCTTCATCAGCGAGCATGACGCCCAGCGCCAGTACATGGCCGCGACGGCCGTGCTGATCGCCGTCCCGATCTCCGCCGTCTTCTACCTCGTACAGAAGAACCTGGTCACCGGTCTGACGGCCGGTGGCACCAAGGGCTGAACCGCCCCGCACCACCGACCAGTCGTCCAGCCCCTCACGTCTCAAGGACACCATGAGCCAGCACTCCACGGACCAGTCACCCGTGTTCACCGCCACGATCCGCGAGGCCGCCGACTGGTGGCGGGACGCGGTCATCTATCAGGTGTATCCGCGCAGTTTCGCCGACAGCGACGGCGACGGCACGGGTGATCTGGAGGGGATCCGGCGGCGTCTGCCGTACTTGAAGGAGCTGGGAGCGGACGCCGTCTGGCTGTCCCCGTTCTACGCCTCCCCGCAGGCGGACGGCGGATACGACGTCGCCGACTACCGGGCCGTCGACCCGATGTACGGCACGCTGCTGGACGCGGATGCGGTGATCCGGGACGCGCACGGGCTGGGTTTGCGGATCATCGTGGACCTGGTGCCGAATCATTCCTCGGACCAGCATGAGTGGTTCAAGCGTGCGGTGGCGGAGGGGCCTGGATCGCCGGTGCGGGAGCGCTACCACTTCCGTGCGGGCAAGGGTGAGAACGGTGAACTGCCGCCCAACGACTGGGAGTCCATCTTCGGTGGTCCGGCGTGGACGCGGCTTGCGGACGGCGAGTGGTACCTGCACCTGTTCGCGCCCGAGCAGCCGGATCTGAACTGGGAGCATCCGGCGGTCGCGGACGAGTTCCGGTCGATCCTGCGGTTCTGGCTCGACATGGGGGTGGACGGGTTCCGGATCGATGTCGCGCACGGTCTGGTGAAGGCGGAGGGGCTGCCGGATCTCGGTGGCGGGGATCAGTTGAAGTTGTTGGGCAACGATGTCATGCCGTTCTTCGACCAGGACGGGGTGCATGCGGTCTACCGTTCGTGGCGGAAGATCCTGGACGAGTACGACGACGAGCGGATCTTCGTGGCGGAGGCGTGGACGCCGACGGTGGAGCGCACGGCCAACTACGTCCGCCCCGATGAGCTGCATCAGGCCTTCAACTTCCAGTACCTCGGCGCCCCTTGGGAGGCCGATGAGCTGCGGAAGATCATCGACACGTCGCTGGACGCGATGCGTCCGGTGGGTGCCCCGGCGACCTGGGTGCTGTCGAACCACGACGTGACGCGGCACGCCACGCGCTACGCGAACCCGCCCGGCCTGGGCACCCAGATCCGTACGGCCGGCGACCGCGAGCTCGGTCTGCGGCGGGCCCGCGCGGCCACGCTGCTGATGCTGGCGCTGCCGGGATCGGCGTACATCTACCAGGGCGAGGAGTTGGGTCTGCCGGACGTCACCGACCTGCCGGACGAGGTGCGTCAGGACCCCTCGTTCTTCCGCGCCCAGGGCCAGGACGGGTTCCGCGACGGCTGCCGCGTGCCTATCCCGTGGACGCGTGACGGATCCTCGTACGGCTTCGGCGAGGGTGGTAGCTGGCTGCCGCAGCCCGAGAGTTGGGGCGAGCTGAGCGTGGAGGCGCAGACCGGCCAGGAGGGTTCGACGCTGGAGCTGTACCGCACGGCGCTGGCTGTGCGGCGGGCGCAGGCCGGGCTCGGCGCGGGCGACAGTGTCGCCTGGCACGACGACACTCCTGCTGGGCTGCTGCACTTCGAGCGGCCCGGTTTCGCCTGCACGGTCAACACCACCGGCAGCGCCGTGCGCATCCCCGCCCCGGGCACCGTCCTGCTCGCATCCAGCCCGGTCACCGTCGAGGACGGCGAGATCGAACTGCCCGCCGACTGCACCGTCTGGTGGGCCGCGTGACGGTCTCCCCTCCGCAGGGTGCCGCCGAGAACGGCGGCACCCTGCGGCTCCACGACGTCGCGGCGCAGGCACAGGTCAGCGAGGCCACGGTCAGCCGCGTCCTCAACGGCAAGCCCGGCGTCGCGGCGGCCACCCGGCAGAAGGTGCTCGCCGCCCTCGACGTGCTCGGCTACGAGCGGCCGGTCCGCCTGCGCCGGCGCAGCGCCGGACTCATCGGCCTCGTCATCCCCGAGCTGACCAACCCGATCTTCCCGGCGTTCGCCCAGGTCATCGAGCAGGTCCTGGCCGGGTACGGGTACACGCCCGTGCTCTGCACGCAGATGCCCGGCGGCGCCACCGAGGACGAACTCGTGGAGCAGCTGGAGGAACGCGGCGTCAACGGCATCGTGTTCCTGTCCGGGCTGCACGCCGACACCACGGCGGACACGGCACGCTACGCCCGGCTGACCGACCGCAAGGTGCCCTACGTCCTCATCAACGGGTTCAACGAGCACATCAACGCGCCGTTCGTGTCACCCGACGACCGCTCGGCGGCCCGGATGGCCGTGCGCCACCTCGTCGACCTCGGGCACGAACGCATCGGCCTGGCCATCGGCCCGACCCGGTTCGTGCCCTCGCGGCGCAAGGCCGAAGGATTCGTCGCCGCCCTGCACACCATGCTCGGCGTGCCGCGCGACGAGGCCGAGACGCTGATCCAGCGCACCCTGTTCACCGTCGAGGGCGGCCACGCGGCAGGCGGAGCCCTGCTCGACCTCGGCTGCACCGGCATCGTCTGCGGCAGCGACCCCATGGCGCTCGGCGTCATCAGAGCGGTGCGCGAACGCGGCCTCGACGTACCGCGCGACATCTCCGTGACCGGCTTCGACGACTCACCGCTGATCCCGTTCACCGACCCGCCGCTGACGACGGTGCGCCAGCCCGTGCAGGCCATGGCGACCGCCGCCGTCGGCGCCCTCCTGGAGGAGATCGGCGGAACGCCCGTACAGCGGACCGAGTTCGTGTTCCAGCCCGAGCTGGTCGTACGCGGATCCACCGCACAGCGGGCGCGCCGCACGAACTAGGAACCGGGAGCGCCCCGGGCGAAGGCCGGGCGCTCTCCGGGCGCTGTCCGGTCACGGGGTACCCGCCGCCGCGTCCGCACGGTTCGCTGGTCGCACACGGCGACGCGGGGGTGGGTGCGATGGACATCGAAGGCGCGGGCGCGCCGTTCGTGGCGGTCGTCGGGGTGCTCGGGACCCTGCTGTCGGCCCTGCTCACCCAGCGCGCGGCCGACCGCAGCCGGCGGCGCGAACAGGAACGCGCCGAACGGGCCAGGGCACGGGCACGGGAGGCCGAGGAGCGGCGCGCCGGGTACGTCGCCCTCAACACCGCCTCCCGGCAGTACCTCGCCGCGCTCACCGACCAGGTGCACACCCTGCTCCGCGCCGAGGACGCGCCCGCGGTCCGCCAGCGCCTCACCGAAGCCCGCGACGTGCACCGCGACGTGTACGCAGAGGCCCAGATGCGGCTGCCCGACACGGTGCTCGACCTGGCCGGCGAGATCACCCACGCACTCGGCACCGTCTACGGCAGGCTCCGGCGCCTCGACGACGGCGACCCGCGCCCCGGCGACTCGCTCGGCGTCGCCCAGGCGGAGATCGACGCCCTGTGGGAACGGCTGCGCGTGCTGCGGCGCGGGATGCGCAGCGACCTGGGCGTCGCGGACCGGCCCGCCCCGGACACCGGGCAACTCGTCGATTCGGGCGCGTCGAGGGCGAGTTCAGGGCGATGATCGGGTGCGGACCGGAAAACCTCGGTGATCGGCGACCGTTGCGCCGTACGTCTCGGCATCATGGAGACGGAGACGCACGGCTGAGGTTCTCGGGACGGGGGAAGAGCCGGTGAGCGAAGCAGAGGAGACCGGTGGTGTCCAGGCACTGGAGGCCTGGGCGGGCGACGCCGTCGGCCGGGCCAGGGCACTGGTGCCGACGCCCGACACGGTGGCCGGGCCGTCGCGGGCCCACGACGATTCGATCGCCGAACTCGGCGCACTGGCAAACCTGTTGGACCACGATCCGCCGCTGCACAGCTCGGTGACGTGCTGGCTCGGCGGTGTCCTCACCCTCCGCCATGCCGCGGGCGGCGGGACCCCCGAGGACCGGGACCGCGCCCACCGACTGCTGCGCGACGTACGGGACCCAGCGACGCCGACCGGTGCGGCGGCCTCGGTCGAGGACCGCAGATGGGCCGCGCTGTTCCTGCTGACCCACGTGCTGCCCCTGCAGGAGACGAAGGGCGGGCTCGCACCGGAACCGGACGCGACCGCCTTCTTCGACCTGATGATGCGCGAAGGCCTCGACGGCATGAACCGGCTCGCGGCCGACGCCCGGGAACTGATGGCGGACGCCATCGAACTCCCGCTGCCGGCCGAGCAGTTGGCGGCGTTCCGGCAGGTGCACGACTTCGGGAACCAGCCTTCGACGGACGGGCTCACCGATCTGTTCACCGGCATGATCCCCGACGACGGCACTCCGGGCGCCGCCCAGATGCGAAAAATGGTGACGGACATGATGGGGCGGATGACCGGGGGAGGAGACATGCCCACCGGACCGGCCGCCACCCCCGGACCGGCCGCCACCCCCGGACCGGCCGCCGCCCCCGGACCCGCCGGCGGCGACGCGTCCGCCGGACCCTCCATGCCCTGGACCCCCGACGAGTTCCGCCGCATCATCGCCGCCTGGCAGGCCGTCAACACCACGTCGGTCGACTTCGTCGACCACGCCGGCGGAGGGGACCCCGCCGCCATCAATCAGCAGCTCAAGCGTCTGCGTGAGGCGTTCGACGACATGCCGGAGGGCCTGGGGATCAAGAAGGACGCCCTGGAAGGCATGATGGCCCTCCTGCTCAACATGAGCGAAGGCGCCGGCGGCACCCTCCAGGACCAGGCGCTCGGGTTCGCCAACAACCAGAAGGTCACCGACTACCTGCGCAGGCAGTCGCAGTCCTCGATCCCCATGGCCGACGGCATGGCGGTCATGGCGGACGTGATCGAGCTGATGACGAAGGTGCGGATCGCCGGTCCCGCCGAGGACGTCGAGCAGCTGCGCGCTCTCCTGCCCGAGGCCGAGCGGCTGACCGACGCCGTCCCCGAGGGCAGCGACTTCCGCTTCGCGGCGCTCATGGCCCGTGGCATGGTCCGGCTGGGCCTCGGCCGGCTCACCATGGACCGGGAACTGCTCGCCGACGGCCTCACGGACCTGGAGGACGGCAAGGCGGCAGGCCTCGCCGGCAGCCTCCCGTTCGGGCGCGACGAGATGCTGAACGTGTTTCCCGAGGGCGACATCGCCGCCGCCCGCGCGTGGCTCGCCGGAGACACCTCGGTCGTCCCCGACCGGGAGGTACCACCGGCGGACGCCCCCGCCGACCAGCTGCACACCGCCGCGAACCGGCTCGGCATGCGCTTCGGCGCCACCGACGCGCTGGAAGACCTCGACGCCGCCGTCACCGTCCTGGAACGGCTCCGTGAACACATCCGGGAGGGCCGGGCCCCACGCGTCGCCGCCGAGTCCCTGTGGAGCCTCGCCGACGGCTACCGCGCACGATGGCACCGGACCCGGCAGGAGGCCGACGCCGCCGCGGCCATCGACACGGCGAACGAGGCCCTCGTCACCCTCGCCGCCGACGTCCTCCTCCAGAACGGGGCCGAGCACCGCCTGACCACCGCGCGCACCGGAGCCTCCCTCGCCGCGCGGGCCGCCCTGTGGGCCGCCATGCACGAGCGGGTCGACGACGCGGTCGTCGCCCTGGAAATGGGCCGCGCCCTGGTGCTGCAAGCAGCTGCCACTTCCCGCAACGTGCCCGACCTCCTGGAGGAGCGCGGACACCCCGGCCTCGCCGCCGCCTGGCGCTCGTCCGGCGCCGCCGACGGCACGGAACTGCCCGCAGAACTCCCCAGCACCCTGCGCCGCCAGGCCCTCGAAGCGCTCGGCTACCGGGAGCGCGGCGGCCTGCTCGGCACCCCCACCCTGCGCGAACTCGCCGACGGTGTCGCCGAGGCGGGCGCGGACGCGCTGATCTATCTGGTCCCCGGCACCGGCGGCGAGGCGCCGGGCATGGTTCTCGCCGTCGGCCCGGAGATCGGCATCGGCGTCGGCGCGCTGCCCCTGCTCGCCGAGACCGAGAGCGGCCCCCTGGAGCGCTACCTGGATGCGGCCGCGGCCCTCTCGAAGGACCGGTCCGGCGGGAGGCAGGCGTGGGAGACGGCCCTGTCCGAGCTGTGCGACTGGGCGTACGGCGTCTTCGAGCACGTGCTCGGCGGACTGACGGACCACCTCCCCGACGGCACCAGGGAGCGCCGGGCACCCCGCGTCGTCCTCGTCCCGTGCGGCCGGCTCGGCATCGTGCCCTGGCACGCGGCCCGCTTCCCGGAGAACTCCCCGTACGACTACCTGTGCCGGGCCCTCGTGATCAGCTACGCGGCGTCCGGCAGCCAGTTCCTGCGGACCGTGAAACGGGCACCCCGCGATCCGGTCTCGGCCCCGGCCATGATCGTCGACCCGAGCGTCACGCTCCCGTTCGCCGAACTGGAGGTCCTCGCACTGCGCGAAGCCTTCTACCCCGGCGCGCGCCTGTACGGAGACTTCGGCAGCCTCCCGCCCGACTCGGTGCCGGCCGGCACCCCCGACCAGGTGCTCTCCCTGCTCGCCCAGGACCACTCGATGGTGCACCTGGCCACCCACGCCATGGCGGGACCGCGCCCCACCGAGTCGGCGCTGCATCTCGCTCCACCCGACGGCGACGGCGACGGCGACGACGACGGCGATGTCGGCGCTGGTGACGACGCGGCCGACGCGCACGGCCGGCTCACCGTGAGCCGCCTCCTCGACCGGCCGCAGCCCGCCGGACAGGACGCGGCCGACGGGCCGTTGATCGTCCTCAGCGCCTGCGAGACCGACCTGAGCAACCGCGACCACGACGAGGCCCTCACCCTCACCACGGCGTTCGTCTCCGGTGGCGCGCGGGACGTCGTGGGCTCCCGATGGGCCGCGGGGGACGGCGCGTCGAGCCTCATGATGACGGTGTTCCACCATCATCTGCGGGCCGGCCTCAGCCCGGTCGACGCCCTGCGCGCCGCACAACTGTGGATGCTCGACCCCGACCGGCAGGACCCGGGCTGCCTCGGCGACGACCTCCGGGCGGACGCCGGCCGCCCCGATCTGCAACGGCCGGGCCACTGGGCCGCGTTCATCCACCAAGGACACCCCGGCCAAGGAAAGCAGGAGGCCGTATGAACCCCGGGGACGACGGCACCGAGGTGCTCGACCTCATCGCCGACCACCACGACAGCGTCCGCGAGCACCTCACCGACGAGCAGTACCAGGATCTGCTGGGGCGCCTGCGGGTGCTCGCCGAGACCGCGCCGGACGACGCCAGAGCCGTACGCCGCGCCTTTCAACGGATCCGGCTGAGCCTGGTCGCGCTGCCGTACGGCCACCCGGTCCGCGAGGCGCTCGACTCCGTACGGCTCGTCGCCACACCGACAGCCGGGCAGCCCGTCGTGCGGCGGACAGTGGAACTGCTCGCCCGGATCACCGCGCCGCCACCGCCTCCCGACACCGCGGCGATCATCGCCGCCGTCGAGCAGCGGCTGCTGGGGGCGCCCGCGCTGACCGCCGCCGAGGTCCGCGGCCGCTACGGCGGAACGGAACCGCCGCCCGAACTGATCCGGCTCGCCGACCCCGAACGCGGCGACCGCTACCCCGAGTTCCAGTTCGGAACCGCGGACGGGGCGCCGTACCGGATCGTCCTGGAGATCAACGGGCTGCTGTGCGCCGACGCGGACCCCTGGGGCGCCGCCGACTGGTGGCTGAGCGCCAACGCCTGGCTGGGCGGCAGACGGCCCGCCGCTCTCCTCGGCGACCGGTCGGACGGCGAACTCCTCGACGCCGCTCATGTGCTGGTGGAGGGGGACTGATGCACGAGCAGGCACCGACGCCCTCCGCGTACCGCTTCCAGCCGCACTGGGAAGTGCTCCCCGCCCACACACAGTTGTGGCGGATGCATTCGTCCCGGTTCGCGGCCGAACAGTTCAAACCGTTCCAGGCGGAGGACCCCGCGCCCGGCCGCTTCCACGGCACCCGGGAAGACCCCTACCCCTGCCTCTACGCGGCCGTGGACGCGGAGACCGCACTCGCCGAGACGCTGCTGCGCTCCGTGCCCTTCGACCGGGAGACCGGGATGCGCCTGGTCCCCTGGAGGGCCGTGCGCAACAAGGCGCTGCACGTGGTGCGCACCCGGTGCGAACTGCGACTGGTCTCCCTGTGCTCGGGACCCGCCCTCGCCGCCGTCCTCCAGGACAACTCCCTGCTGGAGAACGAGGGACGCGAGCACTACACGAACACGCGGCAGTGGGCGCGCGAGGTCCGGGCCCAGGTGCCCGGGGCCATGGGCATGATCTGGGGCTCGAAACGCAACCCGTCACGGCGTGCCCTGGTGCTCTTCGGCGATCGCCTCGCCGACGTCGCGGACGGCCCCCTCGAACCCCTGCCGTACCGCAGCATCGCCGACCTCGGCTCCCCGGACGGCATCAAGGAGGCCAACCAGTTGCTCGAACCCCTGCGATCGGCGATCAAGGAACCGCTGCACCGCTGATCCGGAAGCCTTGCGCAATCGGCTTGTTCGGCCGTGACACGTGGTGCCATCGTTGGCCGCATGGCACCAGCGTCTGTCGACCACGCGTCAATTCTGGCCGATTTACAGACAGTTCGGCGCGCCGGACTGCTGCGACTGCGCGACCGAGAGCTGCCCGCACTGGAGGCGGCCGCGGCCGCTACAGTCGTCGCGCGCACCCGCGAAGCCGCGGTCGAGGCGCTGCTGCGGCGTGCCGTGGACCGGCTCGACGCGGGCACGCTGCGCACCGCCGCCGCGTACACGCTGGGTCTCGCCCAAGGCACCCGGGACTGGCCCGCGTCGTCCCGCCGGGCGCGCGCCGCCGAGATGTACCGGGTCAGCGAGGAGCGCTTCCGCAAGCACCACGAAGTGATGGTGCTCGGGCAGGTCGCCGAACACATCGTGGCGCTGACCGCCGACGGGAGCGGCGGCGCACCGGACGCGGGCGACTGGGAAGGGGTCACCCACCGCGGCGTGGACGTCCTCGCGGGCAGCCGCCCCGTACGTCTCACCCTCCACGTCCACCCCGTCGACCTGCTGCGCGACGTGGACGTGGTGGTCTGCCCGGCCAACACCTACTTCGCGCTGCCCGAGCCGTACAAGTCCTCGGTGTCCGCCTCCCTGCGCAGAGCCGCCGCCGTGCGCGGGGTGACCGGCGACCTGATCGACGACCCGCTCCACGACGAACTGCGCAAGTGGGCCGCCAGGAACGGCGCTTCGGGCCGTCCCGTCCTTCCCGGCACGGTCGCGACCACCGGGTCGGGAGCGATGGCCGAGGCCGGAGTCCGGCGGATCTACCACGCGGCGGTCGCCGTCCCCCGGGCCGGCACCAACGACTACGACGTCCTGCCCGCCGACATCACCCGCGCCACCTCGCGCGCCCTCGCACTTCTGGCCGAAGAGCGCGACCGGTACGCCCCGCCGCTGCGCTCGGTGTGCTTCCCGCTGCTCGGCTCCGGGCGCGGCGGACTCCCGTACCGGGTGAGCGCGGCCGCCGTCTGGAGCGCCGTCGAGGCCGAACTGGCGCGCGGGGCGCCCTGGGACGTGCACTTCGTGGTCCGCGCCCCGGAGGCGGCGAGTGTGGTGGAACGGATCACGGCCGGGACCCGACCGGTTCGCGACCCGTCCGCGACCGGCCGGTCCGCTTGACTGGTAGTGCGGGTCGCCCGGGTGGGACCTCGGGGGAGCCTTCGCCCCCGGGCGGCTCGCGCCCCGGCGCGCAGTGTCTCGACGGAGCGTCAATTTCCGTAACAGGCAAGAAAGATGGGCACGATGGCACATACTGTGGCCGCATGATCAGGGGGATGGGGGAGTGGGCCCACGGCACCACCGGACGCACGGTGACCTGGCCCGCCCCGGACATGTACGTACTCGTCGACGGTGTTCTGCTGCGCATGCTTCCCGAGCCGCCCGGCCTGCCGCCGGGTACCGCCGTGACCGTGCGCCACGACCCCGAGCGGCAGCGCCTGGTGGCCCACGCCGACACCGCGGGGGCGGCCGGATGAGCGTGCGCGGCATCGAGTTCGGTGCCGGGTACGAGGAACGCCAGCCGGTCGTGCTCCTGCTCGACACGTCCGCCTCCATGGGACGCCCCGCACAGCACCCGCGCATCGACGAGCTGAACGAGGCGCTGCGCAGCTGGTTCGACGGGGTCCGGGCGCAGGAGCGGCTGCGCACCCGGGTGGAGACGTGCCTGATCACCTTCGACTCGGTCGTACGGGTCTACGATCCGGGGCCCGGCCGCCTCGTCCCGGTCGAAGAGGCCGCCAAGGAGCGGCTGTTCGTGCTGGTGGACCGGCTGCATCCGCCCGCGCTGCGCGCCGAGGGCCTGACCCGGCTGACGGACGCCGTCGAGACGGGCCTCGATCTGGCCCGCGCCCGCTACCGCGCCCTCCAGGCGCAGCGCGTCCCGGTCCGCCGTCCCTTCCTGTGGGTCCTCACCGACGGGGCGCCGAGCGACACCGAAGGCCGGCCGCTGGACGCGGCCGCCCTCGCGGGCACGGCCGAGCGGGTGCGGCGGGGCGAGGAGCAGGGGGAGTGGGTGGTCCAGGTGGTCGGGGTGCGCGGCGCCGACCTGCCGCTGCTGCGGGCCCTGGCGCCGAAGGCCACCTCCTTGCTGGAGAACCTGGACTTCGGCCGCATCCTCGAACTGTTCTTCCAGAGCACCGACGCCAGCAGCCCCGACCAGGACGCGGACCTCATCCACCGGCAGGTCGAGGACCGGGCCGCCAAGCTCGCCCGCATGGACCGGCTGGAACGGGGGCTGCGGTGATCGTCGCGGGCGCCGGTGTCCAGGGCGCCGCGCATCTGGCCCGGGCCCAGGGCTGCCAGGACGCCTTCAAAGCGGTCGACCTGGGCGACACGGCCGTCCTCGCCGTGTCCGACGGCGCGGGCAGCCGCCACCGCAGCGCGCTCGGCGCCCATGTCGCCGTCGACGCGGCCTGCCGCCTCCTGGCACGGGACATCCCCGGCGCCGAGGAGCCCCCGGAGGCGTGGACCGCGTGGATCGCGGGATGCGGCAAGACCGTCGTCGAGGAGTATCTGCGCGCGGTCACAGGGGCGCTGGCCGCGGACGCCTCCGACCCCGGTGAGCCCGGCGATCTGGCGGCGACCCTCACCGCCGCCGTCGTGGCACCGCCCTGGGTGGCGTTCGTGTCGCTCGGCGACGGCTTCGGCACCCTCCTGACCCGCGACGACCGCTGCCACCTCGTCCTGCCGCCGCCCGAGGGACCGCCCGCCTTCCTCTCCTCGCCCGGCGCGGCCCTGCGCATCCGCACCTTCGTCGTGTGGGAACCCGAGCTGAGCGGCGTCGTCCTGTCCACCGACGGCTGCGCGCCCCTCGCACTCGACCACCCGGCCGTCCGCGAACTCCCGCTCAGGGCAGGCCCGTTACCCGCCGAGGGCTTCTTCCTCGGCCTCGCCGCGACGCTGCGCGACAACGAGGGCGACGCCGAACCGCTCAGGCGTCTGCTCTGCGCGCAGGAAGCCGGCGACCGGACCGGTGACGACCTGACCGTCCTGTGCGCGCTCGTCGAAGGGGGCTGACCATGGCCCTGACGCTGGTCTCCCGCGGCGGACACACCTGGCGGCTCACCGAGCAGATCGGCAGCGGCTCCGAGGGCTTCGTCTACGGCGTCGACGACGACCGCCCCCTCGTCGCGAAACTCGTCCCCGACCCGCCCGACGCCGCGGCCTACCGGCGCCGCGTCGCCCGCCTCGTCCGCCAGCGCCGCGAACCCCGCACCGTCGGCCTGCTCTCCGGCACACCCGTCCGCCTCGCCTGGCCGCTGGTCCAGGTGCACACCGCGGGCGGCAGCCCGGGGGACCGCGTCGACGGCTACGTGATGACCGACATGCGCCACGCGTACCAGCCCTTCAGCCACCTCCTCGACACCTCCGCCCGCCGCGTCCACCTGCCCGGAGCGACCTGGGAGAGCGGACTGCGCGCCGGCCTCGCACTGGCCCGGCTGCTGGCCGAACTGCACGCCGAGGGCTATGTGGTGGGCGACCTCAAGCCCGACAACCTCTGGGTCGACGAGGCCGGCCGCGTCGGGATGGCGGACGTCGACTCCTGGCAGTTCAGCGACGGCCGTGAGGTGTTCCCCGGCCGGATGCGCACCCCCGGATACACGGCCCCCGAGCGCATGGGCGCCCGCGCGGGGGCGCCGCCGGACGCGGCCTCCGACGACTTCACCCTGGCCGTTCTCGTCCACCAGCTCCTCATGGCGGGCCTGCACCCCTTCGCGGGGCCCCCGGCGGACGGCCGCGACTATCTCTCGTACGACGACAACGTGCTGCACGGCCGCTGTCGGCTCGTCGACCGCGCCTCCGTGCTGCTGCCCCGCTCGGTACCGCCCGCCGACCTGCTGCCGCGCCGACTCGCCCACCTGCTGCGTACGGCGTTCGGCGGCACCCCGAGACGTCCCGCGGACACCGAGTGGGCCGAGGCGCTCGCCGCCGAACTGGGCGTCGGCCGGCTGAAGGTGTGCAAGGTCAACGCCCACCACGTCCACACCGTCGAGCGCCCGTGGTGCCCGTGGTGCGACCAGGCCGAGCGCGGCACCGACAGCTATCCCGGCCCCGCGCGGGAGGTGCGATGACGACCCGTCTCTCCGTCTCCAGGACCCTGGACCGGTGCACGGTCCTCGGCCCCGGCAGCCGCGCCGTCATCTGGGTGCAGGGCTGCCCGCTGCGCTGCACCGGCTGCGTCGCGGCAGAGACACTGCCGTTCGACGGCGGCACGAGCCGCACGGTGCCCGAACTCGCCGACTGGCTCTGCGCGTTGGACGGCATCGAAGGCGTGACGTTCTCCGGCGGCGAGCCGTTCAGCCAGGCCGGGGCGCTGGCCGAGCTGCTCGACACGGTGCGCGAGCGGCGCCCGGACTTCGGGGCGATGGCGTACTCCGGGTTCCGCCACGAGGCGCTGCGGCGCGGCGGCCCGGACCGGCTCGCCCTGCTCGACCGGCTCGACCTGCTGGTCGACGGACCGTACGTCGCGGCCCGGCACGGCGCGCTGCGCTGGCGCGGCTCGGACAACCAGCGGCTCGTCCCGCTCACCGACCGCTACCGGGAGGTGCTCGACGAGCCGGACACGAGCGCCGGGGTCGAGATGTCGGTGGAGGCGGACGGCTCGCTGTCCTGGGCCGGAGTACCACCCACCCCCGGTTTCCGGGGACAGCTGGAAGAACAGCTCGCGGTGCGGGGGTTCGTGCTGCACACCGAGGAGCGGAGGGAACGATGAGCGGATCACCGAAGTACAGCAGCGTCCGGGTCGGCGCTCTGTACGCCCAGCGAGAAGCGGCGGAGCGCGCGCGCCGGGCCGACGAACGCCGGGCCAGGGAGCGCAGGCGGGCTGCCGAACGGGTCAGGATCGCCCAGGCCGCCGCCGCCCGCAGGGAACGCGCCCGCGCCGAAGCCGCCCGCAAGGAAGCCGAGGTGACGGCCCGCAGGGAAGCCGAGCACGCCGCCCGCCGGGACCGCGCGCAGGCCGAGCAGAGCCGCGCCGACGAGCGCGGCCTTGAGGAGGTGCGGGAACTCGTCGCCGAGGCCCAGCGGTCCGGGGTGCGCGACGGGATCGGCGCCCTGGAAGGAGAGCTGGCCGCCCTGCGGGTGCGCGTCGCGCGCGGCGAGCGGCTCGACGGCGCGGTGGAGGTACTGCGCGGCAAGGCAGTCGGCCTGCGCGCGACGGACGCCGGGAGCCGCACGGACGACCGCGTGCACGTCCTCGCCGCTCTGGATCGCCGATTGGCGGCCGCCCCGGACGGAGCCATCCTCGATGCCGAGGGCCACCGGCGCTGCACCGATCTTCTCGGGCAGCTCCGCGCAGCGTCGGCGCCCGACCAGCAGGTGCGCTTCGAGGCGCTGTTGGGCACGGCCGAACACGCCCTGGACCGGCACGCGGCGACGATCGCGCAGGCGCGGGAGACCGCGGAGCGCGAAGTCCGGGCCGAGCGGGAACGAGCGGCGGAGCGGGAGCGCGCGGCGGAAGAGGAGCGCGCGGCCGAACGCGAGCGCGCCGAGGCCGCGGCGGCCCTGGAGCTGGCCCTCACGGAGGCCGCCGAGCGGCTCGACGCCGTCCGCCCCGCGGCCCAGGGCGTCGTCAACACCGCCGCCGAGCTGGGCGCCCCCGATCTCGCCGACACGATCGACGACGCGCTGCGCGCCGCGACGGAAAGCCTGACGGCACGCCGTCCGGGCGAGGCGCTGGCGGCCGTGGCCGACCTGGAGGCCCGCCTCCCCGACGCCGAAACCCGCCTCGACGAACTGGAGTTGGCCGACGAGCGGCGCCGCGACCTGGTGGCGGCGCTCCGGGACGCCATGACCGGGGAAGGGTTCGCCTTCGAGGGCGGCGCGGAGGAGGACGGCACGTTCCGGCTGCACTTCACGCGGCCCACCGGGGCGACGTACGAGACCACGGTCGCCAGCGAGGAGGACGGCACACCCGTCCTCGTCTACCGCGTCGACGGCGAACCGGACGTCACGCTGCACGCCGCTCAGGACGAAGCGGTGTGCGACACGACGGAGGCGCTCCTGGAGCGGGTGCACGAGTCGCTCGGCGGCGACGACGGGTTCGTCGCGGGCGAGATCACCTGGGACGGCAAGCCGCCGGGCCGCCGCGCCAAGCCGCTGCCCCGCGACGCCTCCTGGAGGTGGACGACCCCGTGACCACGCTCGACTTCACCAAGTTCGACGAGGACGGCGCCGACCGGGCCGACAGTGCCGACGGCGCCGAGGACGCCGGGGGCAAGGACGGCGCGGGACCGGTCACCGCCGACGGCATGATGCCCCTGTGGGCGGTGTCCCTCGGCTGGGAACTCCGGCGCGGCCGCCAGGTCGTCCTCACCGGTCAGATCAGGGACCGCTGGTGGTTCGAGGACCGCCCCGCCTCCTTCCGCGATCTCGTCGCCGGAGTCCTGGAGGCCCGCGGCGCCGACGTCGTCGGCTGGTGGGACCCGGTGGCCGGACTCACCTTCCCCCTGCCCGGGCACGCGGAACGCTTCGCGGAGCTCGCGGCGGACCGCCCCCGCGGATCCGCCGAACGGCGCGGCCGCGACGACTCGCGCCCCGATGGCGGGGCGGACGGGAGCAGCGCCGCGGGCGAACAGGACGGGCCCCGCGAGAGCGGCCCCGCCGAAGGCACGGACCCGCGCACCCGGCGCGGCCGCGAACGCGGCCGGGAGCGGTCGGGTCTGCTCGCCCCCCGGCAGGCCGGGCCGCCGCGGTCGTTCGACGACGTCGTGGCCGTCGTGCACCGGCTCGTCGCGTCCCCGGACGCCTCCGTGGCCTTCGTCTTCCAGGACGTCGACCACCATCTCCCGCCCGGGCAGCCGGAGTCGAACGCCGGATATCTCCTGCTGCGCGCCGCGATGACGGACGCCGTGACGCCCCGCGAGAGCCTCGCGGGCCGCCCGCCGCACGCACGCAACGCCGTCCTGTGCGCGGTCGGTGATGTGGGCCGGCTGCCCGGCTGGTTCCCTCTGGAGGACCCCCGGATCGCCACCCTGCACATCGGCCCGCCCGACCCGAGCGAGCGGCGGCTCTGGCTGACCTGGCTGCGCGGTGACTTCAACGGCGCCCCGGAAGCCACCCGGCACGACATCGAGGCCCTGGTCGGCGCGACCGACGGCATGTCCGGCTGGGACATCGAGGCCCTCGCCCGGACGTCGTGGCTGCGCGTCGCGCCCCTGCAGAAGCCGGACAAGCTCCTGGAACTGCACCGGCTCAACGTGAGCGTCGACCCGTGGACCCAGCTCGACCGCGACACCGTGGCCCGCGCCGCCGGAGTCCTCGGCACCCGGGTCGTGGGCCAGGCCAAGGCCGTCGAGGCGGTGTCCGCGGCGCTCCAGGCCGCCTTCGTGGGCATCGACTTCGGCGGCTCCGGCACCGCCCGGCCGCGCGGCGCGTTCTTCTTCGTCGGCCCGACCGGCGTCGGCAAGACCGAACTCGCCAAAGCGGTCGCCGAGTTGATGTTCGGCGACCAGAGCGCCTACGCCCGCTTCGACATGAGCGAGTACCAGCAGGAGCACGCCGCCGAGCGGCTCGCGGGCGCGCCGCCCGGGTACATCGGGCACGAACAGGGCGGCGAGCTGACCCGCCGGGTCCAGGAGCGGCCCTTCAGCGTCCTGCTCTTCGACGAGATCGAGAAGGCCCACCCCCGCGTCCTCGACAAGTTCCTGCAGATCCTGGAGGACGGCCGGCTCACCGACGGCCGCGGCCAGACCGCGTACTTCTCCCAGTGCCTGATCATCTTCACCTCCAACACCGGCGCCGAGGCCGTCCAGGGCCTGCTGTCCGACGGCGGTGAGGACGGCACCGAAGAAGTGCCCTACGCGGCCCTCGACGCACACTTCACCCGGGCGGTCGAGGAGAAGTTCCGGGCGATCGGCCGACCGGAGATCTACGGCCGGCTCAAGCCGGGCGTGGTCGTCTTCGACATGCTGCGCCGCGAACACATCGTGAAGATCGCCGACCGGCTGCTCGGCCAGCTCACCGAGTCCGTCCGCGAACGCCACCAGGTCGAGCTCGTGCCCGACACGGCCACCCTGCACCCGTGGATCACCGCGCGGATGAGCACCCCCGAGCACCAGGCGTACGGCGGCCGCCAGATCCGCAACGAACTGGAACGGCTGCGGGCGGCCGTGGTCGGGCACTTCCTGGCCCGGCGCCCGGCCCCGGGCAGCCGCGTCCGGCTGGGCATCGACACCACCGGCACGCCGTGGGCCAGGACCGAGACCGCGCCCGGAGCCGGGACCGGTGCCACGACCGGTGCCACGACCGAGGAAGGGACCGGCTGACGCCATGCTCGGTATCGCCATCGACCACCGGATCGCCCACCTCGGCCGGTTCGACCCGCAGGGCCGCCCGGTCGTGACGGCGACGGACCTGGAGGACCTGGCCGGCACCGACGGTGTCGCCGACCCCGCCGCCGCGCTGCACCTGCTGCTCACCGCGGACGAGGACGACGACGCGGTGCTCGGCCTGCCCGCCTCCGCCGACCGCGAGGCCGAGGCCCGGCTGCGCCGCGCCGCCGAGGACGCGGGGCTCCACGTCCACCGCATCGTCCCGAAGCCCGTCGCGGTGGCCCTGCACTACGGCGCCATCGACGAGGGCGTCCACCGCACGATCCTGGTCGTCGACCAGGCGGCGGAGACCGTGGAGCTGACGGTGCTCGCCATCACCCCGGACCTGACGGCCCGCATTGTCACGACGCGCACCGCACCGCTCGGCGAGGATCACGCCCGTACCCAGGTGTCCCGGGCACTCGCCGAGGCCACCCCGGACGCCGTCCTCCTCTCCGGCGGCCTGTACACGAACCCGGCCCGCCGCGACGAGGTCGAGGAACTGTCCGCCGCCCAAGGGGCCATGGTCCGCTGCACCACCCCTGAACTCGCCGTCGTGCACGGCCTGTTGCTCCTGGAGGACTTCGGCCTGCTGCGCGTCGGAACCGGCCCGGCACCGGCGGGCGACCGGAACTTCCCGCCACCGCTGGAGGACCCGGAGCCGCAGCCCTGGCAGACCGCCCCGACGGACCCCGAGCCCCCGGCCAAGAGTGCCCCGGGAGCGCCCACCGCCACGGCGACGGAACCCGTCACCCCCGTAGAGCCGGCACCGATACCGACGCCACGAGCAGAGCCGCACCCCGAACCGGCCCCGACACCGGAAGAACCGGCGCCCGAACCGACGCCCGAACCCGCACCCTTTGCCTCGCCACCGACGCACACCGCCACCGCCACCGCCACCGCCACCGCCACCTCCTCTGTTCCCGCCTCCACCTCCACCCTCCACTCCGTCCCCGTCACCCAGCTCCAGGCCATCCGCCGCGACGACCACCTCCTCGTCCTGTGGGCCTGGCCCGACGACGCGCTCACCGCCCGCGTCCGCTGGCGCCGCGAGGATCCGTCCACGTCCGGTGACGGTCCGCGCGACGGCGACATCCGCTGTCAGCGGCGGGTCTACGAACACGACGGCGGCCTCGACCTGCCGCTCGGCCGCGGCACGGTCACCCTCACCGTCGAGGCGCTCGTACCGGACGCCGGTGCCGACACCGAGGGCGCCGCGTCCCTGCGCGTCGCGGCCGAACCGCCCATCGTCGACTACGAACCGTCGCTGCGCCGCCGCCTCACCGGCGCCCGCGTCGCCACCGTCACGTTCACCGCGCGGACCGGCTGCGACCTGCCCGCCGTGCGCATCGTGCACGGCCTCGGCCGCTACCGCCCCACCAGCACCGCCGAGGGCACCGTCCTGCACGAGGTGCCCGCCCAGCGGCTCTCCGCGGGCACGCCCCTCACCGTGGAGTTCCCCTTCCCCAGCACCAAGGGCACCTCCTGGCTCGTCTGCTTCCCGGCGAGCGGCCCCGCCTCCCCGCACGAGCGGGACGACCCGCACGACGGCTACGACGCGTACGACGACCACAACGACACCGACATCCGCCCCACGGCGCTGCACCGGCTGCGAGTGACCTGACATGCCCAGACGACTCACCTGCCCCTACTGCTACGAGACCTTCGCACCGCGCGAGATCCGGTTCCGCTGCAACAGCCGGCTCAGCCGCGTCGGCAAACGGTGCGAGCGGCGCCGCGACCCGGTCCTCGACGAACGGTTCGGCCGGCGCCCCAGCCACGAGGTGGGCCCGGACTTCGCCGCCGACGGCCGCAGGTCCACGGCCGTGCACCCGGACTGCGAGAGCGAGACGACGTACCGGATCTGCCCGGTCTGCCACGTCGAACTGCCCGTCCAGTTCGGCATGGTGGAGAACCGGCTGATCGCGATGGTCGGCGCGCGCTCCTCCGGCAAGACGATCTACATGACCGTGCTGCTGCACGAGATGCGCAACCAGGTCGGCGAGGCGTTCGGCGCGTCCCTGATGGGCCTGGACGACACGACCATGCGCCGCTTCAGCACGGACTACGAGGACCGGCTCTACCGCGACCGGCAGATGTTCCCGCCGACCCAGACCGCGACGACCAACGCCAACCGCGTGGAGCCGCTGGTGTTCCGGTTCGGGCTGCGCCGCAAGAAACTGTTCAAGGAACAGCCGCAGCACACCGTCCTGTCGTTCTTCGACACCGCGGGCGAGGACTTCAACAGCCGCGAGAGCGTAGAGCTCAACACCCGCTATCTGACCAACGCGGACGGCATCATCCTGCTCCTCGACCCGCTGCAGATGCCCGGCGCCAGGAACAACGCCGCACCCGGCACGGAGCTGCCGGGCCTCGACGGCATCGACCCGCCGATCAACGTCCTGAGCCGGGTGAGCGGCATGCTCCTCGCCGCCCGGGGCGGGAAGGCCGCCAAGGTCGACACCCCGATCGCGGTGGTCTTCTCCAAGATGGACGCGTTCTGGCACCTCATGGAGAGCGGCAGCCCACTGCGCTCCCACGCGGCCGCGCGCGGCCGCTTCGACGTCTCCGACAGCCTCAGCGTCCACGAGGAGGTGCGCCAGCTCCTCAAGGAGTGGGACGGCGTCTCCATCGACCAGTCCCTGGAGAACACCTTCGCCCGCTACCGCTACTTCGGCGTCTCCGCGCTCGGCCGCAGCGCCACCGCCGAGTCGCGCGTCGCCGACCTCGGCATCCAGCCCTACCGGGTCGCGGACCCGCTGCTGTGGCTGCTGAGCGAGTTCGGCTCGGTGCCGAGGACGGGCCGGGGATGACCGGATTCCAGCAGCTGTACTACACGTCCTGCGAGCACGGGCTCAGCGGGTCGTCGGGGTTCCAGTTCAACGCGGTGAGCGAACAGGTCACGGCCGGCACCCGGCACCGGGTCGAGGGCCTCGCCGGATACGAGCCGCCGCGCGCCCTGGCCGAGTCCGACACCCCCGAGCTGCTGGCCCGCTGCCCGGTCAACCTGTGCCACACGGTGAGCGGGACGGGCGGCGCGACCACGCTGTGCGTGCGCTACGCGGGACGGGACTCGGCCCGCCGCTTCGGCAACTACTTCGCCCACGCGCTGCACACCGAGGGCGAGTTCGGCACCGACAACGGCGGGCTGCTCCCTATCGAGCTGTGGGACTCCCCGCTGTGGACCACCCGGGTCGCCGACACGACCACGATCCCGGACCGGCCCGCGCCCCTGCCGCGCGGCCCGCTGTCGCCCCGCGCGGTCCGCGCCTTCCTGCGCACCCACCCGCACGCCGATCAGCTCCCGGCGCTCCTCGCCGCGGTGTTCGCGGCGCTCGCCGAGGACGGCTCGGTCGTGGTCGTCGACGACACCACGGACCGGATCGCCCACTGGTTCGCGGCCGTCTCCTACCTGCTGCCGCCCCAGCTCGCCCGCAGCCTCTCCTTCGCCACCTACCTCTTCCGCCCCGCCCGCAGCAGACTGCACCTGATCGGCACGGTGCCCGGCGCCCATCTCGACCTGGGCCCGGACGACGAGGAGTCGTACACCGTCTTCGACTTCTCCGCGGGCCGCTTCCCCGAGGTGGTGCCCACCCACCACCTCGTACGGCTGCTGCACCGGATCGGGGTCGGATCGATCCGCTCCGTGTGGTCGTGGACCGCCGAGTACACCAGTGGGCAGGAGCGGGCGCTCGGCGACTGGCACGCCCCGGTCGCGGCCGCCGCGGCGGCCGGCGGCATCGAACTGACCGCCGCCGACGTCCGTGCGGTCCTCGACTGGCTCCCCGGCGCCGGCCACCTCGGACCGCGCCGCGCCGCGGTCGCCGCCGACATCCACCACAAGCACCGCGACCTCGACGACCGCCAGGTAGCGGCGCTCAGCGCGGCAGCCGAGGCGGGCGGCGACACCGCCCTGCACCAGGAACTCGAAGGCAAGCTCCACCAGTCCCGGATCCGCGCCTACGTCACCGGTGCCGAGAACGCGCCGGGCCCCGTACCCCTCAACGACCCCGGCGAGCGGGAACGGGCCACCGCCCTGTGGCAGCGCCTGCTCGCCGACGCCACCACCAGCCGGCAGCGGGTACGGCTGCTGCTCTGGGCGGTCGGCGCCCGGCTGACCCCACCGCCCGAGCTGCTCGCGCAGCAGAGTCTGGACCTGTCCCGCGTGCTCCTCGGCGCCTCGGAGGCGGGCCCGGGACTACGGGCCGAGGTCGGCCAACTCGTCCACACCCTGCCGGAGTTCAGGGCGAAGCTCGCCGCGGCGGTGCAGGAGGTCCTCGAGGACCGCGGCGGGCAGGAACAGCTCTTCGCCCAGTTCCCGGCCGACCTGCTCAGGGAACGGGACCTCGGCGAGCAGCCCCGGCTCCTGGAGCACTACTGGCTGGCGCAGGCCGAGCGGGAACCCGCCCGCACCATCGAGCTGCTCTTCCGGATCCTGGACGTACGCGGGCGGACCGCACCCGACGCCGACCTGCTGCGGGCGCTGTGGCGACAGCCGTCGCGGACCTGGACGCACAAGGAAGCGACCGAGATCGCCGTCCGGTTCCCGCCGGACGAACCCGTGGGGGAGGCGGTCGCCGAATGGCTCGACCGCGCCGTGAAGCAGGAGGTCGCGGACGAACAGGCGCTGCGGCACTGCCTGACGCTGTGCCACACGCTCGCCGAACCCGGCCGCTTCGCGTGGCTGCCCGCGGTCGCCCAGGAGCGGGTGCGGGTCGTCGTCGACCTGGACGAGGCCCTGCGCAGGACCCGGGAGGCCACCGCGCTCGCCGTCGCGTTCGGCATCCCGCAGGTGCAGGCGCTGGCGGCGCCCCGCGCCCTCAAGGACCACCTGCTGCTGCCCGCGCTGCTCAAGCTGCCCGCCGACCCGGCCCGACTCCGCGCGGAACTGCCGAAGTTCGCGTTCCGCCTCGCGGACGTCTACCTGCGCGCCGTCTACCGGGACGCGTCGACCGAACGCCGGATCGGTACGCGGCTGCTCAGCCATGTCACGGGCGTCGTCGCGGTCACCGACCCGGACGGTCTCCTCCCGCAGGCACACCTGGACCTCATCTCGGCGCTGCGCCAGCATCTCGCCGACCACTGGCGCCCGGACGACCTGAACCGCCTCGCCGCCGTACTGCGGCCCTACGACGCCAAGCTCGCCGCCCGCTACGAGGAGATCGCCGAACTGCGCGTGGGCCGCGTCAAGAAGTGGGGCCGCAAGCTCACGTCACGGCGGTCCTCGGACGGCCCCCGAGCGGACGAGGACTGAACCCCCGATGGACGACATCCTGACCTTCATCATCGGCCCGGCGATCTATCTCGTGTTCCTCGCGGGCTACTTGTTCGTCACCCCGGTGATCGTGGGCCTGCGCGCAGCCGCGCTCGTGAGTGAACTGCTCTTCCGCTACGGCCAGGTGCTGGACGGGGTTCTGCGCCGACGGACCCCCGAGTTCACGACGATCCCGCGCCACGGGCCCGCCGACGAACTGGCCCACCGCAACTACTTCTTCGGCCCCGCCACCCGCGACCTGCGCGAACTCCTCGTCCAGGGGCGGCAGAGCTACGTCCGCACGGTGACCGACGCCGGCCGCCGCGTGCGCACCCGCCACTTCACCGCGCCCACGGTGCACCGCGCCATCTCGATCCCGTACGGCCTGACCCTGTACGTGGGCCTGGCCGTCGGGGCGGCTCTCGCGGCGCCGCTGCTCGCCCTGC
The DNA here is from genome assembly GCF_042799415.1 of Streptomyces sp. NPDC057694. Lineage (NCBI taxonomy): Bacteria > Bacillati > Actinomycetota > Actinomycetes > Kitasatosporales > Streptomycetaceae > Streptomyces > Streptomyces sp. NPDC057694. The sequence continues at coordinate 78,816 of NZ_JBHVIX010000011.1, forward strand.
TGCTCGGGGCACAGGCCCTCGTCGTCGCCCTGCTCGCGGGCGGCGCCCGGCTGCTCGCGCTCGTCCTGCGCGGCATCGACCGCACGGTGATGATCCTGCGCGGCCTGCCCCGCGGCATGCTCTGCCCGAGCTGCTTCGAGCGCGTGCCCTATCCCGCGTACGACTGCCCCCGGGAACGCTGCCGCCGCCGGCACGCGGACATCCGCCCCGGCACCTTCGGTCTCTTCCGCCGCCGCTGCGCCTGCGACCAGCGGATCCCGACCCTGCTCATGCTGATGAGCAAGGACGCCCGGCTCAGCGGCCACTGTGTGCACGAGGCCTGCGGAAAGCCGATGAACCAGGACGCCGGTCACATGCCCGAGGTGATCCTGCCGCTGATCGGCGGCAGGGCCGCGGGCAAGACCCAGCTGATGGCGGCGATGGTGAAGTCGCTGGAGGACGCGGCGGCCGACGGCGGCGCCGAGATCCGCCTCGCCGACCGCGAGTCGAGGGACGCCCAGGAGGTCCTCAACGAGGTCCTGGAGATCCAGGGCCACACCCGGCCCACGCAGAAGGCGCTGCCCCGGGCCCATTCGTTCGTGCTCGGCGGCGGTCGCGGACAGCGTCTGGTGCATGTCTTCGACACGGCGGGGGAGCGGTTCGTCAACCGGGAGGAGACCGACGCGCTGCGCTACATCCGCGAGGCCCGCACCTTCGTCTTCGTCCTCGACCCGATGGCCGTCGACGCGTTCTGGACCCGCCTGGACGCCGAGGGCCCGAAGGTCGACCGCACGCTCGCCTCGACGGTCGACCCGGAGGACGTCTTCGCACGCTCGGTGCAGACGGTGCGCACGATGGGGACGCGCCTGGACAGATCCCGGCTCGCCGTCGCCGTCAGCAAGCGCGACCTGCTGAGCGGACGGTCCGCCCTGCTGCCCGACCAGCCGGACGACACGGCGTCCGTGCGGAAGTGGCTGAGCGAGCGGCTCGGGCTGCGGAACCTGGTGGAGACCATGGACCTCGAATTCGGCGAGGTCCGCTTCTTCTGCACGGCGGCGGTGGCGGACGGCAAGAACCGGGTGGATCCCAGCGTCACGACCTTCGTCGACTGGTGTCTGAACGGCTGACGCGTGGACACCGCCGGTCCGAACGCCGGGCGCGTGGGGCCCGGCACGGCCGGGCCCCCGGCGCCGGACCGGAAGCGTGGTTGAACGTAACACCGCTGGAATACTTGCGTAAGTCCTTGCAAGGAGAATCCGTAGTTTTCGCGCGCGAGTTGGGAACGAACGCGTCCAAGGGGTTGACCGTGATGACGGTCCCTCATACGGTCACCCCGCAATCACTTGCAGCAAGATTCAAGCGATCCCCCCAGCACGCTTACGGGCATGGCGCGTTGCCCTTCGAATCAGGAGGAACCATGGCCAGAAAGTCCGTGGCTGCCGCACTCGCCGTTCTGGCGGGAGCAGCGGCCGCCGTCACGGCCCCGGCCCCCGCCCAGGCCGCCGCGCCCGGCACGAAGGACGTCACCGCGGTGATGTTCGAGTGGAACTTCGCCTCGGTGGCGAAGGAGTGCACGAACACGCTCGGCCCGGCCGGCTACGGCTACGTCCAGGTCTCCCCGCCGCAGGAGCACATCCAGGGCTCCCAGTGGTGGACGTCGTACCAGCCCGTCAGCTACAAGATCGCGGGCCGGCTCGGTGACCGGACCGCCTTCAAGAACATGATCGACACCTGTCACGCGGCCGGTGTGAAGGTCGTCGCCGACTCCGTCATCAACCACATGACGTCCGGCTCGGGGACCGGCACCGGCGGCTCCTCGTACACCAAGTACGACTACCCCGGCGTCTACTCGTCCTCCGACATGGACAACTGCACGGCGACGATCAGCAACTACCAGGACCGCACCAACGTCCAGGAGTGCGAACTGGTCGGCCTCGCCGACCTCGACACCGGCGAGGAGCACGTCCGCGCCACCATCGCCGGCTACCTGAACGACCTGCTCTCCCTCGGCGTCGACGGCTTCCGGATCGACGCCGCCAAGCACATGGCGACGGCCGACCTCGCGAACATCAAGTCGCGGCTGACGAACCCGAACGCGTACTGGAAGCAGGAGGCCATCTACGGCGCCGGAGAGGCCGTCTCGCCGACCGAGTACCTCGGCAACGGCGACGTCCAGGAGTTCCGCTACGCCCGTGACCTCAAGCGCGTCTTCACCGGCGAGAACCTCGCCTACCTGAAGAACTTCGGCGAGTCCTGGGGCTACATGCCCTCGGGACAGTCCGCCGTCTTCGTCGACAACCACGACACCGAGCGCGGCGGCGACACCCTCAACTACAAGAACGGCGCCACCTACACCCTCGCCAACGTCTTCATGCTGGCCTGGCCGTACGGGTCGCCCGACGTGCACTCCGGCTACGAGTGGACCGACAAGGACGCGGGACCGCCCGACAACGGCTCGGTGAGCGCCTGCTACACCGACGGATGGAAGTGCCAGCACGCCTGGCGCGAGATCGCGAGCATGGTCGCCTGGCGCAACACCGCACGCGGCGAGGCCGTCAGCGACTGGTGGGACAACGGCGCGAACCAGATCGCGTTCGGCCGCGGCGCCAAGGCGTACGTCGCCATCAACCACGAGTCGTCCTCGCTCACCCGCACCTTCCAGACGTCGCTGCCCGCCGGTGACTATTGCGACGTGCAGAGCGGCAAGGGCGTCACGGTGAACTCCTCCGGACAGTTCACGGCGACGCTGGCGTCGAACACCGCGCTCGCGATCCAGACCGGCGCCAAGACCTGCGGCGCCGGCGACAGCGGCACCACCACCCCCACCGCGGGCGCCTCCTTCAACGTCACGGCCTCCACCGCCTGGGGCCAGAACATCTACGTCACCGGCAACAAGGACCAGCTGGGCAACTGGAACACCGGCAACGCCCTGAAGCTGGACCCGGGCGCCTACCCGGTCTGGAAGCTCGACGTGCCGCTGCCCGCCGGCACCTCGTTCGAGTACAAGTACCTCCGCAAGGACGCGAGCGGCAACGTCACCTGGGAGAGCGGCGCCAACCGCACCGCGACCGTCTCCTCCTCCGGCCTCGTCTCCCTCACGGACACCTGGCGCGGCTGACCGCAACACCTGCCCCCCCCGTTCCACCGACCGCCCGGTGCCCCGCCTCCCCGCAGGCACCGGGCGGTCCGGCTCCGTATGACCATCCGCACCGGCGGAACAGTTCCAGAAAGGCCCTACAAGGTGAACCGAAGAAGCGGCGCGCGCGGCGCGTCACGGAGGAAGGCGGCAGCCGCCGCGGCCGTCGCCGCGCTGCTCGCCGCGGCGCTGCACACCGCCACCTCGGCGTCGGCGGCGCCCGCTCCGCCGAAGCCCCCGTCCGACGCCGAGCTGGCCGCGCAGCCCGCACGCGACGACGCCACCCGGGAGCAGTACTACTTCGTGCTGCCCGACCGGTTCGCCAACGGGGACACCGGCAACGACAAGGGCGGACTGACCGGCAGCCGCACCGCGACCGGCTTCGACCCCACCGACAAGGGCTTCTACCAGGGCGGCGACCTCAAGGGCCTGACGAAGAAGCTCGACTACATCAAGGGCCTGGGCACCACCGCCATCTGGATGGCGCCGATCTTCAAGAACAAGCCGGTCCAGGGCAGCGGCGACAGCGCCAGCGCCGGCTACCACGGCTACTGGATCACCGACTTCACGCGGGTCGACCCGCACTTCGGCACCAACCAGGACCTCGAGACCCTCATCGACAAGGCCCACGCCAAGGGAATGAAGGTCTACTTCGACGTCATCACGAACCACACCGCCGACGTCATCACCGACACCGAGCAGACGTACGGCTACCGCAGCACGGGCGCCTACCCGTACCTCGACACCGAGGGCCGTCCGTTCGACGACGCGAAGGAGCCCGCGCGCAAGGTCGACAAGGACTCGTTCGCGTACACGCCGACGACCGCGGCGGCGGAGAAGAACGCCAAGTCGCCGTCCTGGCTGAACGATCCGACCATGTACCACAACCGCGGCGACTCCACCTTCGTCGGCGAGAGCGCGCTGAACGGCGACCACACCGGCCTCGACGACCTGTGGACCGAGCGGCCCGAGGTCGTCGAGGGCATGGAGAAGATCTACGAGAAGTGGGTCAAGGACTTCGACATCGACGGCTTCCGCGTCGACACGGTCCGCAACGTGGACATGAAGTTCTGGACGCAGTGGGCCACCGCCCTGGATGCGTACGCCGCGAAGCACGGCCGCGACGACTTCTTCATCTTCGGTGAGACCTACTCCGCCGACCCGTCCGTCACCGCCCCCTACGTCACCGAGGGCCGCCTCGACGCCACCCTCGACTTCCCGCTCCAGGACGCCATCCGCGGCTACGCCTCCCAGGGCAAGGCGGCGAGCGGCCTGTCCGACGTCCTCGCGCAGGACTACCGCTACACGACGGACAAGGCGAACGCCTACAACGAGGTCACGTTCCTCGGCAACCACGACATGGGCCGCTTCGGCTCCTTCCTGAAGAGCGACAACCCGAAGGCGAGCGACGCGGAACTCCTCCTGCGCGACAAGCTCGCGAACGAGCTGATGTTCCTCAGCCGCGGCAATCCGGTCGTCTACTCGGGCGACGAGCAGGGCTTCACCGGCGCGGGCGGCGACAAGGACGCCCGGCAGACGATGTTCGCCTCCAAGGTCGCCGACTACCTCGACGACGACGAGATAGGCACCGAACGCACCCACGCGAGCGACGCCTACGACCCCTCGCACCCCCTGTACAAGGCGATCGCCGCGCTGTCGAAGCTGCGCAAGCAGAATCCCGCGCTCGCCGACGGCGTGCAGAAGGAGCTGTACGCGAAGGACTCGGTGTACGCGTTCTCGCGGACCGGCGACGACCGTGAGTACGTCGTCGCCGTGAACAACGCGAGCGGGCCGAAGACGGTCGAGCTGCCGGTCGAGTCCGCCAAGTTCACGACTCTGTACGGTGGTTCGGGTGCCGTGTCCGTCACCGGCGGCAAGGTGAAGGTCACCGTCCCGGCGCTCTCGTCGACCGTGCTCCGCGCCGACGGCCGGCTGCCCGCCGCCCGGAGCATGCCCACGCTGACGCTGAAGGCCCCGGAGGCCGGCGCCACCGGCACGGTCACCGTCGCCGCCGACCCGGGCAAGTCCACCGGCGCCCGCGTCGTCTTCGCCGCACAGGTCGGGGGTGGCCGGTGGAAGACGCTCGGCACCGCCGACCACGCCCCGTACCAGGTGACCCAGACCGTCTCCGAGAAGGTGGCGGCAGGAACCGCCCTGCGGTACAAGGCGGTTGTGGTCGACCGTGGCGGACGCACCGCGAGCGCTCTCGCCGCGACGACGGCCGGTCAGGCCCCGGCGGCCGAGAAGCCGAGCGCCGTGGACCGCACCTACGCGATCGTCCACTACAAGCGCACCGGCGGCGACTACGACGGCTGGACCCTCACGTCCGGCGACAGCACGGGAGAGTTCGTCGGCCGTGACGCCTACGGAGCCTTCGCCTGGGTGAAGGTCCCCGACGGGGCGAGTTCACTGACGTACACGATCCAGAAGGGCGACACCGCCGACGGGGGCGAACGCACCGTCGACCTGGCGAAGACCGGCGAGGTCTGGGTCGCCCAGGGCAAGGACGGACAGGAGACGACCAGGCCCGACGGGGTCTACCCCGCCCAGGACAAGACCAAGGCGATCATCCACGTCCACCGCGCCGACGGCGACTACGACGGCTGGGGGCTGCACACCTGGACGGGCGCCGCCCAGGGCACCGACTGGACGAAGCCGCTCCAGCCGACCGGCAAGGACGCCTACGGCGTCACCTTCGAGGTGCCCCTCGCCGACGGTGCGACCTCGCTCAGCTACATCCTCCACAAGGGCGACGAGAAGGACATCCCCAGCGACCGCTCCCTCGACCTGACCACGTACGGCCACGAGGTGTGGCTGAACGCCGGGGACAGCAACTACCTGCTGCCGTCCGTCGGTTCGACCCCCGACCTGGACATCACCAAGGCGCAGGCGCAGTGGATCGACGCCGACACCGTCGTCGTCCCCGGCTCCGTCGGCTCCAAGGCGGCCGCCTCCACCCAGCTCGTGTACGCGCGGGACGGCGGCATCACCGTCGACGACGGCGCGCTCAGCAACGAGGGCCGCTGGCTCCGGCTCACCCCGGCCACGCTCACGGACGCCCAGAAGGCCAAGTACCCGCACCTGAAGGAGTACACGGCGTTCACCGTCGACCCGCGCGACCGGGACCGGGTGCGCCGGGCGCTCGACGGACAGATCGTGTTCACCCAGCGCATCGCGAACGGCGCGCTCGTCGCCGCCACCGGAGTGCAGACCCAGGGCATCCTCGACGACCTGTACGGCGCCAAGGCCGAACAGGCTTCCCTGGGGCCGGTGTTCAAGGGCGGCAAGGTCACCCTGTCCGTATGGGCGCCGACCGCGCACAGCGTGTCCCTCGAACTCGGCGGCAAGAAGACGGCGATGCGGCGCGACGACGGGACGGGTGTCTGGTCCGTCACCGGTCCGGCCGCCTCCTGGAAGGGCAAGGAGTACCGCTACGCCGTGCAGGTGTGGGCGCCCAGCGTCCAGAAGATCGTCACCAATGAGGTCACCGACCCCTACTCGGTCGCCCTCACCGCCGACTCCGAGCGCAGCCTCGTCGTCGACCTCGACGACACGTCCCTCGCGCCCAAGGGCTGGTCGACCCTGACCAAGCCCAAGGCCGTCGCCATGAAGGACGCCCAGATCCAGGAACTCCACATCCGCGACTTCTCCGTCGAGGACAAGACGGCGGCCAAGGACCACCGCGGCACGTATCTCGCCTTCACCGACAAGAACAGCGACGGCTCGAAGCACCTGCGCGAGCTGGCGAAGGCGGGCACGTCGTACGTGCACCTGCTGCCCGCCTTCGACATCGCCACCATCCCCGAGAAGAAGTCCGACCAGGCCACCCCCGACTGCGACCTGACCTCGTACGCCGCCGACAGCGACCGGCAGCAGGAGTGCGTGGGCAAGACCGCCGCCAAGGACGCCTACAACTGGGGCTACGACCCGTATCACTACACCGTCCCCGAGGGCTCCTACGCGACCGACCCCGACGGCACGGCCCGCACCGTCCAGTTCCGGCAGATGGTCAAGTCCCTCAACGACGACGGCCTGCGCGTCGTCATGGACGTCGTCTACAACCACACCACCAGCAGCGGCCAGAGCAAGACGTCCGTCCTCGACAAGATCGTGCCCGGCTACTACCAGCGGCTCATGGCCGACGGCTCCGTCGCCAACTCCACCTGCTGCTCGAACACGGCACCCGAGAACACGATGATGGGCAAGCTCGTCGTCGACTCCGTCGTCACCTGGGCCAAGGAGTACAAGGTCGACGGCTTCCGCTTCGACCTGATGGGCCACCACCCCAAGGCCAACATCCTGGCGGTCCGTAAGGCACTCGACGCGCTGACCCTGAAGAAGGACGGCGTCGACGGCAAGAAGATCGTCCTCTACGGAGAGGGCTGGAACTTCGGCGAGGTCGCCGACGACGCCCGCTTCGTGCAGGCCACGCAGAAGAACATGGCGGGCACCGGCATCGCCACCTTCAACGACCGCTCCCGCGACGCCGTGCGCGGCGGCTCCCCGTTCGACGAGGACCCCGGCGTCCAGGGCTTCGCCACCGGCCTCTACACCGACCCCAACTCCAGCAAGGCGAACGGCACGGCGGCCGAGCAGAAGGCCCGCCTCCTGCACTACCAGGACCTCATCAAGGTCGGCCTGTCCGGGAACCTCGCCGGATACGAGTTCACCGACACCGACGGGAAGAAGGTGAAGGGCTCCGGCGTCGACTACAACGGCGCCGCCGCGGGCTACGCGGACGCCCCGGGCGACGCTCTCTCCTACGCGGACGCCCACGACAACGAATCGCTCTACGACGCGCTCACCTACAAGCTGCCCGCGTCGACGTCCGCCGCCGACCGCTCCCGCATGCAGGTCCTCGCCATGGCGACGGCCGCGCTCTCGCAGGGCCCGGCGCTCTCCCAGGCCGGCACCGACCTGCTCCGCTCCAAGTCCCTCGACCGCAACTCGTTCGACAGCGGCGACTGGTTCAACGCCGTCCACTGGGACTGCCGCGCCGGGAACGGCTACGGGCGCGGGCTGCCCCCGGCCGCCGATAACGACGCCAAGTGGCCTTACGCCAAGCCTCTGTTGACATCCGTGAAGGTGCCGGACTGCGCGGCGATCAACGGGACATCGGCCGCGTACCAGGACCTGCTGAAGATCCGCACGGACGAATCCGCCTTCCATCTGTCCACCGCCGGTCAGGTCCAGGAGCAGCTCTCCTTCCCGCTCTCCGGCAAGGACGAGACCCCCGGCGTCATCACCGCCCGCCTCGGTGACCTCGTGGTCGTCTTCAACGCGACCCCGAAGGCTCAGCAGCAGACGGTGAAGGACCTCGCGGGGACCGGCTACCGCCTCCACCCGACGCAGGCCGGCGGCTCCGACGCCGTCGTCAAGTCCGCGTCCTACGAGAAGAGTTCGGGCACCTTCGACGTGCCCGCCCGCACGGTCGCGGTGTTCACCCGCTGACCCGCACCCGGTGGTTCCCCGCGTGGCGCGCGCGGGGAACCACCGGCCCCCATCGGCCGCACCGTCGCGGCCCCGACCAGGGAGTTGTCATGAACCTTTCGATACGGCGGCGTGCGCGCCACAGACACCGCCGCAGCCCCGCGAGTCTCGTCCTCGCCGTCCTGGCCGCCCTGGTGGCGGCCCTGCTGCCCGGCCTGCCGCTCGGCAGTGCCCCGGCGCACGCCGCCGAGGCGAACACGGCCACCGTGTACTACTCGACGGTCACCACCAACTGGTCCGCGTACAAACTGCATTGGGCGCCCACGGGCGGCAGCTGGACCACGGTCCCGGGCGTCGCCATGGAGGCCGCCTGCACCGGCTGGGTGAAGAAGACCGTCGACCTCGGCAGCGCCACGTCCTGGCAGGCCACCTTCAACAACGGCAGCGGCACCTGGGACAACAACGGCGGGAAGAACTACCAGCTCGGCACCGGCCTGATCACCGTCCAGGGCGGCACCGTCGCCCACAGCGACCCGTGTGCGGACACCCAGCCGGCCGACGGGACCTCCGCCACCGTCTACTACGACACGACCACCACCAACTGGGCCGTCACCAACCTCCACTGGGCACCCACGGGCGGCAGTTGGACCACGGCCCCGGGCATCGCCATGGAGGCCGCCTGCACCGGCTGGGTGAAGCGGACCGTGGACCTGGGGTCGGCGACGTCCTGGCAGGCCACCTTCAACAATGGCAACGGCACCTGGGACAACAACAACGGCGCCAACTACCAGCTCGGCGCGGGCCTCAACACCGTCAAGGGCGGCACCGTCACCAAGAGCGCCAAGGACCCCTGCGCGGCTGCCGTCCCCGACACCACCGCCCCCTCCGCACCCGGCAAGGTGAAGGCGACCGCCACCGGCACCTCCATCGTGCTCACCTGGGACGCGGCGAGCGACGACACGGGCGTCACCGGCTACCAGATCACCCGCACCGGCGGGACGAGGGGCGCCTCCGTCATCTCCGCCACCACCACCGTGTACTCCGACACGGGACTCGAGGAGAAGACCGCGTACACGTACACGGTCAAGGCGCTGGACGCGGCGGGCAACGTATCGGCCGCGAGCGCCGAGGCGAAGGCCACCACCGGCGAGAAGGCCGCGCAGACCACCGGCACCCCACTCGGCGGCGACCCCCGCAAGGACCCGATCTACTTCGTGCTCACCGCCCGCTTCTACGACGGCGACACCTCGAACGACCGGGGCGGCAGCCAGCACGTCAAGACCGGCAACGCGGCCAACAACGACCCCATGTTCCGCGGCGACTTCAAAGGGCTCGTCCAGAAGCTCGACTACGTCAAGGGCCTCGGCTTCTCCGCGATCTGGATCACCCCGGTCGTCCTCAACCGCTCCGACTACGACTACCACGGGTACCACGGGTACGACTTCTACAAGGTCGACCCCAGACTCGAATCCGCAGGCGCCTCCTACCAGGACCTCATCGACGCCGCCCACGCCAAGGGTATGAAGATCTACCAGGACGTCGTCTACAACCACTCGTCCCGCTGGGGCGCCAAGGGCCTGTTCACCCCGACCGTGTACGGGGTCCGCGACGCCCAGTGGAGCTGGTACTACGACGAGAAGCAGGAAGGCTTCGAGTACGACGGCCTCACCGTGGAGCCCGTCTCCGGCAAGTCGTACTACAACGGCGACATGTGGTCGACGGCCGAACCGTCCGGGAACACGTGTCTCAACTGGGGCAAGCCCACCGGAGCCAAGAGCCCCGAGGGCTACACGATCTACAATTGCCAGTGGCCGAGCCCCACGTCGGGCATGTTCCCGAAATCGCTCTACCACACGTGCTGGCTCGGCAACTGGGAGGGCGAGGACTCCCGCTCCTGCTGGCTGCACGAGGACCTCGCCGACTTCAACACCGAGAACACCCAGGTGCAGAACTACCTGATCGGCGCCTACAACAAGTACATCGACATGGGCGTCGACGGCTTCCGTGTCGACACGGCCGTGCACATTCCGCGCGTCACCTGGAACCGCCGCTTCCTGCCCGCCATCCAGGAGCGCGTGGCCCAGCAGTTCGGGCCCCAGAAGGCGAACGACTTCTTCGTCTTCGGCGAGGTCGGAGCCTTCGTCAACGACAAGTGGAACCGCGGATCCGTGAACCACTCCGCGCAGTTCTACACCTGGAAGGAGCGCAAGGAGTACTCCGCCGACGACGAGAAGGCGTCCCTCGAACAGTACGACTACGAGGAGCAGTTGGGCACCGGCAGCCAGCCGACGTCCACCAACGCCTTCCTCGACGGGAACAGCTACCACACCCCCGACCACAGCAAGTTCTCCGGCATGAACATCATCGACATGCGCATGCACATGAACTTCGGGGACGCCTCCAACGCCTACAACAACGGCAAGGACTCCGACGACTCCACCAACGACGCCACGTACAACGTCGTCTACGTGGACAGCCACGACTACGGCCCGAACAAGAGCGGCGAACGCTACGCGGGCGGCACCGACGCGTGGGCGGAGAACATGTCGCTGATGTGGACGTTCCGCGGCATCCCCACGCTCTACTACGGCTCGGAGATCGAGTTCCAGAAGGGCAAGAAGATCGACTGCGGGACCACCTGCCCCCTGGCGGACACCGGCCGCGCCTACTACGGCGACAAGATCGAGGGCAGCGTCACCGCCTCCGGTTTCGGTACGGTCGCAAGCGCGTCCGGCGCCGTCGCCACGACCCTCGACCAGCCCCTGGTCAGACACCTCCAGCGGCTCAACCAGATCCGCCGGGCGGTCCCCGCCCTGCAGATGGGCCAGTACTCGACGGCCGACATCACAGGGAACATGGCGTACAAGCGCCGCTACACGGACGCGGCGAGCGGAGTGGACAGCTTCGCCCTCGTCACCGTCACCGACGGCGCGACGTACAAGAACATCCCCAACGGCACCTACAAGGACGCCGTCACCGGCGACGTGCGCACCGTCACCGACGGCACCCTGACCGCGGCGGCCCCCGGCAAGGGCAACCTGCGGGTCTACGTCCTCGACCTGGGCGGCAAGAACGCCGCACCCGGCAAGGTCGGGACGGCGGGGCCCTACCTGAAGTAGCGCCCTCCGGCGCGGGAGGCGACCCCTCCCGCGCCGGAACCGTCCCGGTCGCCGCCGACGCCTTCTGTTTCCGCGGTCAACTGCTGTACTAGCGTGGTGACATGACGCCGGATCAGCGACCGGACAGGCCGTGGCGGGTGCGGATCGACGACCAGTACGGAAAGCCGTGCGGGGCGGGCGTGCTGCTCGACCGTCGGTCGGTGCTGACCTGCGCGCACGTCGTGAAGCAGGCCGGCGCCCACCCCGCCGCGGGGACGCGGGCGCACCTCCGCGTCCGCAGCGCCGTGGCCGGCGACGCGTGGTCCGTCACCGCCCGCGTCGTCGAGGACGTGTGGGCCTTCGACGACGACTCGCGGCGCGGCGACGTCGCGCTGCTGCGACTGGACCGCCCGGTCGGCCACGACGGCGTCACCGAACTGTGGAAGGTGCCCATCTCGGGCGGCAAGGTGCGGGTCTACGGCTTCCCCGAGTACGAGCCGGACGGCATCGGGGTCGACGCCGAACTCGCCGGATCCGGCGGCCGGGCCGGCGAATGGGGACTGCTCAACCGCACGCACGAAGGCCGGCCCTGGATCAGGCCGGGCTACTCCGGCGCCGGGGTGATGGCCCTCGACGGGGCGTTCGCGGGCCAGGTCATCGGCATCGTGGTCGCCGAATTCGTCGACGAGGACGGCAAGGCGGCCTGGATGGTCCCGGTCGACACGATGCGGACGTACCTCGGCTCGCGCATCGAACCGTATGTGCGCGGCGTCGGCATCGAGGTGCCCTCGCGCGGCGACCCCGCGGCCGACCTCGACGACCCGCTCCAGCTCGCCCTGACCCGGGAGCTGGCCCGGCTCCTCACGAGCGACTGGGCGGGCGTCGCCCTCGTCGCCACCGGCCGGCAGACCGGCCCCGGCTCCTCCTGGCTGGTGCGCCTCACCGAGACCTCACGCTCGACCCGCCGCCGCGGCGGCGCCCCGCGCGACACCGTCCTGCCGTTCGGCGCCGTCGACGCGGCCTACGACGCCCGCGGCAGATCCGTGGGCGAGGTGTGCGCCTATCTCGCCGACCGGTTCGGCTTCGCCCCGGACCGTGACCGCACGCCGGTCGAACTGGTGCGCCGGCTGCTGCGCCGCACGCCGCCGGCCTTCGTCATCGTGGACGGCATCGACAGCGCACGCGACACGGGCCGCCTCCTCACCGAACTCCTCGTCCCGCTCGCCCGCAGCGCCCGCACGCGCGGCCTGCGCCTCGTCCTCGGCGTCGAGGGGGACCCGCCCGAAGAACTGCCGTACCAGGTGCGTCTGGACCCGGCGCCGCTGCCCGGCGGCGCCCTGCGCGCGGTCACCGTCGAGCAGGCGCGGCAGGCCGTCGCGGACCTCGCGCGGGCCGAGGGCGAGGCGCTGCTCCTCGAACGGACGACGGCGCGCCGCTTCCTGGCACCGCCGCGGCCACCGCACGGCGAGGCACCCCGGCTGAAGGTGCGGCTGGCCGTCGCCCGCGCCACGTTCCCGCACGCCGAGACCGCCGCCATCGAGGCCCGGGCCAGGTCCGTCCGTACCGAGGTCGACGCCTACCTGGCGGAGGTGCGGGGGATGGGCGCCGAGCACGAGGAACTCTCCGTCCGTCTGGAGCTGTACCGCGCACTCGCCGAGGAGCACTTCGGCGCCCACGACCCCGAGCTCTCCGGCCTGTTCGCGACGGCGGCCCACGCCCTGCGGGCCGCCCCCGCCGACCTCGCGGCCGCCGGCCGGAGAGTCCCGCGCTACGTCGCGGCCGTCAACCGCCGCATCGCCGAAGGATGAGGCCATGACCAGATGCAATCGCCCCGGATGCGGGCGCGGCACGCTCGACGAGGACGGGTTCTGCCCGGTCTGCGGCCTCAAGGCGCTGCCGCCCGACCGGGCCGCGGGGGCGAGCACCGGTGTGGCACAGGTGCGGCCCGACCCCTGGTACGGCCTCGCCCTCGTCGACGACACCCGGCTGCCCGACGCGCCCGGCACCGCCGCACGGGCGCCGCAGCCGCAGAGTGGTCCCGTCGCGGAGGGCCACCGCTACTGCCTCAACCCCGGCTGCCGCAAGCCCGTCGGACGCAGCGTGGACGGGCAGCCCGGGCGGATCGCCGGATTCTGCGCCCTGTGCGGCACCCGCTTCGACTTCTCCCACGTCGAGGGCCTCGTCATCGCCGGCCGCTACGAGGTGCGCCGACTGCTCGGTCAGGGCTCCTACGGCGTCGCGTACCTCGCGTACGACCGCAACCTCAAGACCGACGTCGTCCTGAAAGAACTGCGTACCGCACTCGCCGGATCGGACCGGGAACGGGACGTCCTGGTCGGTCTGCGGCACGACGCCATCGTGCGCATCCTCGGCTACGAGGAGGAGCACGGCAGCACCTACCTGGTACTGGAGTACGTACCGGGCGAAGCGCTGCAAGCGGCTCCGCACGACCGCCTGGCGACGTTCCTCGCCCACGGCCTGCGACTGCTGCAGGCCCTCGACTATCTGCACGCCCGCGGCCTGCTGCACTGCGACGTCAAGCCGCTGAACATCATCCGCTTCGCCGAGACCGCCCCGTCCGGCGCCCTCGACCGGGTGCGGCTCATCGACTTCGGCGCGGTGCGCTCGGTCACGGACACGGCGCCGCTCTCCGAGTACACCGAGCGGTACGCGCCGCCACTGGGCGATCCCGAGTACACGCAGGGACCGACGCCCGGCTTCGACCTGTACGGGCTCGGCATGACCCTGGCGGAGACGTCCCACGAGCTGACCGAGGGCTCCTCCGCCCCCGGCGCGCAGTCCCTCCGGCTGCTCCTGGAGCGGTCCGTGCACAGCGGCGGGCCCAAGCGGCGGTTCACGTCGGCACGGCAGTTCGGGGAGCAGCTCAGCGGTGTCATCCGGCAGGTCGTGGCGGCGCCGGACACGGGCCGCCGGGTCACCCGCGCCTCGGCCCTGTTCGGCCCGATGCCCGAGTCGCTGCACGGCGGAATCGGCGCGCCCCGGCCCATCGGCGACTGGGTGCGGGCGACGGTGGAGCAGGACGCGGCCGACGGCTCCGTGCGGCTGACGCTGCCGCCCCTGTTCGACGCCCCCGGGCCGCGGGTGGTGGCGGCGGCGCTGCCGATGCCGGTCCACGACCCCGACGACAGCGACGTCACCCCGACCGTCCAGAGCGACCTCGACGTGTGCCGGAAGATGCTCCGGGCCGGGGACCACACGGACGCGGCGGCGGTCCTCGACCGGGTGCCGCTGCCCGCCGAACACTGGCTGACCACCTGGTACCGCGGCCTGATCGCCCTGCGCGGCGAGGATCCGGCGGCGGCCGACTCCCACTTCGCCCGCGTACGCGACACACTCCCCGGTGAGCTCATCCCGCAGCTCGTGGTCGGCCTGTGTGCCGAACGGGCCGGGGACCACACGCTCGCCACCACCCACTACGACACGGTCCTGACCACCAGCCCGGCGCTGGGCGCGGCCGGGTTCGGCCTGGCCCGGATCACCTACCACGCCGAGGGACCGGCCGCCGCGGCCGGCATCGTCGACGCACTGGCACAGGAGTTCCGCTTCGCGCGCGAGGCCACCATCGCCAGGTTCCGGCTCTCGCTGGAGCGGCAGACCGGACCGGACGAAACCCCGGTCCCGGCGGGCCTCGGACTGGCCGAGGCCGAACGGGCCTCCCTGGAAGCGGAATCCGCATACGCGAATTACCACCACACCCATGACCGGCTCGCCCTCTCCGACGCGATCCGCGCACTGGCCCGGCACTGCCCCACCGAACGGGACTGCCACGCCCTGGTCGACCTCGCCAACGAGCTTCGCCCCGAGGTGAGTTGGCCCTGGTACGCCGGAACCAGGCCCCGGACCGTCAAGCCTCGCGAAAAAGGTCGTGGGGGAGTCGGTGGAGAAGGCAACAATGAGCGACTCAACCGTTCCGTAACGTGAACGGAAGAGCTAGGCTCCCCTGGTCCGCACAGGACACACACGACACAGGCAGCCAACAGCTGTGACGAGGGAGTCGTGAGAGATCGATGGGGGACTTACCACGTGCGGCGCTGAACTTCACCATGGAGGTACACGCGCCGGGGGATCTGAGCCGTGACGCCGACCGCGCCGACGCGCTCATCACCGTGCACGCCCGCTCGCCCGAAACCACCGAGACCACCGAGATCACCGACGCCGGAGTCGACGCCGGAGCCGGGGCCGACAGCACACCGCTCACCGCCGAAATCCTCATCATGGACCGGTCGTTGTCGATGACCGGCCTGCGCAAGATCGACGAGGCCAGACGGGCCGTCTGCGCGGCGATCGACACGCTGCGCGACGGCACCCTGTTCGCCGTCGTCGCCGGCGACCACGAGGCCATCGTCGTGCACCCGCCCGACGGCCGCCCCGTGCCCGCCGACGAGACCAGCAGGCGCGAGGCGAAGGCAGCCGTGCACGCCGTGCGCGCCCAGGGCGGCACCCGGATCGGCAGCTGGCTGGAGTGCGCCCGCCGGCTCTTCGACACCGCCGCCGTCACCGGCGTACGCCACGCGGTGCTCTACACCGACGGCAAGGACGAGCACGAGACGCGCGCAGAGCTCGACGCGATACTCGACGCGTGCAGCGACCGGTTCATCTGCGACGTGCGCGGCCTCGGCGGCGACTGGGAGTACCGCGAACTCCACCGCATCGCCCAGGCGTTGCACGGTTCGAGCGTGGCCGTCATCGACATCGCCGATCTCACCGCGGACTTCGAGGCGCTCATGCACGAGGCGCGGCGCGTCGTCGTTCCCCATGTGTATCTCGGCCTGCGGTTCAGCGAGCTGTTCACCCTCGACAAGGTCCGCCAGACCGCCCCGGTGGAGGCCGATCTGACGGGCCGGCAGCAGTCGTACGAGGAGGGCCTCCACATCCCGCTCGGCGCCTGGTCGCCGGGGCTGCGCCAGTACCAGATCACGCTGCGCCTCGACCCCGGGCGGGTGCCCTTCGACACCGATCTGCGGGCCGCCTGGATCACACTGCATGCCGAACACGGCGTCGGCGCCGGGCGGGTGGGACTGCTGCCCACGGTTCCCATGAACGTACGCAGACGATCGATCCCGTCCGGCGCGAGCACCCGGTCGCCCGAGCTCACGCGAGTGGGGCAGATACGCGCGCTCGGCATGGCGATGCGTGCCTGCACCGACGCGTACGAGGCCGGGGACATCGGCCGCGCCGACCGGGAGCTGCGGACGGCGCTGGACCTGGCCGACGAGCTCGGTCAGCGGCGGAAGGCGGCGGAGCTGTGGGCCGTGGCGGAGAAGGACCCGCGCGACCGGGTGATCCTGCGGCGCGACGTGACCCGCGCGGAGATGCAGCGTCTGGCACTCGACTCGACACGGACCGAACTCCCGGTCGATTCCATGCCTGTTGACGCTTTGGACGCTGTGGGCGCCGACAGCACCACCCGCTGCCCGCACTGCAATGAGCGACTGCCCACGCGCCGAGCGAGGTTCTGCGAGGCGTGCGGCCGCAACCTCGACACCGGATCCGGCACATGACCGCCACGGCCGCCGAGCCGCCCGCGACCGGCCTGCGCTCCCTGCTGTCCGAGGCGTGGCAGGACCTGCGCACCGCGCACCCCGTCCGGATCCTGCGGCTGCTGCGCACCGGCATGCTGGTGATGGTGTGCGCGACCGCCGTCGTCTATCTCGTCACCGCCACGCAGGGCGGCCAGGAGGTCGCGACGGTCCGGCAGAGCAGGGCGGCCGCCGTCCAGCTCAGAGATGCGCAGGACGCGGTCGGCCCGGCGAAGAAGGCCCTGGACGGAGTGAACAGAACCACTCAGATCGAGATGACCGGCCCGGGCCACGACTTCGAGAACACGACCGCGCGCATCGGAACCCTGCTCACCGCCGCCGCCCAGGGCAACGCGGCCGGAGCCACGGGACGCGCCCAGTTCCAGTTCGTCCAGTGGCAGCTGCTCATCTGTCAGCAGCTCGTCAACACGGCGGTGAGCGACTACCCGCGCAACGGGCAGGAGGGCGTCGACAGCGCCGGCGGCAAGCTGACCGCGGCGCGTCTGAAGGACCCCGACACCGGTCGGGAGGTCCCGGGTACCGGCGGTCTCAGGGACTCCATAGAAGACCTGCGGAACCTTCAGAACGCCGGTCTGGCGCGACAGCACGACGCCGGCTGGCTCGATCCCGTCCAGCTCTGGGGCGTGGCCCTCGCTCCGCCGGCCGTGATGCTGCTGCTGTTCTGCGCCACCGCCCGGGTCCTCGCGCTCCGCTTCCGCCGTCGGGTCGGCGGCCGTCTGCTCGCCACCCTCGGCGTCACCGTGGCGGTCACCGCCGTCTCCGTGGGCCTGACCATGTGGGACGAGGCGCGGCTGGCACCGCACCCGGCCGCCGGACATCCGGCGGTCATGGCGCTCGTGCTGCTCGCGCTCGCCGTCGCCGGCGTCCTCAACCACCTCGCCTACCGGCCCCGCCTCGCCGAGTACAGGTACCCGCGCCCATGACGACACTCACGACAACGCCCAGGCGGCGTAAGGCTGTTGGCAACGCGCTCCGCGCCCGGCTGTGCCGACTCCTCGCGCCGTTCGCCCTGCTGGTGGGGCTGACCGCCTGCGCGGGCTCCGGCGAGCAGCATGTGACGGTGATGGTGCCCTGGGACGGACAGGACGAGTTCGGCGCCTTCTACTCCGTCGTCAAGGACTTCGAGCACGACACCGGCATCAAGGTCGACGTCCAGGTCACCCGCGCGCTCACCCAGCAGCTCGACGCCGCGGTCACCGCCGACGCGCCGCCCGACCTCGCCGTCCTGCCGAGCCCCACGGCGATCGCCCGCTACGTCCGGCAGGAGGACGGCGCGAAACGAGCGGCCGTTCTCCAGCCGTTCGACGAGAAGACCGTCGACATCGGCGCGTATCTGGAGCCCTTCCAGGGCCTGGGGCAGGTCGGCGGCGCCACCTACGCCGTCCCCGTCAAGATCGACGTCAAGAGCCTCGTCTGGTACGACACCGAGACCACGGGCAAGCCCCGCACCGGCTCGACCGACGCCCTGAGCAGCTTCGCCCGGGAAGGCGGCCTCGGCTGGTGTCTCGGCCTCGCCTCCGGCCCGACCTCCGGCTGGCCGGGCGCCGACTGGATCGCCGACATCGTGCTGGCCGACGCGGGCACCGACGTGTACGCGCGCTGGGCGTCGGGCCGGCTGCCGTGGACGACCACCGCGATCGAGCGGGCCTGGACCCGGTGGCGCGCCCTCGTGGGCGCACCCACGCTCAAGAAGGCGTCCGATTACGGGTTCACCAAGGCGACGCAGGCGATGGCCGACCCGAAGCCCGGCTGCCGGCTCGCCCACGGAGCGCGCTCCGCCCTCGCCGCCGAACTCCAGAAGGAGCCCCGGTTCGACTTCGTCGCGCCGAGCGCCCACGCCCCGCTGGAGGTCTCGGGGGACTTCATCGGCATGTTCACCGACGACAACCCGGCCGCGCGCACGTTCGTCCACTACCTGTCCGGCGCACAGGCCCAGCAGACATGGGTCGACGCGGCGGGCTCGTCCGCGTTCTCCGCCCGGGCCGAGGGGATCGGCTACCGCAACGCCGTCCAGCAGCGGATCGCCGCGCTGCTGGAACCCGCCTCGGGCCACCCGCTGTGCTTCGGCGCCGCCGACCTGATGAGCCCCGACGTCGTCGCCGCCTTCTACCGGGCCGTCCTCGACTACGCCGGCGGGGACGGGGACGCCAAGACCCTGATGAGCCACCTGCAACAGGTCCAGCCGAGCCCGGACGGCACGGACCAGGTGCCCCGGGACGACATCTGCTCCGATCCGACCTGACCGCTCTCCACCCGGCCCGCTCTCCACCCGGCCCGCTCTCCACCCGGCCCGCTCTCCAGCCAGCCCACTCTCGACCCAGCCCGTTCACGACCGTCCGAGGAGCCCCGTGTCGTCAGAAACCGTCCATTTCGTACTCGCCGACGGAGAGACCACCGTCCTCGTCTCCGCGCCCCGCCTCGGCACCGGCGCCGCGGGGACCGGCGACCGGATGCGCCGCGCCCAGCAGTCGCTGCGCGACGCCCTCGCCCCGATCACCTCCGCCGCCGCCGAAGTGATCTCCGAGTTCCGCGCGCACGCCGAACGCCCCGAGGAGATCGAGGTGTCCTTCGGTGTGACGCTCGACGCGTCGCTCGGCGCCATCATCAGCTCCGCGAAGGCCAGCACCCACCTCGACGTCCGCCTACGCTGGAGCGGGTCGAGGAACGACGCCCCGGACACGTAGGGGCGCGAGAAGGGCGGTGCCGTGGTGAGCGGGGCGAGTGGTCTGTTCCCCCGGGAACGGCGCGAGGTCGCCCCCGGCGCCGTCCACGTACCGGACTGGCTGGGCCCGGCGGAGCAGCGCGACCTGGTCGCCGCCTGCCGCGCGTGGGCCCGGCCGCCCGCCGGGCTGCGCACGGTCCGCACCCCCGGCGGCGGCACGATGAGCGCGCGCCAGTGCGGCCTCGGCTGGCACTGGACCCCGCGCGGCTACACGCGCACGGCCGTCGACGGCGACGGTGCACCCGTCAAACCCATGCCCGAGGAGCTGGCCGCACTCGGGGCGCGCGCCGTCACCGACGCCTTCGGGAGCCCGCCCGGCGCCGCCTACGACATCGCGCTCATCAACTACTACGACGGACAGGCCCGGATGGGCATGCACCAGGACCGCGACGAGGACACCGACGAGCCGGTCGTCTCGCTGAGCCTGGGCGACGCCTGCGTCTTCCGGTTCGGGAACCCGCACACACGCACCAAGCCCTACACGGACGTGGACCTGCACAGCGGCGACCTGTTCGTCTTCGGCGGCCCGGCACGCCTCGCCTTCCACGGGGTGCCCCGCGTCCACGAGGGCACCGCGCCCGTCGAGCTGGGCCTGAGCGGGCGGCTCAACATCACGCTACGGGTCAGCGGCCTGTGACCACACGGAGTGAGGGGACGCCGTTCACCGGCTACCATTCCAGACCGTGATCAGGGCGAGGAGTTGCTGATGGGCGGCAGGGCGGCCTCCGGAACCGGGAGCCAGACGACGGGCGGCGGCACCGCACGGCCACCGCGTCTGGAGCGGGGCCGCAGCGCCCTCGGTCCCGCGCTCGAACTCGTCCACACCGGACGCGCGCCGACCCGCGCCGTCCTCACCGCCGAACTCGGGGTGACCCGCGCCACGGCGGGCGCGGTCGCCGCCGAGCTGGAGGCCCTCGGCCTGATCAGGATCGACGCCCGGCCGAGCGCCGCCGCCGGTTCCCAGGGCCGCCCCTCGCACCGCCTCTCCGTCGCCGAGGACGGTCCGGTCGCGCTCGCGGCGCAGGTCCACTCGGACGGCTACCGGGTGGCGCTCGTCGGGCTCGGCGGCCGGGTCGTCGCCACCACGCCGGGCTGCGAGATCATCGACCCCGATCCGGCGGACGTGCTGCGGTCCGTGGTGGAGGCGGGAGTCCAACTCCTGCGGTCCAGCGGCAAGGTCTGTGTCGGCGCGGGCCTCGCGGTGCCCTCCGCCGTGGCCGAGCCGGACGGCACCGCCCTCAACCCGCTGCACCTGGCCTGGCCCGTGGGCTCCCCGGTCCGGGAGATCTTCGCCGACTGCGTGCGCGCGGCGGGCCTGGGCGTCCCGGCGTTCGCCGCGAACGACGTCAACCTCGGCGCGCTCGCCGAGCACCGGCACGGCGCGGGGCGCGGCGCCCGCGACCTGCTCTGCGTCGCCACCGGGCACCGCGGTGTCGGCGGCGCCCTCGTCCTCGACGGGCATCTGCACACCGGCAGTTCGGGCCTGGCCCTGGAGGTCGGTCACCTCACCGTCAATCCGGAGGGCCGGCCCTGCCACTGCGGCAGCCGCGGCTGCCTGGACGTCGAGACCGACCCGCTCGCCTTCCTCACCGCGGCGGGCCGCACCCCCGACTCCGACGGCTCGCTCCTGCACCAGGCGCGCGAACTGCTGCTCACCGCCAAGGACGACCCCGCCGTCCGCACGGCCACGGAGGCCCTCGTCGACCGGCTCGGCCTGGGACTCGCGGGCCTGGTCAACATCCTCAACCCGGACCGGATCATCCTCGGCGGCCTGCACCGCGCCCTCCTCGACGCCGCCCCCGAACGACTGCGCGCCGTCGTCGCCGACCGCAGCCTGTGGGGCCGCAGCGGAGGCGTCCCCATCCTGGCCTGCACCCTCGACCACAACAGCCTGGTAGGAGCCGCCGAACTGGCCTGGCAGCCGGTCCTCGACGACCCGCTCGGAGCACTGACCGCGAGCTGACGCCGCTCGGGGGAGTCGCTCGGTACCTGATCAGTCGCCCGGTACCGGATCCCCTCTCAGCGCCACTCCACCGCGAACGCCGCCGCAGGATTGGCGACCAGCACCTGCTCGACGACGTCCTTGCCCAGGGCCTCAGTGAGGCGGGGCCGTACCCGGCGCAGCAGATACGGCATGCCGGGCCCGCCGCTCACCGACCGCGCGCCGGCGGTCGTCGTGTCGCCGCCGAGCAGCAGGCGGTGCGCGAACCCGGCCTCGGCGAGCGCCGCCATCGCGTCCGGCATCCGCCAGTCCGTCGCGTGGTTGGCCCGCGACGGCCCGTCGAAGGCCAGATACGCGCCCGAACGCGCGGCGTCCCGCTGGGTGACGAAGTCGGGGGAGCGGTTCAGGTGGCCGAGCAGAATCCGGTGCGGCGGCACCTCCAACTCCTCGCAGAGCAGGTCGAGTACGTCCAGCGCACCCGTGCCCAGCTCATGGTGGATCGCGATCGGCGCCCCGGTCGCGTGGTGCGCCTCGGCGGCGGCGCGCATGGTCCAGCGGGCGTGCGCGTCCAGCGCGTGGAAGCCTCCCGCCACCTTGATCAGCCCGGCGCGCACACCGCTGCCGCCGATGCCCTCGGTCAGCTCGCGCACGAACAGCTCGGCGAGGTCCGTCTTGCGCGCGGCCAGCAACTGCGGCGTGTAGTGCGCGGATTGATGCATCCCCGTGGCCGCGACGATCCGTACGCCCGTCGCCTCCGCCAGCGCGGGCAGTTCCGCTGCCCGCCGGCCAAGACCGTAGGGCGTCCACTGCACCACGGTCCCGCCGCCCACGGCGGCGTACGCGGCAAGCTCCTGCCGGGCCAGTCCGACGTCGTCCAGCTCCTGCCCCGCGAGCAGCGGACTGCGGAAGAAGAGATGGTCGTGGGCGTCGACGACACCGAGCCGGACCGGATCGATGTCCCCCTGGACACTGCGGACGGTGGCTGTCGCCGGGTTCACCATTGCTGTCCCTTCCGGAGCCGGTCCCGCTCGGGCTGCGAGACGTGCAGAACCTGATGGATGTCGCCGGGCGTCCGGGGCTCCGCGTGCTCCCAGACGGAGAACGTCAACAGCTCCCAGGTACGCGGATCGATCCCCGAGGCCGCGTACAACACCCCCTCCTCGGAGGCCAGTTCGGCCGTCTCCCGTGCGGCGTCCGCGACCAGGTCGGGCAGATGGACGGCGGCCCCGACCGGTGCCCGCTCGCACACGGCGACCCGTGCCCTCGCGCCCGACGCGGCCCCCTCCTCGTACGCGACACCGGTCCAGTGCTGCACGACGGGCCGTCCGAAGTCCCGCACGATGCCCTGGAATCCGGGACCCCACAGGAAGGAGTTCATCCCCTGCTCCGTGTTCCAGAGGTAGAACGGCGCGTAACTGTTCACCGGCGATCCTTGCACGCCGCGCTCCCGCATCAGATACGCCTTGGCGCCGAGCCCCGGGAAGTCGTCGAGCAAGTGCCCTTTGGCGGCGACCCGTTCACGGATGATGTCCATGTCGTAGTCGGCGGGCAGCGTGATCTCGTACTGCATTGCGTGCATGGTCGTACGCCTCTCAGTGCGCGGTGTCGGCGTAGGCGTCGGCGTCGTCGACATGGCGGCCCCAGCAGGTCGTCGTCCCGTCGTCGGCCGCTTCGACCGCCGCCAGATGCGTCATGAACGTCCCCGGCCCCGCGCCGTGCCAGTGCCACTCGTCCGGCTCGATCCAGACCGTGTCGCCCGCCCGGATCACCTCGACCTCGCCGCCCTCGCGCTGCACCCGTCCCTCGCCCGCCAGGACGTGCAGGACCTGGCCGTGCGGATGGGTGTGCCAGGCGGTGTGCGCGCCGGGCGCGAAGTGGACGTTGAACATGCGCAGCCGGGAGGGCAGTCCGGGCCCGGCGACCTCGTCCAGCCAGACCGCGCCCGTGAAGTTCTCGGCCGGGCCCGCCTGCGTGTCCGGGCGGTTGCGTGTGATGTGCACGTGGAAGTCCTCAGGCAGTCGGGGCGGGGGAGGGGCTCACGGGGGAGGGGCACAGGAGGGACAGCAGACCGCGTACGCCCGCGTCGAAGGCGTCCGTCTCGCCGGAGGCGCGCGCCAGAACGTATCCGCCCTGCACCGTCGCGACGATCGCCGCCGCGATCTCGCGCGGCACCAGGTGGGCGGCGAACTCACCGCTGTCCACGCCCTCCTGGACGACTTCGGCGAGCCGGCTCTTCACGTACGCGATCGTCTCGTCGACCGGACCGCGCAGCTCGTCGACGGCGATCACCTCCGGGTCCATGGTGAGCCGCCCGACCGGGCAGCCGCGCAGCACATCGCGCTCGCGCAGCAGATACGCCGCGACACGGTCGTACGCCGAACCGTCCGCACCGAGCAGCCCGTCGACGGTCGCCCGCATCTCCTCGCCGGTGCGGAGGATCGCGGCGAGCGCGAGGTCCTGCTTACCGGTGAAGTGGTGGTACATGCTGCCCTGCCCGACACCCGCACGCTGCAGGATCGCCTTCGGACTCGTGCCGACGTAACCGCGCTCCCACAGCAGCTCGCGCGTGGTCTCGATCAGCCGCTCCTGAGTGGTCATGAAAGGACCGTACATACTAGTAGTTACAGAAGGCAAGCCCTGTGGGGAACCCGTTGGGGGAGCGATGGGGCGCGACGGGGAGCAGCTGAGGACGCCGCGCGTACTCCCACGGGGGTACGCGCACTGCCGCTGGCCGTACGACGACGCGGACCCCCTCGCGGCGCGACGCTCGACTCATCACCAGCACCCCGCACCCATCCGCACGAACACTTACGGGAGACGAGTCAGATGGAGACCCTCGCGCAGTTCGGCCCCGGCGGCGGCCCGGGCCCGTGGATCCTGTTCGTTCCGCTGGTCTGGGCGGCCGTGGCGATCGGCGTCGGCACGCTGCTGCGCCGCACCGTGTGGCGCGGCCGCCGCGGTCCGTGGCACTCCGGCCCCGCCGTCGACGAGCGTTCGCCGATCGCCGTGCTCGGCCGCCGGTTCGCCGCCGGAGAGATCGACGAGGACGAGTACTGGCGTCGGCTGTCCGTCCTGGACGCGGAGTTCGGGCGGACCGCCACGGGCGGCAAGGGCGGAGCGCACTGACCCGCCCTCGTGCGGCGGTCCGCGCCACCGGCCGCGGCACAAGGGTGGGGACAGGCCCCCAGCCGGGACCCCCCCCCCCGTTCCGTGTGCCCCGGTGGGAACACCCCAAACAGAACTCTCCCTTCCCAGGCGTTCCCCCCCGACCCTT
>NZ_JBHVIX010000011.1:103967-105409 GCF_042799415.1 Streptomyces sp. NPDC057694
TCCCTGTTGTAGGCTGTCCCCCCCACCCGGCTGTGGAGAAGGGGTGGCCCCCCCCTCCCGCCGACCCCCACCCTTGAGGTGCGGCGTCAGTGGCGGGGACCGCCACGACCGAACTTGCCCTTGCCGGGCATGTCACCGTCGCCCTTGGGGTCGTCGTACTCGATCCGCTCCTTGCGCACCGTGTCGGAGACCTCCTTGGTCTCCGTGACCTTCTCCGTCTCGAGACGGACGCGCTCCACCGGCACGGTCTCCTTGCTGACGACCGGACGCTCGGCGTGCAGCGTCACCTCGGTCTCCGCCTCGCCGATCGTGGCGCGCTTCGCGTCGCCCTCACGGATCGGCTCACGCACCACGCGGACCTCTTCGTGGGAGAGCGGGACCGACGTGGTCACGTTCTCGGTCTCGACCACCTTGCGCAGGTGGGCGTGGCCCACCTCCTGCTCCTCGACGCCGACGTGCAGCCGCTCCTCGGAGCGGATGAGCTCCGTCTGCTTGTCCGAGGCGTCGGCGGAGCCGCGCATCGCGGGCTCACGCGCACCGGCGGCGTGCCGGCCGGAGGACTCGCCGGTGGCGAACCCGGCGGCCCCGGCCCCGGCTCCGGCTCCGGCGCCCGCGGCGCCTGCCGCACCGGCCGCACCCTGGGCGCCGGGGGCGGTGGCAGGGCGCTCGGGACGGTTTCCGGTGGTGCCGGCCGCGGCGCCGGTGGACCTGGTCAGGCCGTAGTGCGCGTACAGCTCCTGCTGCTCGGCCTCGTCCAGGTGCTGGTCGGCGTCGACGCGGGGCGCGTCCTTGACGGCCTCCTTGGTGTACATCACCTGGAGCCGGTCGTCCGTGCGGGAGGCCCCGCCCAGCGGGACGAACGTCTCCTTCATACCGAAGAGGCCGGTTTTGACGGTGGCCCAGCCCGGTTTCCCGGTCCTGTCGTCAAGGTAGACCCGCTCGACGCTGCCGATCTTCTCCCCGGTGCGGTCGTACGCGGTGAGCCCCACGAGGGCATCGGGGTTGTTGATCTCGCCCTGCGTCATGCGTGATCACTCCCTCCGGAACATGGGGGCGGCTGGGAGCCACCGGCTTGGCCATGTGCCTTGTCTCCATGGCGCGGGCGATCGGGCGAACGCGCAACAAGGGGCTTCACTTGCTGTAGCGAAAAGCCCTTGCGGGAGGCCGTTCGAGGCGTGGTTGCGGGCGAAGGGGCCCGGGCGGGACGACGCGCCCCAGGTAGGCCAAACGGGTGAACCGATGAACGGAACGGCTGGTCGCAGGCGAAGCGGGTGGACGCCGGACTCGTCGAGGCGCGCACCCTCCACCCCACGCAGAAGCGCCCGCTCTCCCCGCCGTGTTCGACGCGGCGGGGGGGGAAGGGGGGGGGGAGAGGCGCTGGGAGGCCCACACAAGCCCAAGGGGTCGCCCGTTTTCGGGGGAACCAGCTAGGTGGTGACCCC
>NZ_JBHVIX010000011.1:105419-274482 GCF_042799415.1 Streptomyces sp. NPDC057694
ACGTGTGGCGGAGTGGGTTGGGCTGGGACCCCCCCCCCCCCCAAACGAAGGGCCATCCTCCCCTCCCGGGTGGTTGGGGGGGGGGGGGGGGGGCGCCCCCAGGGCGGATGCCCGGGCCGGCCCGTACAGGCACCGGGTGCCCCTCGTGCGAGGGGCACCCGGTGAGAGATCACCGCCCGGTCAGCCTGCGACGGCCGACCGGGCGGGAGCATGCTGGGGTGCTTCGGTGCGGAGCGTGGCCGCTGTCGCATACACCGGCAGCGCGGGCAGCGCCACCGCGGGCGACGGCACCGGAAGGGCGAACCAGACGACCTTGCCGCCGTCGATGTGCGGCCGGACCCCCCAGCTCTCGCTCACCGAGGCGACCATCGCGAGGCCCCGCCCGCAGGTCGCGAGCGGATCTGCGGCGCGCACCTCGGGAAGCCGCGGGTCGTGGTCGTGCACCGACAACGTGAGGCAGTTGCGGAAGAGCTCGATCTCCACGGTGCACAGCTTGTCCGGCTCGGCATGCCGGTGGACATTGGTCAGCAGCTCGGTGATCCCGAGCGCCGCCAGGTCTATCAAGGGATCGAGATGCCAGTAGCGCAACTGCGCCGATACGATTCTGCGGACCTGGCCTATCCGCGACGGCAGGGCTTGAAGCTCCACCATGCAATGCCTGCTCGGCTGGCTGATCACGGCTGCGACTCCCCGAATTGAGTCCGGAAGAAGACGAGAACGGATCGAGCGGAGCGACCGTGCTGTGACAGGGTCGCCCGCTGCAGTGTCCGGCGGGCTGGTTCGCAGCGTCATCGCCGGTAAACCCTGAGTAGTGATGTGTGACCAGCGTGACCCAGGGGGTGCGGGCGTGCAACTTCGGCCGTTGACGCTCGTGCCCGGGTGAGCGGTGAGGGAGGCGTGCGGGCGGTTCGCGACGTTACGTCGCGCGCCCCGTCGCCTTGCGTACGGCGTCGATGAACCGGCGGGCCGAGGGCGGCCCCGCGTCCCCGGTGTGACCGCCGCCGAGTCGCAGCAGGTAGCGCCTGCCGTCGACCTCGGCGGTCGCGCGGTCGTCGGAGCCGAACCAGGGCTTGCCCGCGCGGACTTCGCGCAGTGGCGCGCTGTCTATCTCGCTGCCGTAGCTCGTGAGCAGTTCCAGCCTGCCACCCGTGATCCGGACCTGTCCGGCCCGGGTCAGCGAGCGCAGGCGCCGCCCGATCCGCACGCCCGTCGCCGTGAACTCCGGCTCCGTCATGCCGCGTCGCCCCCTCTGAGTGCGTTGGTGCGGTGCAGTCTGCACGCACCGGGCCAGGAGCACCAGTGTGCATGTGGACGCGACGTGAAGCAGTGGGCGCAAACCGGGTTCGCGCCCCCTTCACCCGGGCGTTTTCCTGTGGGGCCAGGCGTGCCTTTGGGGCGCTCAAAGGTACGTTTATGCAGGTGAGAAGCGTGTGGAAGGTGTCTATGATCGAGGCGTCCGGTCATGTTCGACCGACCCGGCAGAGGTTCCTTCGGTGCTCCCTCAGCGGGATCTCGCCGGGGCCGACGCTCGGAACGACGCGAAGGAGCCGAGCGGTGAGCACCATTGAGCAAGACGGCACCGGGGGCGGGCGCCCCTCCGCGGAGCCGATGCCGACGCTGGACGTGGACCACACGGACCCCGGCTACCGAAGCTGGCTGAAAGAAGCCGTGCGCAAGGTTCAGGCCGACAGCAACCGTTCGGCCGACACCCACCTGCTGCGCTTCCCCCTCCCTGAGCACTGGGGCATCGACCTCTACCTGAAGGACGAGTCGACCCACCCCACCGGAAGCCTCAAGCACCGTCTCGCCCGCTCGCTCTTCCTCTACGGTCTGTGCAACGGCTGGATCCGCCCCGACCGCCCGGTGATCGAGGCGTCCAGCGGCTCGACCGCGGTCTCGGAGGCCTACTTCGCGAAGCTCGTCGGCGTGCCCTTCATCGCGGTGATGCCGCGTACGACGAGTGCCGAGAAGTGCCGACTGATCGAATTCCACGGCGGGCAGTGCCACTTCGTCGACGACTCCAGGACGATGTACGAGGAGTCGGCGGCCCTCGCGGCGCGCACCGGCGGCCACTACATGGACCAGTTCACCTACGCGGAGCGGGCCACGGACTGGCGCGGCAACAACAACATCGCCGAGTCGATCTACCGGCAGATGGAGCTGGAGCGCTATCCCTGCCCCACCTGGATCGTGGCCACGGCCGGCACCGGCGGCACCTCGGCGACCCTCGCGCGCTACGTCCACTACATGCAGCACGACACCCGGATCTGTGTCGCCGACCCGGAGAACTCCTGCTTCTTCGAGGGCTGGACGACGAACAACCCGGACGCCACCAGCGACTGCGGGTCCCGCATCGAGGGCATCGGCCGCCCGCGCATGGAGCCGAGCTTCGTGCCCGGCGCCATCGACCGCATGATGAAGGTCCCCGACGCGGCGAGCGTCGCCGCGGTCCGCGCCCTGGAGGCCACCATCGGCCGCAAGGCGGGCGGCTCGACCGGTACGGGCCTGTGGAGCGCCCTGAAGATCGTCGCCGAGATGGTGGCGGAGGGCCGCAAGGGAAGCGTCGTCACACTGCTGTGCGACCCGGGCGACCGCTACCTGGACAAGTACTACTCGGACCAGTGGCTGGCGGAACAGGGCCTGGACGTCACGCCGTACCTGGAGGCGATCAACAGGCTGCTCACGTCGAGCGCCTCGGGAACCTGAGGGTCACACCCGGCAGAGACCGCGGGGGCCGGGCCTCCGCGGAACCGGCACGTCACGCGGGAGTGGTGGCCAGCCGCCGCTCGAGATTTCCCACCGCGTCCCGGAACGCCCGCCCGAGCCCGGACCGGCCCACCTTCACGCCCGCCTTGAACAGCGCGGCCCCGTCGGCGGCGAACGTCCACTGCACCCGCGCCCCACCGGGCACCGGCGTGATCCGCCACTCCTCCAGCATCGCCCGCACACCCGGCGCGTTGGCCTCGTCGATCCGGTACGCGTAGACCTCGTCGGGCTCGGCGGCCACGATCGTCTCCAGGAAACGGCCGCCGCCCTTGAGCCGTATCTCCCGCCGCGGACCGTCGGGACCGGCCTCGGCCGGCCGCGCCAGGGTCACCGCGGAGAACCACTGCGACCAGCCCTCGACGTCGTCCGCCAGCGCCCGGTACACGGCGCCGGGCGACGCGGACACCTCGCGGGCGAACACCAGTCGCAGGGGAGCGGTCTCGATGAAGTCGAGCCCGACCGGGAGAAGGTGACGTGCCATGAGCGCTCAGCCCCCAAACAGGACGACGATCCACATGCCGGGCCGGCCCAACGGGCAGCAGGAATAGACCAGTTGACCGGGTACGGTCACCATAGCTGGCGGTCTGTCAGATGTCTGTACCGCCCGGACCGGAATCCGGGTCACCGGCCACGACGAGGCGCATGTGCTCGGAGATCTCCGTACGCGCCTCGACCGGCAGCCCCGCGTCCGTCACCAGCGTGTCCACCTGGTCGAGCGCGGCGAACGAACTCAGGCCCACCGTCCCCCACTTGGTGTGGTCGGCCAGCACGACCACCCGCCGCGCGGACTGCACCAGGCGTCTGTTGGTCTCCGCCTCCGCCAGGTTCGGCGTCGACAGGCCCGCCTCCGGGCTTATCCCGTGCACCCCGAGGAACAGCACGTCGAAGTGGAGCGCCGCGATCGCCTGGTCGGCCACCGGCCCCACCAGCGAGTCGGACGGCGTGCGCACCCCACCGGTGAGCACCACCGTCGCCGCGCCCTGCCGGGACCCCGAGGTGCGCTGCGCGGCGTGGAACACATCGGCCACCCGCACCGAGTTGGTCACCACCGTCAGGTCCGGTACGTCGAGCAGATGCTGCGCCAGCGCGTACGTCGTCGTACCCCCGGACAGCGCGATCGCCGTACCGGGCGCGGCCAACGGCGCCGCCGCCCGCGCGATGTCCTCCTTGGCCGTCAGCTCCAGGCCCGACTTGGCCTCGAAGCCCGGCTCGTGGCTGCTCGCCTCGACGACCGGAACCGCGCCGCCGTGCACCTTCTCCAGCACACCCTGCCGGGCCAGGGCGTCCAGGTCCCGCCGGACCGTCATGTCGGAGACCCCGAGCTTGCGCGTCAGCTCATTGACCCGGACGCCGCCGCGACGCCGGACCTCGTCGAGGATCAGGGAGCGGCGCTGCTCCGCGAGGAGGTTCTGATTCTCGCTCACGTCCCGTCGGGTCCCTTCGACTCGTCCCCATCGCCGCACGGCCTGCCGGCCGGAGGTCCCGTCATCCTCGCACGCGCCACCGACACCCGTCCCACCGCCCGCACCCGCCACCAGCGCGTACGGCTCGAAAGGACCGAGGAGATTCCGTGACGAGGGGTGCACGGGAGGGCGATGAGCCGGAATCCTGGTATCCGCAAAGAACGGGGGACGCCCATGACCACGGCGCCGGAACACGCCACCGACACCGACACCAGCACCGCCACCGACGAGACCGCCCTGGAGCTTCTCGTCCACGGAGTCGGTGGCACCACACCGCAGGAGATGCTCGGCGACCCGCGCACCGTGCGGGTGTCGGGCGACGAGACGGCGGCCGTCCACCGCCGCGGCGAGGACGTCGACGCGGAGGCGAGACCGGACGACTACCGGGGCAAGCCCGTCCCCGAGGCGTACGTCTGGTGCAACCTCACGTCGGGCAACGGCTCACGGGCGCTGTGGCTGCTGCTGCTCCCCTTCATGGTGGTGAACCTCGCCCACTGGATGCGTCCCAACGCGCGCAGCAGAACCCGCACCGTGCGCCTCTACGGCCTCCTCGTCCGGCTCGCGGGTCTCACCCTCACCGTGCTGTTCATCGCCGGCGCGTGCGAGGTCGCGCTCGATCTGACGGCCTGGCAGTGCGCGGGCACTCCCGCCTGCGCCGCGCGGCGGACCTGGCTCGGCTTCCTCGCCGACGGCTGGTGGAGCCAGCCCGGCCGCCGCCTCGCGCTCGCCGCGCTCGTGCCGACCGCGCTGAGCGTCCTGCTCTGGTACCTCTCGCACCGCACCTGGAGCGCCTACGAGGCCCAGCGCCCGCTGCCGCACCAGCCCGAGCCGGACGACGGCTCGGCGGACAACGCGCTGGCCAGGCCCGGATTCTGGTACGGGCGCCGCCTGGTGTCCCGGCTGCGCGCCGCGCACACCGCCGCGGGACTGCTCACCGTGGCGGCGGCCGTCGGCACCTCGGCCGCCCGCTACGACCTGCGCGCGGGCGGCCCCGTACTCCTCGACGTCCTGGGACGGGTCTTCGTCGGCGCCCTGGTCGCGGGCCTCCTCGCGGTCCTCGCCGTCGTCGTCCTGCGCGGCCGCACCGAGGACCGGCTCGACCTCGACCTGGACCGCACCCTGGTCCGCGTCCTGCCCTACGGTGCGCTCGCACTGCTCGCCCTGACCATGGTGTACGCGGGCTGGTCACGCCCGCACTGGCACTCCTCGGGGCGCCTGCCGGGCGACGCGGCGTTCGGCGGGATCGCGCTCGCGCAAGTGACCCTCATCGTGGTGCTCGCCGTGGTGGCGAAGGCGATCTACCGCACGGCCGTCGACCGGCGCACCGCCCTGCGGGGCCTCGGCGGACCCGCCACCGCGATGCTGGCCTGCGGCCTCGGCGGCGTGATGACCGGCGGCATCGCGCAGCGCGTCGCCGACTGGCTGGACGGCACGAGCGGCCTGATCCCGGGCCCGCCCGTGCTGCTGTCCTGGCAGGCCTCCGTCATCCCGCCGCTGCTGGTCGTCCTCGCCGTCGTGTGCGGCGCCCTCGCCGTGCGCACGGTCCGCAGGAAGAAGACGGAGACGGTCCGCGTCGAGGCCGACTACCACCTGGACGAGCACGCCGACCCGACCGGGGAACGCCCGGACGCCGCGCGTACGTCGGCCATCGCGGGTACGCGCGCGCGTGCCGCTCTCACCGACCGAGCCCCCGTGATCATCGGCGTGGTCTCGGCCGTGTCGCTGCTCCTCGGCGGCCTGGCCGTGGCCGGAGCCTGGGGCACCGGCAAGGTCCCCGGCAGCGCCGCCGACGGCACGTTCCCCCTCCTGGAGGGCGCCGCGGACACCGCTCAGGCGCTCGGCTCCTGGCTGATCGGCGCCGGCTTCATACTGTTCGTGACGTGGGGCCGCCGCGCCTACAAGGACCCCGCGGCCCGCCGCACCATCGGCATCCTGTGGGACGTGGGCACCTTCTGGCCGCGCGCCGCCCACCCCTTCGCGCCGCCCTGCTACGCCGAGCGCGCGGTGCCCGACCTGACCTGGCGCATGGCCACCTGGACCCGGACGACCGGCGGCCGGCTCATCCTGTCCGGCCACTCCCAGGGCAGCGTCCTCGCGGCGGCCGCCGCCTGGCAGCTGCCGCTCTCGGTACGGCGGCGCGTCGGACTGCTCACCTACGGCTCGCCCCTGGAGCGGCTGTACGGACGCTGGTTCCCGGCCCAGTTCGGCCCGGCGGCACTGGCCTCCCTGCACCGCCAGGTCGACTGCTGGCGCAATCTGCACCGCGACACCGACCCCATCGGCGGGCCCATCAACCTGCCCGGGGACTGCGGCCCCCAGGTCGACCACCCGGCCCTCCTGGACCCGCTCGCCTACGGCCGCACCGAGCGGCACCCGCTGCCCGCACCGATCCTGGGCCACGGCGACTATCAGGCGGACCCGGTGTTCGCCGAGGAGCGGGACCGCCTGCTGGCCCGCCTCAAGCACGCGGTCCCCACACCGCGCGCTCAGGGTCAGGGCAGCTCGGGCAGGTCGTCCGGGTAGAGGAGCGTCAGGTCGTCCGTGCTCGGCTCGCCGAGCTGGGCGACCCGCCCCGCGTGCCGCTCCACCATCGACTCGAACGTCTGCCGCGCCGTACGGCCGTTGCCGAACGCCGGGCCCTTCGGGAGCGCCGTGAAGTACTTCAGGAGTGCTTCCGGCGTCCCGGTGCCGAGCCGGTACTCGTGCTCGTCCGTCTGCTGCTCCACGATCCGCAGCAGCTCCTCGGGCTCGTAGTCGGAGAACGTGATGGTGCGTGAGAAGCGGGACGCCACGCCGGGGTTGACCGACAGGAACCGCTCCATCTCCGCCGTGTAGCCGGCGACGATCACGACGACCGCGTCCCGCTGGTCCTCCATGAGCTTCACCAGCGTGTCGATCGCCTCACGGCCGAAGTCACGGCCCGAGTCCTCGGGGGAGAGGGCGTACGCCTCGTCGATGAACAGGACGCCGCCATGGGCCCGCTGGAAGGCCTCCTGGGTGCGGATCGCGGTCGAGCCGATGTGCTCGCCGACCAGATCGACCCGCGACACCTCCACGAGATGCCCCTTGTCGAGGACACCGAGGGAGGCCAGGATCTCGCCGTACAGACGCGCGACCGTCGTCTTGCCGGTGCCGGGGGAGCCCGTGAACACCAGGTGCCGGCGCACCGAGGCGGCCTTGAGACCGGCCTCCTGCCGTCTGCGCCCCACCTCGATCATGTCGGTGAGCGCCCGCACCTCGCGCTTGACGCTCTCCAGGCCCACCAGCGTGTCCAGCTCCCCGAGCACCGCGTCCGAGGTACGGGCGGGCGGCTCGTCGGCGGGCGCCTCGGCCCGCTGGTCGGGGACCTGGCTCAGCAGGCCCACGGTCTGCGTCGCGGCCTGCGTCTGCACGGCCGGCTGCGCGGTGGCGGCCGCACCGGGCCTTATCCCGCCGCTCTCGTCGCTCGTGCACTCCTCGACGACCGGGCCGTCCTCGGCGAACTCGTAGCCACCCCGTGAACACCGCTCCGTACGGCACTTCTTGAGGGTCGTGCGGCAGCCGTCGATGACATGGAAGCCATAGCCCTCACTGCCCGTCACCCGGCAGCCCTGGAACGTGCCCCGGCCGCCAGCGGAGACATAGAAACCCGCTTCCGCGGGGGACGTCACCGTGCAGCGCTCGATCGTCGGGTCGGCGCCCTTGGTGACGATGACACCCGTCTGGATCGCGTCGACCGTGCAGTTGGCGAGCGTGCCCCCGCTGCCGTGGTCGCGGAACCAGGCACCGGTGGCGGCCTCCCGGATCCGGCAGTCGTCCAGCTGCGCCGTGGCCCCGTCGCTCACCGACACCGCCGTGTTGCGCACCTGGGACAGGTCGCTGTCCACGACGTCCACGCGCGAGCCGCGGTCCAGCACGAAGAGCGCGTCCGGCACGTCGTGCACCCGGCACGCGTCGAGGACGGCGGTCGCCCCGTCGCTGACCCACACCGCCGGGTAGTCGCCCGTGCTGTCGTGGATCTCGCACTGATTGGCGTCCACGCGCGTGCCCGGGTCCCACACCGACAGGCCGTTGCGCCCGAACTGGCGCACCGTGGAACGCGTCAGCGTCAGGACGGACCGGGAGCGCAGGTCCACCGCGTTCTCCGGGATGTCGTGGATGTGGCAGTCCGCGAGGGTGAGCAACGCGTCCGTGTCGAGGGTGACACCGTCGGCCGTGGTGCGGTGCACGTCGCAGTTGGTCAGGTGGGCGGTGGCCCGGCCGGTGATCTGCACACCCGAGCCCTTGATCTCGTAGACCTCGCAGCCCACGGCCTCCATGCCGCTGCCCTCGCCCGTCACCGAGAGCCCGGACCCGGAGGCGTGGTGCACCCGGCAGCGCTCGAGGCGCGGGTGCGCCCCGCCGCGCACCGCCACGCCGGCCTGCCCGGCCGCGACGACCTCGCACTCCTCGAAGACACCGCCCCCGCCGTCCAGGACGGCGATGCCGATCCCGCCGGCATTGTCGACGGTGCAGCGCCGCACGGTGGGGCGGGCCCCGCCGCGCACCTCGATGCCGGACGCGGACCGGGTCACCACCCGCACGTCGACCAGCTCCGGCGCGCCCTCCTCGACGAGGAGCGCGGGCGCCGCCGAGTCCTGGCCCTCCACGTGCAGGTCCTGCACCGTCGCCGACGCCCGGACGGTCAGCGGCACCCCGTCGACCGGCGCGATGCGCACCGATCCGGGGGAGCCCTCGGGACCGCGCAGCGTCACCGCGCGCTCCACGACCAGATTCTCCCGGTACGTGCCCGGGGCGACGGTCAGCACGTCGCCGTCTCCGGCCGCTTCGAGAGCGGCGGCCAACGACGCGTACTCACCTGTGCGGCGCCGCCACCGTGATGTGCCGGTGTGCGTCACCTGGACCGTGCCCTGTGCCATAACGGTGCTGTGCCCCCACCTCGTCGTACGCGGGTCCTGCTCACGCCCCGACGGGCGCTCTTCCTGGGAAAGGTGGGTCCACCGTAGCGCGCGCGGAGCACGGCAGTTGACCGGAGGCGGGACCCTGTCAGCTGCCCGTGCCGGTCCTGCCCCAGTCAGGGCCCGCTATGTCCCAGGCGTGGTCCCAGCGCGCGTACCGGCGACGGATCATCCGCCACACGACGACCCTGCGAGTGCCCTCGAAGAGGCCGCCGACGGCGACGGCCGTGCCGAAACCGGCCAGCACCGCGTGCGTCGTCGCCGTCGCCCGGTCGAGCGGGCGGCCGACCACACGGCCCTGCTCGTCGGTCCACAGCGGGAAGACGTCACCGCGGTGCGGGGACTGGAGCGCGGCGACGACCCGGTCACGGTGCGCGCTGCCGTCCGGCGCCGTCCAGGTCGCGACGACGCGGCTGTGCGCGTCCTGCGCGGTCGACGTCTCCGGATCGGAGTCGAGGGGCGGCTGCGCCACTTTCCGTACGACCGTCGCGGCGATCTCGTGACGTAGACGGTGCTGCTCGTCCACCGAGCGGTACAGCGCGTCGCGGGAGAGGGAGCCCGCCACCACCCCGGCGACCGGTGCGGCGACGACGATGAGGACCAGCGCGACGAGCGCGATCCATGCCTCGGCGAGATCGGTGCCGCGGCGCAGTGGATTGTGCCGCCAGCGCCAGATTCCGATGACCGCCCGCACGGCCTGCACCCCCTTCCGCGTCCGTCCTCACCCCGAACGGCAGCGCCTACGCGCGAGTGGAGCGAAGAGAGAGGGACCTCGCCCCGCCCGACCGGCTCGCCGGTGTCTCCGGCACTGCCATTGTCCCTCAACGAGTCTGTCGCGCCGCCGGGTTCCCCATCCGGGTGACGGTTATTCGACGCTATTCGACGACGGTGAGCGGATCCCCGAGCCGGATCGAGCCGGCCGACTCCGGCACCAGGTTCGTGCCGAAGCACAACTGATCACCGAAGCGCCGGTGGCGGGCAAGGGTGCGCAGCGGCTCCTTGCCACGCTCCGCGGTCTCCTGGTTCGTGGTGGTCACCACGCAGCGGCCGCTCTTCTTGGTGACCCGGAACGTGACCTCGCCTATCGCGACGCGCTTCCAGTCGTCCTCGGCCCAGGGAGAGGTGCCCGAGACGACCACATTCGGCCGGAAACGGTCCATGGGCAGGGGGCCCTCGTCCGCATGATCTCCCTGGGCGATGAGGGAGTTGAGGGCATCGAGGGAGGAGAGGGCGGTGAGCAGCAGGGGATAGCCGTCGGCGAAGCTGACCGTCTCGCCGGGCCGGGCGTACGCGGGATCGACGGGGCGGCGGGTGGCCGGATCGTCGAGGTGCATCAGGCGGACCTCGGTGTCCAGGCAGGCGCTCCACCAGGCGTGCGCGGCGTCCGCCGCGGGCACGACCTCCACCTTGTCGCGCCACACCTCGATGGTGACCGTCGGGCCCGGCTCGGGCACCTCGACCCTCAGGGGGCGCCTCCCGGGCGCGGACAGCCGGATTCCGCCGCCGGGCAGCAGGTCGGCGGCGGCCAGCGCCAGACGCGGATGCGGCCGCTGCGTGACGATCTTGTTCGCCGCGTCGACCAGGACCCAGCGCCGGTCCCCCGCGAGCCCCCACGGTTCCACGACCGCCTCACGCGGTGCGTGCCCCCGAACCGCCTTCAGCGGGTAGACATGGATCGAACTGAGCACAGGTTGCTGCGACATGGGGCCATCCTGCCAGCAGGCGCCGACAGCCCCATGTGCGGGCCGGGATCAGTAACCGCGGTACTGCTGACGGTTGTACGGATCCTCGTACGACGCCGGAGCGGGCGCGGGCCGCGGCGCGGCCGGACGCATCGCCTCGTAGCCGGTGCCGGGGGCCTGCCGCTGCGGCTGGGGCTGCTGAGGCTGGTAGCCGCGCGGCGTGGCCGTCTGCTGCGGGATGTACGCGGTCGGGGCCGCCTGCATGTGGGCGGGCTGCATGTGCGCCGGCTGCATCTGTGCGGACTGCTGGGGCGGATAGCCGTACTGCGGGGCCGGCGCGGAGGGACCGGACGGCAGTGCGGGCAACGCGGCCGGAAGCGCGGGAAGATGGCTACCGGTGTCGTACGCGGAAGGGACCCGGATCGGGGCGATCTGGGGTGTGCCCCGCTCGGCGACGAGGGAGTCGTAGATCGGGGTGTCCGGGAAGGACGGCGCGGAGTAGTAACCGCCGCCATAGGTGGAGCGGGGGGAGGTCATGGCACATAAGTTAAGCCCACGATGTGGTCGATGGGGTAGCCCGATAAGAGGGTTCTTTTGCGTGTCGGGTGTGACCGTGCGTCCCCAATGTGAGCGAACTCGTCAAAAACGGTCGTTGTGCGACGCTAGATTCTGGTAAAGGCCGAGTTCTCGGTGGGTAAGCAGTTGGCCTGTGATGGGGGCAGACATGAGCATGAGCAAGGGAACCAATGTCGCCGTGCAGGCTTCGGCGGTACGGGTCGAACTGGGCTGGCGCGGCGGCCCCGGAGTGCCCGATGCGGACGCCTCGGCGCTCCTGCTCGCCTCCGGAAAGGTCCGCTCCGACGCCGACTTCGTGTTCTACAACCAGCCCGCACACGCGTCCGGCGCGGTGCGCCACGAAGGCAAGGCGACCACGGGCGGCGCCGTGACGGACACGTTGTTCGTGGATCTCGCGCGCGTGGAGCCGGCCGTCGAGCGGGTCGTGCTCGCCGCCTCGGCCGACGGCGGCGCGTTCGGCCGGGTGCCCGGCCTGTACATCCGCGTCCTCGACGCGGACTCCGGCGCCGAACTCGCCCGCTTCGA
Source organism: Streptomyces sp. NPDC057694 (assembly GCF_042799415.1). Taxonomy (NCBI): domain Bacteria; kingdom Bacillati; phylum Actinomycetota; class Actinomycetes; order Kitasatosporales; family Streptomycetaceae; genus Streptomyces; species Streptomyces sp. NPDC057694. The sequence continues at coordinate 117,369 of NZ_JBHVIX010000011.1, forward strand.
CAGCACGGACGCCACGGTCGAGACGGCGTTCGTCCTGGGGGAGCTGTACCGGCGCCAGGGAGCCTGGAAGTTCCGCGCGGTCGGCCAGGGCTACGACAGCGGCCTGGCCGGACTGGCCACCGATTACGGGATCACCGTCGACGAGCCGCAGCGGGCGGCCCCGCCCGCCGCACCGGAGCGTGCCGGCCCGCCGCCGATGCCCACGGCGCCGCCGCCCGCCGCCGGGTCCGTCCGCCTCACCAAGGTGACACTCACCAAGGCCGCACCCTCGGTGTCCCTGGCCAAGCAGGGCGGCACCTCGGGCGCGATGCGCGTGAACCTCAACTGGGAGGTGCGCAAGCAGTTCAGCGGCTGGGGCAGCAAGCGCGGCCGGGCGACCGCCCGCCACCGCGACCTCGATCTCGACCTGTGCGCCCTGTACGAACTCACCGACGGCCGCAAAGGGGTCGTGCAGGCGCTGGGCAACGCCTTCGGATCGCTGTACCAGGCCCCGTACATCCATCTCGACGGCGACGACCGCACCGGTGGCGTGGCCGCCGGTGAGAACCTCACGATCAACCTCGACCACAAGGACGCGCTCCGCCGCGTCCTCATCTTCGTGACCATCTACGAGGGCGCGCGCAGCTTCGCCGACCTCCACGCCACGGTCACCCTGGCGCCCCTGGGCGGAGCGCCGATCGACTTCTCCCTGGACGAGTGCACGGTCCCTTCCACGGTGTGCGCGCTCGCCCTCATCACCAACAGCGGGGGCGACCTGACCGTGCAGCGCGAGGCCCGCTACCTGGTGCCCGAGCGGGGCGTCAGCCCGCAGCGCACCGTGGACCACGCCTACGGATGGGGCATGAACTGGACTCCGGGCCGCAAGTGACAAGCCCAGGGCCGGGCGCGGGGTTCAGGAGGTGGCGTCCGGCCGGGCGTACGTCCGCCCCTTCCACGCCGCGCCTTGCCCCCTGTAGTGCTGCACCGCGGAATCCACCGTCATGAGGAGGTACAGGAACGCGGTGAACGGCAGCAGGGGAGCCAGCCACAGGGTCTGGCAGTAGTAGCGCAGCATCGGGACGTACGTCGCCGTCATCACCGCCCACGCGAGGCCACCGAGGAGCGCCACCACGCTGTTCTGCGCGACCAGACCGAAGAACACGGCGGCGGGCGGCACCAGGTAGACCAGCGCGAGTCCCAGCACGGTCCCGAGCAGCACCAGCGGGTTGTGCCGCAGCTGCGCGTACGCGCTGCGCGACACCATGCGCCACAGGTCCGTGAGGCGCGGATAGGGGCGCACGCTGTCCACGTGCTCGGCGAGACCGAGCCAGATGCGGCCGCCGGAGCGTTTCACGGCCCGCGCGAGCGCCACGTCGTCGATGACCGCCTGCCGGATGGCGTCCGGGATCCCGGCCCGTTCGGCCGCCCCGGTGCTCAGCAGGACGCAGCCGCCCGCCGCCGCGGCCGTGCGCGATGTGGGATCGGCGATCCGGCGGAACGGGTACAGCTGGGCGAAGAAGTACACGAACGCCGGCACGACCAGCCGCTCCCACCCGCTCGCCACCCGCAGCCTGGCCATCTGGGAGACGAGGTCGAAACCGCCCGTGCGGGCCGCCGCCACCAACTCCCGCAGGCTCTCCGGCTCATGGGCGATGTCCGCGTCGGTCAGCAGCAGGAACTCCGGTTCACGCGCGCGTGCCAGGGTGATGCCGTGCCGCACCGCCCACAGCTTCCCGGTCCAGCCCGCCGGCGGCTCACCGGGGGAGCCGACCGTCAGCGGGAGACCCCCGTACCGGTCGGACAGGGCGCGGGCCAGCTCGCCGGTGCCGTCCGAACTGCCGTCGTCGATCAGGAAGATCTCCGCGTTGCCCGGATACTCCTGGGCGAGGAGGGAGGGCAGGCTCTCGGGCAGCACCTCCGCCTCGTCACGGGCCGGGACCACCACACAGACGTCCGGCCAGCGCGTCGGATCCGCCCGCGGCGGCAGCCGCAGATCGGTGCGCCAGAAGAAGCCCTGGCACAGCAGCAGCCACAGCCATGCGGCGAGCGAGGCCGCGGTGATCCACCCAACGACGTCCATCCGCCGCAGTCTGCCCCACCGGCGCGGTCCTGTCGGGCCCATCGTCTATGGTTTCCGGGTGAAGATCGCGCTCATGGACTCGGGAATCGGACTGCTCGCGGCCGCCGCCGCGGTACGGAGCCTGCGGCCGGACGCCGATCTCGTGCTCTCCTCGGACCCGGACGGCATGCCCTGGGGTCCGCGCACCCCGCAGGACGTCACCGAGCGGGCGCTGGCCGTCTGCGAGGCCGCCGCCGCACACCGCCCCGACGCCCTGATCATCGCCTGCAACACGGCGTCCGTGCACGCCCTGCCCGCGGTCCGGGCCCGCCTGGAGCCGGAGATCCCCGTCATCGGCACCGTCCCCGCGATCAAGCCCGCGGCGTCGGGCGGCGGCCCCGTCGCGATCTGGGCCACACCGGCCACGACCGGCAGCCCGTACCAGCGCGGTCTGATCCGCGACTTCGCGGCCGGTGTCGAGGTCACCGAGGTGCCCTGCCCGGGGCTCGCCGACGCGGTGCAGTGGGCCGACGAGGACGCCATCGACCGGACCATCGCGGCCGCCGCCGCGCTCACCCCGCGTGACGTGCGGGCCGTCGTCCTCGGCTGCACCCACTACGAGCTGGTGGCGGAGCGTATCCGCGCGGCGCTGCGGCAGCCCGGCGCCGAGCCGCTCGTGCTGACCGGCAGTGCGGGCGCCGTCGCCGCGCAGGCGCTGCGCCGGGCGGGCGAGCCGGCCCGTGCGCGGACCGGGCGCAGCGGACTCACCGTGCTCCTCAGTGGCCGTGCGGAAACGCTTCCGCGGGCGGCGCTCACCTACGCCGAGGGCCGCGCGCTCCAGGCGGTCAGCCACGCCGGGTGACGATAAGGCCCGGTCCGGAGCAGTGACTCTCCGCGAGGCGGTGCCCCCGCGGCGGAACATGAGTAGTCTCGAGTGCATGAGGGAAGACGCCGCCGACGCGCACCCCGGGCGACGCACGTCCGACCGGGCCACCGAGACCTGGACCGGCCGCGCACACAACCGTGTGCAGTGGCTGCTGGCCATGGGCGGCTTCGCCTGCCTGGCCCTCGGCATCGAGCTCGCCGTGGACAACTCCTGGGCCACCGGGATCGCGGCTCTGGCGATGTCCGTGGTCGGGCTGATCGCCGTCGGCCTGCTCGTGCTCTTCGGCACCCTCGCGTTCCTGCACGTCGCGGTGAAGGTCGACAAGGACCACCTCGAAGTGCGCTGCGGCCACGTCGGGCTGCCGCGCCGCCGGATTCCGCTCGCCCATGTCGTCGACGCCGACTTCGCGCCGCGCGTCACCCCCCGCCAGTGGGGCGGCTGGGGCTACCGCTGGCGGCCGGAGATCGGCACCGCCGTGGTCGTGCGGCGCGGCGAGGGCGTGGTGCTCAGCCTCGGTGACGGCCGGAAGTTCACGGTGACCGTCGACGACGCGGAGAGCGCCGTGCGGCACATCCGCGACCGGCTGAAGCCGACGGCCGCGCGGCCGTCGGCCTGACCCCGCCCGCTCGACGACCAGATCAACCGAGGCCGCCCCGGACGATTTCCGGGGCGGCCTCGTCGTCGTCCGGAGGTTCGTCGCCCAGCGGCACGGCGGTGGCGATGCCCGCGAGCAGTCCCGCGCCCGCCGTCACGGCCGTGAAGCTGAGCGCGTTGCCGACCGTCGCCAGCACCGCCACCGCCGTCAGGGCCGCGCCGGCCGCGAGGACCACCGGCGTCGAGCGGGTCGAGCGCCACAGTACGTACAGCAGCCAGCAGTACGCGGCCGTCAGCAGCGCGAGCCCGATGAAGCCCTGTTCCGCGGCGACCTGAAGCACGGCCGAGTGCGGCCGGGCGTCCGGCACCGGGTACTGCGGGGACACGCCGCTGAACTCCTCGAACCGGCCGGGACCCGCCCCGAGCGCCGGGTCGGCCACGGCCAGGTCCAGCGCCCGGTGCCACAGCTGGACGCGGCGCTCGGACAGCTCGCCCTCCAGGAACGACGCCGGCCCCGGCGACAGGGAACCGTCGGCGAGCGCGATGCCGAGCCCCGCCACCACCGCGGTGATGACGCCGAGGCCCACGAGTCCGGCCGCCCGGTGCCGCAACCGGGCCGCGGCGAGCGAGCACAGGACGACGCCGCAGCTCGCCACCGCCCCGGCGGCCGAACCGGCCACGGCCGCCACCACGACCGACCCGGCGGACAGCAGATGCAGCGTGATCCGCCGGCGCCGGGACCGCGCCGCCCAGGCGGCGCAGCACAGCGCGCCCGTCGACAGGACGAGCAGCGCGGCCGTCGCTCCGGCGTCGCCCAGAGGTGTCGCGGTGTTCGGCGCGGGCACCGCCTGCGGGGCCGCGACGGCCAGGCACAGGCCGCCGGCCGCGACCGCGCAGGACGTGGCGACGGGGGCGAGCCCGCCGGCGATCCGGCCGCCCGCGTACCCCGCGGCGACGGCCAGCACCGCGAGCAGCACCCCTTCGGGGCGGCCCGCACGAGCGGTCGCCGAGATCAGTGACCATGCCGCGCAGCCGCCGAGGACGGCGACGCCCACGGCGTCCGACACCCCGCGCCGGCGCCTCTCCGCTCCCGGCCCGGCACTCGTGGACCACCCCGTCGATCCCAACCCCGTCGCCCCCCGACTGAGACGGGCCCCGCGCGAGATGGCCGGTTCCGGCGTTGCGGCGGGGACTCGGGCACACGGTAACGGCTGGTGCGGCGCTTTGGGTCGCAGTTGCGCAGGAACGTTCCTGGCTCGGTTCCGCCGCTCCTGTGGCGGGGATCAGCCGGCGTCGCGACTGCGCAGCATGTTCATCGCGGTGAGCGTGAGCACGGTCTCGTCGCGCTGGTTGAGCACCTCGATGTCGGTGTGCACGATCCCGCGGTCCGGCTTGGAGCGCGACAGCCGCGCCGCGCCGACCGTCGTACGGATCGACAGCCGGTCCCCGGGACGGACCGGGCGGGTCCAGCGCAGGGTGTCGATGCCGGGCGAGGCCAGACTGGCGATCCTGCTGACGTAGTGGTCGGCGTAGAGCCGCATCATCACCGAGGTGGTGTGCCAGCCGCTCGCGATGAGCCCCTCGAACGGGCCCGTCGCGGCGGCGACGGGGTCGGTGTGGATGCTCTGCGGATCGAACTCGGCGGCGAACCGGAGGATGTCCGCCTCGGTCACGGCGATGCTGCCGTACCGGTAGGTCGCGCCGGGGACGTAATCCTCGAAGTACCGCTTCTCGACGGGAGTGGTGAAGTCGGGGCCGATGGCGGAGGTCGATGGCGTCGTTGTCATCGGCGCACGCTAGCCGACGGGACGCGGCCGGATCACCGGATCCGGCCGACCCGTTCCCCACTGAGCCGGGCAGCGTTGCCCCCTTCGGCCCATGACGGGCCGGGAGTTCGGGGCCACGGTGGAAGCGAGGCGCAGGTACCGGGGGCGCCGGGCCTCTCGTGCTCTGGGCCCGTGAGGGAGTGAACGACCGTGATGTTCTGGAACGACCACGACACCGGCGGCTGGGGCTGGTACGCCATGTCGGCCGGGATGCTGCTGTTCTGGCTGCTCGTGGGCGTGATCGCCGTGCTGGCCTTCCGGGTGTTGTCCCGCTCGGAGCGGACCGTGCCGTCGCGGGAGGCAGCGCCCGGGACGATCCTCGACGAACGGTTCGCACGCGGCGACATCGACGAGGACGAGTACCGGCGCCGCCGGGCCGTCCTGACCGGACGGCCCGGCGGGACCGAGGCCGCCGACGCCACGGGTGACGGCGACGACGGCCGGCTGCGGAAGAGCTGACCCGACGGCGATCGGGCGCCGCTGGTCAGTCGTGCGGCACCAGCAGCACCGGGCACGCCGTGCGATGGATCAGGGTGTGCGCGACATGGCCCAGGCGGGCCCCGGCCGTCGTCCGGCGCCCGACGATCACGAGGCCCGCGGTCTCGGCCGCCTTGAGCAGATGGTGGCCCGGGTGGCCGTACTCGAGACGCTCCACGACCCGGATCTCGGGGAACTTGTGCCGCCAGGGCTGCAGCGTCGCGTGCAGCGCCTTGAGCCGCTCGGTCTCGGCCCCGGCCGCGTCGCCGGGCGGCGTCACCCCGGGGGCGTAGTCGTGCAGCGCCGGCAGTGTCCAGGCGTGCAGCACCTGGAGGTCCATCCCGCGGACCGCCGCCGCCTCGAAGGCGTGGGTGAGCAGCTCGTCGCCCGGGTGCGCGAGGTCGAGGCCGACCAGCACGGGCCGGTAGGGCGCGGGAACCGGCCCGGTGCGCTCGTCCTCGGGTCGCTGTCCCGCCCTGACCAGGGCGACCGGAGCGGTGGCGCGGGCGCAGACGGAGGCCGCCACCGAGCCCACGAGGAAGCCGGTGAACCCGGACAGACCCCGCGAGCCGAGCACCAGCATCGTCGACGCGGTCGCGGCGTCGAGCAGGACGGGCACCGGCGCTCCGGGCGTGTGCCCGAACCGGATCTCCAGCGCCGGGTGCGCGTAGGACAGTTGGCGGGGCAACTCGTGCAGCGCGACGGCCGCCCGCTCGGCCGGGGCGTCGAGCTCCGGCAGCCGGGTCGGACCGGCCACGCCGGAGCCCGCGTGCAGCAGGCGCAGCGGCAGACCGTGCCGTGCGGCTTCGTGGGCGGCCCAGTCGGCGGCGTCCCGGCTCTCGGCGGAGCCGTCGATGCCGACGGTGATCGGGCGCGCGGACAGGGATGACATGAGGCGGACCTCCTCGGGGCGCGGGTCAGCCGGTCCAGGACCAGGCTGCGACATCGGGCAGATCGGTGCCGTGCTCGCGGATCCAGGCGTGGTGCCGGGTCCGGGTGTCCGCCATCTCCTGGCGGACCCCGGCCGCGCGGACGGCGAGGCCGGGAACGCGGTCGATGACGTCCATGACGAGCCGGAAGCGGTCGAGGTCGTTGCGGACGACCATGTCGAAGGGCGTCGTCGTGGTGCCGGACTCCTTGTAGCCGCGTACATGCAGGTTCGCGTGCCCGGCGCGACGGTAGGTGAGCCGGTGGATCAGCCAGGGATAGCCGTGGTACGCGAAGACGACCGGCTTGTCGCGGGTGAACAGCGCGTCGTACGCGAAGTCGGCCATGCCGTGCGGGTGTTCCTCGTGCGGCATCAGCCGGGTCATGTCGACGACGTTGACGACGCGTACCGACAGGTCCGGCAGATGCCGGCGCAGCAGGCCGGCGGCGGCGACGACCTCCTGGGCGGGGACGTCGCCCGCGCAGGCGAGGACGACGTCCGGCTCCCCGGAGCCGTTCTCCGTGCCCGCCCACTCCCAGATGCCGGCGCCGCGCGCGCAGTGGGCGCGGGCCTCGTCGAGGGAGAGCCAGTCGAAGCACGGCTGCTTCCCGGCGACGATCACATTGACGTAGTCGCGGCTGCGCAGGACGTGGTCGGCGACAGACAACAGGGTGTTGGCGTCCGGCGGCAGATACACGCGGACGACATCGGGACTCTTGTTGAGGATGTGGTCGACGAAACCGGGGTCCTGGTGCGAGAAGCCATTGTGGTCCTGACGCCACACGTGTGACGTGAGCAGATAGTTGAGCGAGGGCACCGGGTGTCGCCACGTCAGCTGCCGTGCCGTCTTGAGCCACTTGATGTGCTGGTTCACCATCGAGTCGACGATGTGCACGAACGCCTCGTAGCAGGAGAACAGGCCGTGCCGTCCGGTGAGCAGATATCCCTCCAGCCAGCCCTGGCACAGGTGTTCCGAGAGCACCTCCATGACGCGGCCGTCGCGCGCCAGGTGTTCGTCGGTCGGCCTGGTCCCGGCCTGCCATGCCTTCCCCGTCGCGTCGAGCAGGGCCTGGAGCCGGTTGGAGGCGGTCTCGTCCGGGCCGACCACACGGAAGTCGCGGCGCCGGGAGGTGTCCCGCATGACCTGGGCGAGGAGGTCGCCCAGGACGCGGGTCGGCTCGTGGAGCGTGGTGCCCGGCTTGTCGACGGGAACGGCGAACCGTTCCAGTGGGGCGATCGGCAACTGCCGTGTCAGCAGACCCCCGTTCGCGTGCGGGTTCGCCCCCGGGCGCCGGGCGCCCTCGGGCACGTACGCGAGGACCTGGGGAGTGGGCCGGCCCTGAGTGTCGAAGAGCTCCTCGGGCCGGTACGAGCGCAGCCACTTCTCCAACTGGCCCAGGTGCTCGGGGTTTTCGCGCACGTTCGCGAGCGGCACCTGATGCGACCGCCAGGTGTCCTCGACCGGTTCGCCGTCCACCGTGCGCGGGCCCGTCCAGCCTTTCGGGGTGCGCAGCACGATCATCGGCCAGCGCGGTCGCGCGGTGGCTCCCGCGGTACGGGCCTCGTGCTGGATCTGTGCGATCCGGTCCAGGCAGCGGTCGAGCGCGTGCGCCAACTCCCGGTGTACGCGCAGGGGTTCGCGGCCTTTGACGTGGACGGGCTCATGGCCGTAGCCGCGCAGCAGGTCGTCGAGTTCGGACTCCGGCAGCCGGGACAGCACGGCCGGATTGGCGATCTTGTAGCCGTTGAGGTGGAGGATCGGCAGGACCGCGCCGTCGTGCACCGGGTCGACGAACTTGGTGGAGTGCCAGGACCCGGCGAGCGGCCCCGTCTCGGCCTCGCCGTCGCCCACCACGCACGGCACCAGCAGATCCGGATTGTCGAAGGCCGCCCCGTAGGCGTGGGCCAGGGAGTAGCCCAGCTCGCCGCCCTCGTGGATCGAGCCGGGGGTCTCGGGCGCGACATGGCTCGGGACACCGCCGGGAAAGGAGAACTGCCGGAACAGCCGCCGCATCCCGGCGGCGTCCCGCGTCACGTCCGGATACACCTCGGTGTAGCTGCCGTCCAGCCAGGAATTGGCGAGCACCGCGGGACCCCCGTGGCCCGGACCCCAGATACACAGGGCGTCGAGGCCGCGCGCCGTGACGGCCCGGTTCACGTGGGTGTGCACGAGGTTGAGGCCGGGCGAGGTGCCCCAGTGGCCGAGCAGGCGCGGCTTGATGTGCTCGGCGGCCAGGGGCCGGGTGAGCAGCGGATTGTCGAGCAGATAGATCTGGCCCACCGACAGGTAGTTGGCGGCGCGCCAGTGCGCGTCGAGCGCGGCCAGCCGGCGCTTCGTCAGGTCCTTCGTCATCGGGATCCTCCGGGAAAGGGTCTCGGGGACAGGGAGAGGGAGGCAGGGAGAGGGGGACAGGGGAAGGGGGCAGGGGACAAGCGGTGCGGATGTCCCGCTCCCGGCCCGTCGGTGGTCAGTCGTGCGGGACGACCGCGACCGGGCACGCGGAGTGGTGCAGCACGGCATGGCCGACCGGGCCGAGCTGGAGCCCGAAGCCGCTCCCGCGCCGCCGGGCGCCGACCACCAGCAGGTCGGACAGGGCGGACGCCGTCACCAGGACGTCGCGGGCCCGCGCCTCCTCCTGCACGGCGTGCACCGGCACCGAGGTGTACCGCTCGGCCGGATCGTGCAGCGCGGCGGTCAGCTCGTTCTCGGCGCGCACGACGTGGGCCTCGCTGTCGGTCGTCGGGTGGTCGGGGAGTTCATGGGCGGGACAGCGCCAGGCCCGCAGCGCGACCAGACGCGCCCTGCGCAGCTCGGCGGCCCGGAACGCGAACCGCGTCGCCGCCGCGGCCCGCTCGGGATCCCCGACACCGAGGGCGACCTGACCGAAACCGCTCCGTACGTTCTTCTCGTGACCCCGGACGACGATGACCGGGCAGCGGGCGTGCGCGGCCACCGGCAGACTCACCCCGCCGAGCAGCAGCCCGACGAACGTGCCGTGCCCACGGCTGCCGACCACCAGCACTCCCGCGTCGTGCGACGCCTCGGTCAGCGCGGTGGCCGGATCCTGCGCCACCACCTCCGCGGTGACCTCCAGTTCGGGGGCGCGCTTGTGGGCCCGCTCGACGGCCTGCGCCGCGATGTGCTCCGCGTACCGCTCCATGGCGCCCCGGCCTGTGCCGAACGACGGCTGACGGCTCTCGTAGCGCTCCCAGCGAGAAGCGTGCAGCACATGCAGCGTGCCGGCCCGGCGGACGGCCTCGTCGACCGCCCAGTCCAGTGCCTGAAGGCTCGGCTCAGAGCCGTCGACCCCGATGATCAGCGGACCTTCCACGCTGCTCGCCTCCTTACGGGCGCACCCCGGCGGGACCCGTCGTGCACACGCTGGCACCCGGCGCGCGCCGGGTGGAGGGGCGAACCGGTCCCGCTGGGCGGGCCCGTTCGGCCCATGCGCCCGAGACGTGCCGCGCCCGACAGTGGGAGAGAGCGAAGGAGGCGGTCCATGGCGGCCGGGGCAGGGGCAGGACGCACACGTATCGCGGTGATCGGAGTGGGCAATGCGTTCCGGCGCGACGACGGCGCCGGCTGGGCGGTCGTGGCCCTGCTGGAGGAGCGCGCGCGGCGCAGGCCGCTGCCACCGGGTACGCGCCTCGCCGTCTGCGACGGGGATCCCGGGCGGCTGATCGGGCTGTGGGAGGGCGCGGAGCTGGCCGTCGTCCTGGACGCCGCGCACGCACACCCCGGCCGGCCGGGACGTGTGCACCGCATCGAGCTCGACACCCCGCGCCTGCACCGGCCGCCCGAGGCCGGCTCGCACGGCCTGGGCCTCGGCGAGGCCGTCGAACTGGCCCGGGTCCTCGGCCGGTTGCCGGGCTGCCTCGTCGTCTACGCCGTCGAAGGCGCCGACAACTCTCTCGGGACGCGGATGTCACCCGAGGTTGTGGCGAGCGTGGAACACCTGGCGTCCGCGGTGGAGGACGAGATCGTGCGGCACCGGGACGCCGCCGCCCGGGTGTGATCCACGAACGCGGCCGGAGGTGGCCATATGGCGCGCATCGCCCGGGAGTTCGACGTAACCGGTGTCGTCCAGGGCGTCGGGTTCCGGCCCTTCGTGCACCGTACGGCCGTCGGCCTCGGCCTGGACGGCTGGGCCGCGAACGTCGACGGGCACGTGGCGGGAGTCGTGGCCGGTGAGCAGGCGGACATCGACGCGTTCGCCGAACTGCTGCGCACGGCCGCGCCGCCGCGGGCCCGGGTGCGCCGGATCCGGATCGTCACACTCGGCGGGCGGGCCCCCGCCCCCGGCACGGGGTTCCGCGTGCTCGGCAGCGAGCGGTCCCGGCCGGGCGCGGACGGTCCGTGTGAGATCCCGCCGGACGCGGCGACCTGCGAGCCGTGTCTGGACGAACTGTTCGACCCGCGCGATCGCCGGTACCGCTACCCGTTCATCAACTGCACCGCCTGCGGACCCCGCGCCACCGTCATCGACGCGTTGCCCTACGACCGGATCCGTACCACCATGCGCCGCTTCCCGATGTGTGCCGCGTGCGCCGCCGAGTACGCGGACCCCGCCGACCGGCGCTTCCACGCCGAACCGATCGCCTGCCCCGCGTGCGGCCCGCGGCTCGCCTGGGACGGTCTGCGTGGCGAGGACGCCCTGCGGGCCGCCGTGCGGACCGTCGAGGACGGCGGCATCATCGCTCTGAAGGGACTCGGCGGCTACCAGCTCGTGTGCGCCGCCGAGGACGCGGCAGCCGTCGCCGAGCTGCGGCGGCGCAAGCACCGGCCCGCCAAACCGTTCGCCGTCATGGTCGGCGACCTGGCGGGAGCGCGCCGCCTCGGCCGGATCGGCGCACGCGCGGCCGGAGCGCTGACCACCCCCGTACGGCCCGTGGTGCTGGTCGACGCCGGTCCGCGTCGACTGGCCGCCGCCGTCCATCCGGGCACCGACCGCATCGGCCTGTTCCTGCCCACCACAGGCCTGCACCACCTCCTCCTGCGCGCGCTCGGCCGGCCGCTCGTCGTCACCAGCGGCAACACCGTGGACGCGCCGATCGCCGTCGACGCCAGCGAGGCACATCGCCTGCTGGACGCGATCGCGGACGGTTTCCTCGACCACGACCGGCCCATCCGTGCCCGCTACGACGACTCCGTGGTGCAGCCGGCCGGCCGCTCGCTGATGACGATCCGCCGGGCCCGTGGTCTCGCCCCGGCCGCGCTTCCCCTGCCCCGCGCCACCCCCGTGGCCCTCGTCGGCGCGGGCGCGCAGCTCAAGCACACCTTCGCGCTCGCCACCGCGGACCGGTCCCATCTCTCGCCGCACATCGGTGACTTGGCCGCCACCTCGACGTACGACGCCTTCCTCGCCTGCTACGACGCGCTCCGTCCGCTGGTCGGCATCGAGCCCCGTGCCGTCGCCCACGACCCGCACCCCGGCTACCTCTCCACCCAGTGGGCCCGCGCGCAGCCCCTGCCGGGCATCGCCGTCCAGCACCACCACGCACACCTGGCCGCCTGCGCCGCCGAACACGGACTGACCCGCCCCTTCACCGGCGTCGCCTACGACGGGCTCGGACTCGGCGACGACGGGACGCTGTGGGGCGGCGAGGTGCTCGTAGCGGATCTGGCCTCCTACCGGCGCGTGGGCCGCTTCGGCACCGCGGCGCTGCCCGGCGCGGACGCCGCCGTACGCCACCCGTGGCGCACCGCGCTCGGCTATCTGTACGGCGGTGAACCCCTCGGATCCGCCTCGCCCGTGGGGGAGTTGACCCGGCGCTTCACCGGACGTCTCGATCCCGACGAGGTCGCGGCGGTGCGCACCATGATCGCGCGCGGCGTGAACTGCCCGCGGGCGTCCAGCGCAGGCCGCCTCTTCGACGCCGTGGCGAGCCTGCTGGGACTCGCCGACCAGGTGAGCTACGAGGGTGAGGCGGCCGTCCGCCTGGAAGCGGCGGCCGGGCGGCGCCGGGTCGCGCCGCTGGCCCACCGTCTCGTACAGAAGGGTGAGTTGTGGGTGTACGACCCCGTGCCCACCCTCATCGACCTGCTGCGCCGGCAGGCGGACGGCGAACCGTCCGCGGACCTGGCCGCCGCCTTCCACACCACGCTCGCCGACGTCACCGCCGCCCTCGTCGCCCACGCCGTCCGGTCCGGGGCGCCGCGCACGGTCTGCCTCGCGGGCGGCTGCTTCGTCAACCGGCGGCTGCTCGGCGATGTGCGCCGGCTGCTGCGCGCCCAGGGACTGCGTGTCCTGGTGGGCCGCGAGGTGCCCGTCGGGGACGGCGGTATCGCCTACGGGCAGACCGCCGTCGCCGCCGCGCGGCTCGCCCGCGCCGAGCAGTGAACCCGCGAGGAGGACACATGTGTCTCGGAATTCCCGGACGGATCACGGAGATCCACGACAGCGAGGGTCTGCGGATGGCCACCGTCGACTTCGGCGGCGTACGCCGTGAGGTGTGCCTGGAGTACACCCCGGTCGCCGCCGTGGGGACCTACGTCGTCGTGCACGTGGGCTTCGCCATCACCACCGTCGACGAGGCCGAGGCCCGGCGCACCCTCGACGTGCTGCGCGCGATGGCCGACACCGTCGAGGGTGAGCTCGGCGAACCGCTGCCGCGCGAGCCGGGCCGCGGACACCCGGGGCCACCCGGCCCCGCCCTCGTGCCCGGGCAGCCCCTCACGGCCGACGGGCGTCCGCCGGAGGCTGGATGAGAGGGCCGCACGGCTCCCGGGCGGACCCGCTCGCCACGACCGGACACGGAAAGGGGAAGCCGTCATGTCGGACACCGCCAAGGCGATCCGCAGGGTCCACGCACTGCTCACCGACGGCACCACCGTGCACATCCGCCCGTCGGGATCCGGCGATCACACCCGCGTGCGAACGTTCTACGAGGAGATGTCGCCGCAGAACCTGCGGCTGCGCTTCTTCGGCGCCGGCCGCGGCTCGGCCCGCGCGGCCGCCGACCGGATGTGCCGGGGCACCGCTCCCGCCGGGTACCGCGGCCTGGTCGCCGAGGTGGCGGGACGGCTGGTGGGTGTCGCCGAGTACGAGCGGAGCGGCGAGGACGACCTCGCCGAGATCGCGCTCGCCGTCGGTGACGCCTGGCACCGGCGGGGCGTGGGCACCCTCCTGCTCGAACACCTGGTCTCGGCGGCGCGGGCCGACGGCATCGCCGCGTTCACCGCCGACGCCCTCGCGGAGAACCACGAGATGCTGAAGGTCTTCGCCGACCTGGGGCTGCGCACCGCCCGCCGGTTCGACGGACCCGAGGTGCACTGCACCGTACGACTCGACCAGGACGAGACCTACCTGACGGCCGTCGAGGAGCGGGGTAGGGCCGCGGACGTGGCCAGCCTCCGACCGCTGCTGCGGCCCCGGTCGGTGGCCGTCATCGGAGCCGGACGAACCCCCGGCTCCGTCGGCCGGGCCATCCTGCGCAACCTGCTCGGAGCCGGCTTCACCGGCCGCCTGTACGCCGTCCACCCCGAGGCCTCCGCGATCCTCGGCGTGCACGCCCACCCCTCCGTGACGGCACTGCCCCAGCCCCCCGACCTGGCCGTCGTCGCGGTGCCCGCCGCCGAGGTCGGGGCCGTCGCCGAGCAGTGCGGCAAGGCCGGAGTGCACGGGCTGCTCGTCGTCACCGCCGGGCTCGACGCGGCGCAGGCCGCCGCCCTGCTCGCCACCTGCCGCACCCACGGCATGCGGCTCGTCGGCCCCAACTGCCTGGGCCTCGCCGACACCGAGGACACCGTGCGCCTCGACGCCACCTTCGCCGCCGCCCACCCGAGCCCCGGCGCCTGCGGCGTCGCCGTGCAGTCCGGCGGCGTCGGCATCGCGCTCCTCGGCGGCCTGGCCCGGCTCGGCATCGGAGTCTCCAGCTTCGTCTCGCTCGGCGACAAGTACGACGTCAGCGGCAACGACCTCCTCCAGTGGTGGGAGAGCGACGGCCGCACCGAACTGGCGCTGCTGCACCTGGAGTCGTTCGGCAACCCGCGCGCGTTCTCCCGCACCGCCCGCCGCGTCACCCGTCGGATGCCGATCCTGACCGTGGACGCGGGCCGCACCGAGGCCGGGCGCCGAGCGGCCGCCTCGCACACCGCGGCGGCTGCCACCCGCACCATGACCCGCCAGGCCCTGTTCACCCAGGCCGGCGTCATCGCGACCCGCACCGTGCCCGAACTCCTCGACACCGCGGCCCTGTTGCACAGCCAGCCACTGCCACCCGGCGCCCGCGTCGCCGTCGTCACCAACGCGGGCGGCGCCGGGGTCCTCGCCGCCGACGCCTGTGCCGAAGCCGGACTCGGCGTGCCCCCGTTCGACATCACGCTCGCCGACGCGCTGCTGGCCGTGCTCCCCGAAGGCGCCACCGCCGCCAACCCGGTGGACGCCACCGCCGCCGTCACCGAGAGCGAACTGCGCGCCTGTCTGGACCGGTTGACCGCCTCCGACGCCGTCGACGCGGTCCTGGTGGCGCTGGTCCCCACCGCGGTCTCCGCGGCGACCGGCGACGATCTCGTCCGATCCCTCACCCATTCCGCCGGACGGCATCGCCCCCGCACGGTCGCCGCGGTCCTCCTCGACCAGCCGGAACCCGTACGCCTGCTGCCCGCCGACGCGGGCCACATCCCGTCCTACGCCGACCCGCAGGCCGCCGCCCGCGCCCTCGCGCACGCCGTGACCCGCGCGAGGCGGCTGGCCCGCCCGGACGGCACCGTGCCCGAACTCGACGGCATCGACAGCGGTCGCGCCCACGACCTCGTCGCCCAGTGGCTCGCCGACCACGACGGCGGCGGCCGGCTCGACCCGCGCACCTGCTCGGCGCTCCTGGACTGCTACGGCATCCCTCAACTGCCCTGGGCCTGGGCCGACACCGAGAACGACGCGGTGATCGCCGCCGAACGCCTCCAGGAACCCGGCGGCCTGACCGTCATGAAGGCCTACTGGCCGGGGCTGCTGCACAAGACCCAGCAGCGCGCCGTCCACCTCGATCTGCGCGGCAGCAGCCAAGTGCGCGCCGCCTGGCGGGACTTCGACACCCGGTTCGCCGGACGGCTGACCGGCGTGGTCGTGCAGCCGCTGGCCAGGCGCGGCGTCGAACTGCTCGCCGGCGTCGTCCAGGACGCCGTCTTCGGTCCGCTGGTCCTCTTCGGCCTCGGCGGCACCGCCACCGACGTCCTCGCCGACCGGGCCGCCCGCCTGGCCCCGCTCACCGACCACGACGTGCACGAGCTGATCACCGCGCCGCGGTGCGCCCCGCTGCTGTTCGGCGAGGGCGCCACGGGCCCCGTCGACCTGGCCGCCCTCGAACAACTGCTGCTGCGCCTGTCGCGGATGGCCGGCGACCTGCCGCAGCTGGCCGAGGCCGACCTCAACCCGGTGCTCGCGTGGCCCGACGGGGTCGCGGCGGTGGACGTACAGGTGCGGCTCACACCCGCACACGCCCAGGACCCCTATCTGCGGCGGCTGCGCTGAACCCGAACACGGCAAGGAGGCAGGAGACATGAAGCACAGCAAGGTCGGTTCGGTGATGGTGGGTGACGTCGTACGCGTCGAGTACGGCACCCCGTTCAAGGAGGTCGCGCGATTGCTGAACCGGCACCGCATCAGCGGCCTGCCGGTCGTCGACGACAACGAGCGGGTCGTCGGAGTGATCTCCGAGACGGACCTGCTGACCCGCGAGGCACGGACCGCGGAGCCCGACGTGCCCGCCCACCGGTGGCACCGGCCCGGGCGGAGCGGGCGCGCCGAGCGGCGCAAGGAACAGGCGCGTACCGCGGGACAGCTGATGTCCGCGCCGCCGGTCACGGTGCACGCCGACGACACGATCGCCGAGGCCGCCCGCACCATGGCCCACCGCAAGGTGGAACGGCTGCCCGTCGTCGACGAGGAGGAACGGCTCGTCGGCATCGTCACCCGCCGCGACCTGCTCCAGGTGTTCCTGCGACCGGACGACGAGATCCGCCGCGAGATCCTCGACGAGGTCTTCGTACGCACCCTGTGGCTGACACCGCAGACCGTGTCCGTGCAGGTGCACGAGGGTGTCGTCACCCTCGACGGACAGGTGGAACGGCGCAGTGAGAAGGACATCGCCGGACGGATGACCGGCCACATCGACGGTGTGATCGGTGTCGTCGACAAGCTGACCTACCGGCTCGACGACTCCCGTCTGCGCTCCGACGAACCGGCCGTGCGCGGTATCGCCGACGACTGGCTGCGCAAGCTGTGACCCGCCGGGACCCCAAGGAGGTCACGAGACGATGGTGAAGTGCGGGGAGCCCCGTGTACTGGTCGCCTACGGGTCGAAGAACGGCTCCACGGCGGAGATCGCCGAGCGGATCGGCGACGTCCTGAGCAAGGCCGGCTGCGCCACCGCGGTGTGCCCCGCGCGCGAAGCGGCCGACGACGTGGCCGCGTACGACGCCGTGGTGCTCGGCGGCGCGCTCTACTCGGGCCACTGGCACCGCGACGCCCGCCGCTTCGCCCGGAGGGCCGCGACGGCACTGGGCGCCCGCCCGCTGTGGTTGTTCAGCAGCGGCCCGCTCGACGCGTCGGCCGGCGAGCGCGACATCCCGCCCGTGCGCGGTGTGCGCCGCGTCGCCGACCGGCTCGACGTGTGCGGGCACATCACTTTCGGCGGCCGGCTCGACGAGCACGCCCGAGGCCGCCTGGCCCGGACGATCGTCCACGCCGGCCGAGGCGGTGACTTCCGGGACTTCGCCCGGATCACCGGCTGGGCCGAGCAGATCGCCCGCGAACTGCTCGCCGCCCCGAGCGGTGCGGAGCGCAGGGAAGGGGAGTGACGTCATGTGGTGGGGGTGGCGCCTGCGCAAGAACCCGCTGCGGCGCCGTTCCGACGTCGTCGAGGCGTGGACGGTGCTGTGTGTGACGGCGTCGGTGTGCGTCGGCGCGCCCGTCACGGCCCTCACCGTCGGCGCGCCGGCCGTCGCCGGGGCGCGGGCCGAGTCCCGCGCACAGCACCGGGAGCGTCACCCGGTGCACGCCCGGGTCCTGCGGGACGCGCCGCAGGCGGTGACCTGGGCCGACTCGGCGGGGACGGTCGGGACCGTGCACCGGGTGCCGGTGCGCTGGAAGACGGCCGACGGCACCTTCCGGACCGACACCGCACGGGTGCCCGCCGGTACCGTCGAAGGCGCTCCCACCCTGATCTGGCTGGACCGCCGGGACCGGCTCGCGGACGCCCCGCTGGACGACTCCGACATCTGGCTGCGCGGGGTGTCGGCGGGCGCCGCCGCCGGAGGTGGCGTGGCCGGCGTGGCCCTGCTGGCGGGCTGGTCGGTGCGCAGTCACCTGGACCGCGGGCGGCTCGCCGAGTGGGACCGCGCGTGGGAGGCCTGGGTGTGAAGGCCCGCCGGACACCGCTCAGCCGGACGCGCGCAGGCCGTCGGACGCGGGGGAGCGGTCCAGCAGCAGCTCCCACGATTCGCCCGGCCGCACCGTGACGGCCCGGTCCGGCAGCTCCACGCGGATCGGCGCCCGGTCGGACATCGGCACGGTGATCCGCAGCCGGCCGTGCGAGAGCCGCAGCCGCACTCCCCAGTGCCCGCGGTAGCGGATCGTGAACCCGTATCCGGAGCCGGTGAGTTCGGGCAGGGGTGCCGGATCCAGCGACAGGGCGTCGTCGCGCGTCCGCAGCCCCGTGAGTCCGCGCTGCACGAGGTCGAGCGTGCCCGCCATGGCGCCCAGATGGATGCCCTCGCCGGTGGTGCCGCCCTGCACGTCGGCGATGTCCCCGGTCAACGCCTCGTGCACGAACGTCCACGCCTCCGACCGCCGTGCCCGCGCGAGCACCCAGCCGTGCACCAGGCCGCTCAGCGTGGAGCCGTGACTGGTGCGCCGCAAATAATGGTCCACCGTGCGCCGCCATCCGGTGTCGTCCATGACATATCCCAACTGCCGGAAAAGTGAGGCGAGTTCGCCGGGTGAGAAGAGGTGGCCGAGCATCAGGACGTCCGCCTGCTTCGAGGCCCGGTAGCGGTTGACGCTGTCGCCCTCGGCCTCCAGGATCCGGTCCAGGCGCCGGATGTCGTCGTACTTCCGCCGGTACGCGTCCCAGTCCAGCTCGGCCAGCCCCGCGTAGCCCTCGAACTGGCTGATGACCCCGGAGTGGAACGGCACGTACAGCCGGTGCGCGACATCCCGCCAGACCTCCTCCTCACCGTCGTCGAGGCCGATCCGCTCCGAGAGTTCGACCCGCCGCGGCTCGGGCAGCGAGGCCAGGAGACCGACGGCGCGGGCGAGCACCCAGGCGGCGGTGACATTGGTGTACGCGTTGTCGTCGATACCGGGCCGGTCCGCGTCCGGATAGGCGTCGTGGTACTCGTCCGGGCCGACGACGCCGCGGATCCGGTAACGGCCCAGATCCCCGTCGTACGCCGCCCGGTCCGCCCAGAACCGGGCGATCTGCAGCACCGTCTCCGCGCCCTTGGTGTGCAGGAACTCGGTGTCGCCCGTCGCCTCCGCGTACCGCCAGATGTTGTGGGCGATCGCCGAGCCGACGTGCTGCTGCAGGTGGGTGTGGTCGGGCAGCCAGCGTCCCGAGCACGGGTTCAGGTGCAGCCGCTGGGTCTCCTCGCGGCCGTCGCTGCCGCTCTGCCACGGATACATGGCACCCCGGTGACCGGCGTCGCGGGCGGCCCGGCAGGCGGCGCCGAGCCGGCGGTGGCGGTACGTGAGCAGCGCCCGCGACACCTCGGGGAAGTGCAGATTGAGGTAGGGCAGCACGAAGAGTTCGTCCCAGAAGACATGACCGCGGTAGGCCTCGCCGTGCAGTCCGCGGGCCGGCACGCCGACGTCGAGTTCCGCGGTGTGCGGCGACAGCGTCTGCAGCACGTGGAAGAGGTGCAGCCGCAGAATGCGGCCCGCCTCGCCCGGCACGTCGAGCTCGGCCCGCCGCCACAGCTGGCGCCAGGCGGTCAGATGGGAGGCGAGCAGCTCGTCGAAGCCGGGCGCGTGGCCCACCGCGTCGACGGCCGCCCACAGCGGGTCGCCGATCGCCGGTGACCGGGAGGTGTACAGGGCCACGGTCTTGTCCACGCTGACCGTGCGTCCCTCCGCCATCGGCAGGTGCAGCAGTTGGGCGGCGCGGGCCGTGTGCTGGTCCAGCACCTGGGCGCGCACCGGGTCGGGGGAGGTGGTGCGCGCCGCCAGGGCGATCCGCAGATCGGAGGTACGGGTGCGACAGCGCAGGGTGATGCCGTGCGGGCCTGCGCGACCCGGGTGCACGTCGACGAGGTGGGCCCCGTTCAGATCGCGGTAGCGCGGCACCCCGGCGTTGCGCACCGTGCCGTCGAGCGCCGACTCCACATCGAGTTCGCCCGACCAGTTCTCCGCGGTGAAATACGTTCGCAGCAGGGCTAGTTGAGGATCAGCCATGTGGACGAGGCGCAACTGCCGCACGGCGAGGCGGCGGCCCTGCGCATCCTGGTACCGGGTGAAGCGTTCGAGCACCCCACGCTCCAGTTGCAGGACGCAGCGGTGGTCGAGCGTCCGGGCCCGGTCCGGGTGCAGCCAGTCGGCCGGGCCGCGGTGGTCGCGGGGCCGGAAGCGCAGGGCGAGCCAGTCGGGCAGGTTGACGAGGTCCTCGTTCTCCACGGCGCGGCCCGCGACGTGCGAGGTGAGCCGGTCGTAGCAGCCCGCCGCGTACGTGCCCGGGTAGTGCACCTCGTCCGCCGTGCACTCGGGCAGCGCGCCCCGGGTGGCGAAGACGCCGTTGCCGAGCGTGCACAGCGCCTCGCGCAGCCGCTCCCGGTCCGGGTCGTACCCCTCGTACGACCAGGTGGCGGGCCCCGCGGGGATCACCGGACAGCGCCTTGCGTCACCAGCTCGCCGAGATCGCCGACGACCACGTCCGCCCCCGCGGCGACGAGCCGGCCCCGGTCCGCGGCGCCGCCGCGGGCGACGCCGACGACGACGGCGAAGCCGCCGCGCCGGGCCGCCGTCACCCCGGCCGTCGCGTCCTCGACGACCGCCGTGGCGCCGGGCGAGGTGCGCAGCCTGCGGGCCGCCTCCAGGAACAGGTCGGGGTACGGCTTGCCCCGCAGCCCCAGCCGGGCCGCCTCCCCGCCGTCCACCACCGCGTCGAACAGATCCGCCACATGGGCGCGTTCCAGGAGTTCCCCCGCGTGCCGGGACGCCGACGCGGCGGCGAGCAGCACCCCCTCGGACAACAGCGTGTGCAGCAGGTCCACGGTGCCCCGGAACGCGGGTACCGGCGCTCCCGTGCGCAGCCGCTCGCCGTAGGCGAGGTCCTTGGCCGCGGCGATCGCGTCGACCACGGCGGCGTCGGGCCGCACCCCGCGGGAGACGAGAAACGCGGCCGCGCCGTCCCGCCGCGCCCTGCCGTCCACGTACAGCGGATAGTCGACAAGTACGTCGAACGGCCCCTGCTTCTCGAGCAGTTCGGGCGGGTGCGCGCGCAGGAAGGTGTCGAACGCACACTTCCACGCCGCGGCGTGCAGATGCGCCGAATCGGTGATGACACCGTCGGTGTCGAGCACCACCGCCGCTACGCCGCGCAGCGGTGCGGCGATCCCCCTCACGGGCCGACTCCTTCCGGACGAGGGACGGTTGCGGAACGCGGGCGGTCACCGTGCCGCGGGGCGACGGTCACCGGGCACAGCACTGCGTGACCCGCCCGGCCCGGTCGCGGACCGGCACGACCGGGCCGCCGCCGGACGCCGGCCATCAGCAGCTCGGCGGTGCCGGACCGGTCGGTCCCGCGCGGGTGCCGGGCGGCTTCGCCGACCCTCCGGCCGGTCGCCCGCGGACCCGCCGTCGAACCCTCGAACCCCACGGCGAACACCACCTCTCGGGAACGGCGTCGAAGCCTTGTCCCACCGTGGCACCGCACGCCACCGGACGGCAGGGCCGGACGGCCGTCGGCGGGTGGCGACCCGGGCACGGCGGGGGACCGGTCGGCCCCTGCCGCGGTCCGCCCCGGGCGCCGACCGTGGAGGTGACGGCCCGACGCAGCGGACGAGGGAGACGCGAGGACGATCATGGGTGCTTCCAGCGAACGCGATGCCACCGAGCCGGCCGCCCGGGACGCGGTGGTCCTCGGCCGGGCGGGGCTCGACGCCCTCGTCGCGGTGCTGATCGCCGACGGCCGCACCGTCGTCGGGCCGACCGTCAGGGACGGCGCCGTCGTCCTCGCCCCGCTCGACGGCGCCGACGACCTGCCCTGGGGTGTGGGCAGCGAACTCGACGCGGGACGCTACCGGTTGACGCGGCGCACCGACGGCGCCGCCTTCGCCCACACCTCGGGACCCCAGTCCTGGAAGAACTTCCTGCACCCGCAGCGCCAGAAGGTCTGGGACGCCGCACAGGACGCGGACGGCTCCCTGACCGTGACCGCGTACCAGGAAGAACGGCCGTCCTACGCGTTCCTCGGCGTACGCCCCTGCGACCTGCGGGCCATCGCCCTCCAGGACCGGGTCCTGGCCGGCGGCCACTACAAGGACGACGGATACGCCCGCCGCCGCGACGGAGCGTTCCTCGTCGCCGTCGAGTGCACCGAACCGGGGGCGACCTGCTTCTGTGTGTCGATGGGCGGCGGCCCCGCGGCAGACCCGGGCTACGACCTCGCCCTGACCGAACTCGCCGACGCCACCGGACCCCGCTACCTGACGCGTGCGGGAAGTCCGGAGGGCGCACGCATCCTCGACCGGCTGCCGAACGGGACCTACGAGGAAGGGGACCCGGCCACCGCCGAGCGCGCCGGGGCGGCCGTCGACGCCGCCCGCGACCGGATGGGCCGCGCCATGCCCCCGCTCGACCTGCGGGCCCTGCTCGGCGCGAGCCTCGACGCCGAACGCTGGGACGACGTCGCCGCCCGCTGTCTGAGCTGCGGCAACTGCACCATGGTCTGCCCCACCTGCTTCTGCACCACCACGGAGGAGGTCACCGACCTCACCGGCGACCACGCCGAGCGGTGGCAGCGCTGGGACTCCTGCTTCGATCTGGACTTCTCGTCGCTGCACGGCGGTCCGGTACGGGCCACCCCACACAGCCGCTACCGGCAGTGGCTCACCCACAAACTCGGCACCTGGCACGACCAGTTCGACTCGACGGGCTGCGTCGGCTGCGGCCGCTGCGTCACCTGGTGCCCCGTCGGCATCGACATCACCGAGGAAGTCACCGCACTCGCGAAGGAGGCAGGACGATGATCGCCACGACCACTCCGCGGATGGGACAGGCGCTCCCCGCCGAGCACCGAGGGCGTCTGATGAGCCTGGCGCGGCCGGTCAACTTCCGCGAAGGCGCGCGCCTGTTCGAGGAGGGCGGCCGGGCCGACCGCTTCTGGATCATCCGCTCCGGCACGGTCGCCCTCGACATGCATGTCCCCGGACGCCGGGCCGCTGTCATCGAGACGCTCGGCTTCGGCGAACTCGTCGGCTGGTCCTGGCTGTTCGCGCCGTACCTGTGGCAGCTCGGCGCGGAGACGGTGAGCCCGGTGCGCGCCCACGAGTTCGACGCGGCGCGCGTGCGGGAGATGTGCGACGCCGACCCGGAACTGGGCCGCCGGATCGGCCACTGGGTCGGCGAGGTGATCGGCCACCGGCTGCTCGCGGCCCGCATCCGCCTCCTCGACCTGTACGCACCGCACGGCAGCGGATTCCCCCGATGACCACGTGCCCGGTGCCGGTCGCCTACCGGGTGACCGACCGCTGGGACGAGACGCACGACACCGTCACCCTGCGCCTCGAACCGGACGCGCGGTGGCTCGCGCCCTTCGAGGCGGGCCAGTTCGCGATGGTCTACGCGTTCGGGGTGGGGGAGATCCCGGTGTCGGTCAGCTCGCTGCCGACCGTCGGCCACGGACTCGCCCACACGGTGCGCGAGGTCGGAGCCGTCTCCGCCGCCCTGTGCCGCAAGCGGATCGGCGACACCGTCGGCCTGCGCGGCCCGTTCGGCACCGGCTGGGGGCTGGAGGCGGCGCGCGGGCGGGACGTACTCGTGGTCGCCGGCGGTATCGGACTCGCACCGCTGCGCCCCCTGGTGCGACACGCCGTCGCCGCACCGGAGGACTACGGCCGCGTCAACGTCCTCGTCGGCGCCCGCAGCCCCGGCGACCTCGTCTCCCGGGTGGAGACGCGGCGCTGGCCCACCGCGTACACGGGCGTCACCGTCGACCACCCGGACCCCTACTGGCGCGGCGAGATCGGCCTCGTCACCCGCCTGCTCGACCGCGCGCACTTCGACCCCGCCTCCACCACGGCCTTCGTGTGCGGACCCGAACCGATGATCCGGGCCACCGCCCGCGACCTCGTCCACCGCGGCGTGCCCGCCGACCGGATCCGGGTCTCCCTGGAACGCAACATGCGCTGCGCCACCGGCCACTGCGGGCACTGCCAGCTCGGCCCGGTCCTGCTCTGCCGCGACGGCCCCGTCATCGGGTTCGACCGGGCGGAACCCCTCATGTCCACAAGGGAGTTGTGATCCCGATGGGCACACCCTCGCTGGCCGTCTTCAAGCTGGCCTCCTGCGACGGCTGTCAGCTCACCCTGCTCGACTGCGAGGACGAACTCCTCGCCCTGGCGGGGAAAGTGCGGATCGCCCACTTCCTGGAGGCTTCCGGCGCGGTGCGGCCCGGCCCCTACGACCTCGCGCTGGTCGAAGGCTCGATCACGTCGGCGGCCGACGCCGCCCGCATCCGAGAGATCCGCGCCGCCGCACGGCATCTGGTCACCATCGGGGCCTGCGCCACCGCGGGCGGCATCCAGGCGCTGCGCGACACCGCCGACGTCGAGGAATACCGGCGCGTCGTCTACGCCCGCCCCGAGTACCTCGACACCCTCGCCACCTCCACGCCGGTCTCCGCCCACGTCGAGGTCGACTTCGAGCTGCGCGGCTGCCCGGTCGACCGCCGCCAACTCCTGGAAGTGATCACGGCGTTCCTGGCCGGACGCAAGCCCGACATCCCCGATCACAGTGTCTGTTTCGAGTGCAAGCGGCGCGGCACCGTCTGTGTCACCGTCGCCCACGGCACGCCCTGCCTCGGGCCGGTGACCCACGCGGGATGCGGCGCGCTGTGCCCCGCGTACGGGCGTGGCTGCTACGGCTGCTTCGGCCCGGCGGGCACGGTGAATCTGCCCGCGCTGATCCCCGTACTGCACCGCGACGGGCTCGACGACCCGGCGACCGAGCGCTTACTGAGCACCTTCAACGTGGCCGCCTTCGCGAAGGAGCCGAGGTCGTGACACACCGCGGAACCCGTGTCCTGCACGTCGGCTCACTCGCCCGCGTCGAGGGCGAAGGCGCCCTGCACCTCACGGTGGACGGCGCCGACGTCACCTCGGCCCGGCTGCGGATCTACGAACCCCCGCGATTCTTCGAGGCGTTCCTGCGCGGCCGCGCCCACACCGAACCGCCCGACATCACGGCCCGCGTGTGCGGCATCTGTCCCGTCGCCTACCAGATGAGCGCCTGTGCGGCGATCGAGGACGCGTGCGGAGTAGAAGTGCCCGACGACATAAGGGGGTTGCGCAGGCTGCTGTACTGCGGCGAGTGGATCGAGAGCCAGACCCTGCACATCTATCTGCTGCACGCCCCCGACTTCCTCGGCCGGGACGGCGCCGTCGACCTGGCCCGCACCCACCGCGCCGACGTCGAGCGGGGACTGCGCCTGAAGCAAGCCGGCAACGTCCTTCTCGAACAGCTCGGCGGGCGCGCGATCCACCCGGTCAACGTCCGCGTCGGCGGCTTCCACCGGGCGCCCGCCAAGGCCGAACTGGAGCCCCTCGCCGAGCGGTTGCGGCGCGCGCTCGACGACGCCTGGGCCACCGTCCGCTGGACCGCCGGATTCGACTTCCCGGACGCCGACTGCGACCACGACCTCCTCGCCCTGTCCGAACCGGGCACGTACGCCATCGAGCGCGGAACCCCCACCGTGCTCACCCGGCGAGGCGGCAGCCTGCGCCGGTTCGCACTGCGCGACTTCACCCATGAGGTCGTCGAGGAACAGGTCCCGCACTCCACCGCCCTGCACGCCACCCTGCGCGGGCGCCGCCACCTCACCGGCTCCCTCGCCCGGTACGCGATCAACGGCCCCGCGCTGTCCACGGTCGCCCGGCAGGCGGCACAGGAGGCCGGGCTCGGTGCCGAGTGCCGCAACCCCTTCCGCAGCATCCTCGTCCGCGCCGTCGAGACCGTGTACGCGGTCGACGAGGCCCTGCGCCTCATCGACGCCTACGAACCGCCCGCCCGGCCCTTCGTCGACGTGACCCCCCGCGCGGGGACCGGGCACGGCGCCACCGAGGCCCCGCGCGGCACGCTCTACCACCGCTACGTCCTCGAAGCCGACGGCATCGTCACCGACGCCCGCCTCGTGCCGCCCACCGCGCAGAACCAGGGCGCCATCGAGGAGGACCTGCGGCGCGTCGTCGAACAGCGCCTGCGCGCTCAGGACGGCCCCCGGGCCGCGGCCGACGACGCCGAACTCACGCACCTGTGCGAACGGATCATCCGCAACCACGATCCGTGCATCTCCTGCTCCACCCACTTCCTCGACCTCACCGTCGAGCGAGTACCACCGCCCCCGAGGAGGCTGCCGTGAGCGTCAGCCCGCACACCGTCAGTGACGTCATGACCCACACCGTCGTGGCCGTCGGCCGCGACGCCCTCTTCAAGGACATCGTCGAACTCATGGACCAGTGGAAGGTCGGCGCCGTCCCGGTCCTGGAGGGCGAGAGCCGCGTCGTCGGTGTCGTCTCCGAGGCAGACCTGCTGCCCAAGGAGGAGTTCCGCGACGCCGACCCCGACCGGCGCGAGCAACTGCACCGCCTGTCCGATCTGGCCAAGGCCGGCGCCGTCAGCGCCGGCGAGCTCATGACCAGTCCCGCCGTGTGCGTGCGCCCCGACGCCACCCTCTCCGAGGCGGCCCGCATCATGGCCCACCGCCGGGTGAAGCGGCTGCCCGTCGTCGGCACCGAGGGCATGCTCGAAGGCATCGTCAGCCGCTCCGACCTGCTGAAAGTGTTCCTCCGCTCCGACGAGGACATCGCCGAGGAGGTGCGCCGCACCGTGGCCGCGTACCTCTTCCCCGACGCGCCCGTCACCGTCACCGTCACCGACGGCGTGGTCACCTTCGGCGGCGCACTGGGCAATCGCAACCTGGTGCCCGTCGCCGCCCGCCTCGCACGAGCCGTCGAGGGGGTCGTCGACGTCCGGATGGACTTCGCCGGACCGGCGGCGGCCACCTGATGAGGTACTTGGCGGAGTACCGCGACCCGGTCCTGGCCCGGCGGCTGATCGTGGAGCTGACGGCCACGGCCACCCGCCCCTGGCGGATCATGGAGGTGTGCGGCGGGCAGACGCACACCCTGGTCGGCCAGGGCATCGACGAACTCCTGCCCGCCGGCATCCGTATGATCCACGGCCCCGGCTGCCCGGTCTGCGTCACCCCGCTGGAGACGCTCGACCGGGCCATGGCGATCGCCGCCACGCCGGGCACCGTGTTCACCAGCTTCGGCGACATGCTGCGTGTCCCCGGTTCCACCACCGACCTGCTGTCGCTGCGCGCCCGCGGCGCGGACGTCCGTGTCGTCTACACCCCCATGGACGCCGTCCGGCTCGCCGCGCGGCTGCCCGACCGGCAGGTGGTGTTCCTCGCCGTCGGCTTCGAGACCACCGCCCCCGCGAACGCCATGGCCGTGCTGCACGCGGCCCGGCTCGGCCTGACCAACTTCACCGTCCTCGTCAGCCACGTCCTCGTGCCGCCCGCGATGACCGCACTGCTCGACGACCCGGACTGCGAGGTGCAGGCGTTCCTCGCGGCCGGGCACGTCTGCGCGGTCATGGGCTGGCGCGCCTACGAACCCCTCGCCGACCACTACCGGGTCCCCGTCGTCGTCACCGGGTTCGAGCCGCTCGACCTCCTGGAAGGCGTCCTGATGGCCGTGACCCAGCTGGAGGAGGGGCGGCACATCGTCGAGAACCAGTACGCGCGTGCCGTGCGCCGCGACGGCAACACCACGGCGCAGGAGACCCTCGCGAAGGTCTTCCGCGTCACCGACCGCGCCTGGCGCGGCATCGGCCTCATCGAGGACAGCGGTCTCGAACTCGCCCCGGAGTACGCCCGGTTCGACGCGGCCGGCCGCTTCGAGGTCGACGGACTCCACCCGGTCGAGGACCCGGAGTGCATCGCGGGCGCCGTCCTCACCGGCGCCGCGCTGCCCACCGACTGCCCGGCCTACGGCACCCGCTGCACACCCCGCACGCCACTCGGCGCCCCCATGGTCTCCACGGAAGGGACCTGCGCGGCGTTCCACTCGGCGGGGCGCCGCCGCACCGCCGACCGCGACGACGCCACGACCGTGAGGAGCGCGCCATGACCCTCGCCTGCCCGCCCCCGGGCCACGACCGCGAGACGCTCCTCCTGGGGCACGGCGCGGGCGGCCGGATGTCCGCCGAACTGCTGCGCGAGCTCGTCCTGCCCGCCCTGGGCGCGTCGCAGGACGGCGCGCTGGAGGACGCCGCGCTGCTGCCCGGCGACAGTGACCTGGCCCTCTCCACCGACTCGTTCGTCGTCGACCCGCTCGTCTTCCCGGGCGGCGACATCGGATCCCTCGCCGTGCACGGCACCGTCAACGACCTCGCCATGCGCGGCGCCCTGCCGATCGCGCTCGCCGTCGCCGTCATCGCCGAGGAAGGCCTGGCGCTGGAGGAACTGCGCGGCGCGCTGGAGTCCGCGGGCAAGGCCGCCCGTGACGTCGGCGTGCCCGTCCTCACGGGCGACACCAAAGTCGTCGGACGCGGCGCTGCCGACCGGCTGTTCCTCACCACCACAGGCATCGGCCGCCGCATCCCCGGCCTCACCCCGTCCGTCGCCCGCGCCCGCCCGGGCGACGCGGTTCTGCTCTCGGGACCCATCGGCCTGCACGGCACCACCATCCTCTCCACCCGCGAGGGGCTCGGCTTCGAGACGAGCATCGCCTCCGACACCCGCCCCCTCCACCGGCTCGTCACCGCGCTCGCCCCGTTCGGCGAGTCCGTGCACACACTGCGCGACCCCACCCGCGGCGGACTCGCGGCGGCGCTGAACGAGATCGCGCGGGACGCCCGCATCGGCGTCACGATCGAGGAGCGCGCGCTGCCCGTGCCCGAGGCGGTCGGCGCCGCCTGCGACTTGCTGGGACTGGATCCGCTGGTCGTCGCCAACGAGGGCTGCCTGGTGGCGTTCGTCGCCCCGGAGACCGCGGACGCCGCCCTCGACGCCCTGCGCACGCTGCCGGAGGGCACGGAAGCGGTACGGCTGGGATCCGCCGCGCCCGGACCGGCCGGGCGGGTGGAGCTGCGGACGCTGGTCGGCGCGGGACGCCTCGTCGACATGCCGCAGGGAGAGCAATTGCCCCGTATCTGCTGAGGGACGAGGAGGACATGATGAGCGCCTCGCGCATCGCCACCGCACCGGACCCGACCGTGGTGACTGTGGCAGTCACCGCTCCCGTGCGGGCGGGGCAGGGCCGACGTGTTCGCCGGGCGCCCCCGAAGCCCGGCCGACCTGCGTGACAGCAGTGCGCCGTACACTCCCCGGGTGACCGCCACCGCACCTCCCGTCGCCCCGTCCGACGAGCCCGACGCGCAGCCCGCACGCCGCTTTCGCCTGCGACGGTTCGCACCGGTCGTCCTCGCGGCGATCGCCGGGCTTCTCCTGTACGTCACCTTCCCGCCGCGCGAACTGCCGTGGCTCGCGCCGCTGGCGTTCGCGCTGTTCGGCATCGCCGTGCACGGGCGGCGGCTGCGGGCCGGATTCGGCCTCGGCCTCGTCTTCGGGCTCGCCTACCTGGTGCCGCTGCTGTCCTGGACGGGCGTGGACGTGGGCCCGCTGCCGTGGCTGGCGCTCGCCGCCGCCGAGGCCCTGATCCTCGCGCTGGCCGGCCTGGGCATCGCCTACGTGTCGCGGCTGCCGCTGTGGCCGCTGTGGGCGAGCGGTGTGTGGGTCGCCGACGAGGCGCTGCGCGCCCGGTTCCCGTTCGGCGGGTTCCCCTGGGGCAAGGTCGCCTTCGGGCAGCCCAGCGGCGTGTTCCTGCCGCTCGCCTCGCTGGGCGGCACCCCGCTGCTCGGCTTCGGCGTGGTGCTCTGCGGCTTCGGTCTGGGCGGATTCGTACTCCGCGTACTGCACCTCAAGAAGGTGCGCGACGCGGACAGGGCCCTCGCAGCCGACAAGACCACCGATGAGGCCGCGGCACCGAGCGGGAGCGGATCACGGAGCGAGAGCGGCGCCCGTCTGCTCCGCGACCGGGGCGTGGCCGTCGCGGCCGTGTGCGCCGTCGCGCCGGTGATCGCCGGAGTCGCCGCCATGCCGCTCGTGTCGAACGACGCCGAGAACGGCACGGCGCGCGTGGCGCTCATCCAGGGCAACGTGCCGCGCATGGGCCTCGACTTCAACTCCCAGCGCCGGGCCGTGCTCGACTACCACGTGCGCGAGACCATGAAGCTCGCCGCCAGGATAAAGGCGGGCACGGTCGAGAAGCCCGACCTGGTGCTGTGGCCGGAGAACTCCTCCGACATCGACCCGTACGTGAACATGGACGCCTACGACGAGATCCAGAAGGCCGCCACGGCGGTCGGCGCCCCGATCTCGGTCGGCGCCGTCGTCACCGACAAGGACGGCAACGCACGTAACCAGCTGATCCTCTGGGACCCGAAGACCGGTCCCGGCGCCACGTACAACAAGCGGCACCTGCAGCCCTTCGGCGAGTACATGCCGTACCGCAGTTTCTTCCGGATCTTCAGCAAGGACGTCGACCGGGCGGGCAACTTCGTCCCCGGTGACAAGGCCGTCGTCTTCGACATGGCGGGCACCAAGATCGGCAACG
The DNA here is from genome assembly GCF_042799415.1 of Streptomyces sp. NPDC057694. NCBI lineage: Bacteria > Bacillati > Actinomycetota > Actinomycetes > Kitasatosporales > Streptomycetaceae > Streptomyces > Streptomyces sp. NPDC057694. Next base: position 147,954 of record NZ_JBHVIX010000011.1, read on the forward strand.
TCACCTGTTACGAGGCCGCGTTCGACGACGTGGTCCGCGACCAGGTCGACGAGGGCGCCGAGATCCTGTCCGTGCCGAGCAACAACGCCACCTTCGAGCGCAGCCAGATGACCTACCAGCAGCTCGCCATGGACCGGGTGCGCGCCGTGGAGCACGGCCGCGCCGTCATGGTCCCGGTGACCAGCGGCGTCAGCGCCGTCATCCGCCCCGACGGCTCCATCGCCCAGAAGACCGGCATGTTCGAGGCGGACACCCTGATCGCCGAGGTTCCCAGGCGGACCACCAAGACCCTGGCCACGCGTGTGGGTGTCCTGCCCGAGGTGCTGCTGACCGCTCTCGGCGCCGGCGGGCTGGCCTGGGCGGTCGTCCGCTCCCGCAGGGGACGCGGAGCCACCACCCGATCGAACAGCGAACCGGCGAACGGTTAGGGTCGCGCGTATGGCTACCCCTGAATACATCCGCGCCATCCGCGCCACGGCGGGCCACCAGCTCCTCTACCTGCCCGGCGTCACCGCCGTCGTCTTCGACGGCCAGGGTCGGGTGCTGCTCGGCCGCCGCACCGACACCGGCCGCTGGGCCGTGCCGGCGGGCATCGCCGAGCCGGGCGAGCAGCCCGCGGACGTCGCCACGCGCGAGGTGTTCGAGGAGACCGGGGTCGAGTGCGTCGCCGAGCGCGTCGTCCTCGTCCAGGCCACGAAGAGCCCGATCACCTATCCCAACGGCGACCAGTGCCAGTTCATGGACATCACGTTCCTGTGCCGTGCCACCGGCGGCGAGGCCCGGGTCAACGACGACGAGTCGCTCGAAGTCGGCTGGTTCGAACTGGACGCCCTGCCGCCGCTGGACGAGCACGGCACGTTCAGGATCAAGCAGGCCGCGCAGGACGGGCCGACATGGTTCGAGAGTGGTTCGTCGGCGGTGTGAGACGTCCCGGGCGGCGCTCGGAGGACGGGTAGCGGTCCGTTCGCATACGGGCTACGCGGAGGGGAGCTGCCCCGGGCCGGGCGCTTGATCGACACTCTGCCGCAGGAGATCGACGATCGCCGGCGCGATGGCTTCGAGCGGCAGCACGAAGTCCACCTGTCCTGTACGGATCGCGGCTCTGGGCATGCCGTGGAAGTCGGCCGTCGCGGGGTCCTGTACGACGACGATGCCGCCGCGGGCCTTGACCACTTCCACCCCGTGGGCGCCGTCGCCGTCCGAGCCGCTCAGGACACAGGCGACGATCCCGGGGCCGAGGATCTGGGCCGCTGATTCGAAGAGGGGGTCGGCGGCCGGGCGGGCGGCGTTGACCCGCTCCTCACGGGTCAGGGCGAGCATGCCTCCGGCCCGGACGCACAGGTGATGGTCGGGCGGCGCGATGTACACCGTGCCCGCCTCGGCGTGCTGCCCGTCCTCGGCGAGGGTGACCGGCAGGCCGGTGGAGCGCTGCAGGATGCTCACGATGTGCGTCTCGCGGGAGCGGTTCAGGTGCTGGGCCACCAGTACCGGAACCGAGAGGCCGGTCGGCAGCCCGCCCAGGAGTGTGCCGAGGCCCTCGATGCCACCGGCGGAGGACGCGACGAGCACGGCAGCCCATTGATGTGGGTCTTTGTCCTGCGAGCGTGTCTGCACCTGTGAAGGCTAGCGCCTCCTTCCTGGCCGTTCGGCGTTCTCATCGCCCGCCGGTGCACACCGAAGGCGTGTGGGCACAGGGGCTGGGTACATGATCTGTGGTCCCGGAGGCGGAAGTCGCTTCGTCGGCCTCCGGCCGCGGACCCGGTGCGCAAGCCAAGGAGGGGACATGGGACTGATCACCACGGGCGCGATCGTGCTGGACTGCTCGGAACCCGAGGAACTCGCCGATTTCTACGTGAAGTTGCTGGAGGCCGAGCTGTGCCCCGAGGCCACCGCGGACCGCATCGACATCGAGTCGCCGAGCGGGCTGCGCATGGGGTTCCGCCGCGATCTCAACGCCACCCCGCCCAGCTGGCCCCGGCCCGAGGACTCGCTCCAGGCCCATGTCGACTTCCTGGTCGCAGCCGATGATCTCGACGAACTCGAGCGCCGCATCGTGGCCCTGGGCGGCACACCGATCGAGGCGACGGGCCGCGGTGGCCCGACCAGGGCCCGCTTGTACGCGGACCCGGCCGGCCACTCCTTCAGCGTCCGCGCCTCGCTGCGGCACGGCCCGAAGGTCGGCTGAAGGCAGTCCGGAGCCGGCGCCGGTCGCCCGCACCGGAACTCAGGCGGCTTGCCGTTCTGCCGCCGGGCCGTCGGCGTACTCGCGGACCTGTGCGCAGCTGCGCGTGATCAGACGGGACACGTGCATCTGGGAGATGCCCAGCCGCTCGGCGATGTTCGCCTGCGTCATGTCCTCGAAGAAGCGCAGGTAGAGGATGGTCCGCTCGCGTTCGGCGAGGTGCTTGAGGCCGTCCTTGGCGGCTTCGCGGTCGGTCACGAGGTCGTAGCCGGGCTCGGCTTCGCCGAGCGTGTCCGTCAAGCTGAACTCGTCGTCGGACGCGCCGACTTCGGCGTCCAGTGACAGGGCGCTGTAGCTCTCCAGTGCCCCAAGACCGGTACGGACCTCGTCGAGGGTCAGACCGGCCCCCGCGGCGATCTCCTCGATGTCGGGCTCGCGGTGGCGGCCGGGCCGGTCCATCAGCTCGCGGCGGGTGCTGCGGACCTGGTTCCGCAGGTCCTGCACGCGTCGGGGCACGCGCACGTCCCAGGTGTGGTCGCGGAAGTGGCGGCGCAGTTCGCCGGTGATGGTCGGCACGGCGTACGGCACGAAGGCGCCGCGCTCGGGATCGTAGCGGTCGACGGCCTTGACCAGGCCCATCGCCGCGACCTGCCTCAGGTCGTCCTGGTTCTCGCCCTTGTTGCGGAAGCGGCCGGCGATGCGGTGAGCCATGGGCAGCCATGCTTCGACGAGTTCCGTGCTCAACAAGTCGTGTTCGGGCCCCGAATCCGCCTGGGCGAGACGTTCGAAGGTCTGCTGGGTGTCAGGGGCGTCGTCGTGCGAGTGACGCGTCGCCATCAGGGAGTGCTCCTCAAGACGTGCGGCCAAGGATGTCACCGCGAGAGGCACGTGGACCGGCGTCCGGGCACACTGCTCCCGCGGCTGCGCCTGTGGTCCCAAGCACTCCACTTCGCCTGCCCCGCCTCCAGTCGGGCAAACGGGATCGGTCCGGGCGGGGCGCCGCCGTCGGCCCCGGGCAGGGCCGACGGCATCGGTCCCGTCGGAGTGCGCTTTCCGTCATGCAGTCCAGTAGGCCGGTGGTCAGGGGCGGACGAGGGCCTTGAGGACCTGACGGTCGGCCATGGCCCGGTAGGCGTCCGGAGTCTGGTCGAGGCTGAAGGTCCGGTCGAAGACGCGGCCGGGGGCGATGGTGCCGTCCAGGACGTCGGGCAGCAGCTGCTCGATGTAGGCGCGGGCGGGGCTGGCGCCGCCGGTCAGGGTGATGTTCCGCATGAACTCGGCAGGGCCGATGGGCCCCTGCTCGTACTGGGGGACGCCGAGACGGCTGATGGTGCCGCCGTCCAGGACCGCGCCGATGGCGGTGTCGAGGGCCGGGCGGGTGCCGACGGCCTCGACGACCTTGTCCACGCCGCCGGTCAGCTCGCGGATGCGGGCGACGCCCTCCTCGCCGCGTGCCGCGACGACGTCGGTCGCGCCGAAGTGGCGGCCCAGGCCGGTACGGCTCTCGTGGCGGCCTGCGAGCACGATCCGCTCGGCGCCGAGCCGCTTCGCTGCGATGACCGCGCAGAGGCCGACCGCGCCGTCCCCGACGACGAGGACGGTGTCCCCGTGGGTGACCCCGGCGGTGACGGCGCCGTGGTGGCCGGTCGTCATCACGTCGGACAGGGCCAGCAGGGACGGCAGCAGCGCGGAGTCCGCGGCCACCGGGAGCTTGACCAGGGTGCCGTCGGCGTACGGGACGCGGACGGCTTCGCCCTGCCCGCCGTCGACGCCCTCGAAGCCGTACCGGCCGCCGTTGCGGCACGAGATGTGCAGGCCCTTGGCGCAGTAGTCGCAGGTGTTGTCGCTGTAGGTGAACGGGGCGACGACCAGGTCACCGGTCCTCAGGCCGGTCACGTCCGCACCGGTCTCCTCGACGACGCCGAGGAACTCGTGGCCCATGGGGCGGCCGGTGCGGGTCGCGGGCATCGAGGCGTAGGGCCACAGATCGCTGCCGCACACACACGCGGCCAGCGTGCGTACCACCGCGTCGGTCGGCTTCACGATCTTCGGGTCGGGCCGGTCCTCGACGCGGACGTCGCCGGCTCCGTACATCACGGCTGCACGCATGAGAGCTGTTACTCCAAACGAGGGTTGAGGTGGCACACGCGCGCGGGGCGCGGCGTGCCGGGTGGGACGGGATCAGCGTTCGAGCAGCCGAGCCCGGGCCGAACTGTGGGCGTCGCCCGCGGCGGGCGGCAGACCTGTCCGGGAAACCTCCAGGTCACGCAGCTCGATGTACCGCATCTCGGCTTCTTCCGATCCGTAATGTCGCCCGGCCTCTCACTCTCGCCCGGCCCGGCAGGTCGTGCCGGTCGGCGGCGAGGGGCCGGCGTCCTGTGCTTCCACCCTCGCCCCGATCGCGCCGCTGTGGCAGGGCGGGCTCTTCGGGGTAATGACAGGGCCCCCCTCTGCCCTGCGCGGCGGCTGCCCGGCGGGTGAGACTGGCGTCATGGCATCGACAAGCGCGCACGGTGAGGGCGCCGAGCTGGGCCGCTACCTCCGCGCCCGCCGCACCCAGACCAGCCCCCAGCACGCCGGCCTCACCGTCGGCGCCGGCATCCGCCGCACCCCCGGGCTGCGCCGCGAGGAGCTGGCCACCCTGGCCGGGATCAGCATCGACTACTACGTGCGCCTGGAGCGCGGCAAGGAGACCCGCCCCAGCCCCGCCGTCCTCGACTCCCTCGCCCGCGCTCTGCGCATGGACGACCAGGAACACCAGCATCTGCGTGAGCTCGCCGCCCGCGCCGCCCGCTACGTGTCCGAACCGCCGCCCGCGCCCAGCCGCACCGTCCGACCCCACCTGAAGCTGCTGCTGGAGTCGCTGCGCCCGAACCCCGCCTACGTCATCAGCCGCAGCATGGACCTGCTCGCCTGGAATCCCGGCGGCCTCGCCCTGTACGCGGGCCTGGACGACTGGCCGGGCAAGCACCGCAACCTGGCCCGCTACCTCTTCCTGCACCCCGCGGCCCGCGATCTCTTCCCCGACTGGGACCGGCAGATCACCCACTGCGTCGCCCGGCTGCGCGCCGTCGCCGGTACCGCCCCCGACGCCCCCGACCTCACTCACCTCGTCGGCGAACTCCTCCTCAAGAGCCCGGACTTCGCGGGCCTGTGGGAACGCTACGAGGTCACCGGCCGCAAGCCCGCGCAGAAGGTCTTCCAGCACCCGCAGGTCGGACCGGTCACCCTCACCTCACAGTCCCTGCACGTCGAGGGAACCCCCGGCCAACGCATCGGGGTCTACACCGCCGAACCCGGCAGCCCCGACCACGACGCCCTGCTCCTGCTCGACATGACCGCGACCGGGCCCACCGAACGTCGCACCACCAGCCCTGGCCCCGGCACCGGCCCTGGTCCTGGTCCTGGTCCTGGGGCGAGCGGCCCGGAGTCGTGAGCCGGCAGGGCCTGCGTCTGCCGCGTTCGTAGTAGATCCGGATGTCTGCGCTGGGGCGACGACGTGAGACCGGCGGTCGAGGAGGGTCGAGGAGACCCGAATTCCTCGACGCCGACTCTGGAGACATCTCCCCGTGGCTACATTTCTCTACCGACTGGCGCGGCTGGCCTTCTGGCGGCGATGGCGTTTCGCCCTGGCGTGGGCTGCGATCCTGGCGGCCGTCGGTGTGGGCGCCGTGCTGGCGCCCGCCGCGCCCGACGACTCCCACGCCATGTCGGGCATCGAGGCCCAGCAGGCGTTCGACCTGATCCAGCAGCGCTACCCCGGCGCGGCGGCCGACGGGGCGAGCGCCCGCATCGTGTTCGTGGCCCCTGACGGGCAGCAGGTCACCGCCGCCGCGAACAAGGCGGCGATCACGGAGTTCGTCGACGAGGCCGCTCACAGTTCCCCGCAGGTCTCCGGGGCGGTGAGCCCGTTTACCGCGGGCACGGTGAGCGACGACGGCTCGACCGCGTACGCGACCGTGACCTACAAGGTGGCTTCCGCCGACCTGAGCGATGCCGGCAAGTCCTCTCTCGAGGACGCGGTCGACGACGCCAGGGACGCGGGCCTGACCGTGGAGGCGGGCGGAGACGTTCTGTCGGCCCAGACCGAGGCCGGCGGGTCGTCCGAGGTCATCGGCATCGTCCTTGCCGCCGTCGTCCTGCTCATCACCTTCGGTTCGCTCGCCGCCGCCGGGCTCCCGCTGCTGACGGCGATCCTCGGCGTCGGCGTGAGCATGGCCGCGGTCACGGCCCTGGGCAGCGCACTCGGCCTGTCCTCCACCACCGGCACCCTCGCCAGCATGCTGGGCCTGGCCTGCGGCATCGACTACGCGATGTTCATCGTGTCCCGCTACCGCGAGGAGCGGGCCAAGGGCCACGTGCCGCAGGAAGCGGCCGCCATCGCCGCCGGAACCGCCGGGTCCGCCGTGGTCTTCGCGGGCATGACCGTCGTGATCGCCCTGGCGGGGCTCTCCGTGGTCGGCATCCCGATGCTGACCAAGATGGGTCTGGCCGCCGCGGGCGCCATCGTCATCAGCGTGCTCATCGCGCTGACCCTCGTCCCCGCGCTGCTCGGCTTCTGGCCGAACGCGGTCCTCTCCCGCCGCTCCCGCAAGAGCCGCCCCGCGACAGAAGGCGGCAGCAGGGACAACGGCGGCAGCCGCTGGGCCCGCTTCGTCCTGCGCCGCCCGCTGCTGGTCCTCCTCGCCTCCGTCGCGGCACTCGGCGCGATCGCGCTCCCGGCCAAGGACCTCCAACTGGGCATGCCGGGCGCGGAGGCCCAGTCGACGTCCACCACCGAGCGCCGCGCCTACGACGACCTCGCCGCGGCCTTCGGCCCCGGGTTCAACGGCCCCCTGACCATCGTCGTGGACGCCCGGGGAGCCGACGACGCGAAGGCGGCCGTCTCCACGATCAGCCGGGAGATCAAGGGCACCGACGGGATCGTCTCCGTCACCCCGGCCCGGTTCAACGACGCGGGCGACACCGCCATGTTCTCCGCGACCCCGTCGACCAGCCCCACCGCCGAGCAGACCAAGAACCTCGTCAAGACCATCAGGGCGGAACGCCCCGCCACCGAGAAGACGACCGGTGCGACCTTCAAGGTCACCGGCAGCACCGCGATGAACATCGACATCGCCCAGAAGGTCCAGGACGCGCTGATCCCCTACCTCGCCCTCGTGATCGGGCTGGCCATCCTGCTCCTGATGATCGTCTTCCGGTCGGTCCTCGTCCCCCTCAAGGCGGCCGCCGGCTTCCTCCTGTCGGTGCTGGCGTCCCTCGGCGCGGTCGTCGCGGTCTTCCAGTGGGGCTGGCTCGCCGGGCTCCTGGGCGTGCAGCAGACCGGCCCGATCATGAGCCTGATGCCGATCTTCCTGGTCGGCATCGTCTTCGGACTCGCCATGGACTACGAGGTGTTCCTGGTCTCACGGATGCGGGAGGCGCACGCCCACGGGGAGCGGCCCCGGCAGGCGGTCGAGTCCGGGTTCCGGCACAGCGCCCGCGTGGTGGTGGCCGCCGCGCTCATCATGATCGCCGTGTTCTCCGGATTCGTCGGCGCCGGCGAATCCATGATCAAGATGATCGGTTTCGGGCTCGCCATCGCCGTCCTGTTCGACGCGTTCGTCGTGCGCATGGCCTTCGTACCGGCCGTCCTCGCGCTGCTCGGCCGGCACGCCTGGTGGCTCCCGAAGTGGCTGGGACGCCTCCTGCCCAAGGTCGACATCGAGGGCGAGGCCCTGGCCCGCCGGTCCGCCGCTCCGCCCACGCCCCAGACGCCCGACGGCGACCGGGCAGGCACCGAATCCGTGCGGCTGTAACCCCCGCGCCGGGGTCCGGCGCAGCAGGGCCGGGCGACGACGCGACGTCGTGGCCCGGCCCGCAGTACGTACGGTGAAGGAGTGCAGGACATGGAAAAGCGCTGGCGCGAGTGGCTGGCCGCCCACACCGGGGTCAGGGACGTGACACCGCCTCTGGTGATCACGCTCGCGGCGGTACCCGCGACCGCCTTCGCCGGCGGGGGCCACTGGCACCGGCCGAGCATGGCGGGCGTGGCCTGGGTGGCCCTCAGCTGCCTGCCCCTGCTGCTGCGCTACCGATGGCCGGTCCAGGTGGTGGCCGCGGTCGTCGCCGCGCAGATCACCCAGGTGACGGTCGGCGAGAACAGCGCCATGGTCGCCGTACCGGCCATCGTCGCCCTCTACACCGTGGGCCTGCTGCGCCCCGGGCGCATCGCGTGGATCTCCGGCGCCATCGCCGCGGCGACCCTCTCCGCCGCCGGAACGGTGCTCGCCCGCCCGGCCGCGGTCAGCGGCGACATGCTGCTCTGGTTCGACCTGCTGATGCTGGCCACCGGCCTCGGCGTCGTCGTGCGCGTGCGCCGCGAACGGCTCGCGTCGATCGAGGCACGGGCCCTGCACGCCGAGGAGACCCGCGAAGCGGAAGCGCGTCGCCGGGTCACCGAGGAACGCGTGCGCATCGCCCGTGAACTGCACGACGTCGTCGCCCACCACATCACCCTGGTGAACGCCCAGGCGGGCGTCGCCCAGCACCTCGTACGCACCGACGCCGAGAAGGCCTACCGGGCGCTGGGCGCCATCAAGGAGACCAGCCGATCGGCCCTGGACGAACTCCGGGCCACGGTCGGACTGCTGCGCTACTCGGACGACGACACACCTCTTTCCCTCGCACCGACCCCCGGCTTGGACGACCTGGACGGTCTCGTGGACGGATTCCGGCAGACGGGCCAGCACATCCGGGTGACCCGCGACGGCACGCCCCGACAACTCGCCCCCGCCACGGACCTGGCCGCCTACCGCATCGTCCAGGAAGCGCTCACCAACACCCACAAGCACGCCAGGGCCTCCCTCACCGAGGTCACGCTCACCTACGGCGAACGCACACTGGAGATCGAGGTGGCCGACGACGGCCATGGCACCGCGAAGCAGGGTCCCGGCACCGGCCACGGACTCATCGGCATGAGAGAGCGCGCCACCGCCTTCGGCGGCACCCTCACCGCCGGACCCGCACCGCACGGCGGATTCCACGTGCACGCCCGACTGCCCCTGCCGGAAACCCCGAAGGACGCCGCGTGACCATCCGAATCCTGCTCGCCGACGACCAGGCGCTGCTGCGCGGCACCTTCCGGCTGCTCATCGACAACGAGCCGGACATGGAGGTCGTGGCCGAGGCCGCGGACGGCCGGGCCGCCGTCGAACTGGCCCGCACCCACCGCGCGGACCTGATCCTCATGGACATCCGCATGCCGGAGACCGACGGCATCGCCGCCACCCGCCTCATCGGCGAGGACGAGGACCTCGCGGGCGTACGCGTCCTGATCCTGACCACCTTCGAGGACGACGACTACGTCTTCGAGGCGCTGCACGCCGGCGCGAGCGGATTCCTCGGCAAGGGCATCGACCCGCCCGACCTGCTGGCCGCGATCCGCGTGGTGGCGGGCGGCGAGGCCCTGCTGTCCCCGACCGCCACGCAGAAACTCATCGCCCGGGTCCTGTCCCAGCCGCACGCGAACCGTGCCCCGGCGTCGGACCGTCTCACCTCCCTGACACCGCGGGAGCGCGAGGTGATGACGCAGGTCGCCATGGGCCTGTCGAACGACGAGATCGCCGAACGCCTCTTCGTCACCCCGCTCACCGTCAAGACCCACGCCAACCGGGCGATGACGAAACTGGGCGCCCGCGACCGCGCCCAACTCGTCGTCATGGCCTACGAGGCCGGACTCGTCAGGGCCGGCGGAGCCTGAGGGACAGCGTGGTCCGAAAGCCTTCGGCCCACGTGAACGGCGGCCTCCCGCAGCCAGATGTGTCCGGCGTCGCGGCTGCGGACGGGGCGATACCACCGGGCTCCGCCGCCCCGGTCGACCTGCCCACGGGCCGCCGACACAGCCGTGAGCGGCCGACGTGGTCCGCGGCCATGATCGGGCAGTGAAGTATGGGTTCTGACCACATCGGGGGGTGCTCAGCGACTGCCTAGGGTGCGGACCATGACGCCCCTCACGCCTGCCACCGCACCCTCCGCCGCGCCGCTCGACCTCGGCGGACGCACCGCACTCGTCACCGGCGCCGCCGGCGGCATCGGCCGGGCCTGCGCCCTGCGCCTCGCCGCCGCGGGCGCCAAAGTGCGCGCGGTGGACCGGGACGCCGCCGGACTCGACGCGCTGGCCGAAGCGGCCCCCGGGATCGAGCCGTACGTCCTGGACCTGACCGACCTCGACGCCGCCGAGGCCGCGGCGGCCGGCACCGACGTCCTCGTCAACAACGCCGGGATCCAACTGGTGCGCCCCGTCGAGGAGTTCCCCACCGACGTGTTCCACACCGTCCTGACGCTCATGGTGGAGGCGCCGTTCCGGCTGATCCGCGGCGCGCTGCCGCACATGTACGGACAGAACTGGGGCCGCATCGTGAACGTGTCGTCGGTGCACGGGCTGCGCGCCTCCGCCTACAAGTCCGCCTACGTCACCGCCAAGCACGGGCTCGAAGGACTGTCGAAGACCGTCGCTCTGGAGGGCGCCGCGCACGGCGTCACCTCGAACTGTGTGAACCCGAGCTATGTGCGCACCCCCCTCGTCGAACGGCAGATCGCCGACCAGGCCGCCGCGCACGACATCCCCGAGGAAGAGGTGCTGGCTCAGGTGATGCTGCGGGACAGCGCCGTCAAGCGGCTCATCGAACCCGAGGAGGTCGCCGAGGCGGTGGCCCATCTCTGCTCGCCGCAGGCGTCGTTCATGACCGGGACGTCGATGGTCCTCGACGGCGGCTGGACCGCCCACTGATGCGCTGATTGCTGCGTTTTCGGGCCTTTCTCGGCTTCTGCGGTCACTCGGTCGAGTGACCGCAATTCTGTGATCGTTCGAGTTGTCCACAGGGCTGGCGGGGCCGGCCGTACGACGGGTAATCCTGTTGAGCATGTCGCACCACCAACCGCACACGGCCGCGGCCGCCGACCCGCCGCACGCGGCGGATCCACAGGCCCCGTTCCTGGAACTGCTCGCCCGGGGCGCGTCCGCCGACGCCTACGAGCAGCCCGTGCTGCTCGCGCGCGCCGACGGCGCCCCGGCCGCCCGGATCACGGCCCTGGAGGCCGCCAAGCGGCTCGCGCTCGGGGTGCGCGAGGAGATGGAGGGCAGACGGCGCCGCGAGGCCGAGCTGTCCGCTCTGTTCGAGACCGCGCACGACCTTGCGGGCCTGCGCGACCTCGACGCCGTCCTCCAGGCCATCGTGCAGCGCGCCCGCTCCCTGCTGCGCACGGACGTCGCCTACCTGACGCTGAACGACCCGGTCAGGGGCGACACCCGCATGCGCGTCACCGAGGGCTCGGTCGCCGCCCGCTTCCAGCAGCTGCGGCTCGGCATGGGGGAGGGGCTCGGCGGGCTCGTCGCCCAGACCGCCCGCCCGTACGTGACGGACAACTACGGGCAGGACGTACGGTTCCAGCACACCAGCACCATCGACGCCGGCGTCCAGGAAGAAGGGCTCCAGGCGATCCTCGGGGTGCCGCTGATGCTCGGCTCCCAGGTGATCGGCGTGCTGTTCGCCTCCGACCGCAGGACCCGGGTCTTCGAGCGCGAGGAGATCGCGCTGCTCGGCTCCTTCGCCGCGCTCGCCGCCGCGGCCATCGACGCGGCGAACCTGCTCACCGAGACCCGCGAGGCACTCGCCGGCCTGGAGCGGGCCAACGAGATCATCCGGGACCGCAGCGGAGTCATCGAGCGCGCGTCCGACGTGCACGACCGGCTCGCCGAGCTGGTGCTGCGCGGCGGCGGCGTGCACGACGTGGCCGCCGCCGTCTCCCAGGTCCTGGACGGCACCGTGGAGTTCACCGACGCCGGGGCCGCCCCCGCGGAGGCACTCGAAGCGTCCCGCGCCGAAGGGCACGCGGTGCGCCGGGACCAGGACTGGGTCGCGGCCGTCGCCGCCGGCGGCGAGCTGCTCGGCGCCCTGGTACTGCGCGGCCACCCGGGCCTCGACCCGGTCGACCAGCGCACCCTGGAGCGCGCCGCCATGGTCACCTCACTGCTGCTGCTCGCCCGGCGTTCCGCGTCCGAGGCCGAACAGCGGGTCCGCGGCGAGCTGTTGGACGACCTGCTCGACGCGCGCGACCGGGACCCGCGGCTGCTGCGCGAGCGCGCGTCCCGGCTCGACGCCGACCTGGACGCCACCCATGTGGTGCTCGCGGCCCGTCTGGAGACCGTCGCGGCCGACGCCGAGGAGGAGGCGGCCGCGCGCCGCCGCCTGGGGGCGGCCGCCGGACATCTCGCGGCGACCCGGCACGGGCTGGCCGCCGCGCGGGACGGCGGCACGGTGCTGCTGCTCCCGCTCGCCGCGAACGACACGGCGTCCGCGCTCGCCTCCCTGGTCGCCAAGCGGCTCTCCACGGCGATCCACGAGACGGTCACCGTCGGCGCCTCCGCCCCGGTCGACCGGCTCGCCATCCGCACCGAGACGGCCGCCGTCGCCTGTGCGGAGGCGCGCCGCTGCCTCGACGCGCTCCGCGTCCTGGGCCGGACGGGGGAGGGCGCGGCGGCCGAGGACTTCGGATTCCTGGGACTGCTGCTCGCCGACAGCCGGGACCTCACCGGCTTCGTGACCCGCACCATCGGCGAGGTCGTCACCTACGACGCGCGCCGCGGCACCGACCTCGTCCGCACCCTCGACGCCTACTTCGCGGCCGGGTCGAGCCCCGCCCGTACGAAGGACGCCCTGCACGTCCACGTGAACACGGTGGCGCAGCGCCTGGAGCGGATCGGTCATCTGCTCGGCCCCGACTGGCAGTCGCCCGAGCGCTCCCTGGAGATCCAGCTCGCGCTGCGGCTGCACCGGCTGTCCGGCCCGGACATACGCTGACCCGGTACGCCCGACCCCGCACGCGCGGGGCGTACGGGGTCGGCGGACCGGGCGCTGTCAGACGCGGTGCGCGGCGTCGGCCGCCCGGGGACTGCCGACCGCGGCCTCCGTGCTGTCGGTCCCGTCGACGTCGGCGAGGTCGCGGTGCCGGGTCTCCTTGGCGACACCGACGGCGATCAGGGTGACGACCGCGGCGGCGATCACGTACAGCGAGATCAGCGTGGACCCGCCGGAGCTGTCGAGCAGCGCCGTGGCGATCAGCGGGGCCGGCGCACCGGCCGCGACCGAGGCGAACTGCGCACCGATCGAGGCGCCGGAGTAGCGCATCCGCGTCGCGAACATCTCGGAGAAGAACGCGGCCTGCGGGGCGTACATGGCGCCGTGCAGGACCAGGCCGACCGTGACCGCGAGGATCAGATTGCCGAAGCTCGCCGTGTCGACGAGGGAGAAGAACGGGAACATCCACAGGCCGACACCGGCCGCCCCCAGCAGATAGACCGGCCGACGGCCGATCCGGTCCGACAGGGCGCCCCAGGCCGGAATCACCGCGAAGTGCACGGCGGAGGCGATGAGTACGGCGTTCAGCGCCGTCTGCTTGGAGACGTCGGCGGCCTGGACCGCGTACACGAGGATGAAGGCGGTGATGACGTAGTAGCTGATGTTCTCGGCCATCCGGGCGCCGATGGCGACGAGGACATCGCGCCAGTGGTGGCGGAGGACCGCGACCAGCGGCATCTTCTCCACCGTCTCGCTGTCGGCCGCCTTGCGGGCCTCGGCGCGGGCCAACGCGGCCTTGAAGACCGGCGATTCGTCCACGGACAGGCGGACCCACAGGCCGACCATGACGAGCGCCCCGGACAGCAGGAACGGGATGCGCCAGCCCCATGACGTGAACGACGCGTCGGACATCAGCGCGGTGAGCGCCGACAGCACACCGGTGGCGAGGAGTTGGCCCGCAGGGGCGCCGGTCTGCGGCCAGGACGCCCAGAACCCGCGGCGCTCGGCGTCCCCGTGCTCGGACACCAGCAGGACCGCACCGCCCCACTCGCCGCCGAGCGCGAAGCCCTGGACCAGCCGGAGCGCGGTCAGCAGCACCGGCGCGGCCGAGCCGACCGTGGCATGCGTGGGCAGCAGCCCGATCGCGAAGGTGGCGCCGCCCATCATCAACAGGCTGATCACCAGCAGCTTCTTGCGTCCGAGCCGGTCCCCGTAGTGACCGAAGACCAGCGCACCCAGCGGCCGGGCGGCGAACCCGACGGCGTACGTGAGGAACGAGAGCAGCGTTCCGACGAGCGGGTCGGAGTCCGGGAAGAAGAGCTTGTTGAACACGAGGGCGGCGGCGGAGCCGTAGAGGAAGAAGTCGTACCACTCGATCGTGGTGCCGATCAGACTCGCCGCGACAATGCGCTTGAGGTTTCCGGGTGTTGGCGGAGTCGGCGGAGCCGTTGCTGCGGAGGCCATGTGCACCACTTCCAGGCGGGGACGGGGACGTCTCTGTGATGGCACAAGGTAGGAAGACGCAGGTCAGCGGCACATGTGGTGGGGCACCATACTTTTGCGGTTGGTTGTGGTTGCGCCGGGCTCCGGGGCAGGTGCTGCTACGCGGGCAGGCGGGACAGGATCGCGTCCAGTCCGAAGGTGAAGCGGTCCTCGAAGGAGTCCGGGCCCAGGTGGTTCAGGACCCGGTGCAGCGCCGGGTGTTCGCCGGGCAGTACGGCGAGGTCGAGGCGGTCGTCGTGCCGGTCGGGCGCGGACTGCTCCTCCTGTGTCAGGCCGAGGACGAAGTAGTTGACCGTCCAGGTCGTCCAGGCCGCCTGCCGCTCGTCCGCCCCGGCGGCGAGCAGCGCCTCGACGAGGTGGTCGGCGAAGCGCAGGGTGTGGGGTTCGGCCGGATAGGTTCCGGCCACGAGAGCGGCGCCGTCGCGGTGTGCGAGCAGTGCCCGCCGGTAGCGGCCGGTCAGTTCCCGCACTCGCGGCAGGGCGTTCGCGGGGAGGTCCTCGTAGCCGATGGTGCCGAGCACGGCGTCGGCCATCAGCTCCAGCATCCGGGTCTTGGTCTTCACATGCCACAGCACGGTGTTCATGCGGACCCCGAGGCGGTCGGCCACCGCCCGGGTCGACAGTCCGTCCAGTCCGCGTTCCTCCAGCGTCCGGAGTGCGGCAGCGATCACCGCCGCGCGGGTGAGCCGGTCCGTGGCCTCGTCCTTCACTTGCTTATTGGTCACTGACCTAGTTTACTCCGGATCGATCCTTGGTCACCGACCAAGACTGCGCGAGGGAGTGGAAGATCATGAACTACCAGGTCGTCGTCGCGGGCGGTGGCCCCGTGGGGCTGTGGCTCGCAGGTGAGCTGCGCCGGGCCGGTGTCGCCGTCGCCGTGGTCGAGACCCGCACGGAGCGCGACTCCCGCTCCCGGGCCCTGACCGTGCACCCGCGCACCATCGAGACGTTCGCCTCCCGCCAAGTGCACGAGCCCTTCGTGAAGGAGGGCGTGCCGCTGCCCGGCGGGCACTTCGGCGTACTGGACTCCCGGCTGGACTTCCGCCGTCTGCCCAGCCCGTTCCCGCACACCCTCGCCCTGCCGCAGGAGCGCACCGAGGCACACCTTGAGCAGCAGGCCCTGGCCCTGGGCGCGGACATCCTGCGCGGACACGAGGTCACCGGGTTCACCGAGGACCCGGACGGCATCGCCGTGCACGTCACCGGTCCGGACGGGCCTCGTAACCTCCGGGCGGACTACCTGGCAGGCTGCGACGGCGCCCGCAGCACCGTGCGCGCCGCGGCAGGCATCGACTTCCCCGGCACTCCGTCCACGGTGCTCGGCTGGCTCGGCGACGTCGTCCTCGACGAACCTCCGGCCCCCGGCAGCAGCTGGTTCGGGCCGTCGGGCACGCTCATGGTCGTGCCCATGCCCGGCGGGCTGCACCGCCTGGTCGGCATCACGCCCCGAGACCTGACCACCACGTGGCCCGGCGACCTGACCCTGGAGGAACTGCGCGAGAACGTCATCGCCATGACCGGCAGCGACTTCCGGATGCGCGACGCGGTCTGGCTCTCCCGGTTCGGCAACACCACCCGCCTCGCCGCCGGTTACCGCCAGGGCCGTGTCTTCCTCGCCGGAGACGCCGCCCACCAGCACTTCCCGGCCGGTGGCGTCGGCATGAACGTCGGCATCCAGGACGCCGCCAACCTGGCCTGGAAGCTGGCCGCCGTCCTCAACGGCTGGGCCCCCGACGCCCTGCTGGACACCTACCACGCCGAACGCCACCCGGTCGGCGTCGACCTCACCGAGAGCAGCCGCGCCCAGGTCGCCCTGATGACCGCCTTCACCGCCGAGGGGCTCAGCCTGCGCGGCCTGCTGGCCGGGCTCATCACCGACCTGCCCGATCTCAACGAGCGGCTGGCGGCCCAGGTCAGCTCACTGTCCGTCGCCTACCCCCGCACCGACGCCGCCGCGCACCCGCTGACCGGGACCCGCGCTCCCGACCTGGCGCTCGACGACACCGGCCTGTTCGCCCTGCTGCGGGCCGACAGCTACCTGCTGCTCGACCTCACGGGCGACGCCGCCCGCCCCTTCGACCGGTTCGCCCGGCCCGGCCTGCGCGTGCACAGCGGCACCGCGCACCTGCGCCCGGCCGACTGGGCCGGCGTCCGGGCCGCGCTGATCCGGCCCGACGGGCACGTCGCCTGGGCCGGCGGCGAAGACGGCACCGCCCTCACGGAGAGCCTCACCGCAACCCTTGCGACCACCCACCCGAAGTGAGCCGTCTTCCGGCTGACGGCGCGTCAGGGTCCCCCGTGCCGTCGGTCCGTTTCCCTCAGGACGCGTCGGCGACCTGGCGCAGATACGTGCCGAGCCGCTCGACGGCCGAGGGATTGCGGGGGCTCTCGACCAGATCGGCGTAGTCCAGGGTGTAGATCCGCCGGTGCTTGATCGCGGAGACGTTCCGCAGCGGCGGGTACGAGAGCAGGAACTTCTTCTTCTGTGCCGCGCTCGTCGACCCGTAGTCGTTGACGACGACGACGTCCGGGTTCCGCTTCACGACGGTTTCCCAGCCGACCGTCGTCCACGAGTCCTTGAGGTCGTGCAGGATGTTGACGCCTCCGGCCTCGCTGATGATCTGGTCGGGCGCGGCGAAGCGGCCCGAGGTGAAGGGCTGGTCCTGGCCGCTGTCGTAGAGGAAGACGGAGGGGCGCGCCGCCCCCTCGGCGGCCTTCGCACGCACGTCGGCGACCGTCGCCTTGTACTGCTTGATCAGCCTGTGCGCGCGCTTCTCGACGCCGAAGATCTCGCCGAGGTTCTCCAGGTCCGCGTAGAGGGCGTCGAGCGGCGGCATGATGCCGCGTGACGTGCCGGTGCGGGCGTTGCGGCAGGACTCGGTGAGCAGATACGTGTCGATGCCCGCCTTGTGCAGGTCGTCCGGTGTCAGGGCGTTCTCGTTGAAGCCGTAGTTCCAGCCGGCGAAGACGAGATCGGCGCGGGCGTCGAGTGCGATCTCCTTGGTGACGCGGTCCTTGGAGAGCCACTTCACCTTGCTGTAGGCCGCCTTGTAGGGGAGGTCGTCGGTGGATCCCTTGTCGGCGGGCATGACATAGCCCGCCATGCGGTCCTCGAGTCCGAGCGCGAACATCAGCTCCGTGATGCCGACATCGTTGGTCACCACCCGCTCGGGCCGCTTGTCGTAGGTGACCTTCTTGCCGCAGTTGGTGACGGTCACCGCCCGCGACCTCGCGACCTTGTCGTCGCTCGCGACCTTCGCGCCGCAGCCGGTCAGGGTGAGGACGGCGGCGAGGCCGAGCGAGGCGGGGGAGAGCAGTGTGCGCACAGGGGGCCTTCCAGAGGTTTCAGGGAGTCAGCGGATCGAAGAGGAACTGGGTGGCGCCGGTTCCGGGATGGAGCACCCGGTGCGCCCGTACGCCGAACACCTCGGCGAGCAGCGCGGGGGAGAGGACCTCGTCCGGGGGGCCCGACGCGACGACGCGGCCGGTGTGCAGGACGTGCAGCAGATCGCAGTGGGCGGCGGCGAGGTTCAGGTCGTGCAGTGCGGCGAGCACCGTCGGGCCGCTGGCCCGGACCCGGCGCAGCACGTCGAGCTGGTGGGCGATGTCGAGGTGGTTCGTGGGCTCGTCCAGGACGAGGACACGGGGTTCCTGGGTGAGCGCGCGGGCGATGAGGACGCGCTGCTTCTCGCCGCCGGACAGCGACTGGAAGCTGCGCGCGGCGAGGTGCGCCGCTCCGGTCCGCTCCAGGGACCGCTCGCAGATCTCCCGGTCACGTGCGGCGGTGCGCCCGCGGTGCGGCAGGCGGCCCATCGCGACGACCTCGGTGACGGTGAAGTCGAAGTCCGCGGCGGATTCCTGCGGCAGCGCGGCGAGCAGGCGCGCCGCGGCCCGGGGCGTCATGCGGTGCACGTCGTCGCCCTCGACCCTGACGACGCCCGCGTCGGGACGCCGTGCCCGGTAGACGCAGCGCAGCAGCGTCGACTTCCCGCTGCCGTTGGGGCCGATGAGGCCCACGAAGGTGCCGGAGGGCGCGTCGAGGGTGACCTCGTCGACGAGCCGCGCGCCCGCCACCTCGACCGAAACGCTTTCGACGCCGAGCCGCACGGCTCCTCCTCCAGAACAGACTTCGACACAGGTACGGGTGTGCACAGGTACGGGTGTTGGGCCGTGGGACGCGTGGACTCAGCGTCCGCTCAGCGCGTGACCGCCGCGCCGCATGAGCAACAGGAACGCCGGGACACCGAGGGCGGCCGTGACGACACCGACGGGCAGTTCGGTCGGCGCGAGCAGTACCCGGGACAGCACGTCCGCCCACACGAGCAGGATCGCCCCGGCGAGCGGCGCAACCACGAGCACGCGCGCGTGCGAGGCGCCGACGAGCATCCGAACCAGGTGCGGAACCATCAGTCCTACGAAGCCGATCGCCCCGCTCACGGCGACGACCGTGCCCGTCACGGCCGCCGTCACGACGAACAGCTCACGCCGCAGCCGGTCCGGCGGCACGCCGAGGGCCGCTGACGTCTCGTCGCCCATGGACAGGGCGTCGAGCGAGCCCGCCCGCGCCCTGAGCCACAGCCAGCCCGCCACCACGGTCGCGGCAGCCAGCGGAACCTTCGGCCAGGTCGCCCCGCCCAGGCTGCCGAGCAGCCACATCATGGCCGCGCGAGCCGCCTCGCCCCGCTCGGCGCCGAAGACCATCACGGTGGTGACCGCCTGAAACCCGTAGGCGAGTGCCGTGCCGGTCAGGACCAGCCGCAGCGGACTGAGTCCGAGCGGGGAGCGGGCCACCACGTAGACGACGAGGGTCGCGGCGAGCGCGGACAGGAAGGCGGACACGGAGAGCGCCCACACGCCGAACCCGGCGAGTGCGCCGAACAGGATGACCGCGTTGGCGCCCACGGCGGCGCCCGAGGAGATGCCGAGCACGAAGGGATCGGCCAGAGCGTTGCGCACCAGCGCCTGTACCGCGACGCCGACCCCGGCGAGTCCCGCTCCGACCACGGCCGCGAGCACGACCCGGGGGAAGCGGATCTCCCACACGATGGTGTACATCCGCGCGTCGCCGCTGCCGAGACTCCCACCGCTGAGCCCCGCCCACATGAGCCGCAGCACCTGCCCCCACCCCAGTCCTGTCGCACCGAGTCCGACCCCGCACACGAGCGAGCCGGCCAGCACGAGTGCGAGCCCGACGGCCAGCGGGGCGGTGGGTATGCGTCCGCGCGGGACAGCCGTGGGGGCCGATGGAGCGGCGGTGCGGGACAAGACGGGCGCACATCCTCCGGGTTGGCGCCACCGGAGGAACACGCAGGGCACCAGAAGCGCCCGGGGGCTCTGGCGGTCCCTGCTCGCAGTCCACGGCGAGCGGTCGACGGGTCGCACACCTGCCGTGGGTGATCGGACTCGCGCGGCCTGGACAGGCCACGCACACCGTTGCGGGACAGCGCCGGATTCTCACCGGCTTCCCCCACGGGAGGCAGGCGCAGCCTACCAAGCCCGAGTCAGGGGCGACCCGCGCGGGTGGTACTTACCGATTACCTCCCTTCCCCCTCGGGTCAGCGCGGGACGAGCACGAACTGGCTCTCGCGTTCCTGGTCGCCCGAGACCGATCCGGCGTCCTGGACGGTGAAGTCCTCGGCGAGCGCCGCGCGGACCCTGGACACGTCGTGGGGCGCGCCCTGGGCGGTCACCGACACCGGACCGCCGATCTTCGTGTCCGGTACCGAACCGGGCGCCTCCGCGCCGATGTCGAGTTCCGCCGTCCATACCGTGGGATGCGTCTCGTCGGCCGGCGCGGTGCCGTTCCCCGAGCGGTCGGGGAACCGGGAGGTCAGACGGGCGAGGACAGAACGGGCGTCGTCCGCGGTGCAGTTGCTCAGGGTCACGGTGACGGAGGCGCCGTCGTTCGTCAGGCTGCTCATGGTGAACTCCTTGCTGGGCGGGGCTGAAGCGGGGGCTAGAGCGGGGGCTGGAGGGCGGCCTCGGCGGCCACCACGTGCCGGACGCGTTCACGCGATCCGGCCTGTTCGGTCGTCATCGTGTAGCCGATGTCCACCATGTTCGCCTCCAAGTGGGCTGTCGTGCGGGCGCGTTGAGACCGTCACGGACGTGCGCGCGTCTCAGTCGGCCCACCTCCACTCCGTGATCTCGGGCAGGTCGGTGCCGTGCTCGCGGATCCAGCTGTCGTGGCGGGTACGGGCGTCCGCCATGCGCTGACGGACCGGGGCCGCGGAGACGGCGAGGCCGGGGGCGCGGTCGATGACGTCCATGACGAGGCGGAAGCGGTCGAGGTCGTTGCGGACGACCATGTCGAAGGGCGTCGTCGTGGTGCCGGACTCCTTGTAGCCGCGTACATGCAGGTTCGCGTGCCCGGCGCGGCGGTAGGCGAGGCGGTGGATCAGCCACGGGTAGCCGTGGTAACCGAAGATGACCGGCTTGTCGCGGGTGAACAGACCGTCGTACTCGGCGTCGCTCATGCCGTGCGGGTGTTCCTCGGCGGGCAGCAGCGTGGTCATGTCGACGACGTTGACGACGCGTACCGCCAGATCCGGCAGGTGTCGGCGCAGGAGCTGGGCCGCGGCCACGACCTCTTGGGTGGGGACGTCGCCCGCGCAGGCGAGGACCACGTCGGGTTCACCGCCGTGCTCCGTCCCGGCCCACTCCCACACGCCGGCGCCGCGGGAACAGTGGGCGCGGGCCTCGTCCAGGGGGAGCCAGTCGGGTCCGGGGTTCTTGCCGGCCACGATGACATTGACCCGGTCACGGCTGCGCAGCGCCCGGTCGGCGACGGCCAGCAGGGTGTTCGCGTCCGGCGGCAGGTACACCCGGACGATGTGCGGGCTCTTGTTGAGGACGTGGTCGATGAAACCGGGGTCCTGGTGCGAGAACCCGTTGTGGTCCTGACGCCACACGTGTGAGGTGAGCAGGTAGTTGAGCGAGGCGATGGGCGCCCGCCACGGCAGCTCGCGCGAGGTCTTCAGCCACTTGATGTGCTGGTTGACCATGGAGTCGACGATGTGGACGAACGCCTCGTAGCACGAGAACAGGCCGTGCCGTCCGGTGAGCAGATACCCCTCCAGCCAGCCCTGGCACAGGTGCTCGGACAGGACCTCCATGACCCGGCCGTGCCGGTCGAGGTTCTCGTCGACCGGCAGGATGCGCTCCTGCCATGCCTTGCCGCTGGACTCGTACACCGCCTGAAGCCGGTTGGAGGCCGTCTCGTCCGGGCCGACCAGCCGGAAGTTGCGCTCCCGAGCCGTGTCGGCCATGACCCTGGCCAGCAGGTCGCCCAGCACCTCGGTCGGGGCGTTCAGCGTCGCTCCCGGCTTGTCGACCGGTACCGCGAACGCGTCGAGGGGCGGCAGCGGCAGGGCGCGCAGGCGCAGACCGCCGTTGGCGTACGACGACGCACCCAGCCGCCTGGACCCGTCCGGTACGCAGGCGAGCACATCGGGGGTCGGGCGCCCGTCGGCGTCGAACAGTTCCTCGGGCCGGTACGAGCGCAGCCAGCTCTCCAGCTGGGCGAGGTGTTCGGGGTTCTCACGGACCCCCGGGAGGGGCACCTGGTGGGCACGCCAGGTGTTCTCCACGGGCAGCCCGTCGACCTCGCCGGGGCCGGTCCACCCCTTGGGCGTCCGCAGCACGATCATCGGCCACCGCACGGGCGCGACGGCCTCGCCGGTCCTGGCCGCCCGCTGATGGGCGGTGATCAGGTCCAGGGCCCGGTCGAGGGCGCCCGCCAGGTCCTGGTGCACCTGCGCCGGGTCGTCGCCCTCGACGTACAACGGCACGTGCCCGTAGCCGCGCAGCAGCGCGTCGAGCTCGTCGTGCGGCATCCGGGACAGCACCGTCGGATTGGCGATCTTGTAGCCGTTGAGGTGCAGGATCGGCAGGACGGCGCCGTCGTGCACGGGATCGAGGAACCGGGACGAGTGCCAGGACGCGGCCAGCGGACCCGTCTCCGCCTCGCCGTCCCCCACCACGCAGGCGACCAGGAGATTCGGATGGTCGAAGGCGGCCCCGTACGCGTGCGCCAGCGAATACCCCAGCTCACCGCCCTCGTGAATGGATCCGGGCACCTCGGGCGCCACATGGCTCGGCACGCCGCCGGGGAACGAGAACTGCTTGAACAGACGGGCCATCCCCGCCTCGTCACGGCTCACGTCCGGACTGATCTCGCTGTAGCTGCCCTCCAGCCATGCGTTGGCCAGCACCGACGGCCCGCCGTGCCCGGGGCCCCACACGCACAGCGCCTCCAGGTCCCGCTGCTTGATCACCCGGTTCAGGTGGGTGTACACGAGGTTCAGGCCGGGCGAGGTGCCCCAGTGCCCGAGCAGCCGCGGCTTGATGTGCTCGGGGCGCAACGGTTCGCGCAGCAGCGGGTCGGACATCAGGTAGATCTGCCCCGCGGCCAGGTAGTTCGCCGCGCGCCAGTGCGCGTCCACCGCGCGCAGTTCGGCGTCGCCGAGTACGCGGGTGTCGGGGTCGTGGGACGTGGTCATCGCTGCTCCAGAACGGGGTAGGTCTGCGTCGTCACGCCGCTGCGGGCGAGCTCGGCGGTGGTGCCCGTGGTGCGGGAAACCGCTCGTGCGCGTGTTCCCACACAGGCCGGAGTCACTCACGTGGCCCGCTCGTCCCCTTCCACCCTGACGCACCCCGGCGCCCCGCGCACGGCCGTGCGCCGATGACCCCGGCAGGCCGGCGCCGCGCAGTGGACGGCGGCAGGATGCCGGTGCACGCGAACAGCGCGGCCTTGGCGCCCGCGTGCCCCAGGACGTACAGGGCGACCACGACGCCGGACAGCACCGGCAGCGCGTACGCGGCGATGCTCATCAGCTCGGCACCAACGTGGCATACGTGTCGAGCCCGGTGCCCGCCGCATCGTCGACGGGGACGATGCCCACGCTCCTGCCGCCCACCGGCTCCCGGCCCGCTCCTCGGCGCCGGACGACGGCCGTCGGGCCCCGCGGCGGAGGGCCGGCTTTCAGTGCCTCACCTGGGAGCGGACGGTCGTCGGCGTCCCGTAGGATCGAAGCCCGCAGCGCTTGGGCAAAACAGGTGCTCGTTGACAGCAGGCTGACACCGTCACCGGCTGCGCAGCGCCGTGCCCGGTATCCGTCCGTTCTGTGCGTCTGCGTCTCCTCGTTGCGTGTGTCCGCCATTTCCCTGAGAGCCACCGCGCTCGTGAAGGAGCGGCATGGGCACCCACGACCGATGCACCTGGCTGGACCTCGCGTCCACCGCACCCTTGTCCCGGCACATTCCGCGTGGTTCTCGGGGGAGTTCGGCGTGCACAGGGGCGATGTGTGCGACGGGCGACATGACGACGCCAGCGCGGCTCGCGGCGCGCCTGAGCGCCGAGCCACCGAGGACGAACGACCCGCGATCGGCCGGCCGCGCACTGAGACGGCCGGCCGGGACCCGGCTGACCGCACACTCCCGCGAGGTCGTGGCGTGACGCGCATGCCGGAGGCGACGGTCCGCTGGGTGAAGGCGACCCCCGTGCGACTCGTGCGCCTGTCCGGAGACTTCGACGCGACGAGCGTCGAGGCTCTGGTGGAACTCTTCCTGGAGCGGGCGCCGCGTGCGGAAGAGCGGCTGGTGCTGGATCTGACGGCGGCGCGGCTGGTGGGCGCGACCGCTTCGCGCGTACTCGTGAATCATCTGGGTCCCGGTGAGCGGCGCACCGTGCTGGTCGTGGCGACGGCAGCGGCGGAGCGGGCTGCGTTCGTCAGGGCGTCGGCGCCCGGACCGCACGTGTACACGAGCGTCGAGGCGGCTCTGGCGGCCCTGCCCGAGCTTCCCGCCGGGGCGGCCGAAGCGCTGACGCGGGCCCATGGGGCCGACCTGACGCTGGACAGGTTCGCGGACCTGCAACAGCAGGTGTTCGGGCTGCGGTCCAAGTCCCGTACCCGGGAGGTGATCGGCATGGCTCAGGGAATTCTTCTCGAGCGCTACGGGCTGAGGTCGCCGTCCGCCGCGTTCGACCTGCTGCGGCTGGCCTCCCAGCACCACAACGTGCCGGTGCGGATCCTCTCCGCGGAGGTGGTCACGACCGCGCCGCCACCACGCGAGCGGGCCTGGTTCCCTGGCCTGACGGGCCGTGACGTGAACGCCGCCCCGGACATCGGCCTCTTCGTGGACAAGGCTCTGGACGCGGGCGACTTCAAACAGGTCATGCGCGCCGTGGTGTTCGAGGCGATGACGCGGACGGACGCGGACGCCGTCGAAGTGCACCTGCCGCACGCGGTCCTGGGCAGAACGCTGATCCTGGAAGGGCATTCCGGGCTGGACGCGACGTACCGCGACGGCGTCGCCGAGGTGAAGGACCCCCTGGCCCTGCCCGTACTGGTGCACGCCAAAGCGCAGACCGTCTTCGTGGCCGACCTCGCCACCGACCTGAACGTCGGCACGTCCCCGACGGGCCGGGCGGCGCTCGCCGCGGGAAGCCGGGCCCTGCTGGGCGTACCCGCCCTCGCCGACGACCGGGCCTGTGTGGGCGTCCTCACCGTTCACCACCGTCGGCCGGGACGCCGGCTGACCGACGGCCAGGAGACGGCGCTGGAGGCCCTGGCCGGGGAACTCGCGATCTGGCTCTCCTGGTACCGGCGGGTCGTCGTCCTGAACGCCCTGGAATATCTGCACATGCGGGCCTCGCAGCCCGGCTGAGGCCGAGGTGCCGGCCGTCGTCGACGGATCACGTCGGTCCAGAGTCCGCTTCTGTCGGCTGTTCGGCATTACGGTGTCGAGTGAGGGTTGGGAACACAGCTCTCATGTCTCTCGGAGCCGTCATGCGCTCCGAGAGACACCCGTTCAGGATCCTGAATCGCCCGGGCCGATACGAGAAGGCCGGGTTGTGAGCGGGCGCGCGTGCGAGGCCGGCGGGACGGGCACCGGAAGCCGACGCACACTGAGGAGCCGCTGATGGACTGGCGTGAATTCGCGGTGCACATGGCCACCATGTCCCGCAGCTTCCTGGCCGGGGACACCGTGCCGGTCACGCTCGACAAGATCACGGCCGCGGCGGTGGAGCTGGTCGAGGGCTGTGACGCGGCCGGAATTCTGGTGCTGCGCAAGGGCCGTGCCGAGTCCCTGGCCCCGACCGAGCGACTTGTCACCGAAAGCGACCGGTTGCAGGAGAGTCTCGCGGAGGGGCCGTGCTTCGACGCGGCCCGCCACGGCCATCCCGCCTTCCGCATCCGGGACGTGAGTACGGAGACCGTACGGTGGCGGGCTTTCGCGCCCGAGGCGCATCGGCTGGGAATCGGCAGCATGATGGGCTTTCTGCTCTACACGGACGACCGGCACGACCTGGGCGCCCTCAACCTCTACTCCCGCAAGCCCGGCGCGTTCACCGACGACAGCGAGACAGCGGGCTGGATGCTGGCCTCCCACGCCGCGACCGCGCTGGCCACCGCCCATGAGCACGCTTCGATGCGGCGAGCCATCGACACACGCCACACCATCGGCGAGGCACTGGGCATCCTCATGGCACAGCACCACATCACCGAAGAGGACGCCTTCGACACCCTGCGCCGCTACTCGCAGGAGAAGAACGTCAAACTCCGTGACGTCGCCCAGCAGGTGTGCGACAAGGGCACGCTGTAGCCCGTGACCGTCATCAAGGACTGAGGTCCCGCAGCGGGTCGCGTGCGGGCCCCAATGCGCGACCCTTGCGCGCCAGATCGCCCCAGGGGTCGGTGCGGGCGCGCGGTCATGTCTGTGCCCGCTCCCTCACCACGTCGGTCGGCTGCTTGTCGTCGCGCAGGCCCTGGTAGCGCGGGTGGCGCAGCATGCCGTCGCGTGTCCACTCGGTGAAAGCGATCTGCACCACCAGATGCGGTCGCGCCCAGTGGGCGGTGGGCGGGGCGACGCGTCCTGCGAAGGGGGAGGTGTCCACACGCAGTTCGTCGAGCCTGGCTCTCAGCTCGGTCAGCGTCTTCCGGTCGAATCCGGTGCCGACCTTGCCCGCGTAGCGCAGCCGGCCGTCGTCGTAGTAACCGATCAGCAGGGCACCGATGCCCTTCCTGCTGCCGGTCGGCTCGGTGAATCCGCCGACCACGAACTCCTGGTCCCGGGCGCACTTGAGCTTGAGCCAGTCGTCGGAGCGCCGCCCCCGGTACCCGCTGTCCGCGCGCTTGGCGATGAGCCCTTCCCAGCCCCGCTCGCAGGCGTCGGAGAGCAGCTCCGGTCCGCCCTCGTTGCGATGGGTGGTCAGGCGCAGGGGCGCTCTGAACGTCAGCGCTTTGCGCAGCAGGGACTTACGGGTACGCAGCGGCAGTCGCCGCAGATCGGTTCCGTCGAGCCGCAGGAGGTCGAAGGCGTAGTACGTCACCGCCACCTTGCTCCGCGCCACGTCCGCGGGCCGGGTGAGTCCCATGCGCTGCTGGAGCATTCCGAAGTCCGTACGGCCGTGTGCGTACGCGACGATCTCGCCGTCGATCGTGAAGTCCGCGCAGTCCTGCGCGGCGAGGGCGTCGACGATCTCCGGATAGGTGGAGTCGATCCTGCGGCCGGAGCGGGACCGCAGCGTCACCCGGCCGTCTTCGCGCACGGCGAGCACCCGGATGCCGTCGAGTTTCCGCTCGAAGATCCACCCGGCGGGGAAGTCACGGCGGTCGCTGAGGGTCGCCAGCATGGGAGACGCCGCCAGTTCGACGCCGGGTGCGGCCGGGGAGAGCCGGTGTTGCAGCGCGGACGGCACGGTGTCGAGCAGACCGGTCATCCCCGCCCACCTCCCTCCGCCTCGGCGACCTGGCGCAGGGTGCGTCCGCCGGACCGCTCGGCCGCGTCACCCGGTCCGTCCGGCGCCCGGTGCTCGTCGTGCGGCTCCTTCGTACGGTCGAAGTTCCGCTTGTCGTGACAGGCCCGCGGGCCGTCCCTGTCGCTCACGGCGATCTCCTGGGGCCTGTCCGGATCGCGGACGCCGGGTGGGGTGGGGCTCAGCGGTCGACGGCGCGGGCCAGTTCCGCCTTGTTCATCGAGGAACGGCCTTTGACGTCCTTGCGCCGGGCCTCGGCGTAGAGCTGGTCCTTGGTGCGGCCCTGTGCGCCCTTGTGGGACCGTTCGCCTCCTCGCTGGGAGGCCGACTTGGGGTCCTGGGTGGAGGTGCGGCTCGCGGTGCGGGACTCGCCGCTGCGGGCCCGTTCCTTGTTCACGGTGCGCGCGGCGATCTCCTCGGCCCGCTTCGTGGACTCGCCGCGCTTCTTCGCGCTCTCCTTGACGTGCTCGTACTGGCGTTCCCTCTTGCTGTTCGATCCTGCGGGCATGACGTTTCCTTTCGGGGAGCCGGGAGTCAGGCGGCCTGCTGGACCGCGCGGGCGCCGCGGTCGGCGTACTCGCGGACCTGTTCGCAGCTGCGGGTGATGAGGCGGGAGACGTGCATTTGGGAGCATCCGACCCGCTCCGCTATGCGGGCCTGGGTCATGTCCTCGAAGTAGCGCAGGTAGAGGATCTCCCGTTCCCGGTCGGGAAGTCGGCGCAGGCCTTCCTTGGCCGCCTCCCGGTCGGCTATCAGGTCATAGGCGCCCTCGGTGCGGCCGAGGACGCCGGCCAGGCTGAACGAGTCACCGGAGCTTCCCAGTTCGGCATCGAGCGACAGGCTGCTGTAGCTCTCCAGGGCGCCGACTCCGTCGCGGACCTCGTCGAGGGTCAGGCCGGCCTGCGCGGCGATCTCGTCGAGGTCGGGCTCCTGTCGGTGGCCGGGCTGTTCCAGCAGGTCACGGCGTGCGGAGCGGACCTTGTTGCGCAGGTCCTGCACCCGCCGGGGGACGTGCACGTCCCAGGTGTGGTCGCGGAAGTGGCGGCGCAGTTCTCCGGTGATGGTGGGCACCGCGTAGGACTCGAACGCGCCGCGGCCGGGCTCGTAGCGTTCGACGGCCTTGACCAGACCCACTGCCGCGATCTGCTTGAGGTCTTCGAGGTTCTCGCCCTTGTTGCGGAACCGGGTGGCGAGGCGGTGGGCCATGGGCAGCCAGGCCTCCACCAACTCCTCGACGAGAGTGCGGCGCTCGCGCCCCTCGGAGGTGACTGCCAGGTGAAGGAAGGCCTGCTCTGTGTGAGGAGCATCGTGGTGCGGGTGACCGGTGGACATCGAGGATCGCTCCCTCATCGTTGCTGTCGGCAAGGATGACCAGGAGGCGATCAACACCCCGTCCGGGTGGATCTGTCCTCCTGGAAGCGCGCCTGTTGTCCCAAGCACACATTGTGCGACTGCCTCTCGACCCTACGAATAAACATCATGCGCCGCACCCGGAGCGTCCCGGGGCAGCCGCGGGTCAGGGGTGGGGGTGGCCCTGGTCGGGGTCGTCGTCCGGGGTCTGCCAGCCGGTGCCGCGGCGGGCCGGGTCCTCGGTGGGGCCGGGCTGGACCGGGGGCGTGCTGATCTCGGTGCGGCGCGCGGTGCGGCGTCGGCCCACCACGAAGGCCAGGACCAGGGCGACGACGATGACGACACCCACGGCGACGAGAATGAGCCCGGGACTGAGGGAAGCGGCCAGAACATAAGCACTCAGAATCTCCATATCGATCATGTACCCGGTTGAGGGTGTGCCTCACGTTTACGCGTGCAGGAAGACCTGAGTGGCGCTGATGGCCGTAGACGCGCGGACGGCATTCTGACCGGCTCCCTGTGCGTCGGACGCAGGTGGCTTCCGGCAGGCGTCGGCGTCGCCGCGTAGACACAGGGCCGGCCCGCGTTCCCGGGACCGGACGCGTCCGGAATCGGTGCGCATGCGGGCAGGGCGGAAGGGGACCCGCCGGTGCGTGGACGGAGGTCACCGCGCACAAAAGGCGCGCGTGCCGTCGCCGACGTCACCGAGAGGCAGGAAGACATGCCCGAGCACGACAGCACGAGCGGCTCCAACGACGTCACCGCGCTGTTGAAGGCGCAGCACGAACGTATCCGCGAACTGTTCGCCGAGGTGGTCAACACCAAGGGCGACGAGCGCAAGAGCAACTACCACGATCTGGTGCGGCTGCTGGCAGTCCACGAGACCGCCGAGGAAGAGGTGGTCCACCCCTTCGCCCGCCGGAACATCGAAGGAGGCGAAGGCATCGTGAAGGCCCGCATCGAAGAGGAGGAGAAGGCCAAGCGGGTCCTCGCCGAACTCGAGGACATGGACCCCGACTCCGACCGGTTCCTGGACAAGATCGCCGCGCTCCGCGAAGACGTCCTCGCGCACGCGGAGGCCGAGGAGCGCGAGGAGTTCGCACACTTCGACAAAGCCGCCGACCAAGGAAAGCTGAAGAACCTGGGCCGGGCGGTGAAGGCGGCCGAGGCGCTGGCCCCCACCCGGCCGCACCCGGGAACCGACACGGTCGCCAAGAACCTGGCCGTCGGACCGGTGGCGTCCGTCGTCGACCGGACCCGGGACGCGGTGCGGCGCGCCATGGGCGAGCACTGAAGCCTGCCGGGCAGGGCCGGGAGCCCGCACCGGGCTCCCGGCCTGTTCGCAACGATTCGGACCCGGGCCCGGGGCACAGGCGGCCGTGCATGGTTGGGAAAAGCCGTATCTCGTGCCAAAGTCGGGCCGATGAGGACAACTACAGCGTGGGCGCGTCGTGTCGGTGGGGCGGCGTCGGCCGTCCTGGTGCTGCTGACCGCCGCCGTGGCCACCGCGGGGCCGTCCGCCGCGGTGATCGGCGGAGCCCGAAGCACCTACGGGCCGTGGGCGGTTCGCATGTTCGTCGACGGCAAGCCCGAGTGCACCGCGACGGCGATCGCCCGGCAGTGGATCATCGGCGCGTCCCACTGCTTCTACGAACAGGCGGAGCCCGTCGCCGACCGCCGGATCACCTTCCGCGTCGGTGCGCTCGACGTACGCGAGGGGACCGTGGTGCACCCCCTCCCGGGCAAGCGGGTGGGCAGCGCGGACGCCGACATGATGCTCGTCAAGGTGGAGCCGATGAACGTCCGCGTGGCGCGCCTGTCCACCGCACCGGCCCGTCCGGGCGCCGTCGTACGGCAGTTGGGCTGGGGCGCCACCTGCACCGGCGACGAGAACCGCTGCCAGTCGCCCGTGCTCAGGGAGTCGACGCTGCGCGTGCTCAGGCCCGACGCCCCGCAATGCGAGGGCTACACCGTGCCGGGCGGTTCGGACTTCTGCATGGGCAAGGTCGTGGGCATCCCCGCGGGCGGTGATTCGGGAGGCCCGGTGACGACCATCGGACCGCGCGGCACGGAAACCCTGCTCGGTGTCTTCTTCGGCTCCGACCGCGAGACGACGGCCGGGGCCGGCGACATCTCCCGGCAACTGACCTGGATCCGGTCCGTAATCCGGCACTGAGCCGTCCCGCGCCGACGCCCCGACATCTCGCGGGGGCCCGGCGTGCTCAGCCGACCAGCCGCAGTCGCTCGGCGCAGACCCCGACCCGCACCGTCTGCCCCCAGGTCAGCTCCACCGCGTCGGCCTCCATGCCGTCGCCGAAGGCCACCAGCCGCTCCGACTCCACGGTCAGGGACAGCCGGGCCCGCGCCGTCAGTTCACCCGCGCTCAGCCGCGTTCCGGTGACCGGCGAGGGCCAGGCCTCGCGGACGAACCACAACAGCCGGTCGTCCGTCGGCCCGGGCAGCGGCCCGGCCCCGCCGCGCTCCTGCCACACCGACCGGATCCACCCGGTCGCCCCCGTCCCCGTACCGATCAGCACCCCGGAGGAGGCCTGGGCCTCGACGGCACCCCTGTCGTCGTCGAGGCCCAGGCGGTATCGGGCGGTGCGGTGACCGGCCGCACCGACATAGATCTCGTTGAGCGCCACCAGCCGCTGCGCGTCGTCGGTGACCGCCTCCACCATGGTCAGCTCGTCGACACCCGAGTCCCCGTCCAGCGCGGTGGGCAGCAGCCGGGCGACGTCCGCCGACCGATGGCGCACCAGCACCCCCAGATTGCGCCCCGGGTCCGCATCGACGCCGATCACCGGCCGGCCGCCGACGTACTGGGCGACGTTCGCCACCAGCCCGTCCTGCCCGACCACGATCACGACGTCCTGCGGCGCGAACAGGAACCGGTCCAGATCCGCACGCTCCACCTGCGCCCGCCGCCAGCTCAGCGGCACCGCGGCGGCCGCGTCGGTCAGCGCGCGCATCGCCCGCCGGTGCCGCTCGGCGACCTCCGCGATGTCACGGCCGCGGGACGAGAGGAAGAACGCAGCCTGCCCGTGCGTTCCGTGGTGCGCCACCAACTCCTCGTACTCCGTGGTGCGATGGACGAGGACGGCGCGGGGTGCGAGGCTCATTCCGGCCGCCCGCCGTCCGTGCCGAGCCGTGCGAGCAGACCGGTGAGCACATCGGGGGAGACGGTCACGCTCTCGATGCGCGGCAGGTTCTCGGCCAGTCGCGTGCCGGTGAGCGCGTGCAGCGTCGCGACGTCGGTCTCGCCGTGCACCCGCAGCCAGGCGGCCTGCGCCTGGGCGCGTGCCTCGCCGGCCTCGCGGGCGGCCTCCGCCTCCGCGTGGGCGAGCCGGACCTTGCGGTCGGCCTCGGCCCGTACGCGTACGGCGTCGGCTGCCGCCTGCTCCTCGGCCTCGCGCCGGGTGTTGGCGCCCCGCTGCTCGACCAACTGCTCCTCCCTGCGGGCCAGTTCGATCTGACTGGCCAGCTCGTTCTCCGCGATGGTCCGTTCCCGTTCGACGGCGACCGCGCGCCGTTCGTACGTCGCCCTGTCCGCCTCCTGCTGGATGCGTTCGCGTGCCGGGGTGCGCAGGGCGCGCTCCACCTCGGGCTCGGGGCGCAGCGCCATCACGCGGACGGCGACCACCGCGATGCCGGTGGCGGGAAGCCTCGGCTCCTCGTGCAGCCCGGCGGTGACGGCGTCGCGGACGGCGGGCACCCCGTCGACGAGGGCGGACGCCAGCGTGGTGCGGGTCAGCACGTCCAGCGCGTGCTGCTGCGCGGTCTCCGTCAGGAGCGTCGCCAGCTGTTCCAGCGGAGCACCGCGCCAGATGCCGGAGTCCGGGTCGACGGAGAAGTCCAGGTGCTCCGCCGCGACCGCCGGATCGCCGATCCGGTACGTCACCGTAGCCTGCACGGCCACGTCCTGGAAGTCCGCGGTCCTGGCGTGGAACGTCATCGCCAACTCCCGGTCGTCCACCGGGATTTCGGAGATGGCGGCGGACAGCGGACGGAACCAGAAGCTCAGCCCGGTTCCGTCGTGCGCCAGTTGGCCCGAGCGGTGGTGGCGCACGTGGATGGTGGGTGCGGTGCGCAGGTGGCGCCAGCCGAACCGCTTGGTGATGTCTGCCATGACGAAGCCCTCCCGTTAAAGTCACTATGACTTTAAATGGGGAGGTGCTTGTCGTCAAGCAGACGAGAGGGAGGGGATCGGCTCGGCTACAGCGTCACCTCCGTGCGACCGCCCAGCGTGGATTCACGGGCCTGAAGCGTGTGCGGAGCCGTGTGGACCTCGAAGGGGAGCGGGGTCTCGGCCCCGATCCGGGCGGCGAGGCACCGCACGGCCAAGGAGGCGATGGCCGTCTTGTCGGGGACGACGGACGTCAGGGACGGAGTGCAGTACGCGGCCTCCTGCGACCCGTCGACGCCGACCAGGGCGATGTCCTCGGGAACCCTCAACCCGCCCTCGAATACGCCGCGTTGAGCGCCGACGGCGAGCGTGTCGCTGAAGCAGAAGACGGCGTCGGGGCGGTCGTCCGCCGGCAGTGCGAGCAGGGTGCGCATCGCGGCGAGACCGTTGGGCCGGTCGAACTCCCCGATCGTGGGCGCCAGCCGGGGATCGAAGGGCAGGCCGGCCTCGTGCAGCGCCGTCTGATACCCCGCCAGCCGCTGGCGGCTCGTCGCGGACCCCTTGCGGTCCGCCCCGATCGCGGCGATCCGCGTACGGCCCAGAGCGATCAGATGGGCCGTCGCGTCCCGGGCCGCGCCCGCGTTGTCGATCAGGACGTGGTCCGCGCCGACCCGCTCGCCCTCGTAACTGCGCTCGCCGAGCAGGACCAGAGGCAACTCGCTCGCCACCGGCGCCAGTTCGGTGGCCGAGACGTGCAGCGGTGACAGGATCACGCCGTCGAGCAGCGACGCGCTCACTCCGGTGGCGAGCCGCAGCTCCTCCGCCGGGT
This sequence comes from Streptomyces sp. NPDC057694, assembly GCF_042799415.1. Taxonomy (NCBI): domain Bacteria; kingdom Bacillati; phylum Actinomycetota; class Actinomycetes; order Kitasatosporales; family Streptomycetaceae; genus Streptomyces; species Streptomyces sp. NPDC057694. The sequence goes on from NZ_JBHVIX010000011.1 coordinate 181,542, forward strand.
CCCCGAGCGTCTCCTCGATCAGGACGGTCAGGCCGAGCGCCGTCGCCTCGGTGCGTACGTGGTGGGCGAGTTCGGCGAAGTAGGGCGTCGTCAGCTGCGGCACGGCCAGCGCGATCAGCCCGCTGCGCCCCGTGCGCAGCCGCCGGGCCGTGGGGTTGGGGCGGTAACCCAGGTCACGGACGGCCCTCAGCACCCGCTCCCGCGTCGCCGGGGCCACCTTGGGTGCCTCGCGTACAACGTTGGAAGCCGTCTTGATGGAAACCCCCGCGAGTTCCGCCACGTCCTTGAGTGTCACTGCTCGCACAAACCCGTCCCCTTCCTGGAGTTTTCCAGATTATGCATGCTCAGAGGGGTGTTGTGAGGGCGGGGCGGCGACTTGAAGTTGTTTCCGTCCGGAGGGTTGACCCTGCGGAGACATGGCGGTTACAACGTTGGAACGCATTCATGGCAAGCGCTTGCTGTCGAGGTCGCTCGCCCGGCGCTTTCATCCGCCTTGATCCATCCGCCTGTCCGACGAGAGGGTCCGTCATGTCCCCGCAAGGTCCGAAGACTCCGCTGCGCACGGCCGTGGTCGGCGCCGGCGGGATCGCCCGCGGCAGTCATCTGCCCGCGCTGCGCACGCTCGCCGAGGAGGGTGAGACGGAGATCGTGGCCGCCGTCGACGTGAACGACGCGGCGGTGCGGTCTCTGGCCGAGGAGTTCGCGATTCCCTACGCGTCGACGGACCTCGACGCGATGCTCGCCGAGGTCCGCCCGGACCTCGTGGTGCTGTGCACCCCGCCCGCCGTGCACCGGGAACAGTCCGTGGCCGCGCTCAAGGCCGGCGCGTGGGTGTGGTGCGAGAAGCCGCCGTGCCCCTCGCTGGCGGACTACGACGCCGTCGAAGCGGTCGAGAGCGGTGACGACAGCGCACCGTACGCCTCGATCGTCTTCCAGCACCGCTTCGGCTCCGGCGCACGGCATGTGCGACGGCTGCTGCGGGAGGGCGCCTTCGGGCGGCAGTTGGTGGCGCACTGCCAGACCACCTGGTACCGGGACACCGCCTACTACGCGGTTCCGTGGCGCGGCCGGTGGGCGACCGAGGGCGGCGGCCCGGCCATGGGGCACGGCATCCACCAGACCGATCTGCTGCTCGACCTCATGGGCCCCTGGTCCGAGGTGCGCGGCATGGCGGCGCGGCTGGTGCACGACGTGGAGACCGAGGACGTCTCCACAGCCCAGGTCCGCTTCGCCGACGGCGCCGTCGCCACGGTCGTCAACAGCGTGCTCAGCCCGGACGAGGTCAGCCGCATCCGGATCGACTGCGAGCGCGCGACGATCGAACTCACCCACCTCTACGGCTACGGCAACGCCGACTGGCGGATCACCCCGGCCCCCGGCGTCAGCGACGAAGAGGCCGCCGCCTGGCGGGACTTCGGCACCGACGAGCCCAGCTCGCACCTGGCCCAGCTGCGTGCCCTGGTCGCCGACATCAAGGCCGGCCGGCGCCACCCGACCAGCGGCGAGGGCGGCCGCCGCACGCTGGAGTTCATCACCGCCCTGTACAAGTCCGCGTTCACCGACGCGACGGTCCGGGCCGGGGACATCGGCCCCGGCGACCCCTATTACACCGCCCTGCACGGCGACGCTCCCGGCTGGGCGCCCGCCGCGACGGAGAACGCGCCCACAGAGAACGCACCCGCAGAAGACGCGCTCACGGAAGCCGCCCCCACGGAAGAGGCCCAGGCATGACGCTCGCACTGACCCACGCCCACGGCGACCGCATCACCGTGGTCCACGAGCCCACCGGCACCGAGCTGTTCGCCTACGTGTACCGCCCGGAAGCCGCGTGGGAGGCGCCCAAGCCCTACCTGCACCCGATCCGCACCCTGTCCGGCGCCCTGGTCACCGACTACCGGCCCAACGACCACCGCTGGCACAAGGGATTGCAGCTCACCGCCTCGCACCTGTCGGGCCAGAACCTGTGGGGCGGCAACACCTACGTGCACGGCGAGGGCTATCTCCCGCTGCACGAGAAGATCGGCTCGATGGCGCACGTCGGCTTCGACGAGGTCTCCGCCGACGGCGACCGGGCCGCGATCGCCGAGCGCCTCACCTGGCACCCGTACGACGGTGAGCTGTGGGCCGACGAGGAGCGCCGTCTGGAGGTCTCCCACCTCGACGCCGAGACCGGCTGCTGGTCGCTGACCTGGACCTCGTCCGTCACCAACCGCCGCGCCGAGCCGCTGCGCTTCGGCAGCCCCACCACCCACGGCCGCCCCGCCGCCGGGTACACCGGACTGTTCTGGCGCGGTCCGCGGGCCTTCCGCGACGGGCAGGTGTTCAGCGCCGAGGCCGACAGCGGCGACCTGATGGGGACCCAGGCTCCGTGGCTGGCGTACGTAGGTGAGCACGACGGGCGGGACGGACACGCGACGCTGATCTTCGAGCACGCGGCGGCCAACGACCACGCGGGGGAGAAGGGGACGCACCCGGCGCACTGGTTCGTGCGCAGCGACCCGTTCGCCGCGGTCGCCCCGTCCTGGGCGTTCCACGACGAGCTGGTCCTCGCCCCCGGCGACACGCTCACCCGCTCCTACCGGGTGACCGTCGCCGACGGCGCCTGGGACCGCGAGCGGGTCGCCGCGCAGGTCGAGGGGACCGCGTGGTGAGCGCCGCGTACGACGGCTTCCCCGCCGCGGTCGGCGTCTCCCGGCTGAAGGTCTACGACTGGCCCACCGTCGAGGGCCTGCCCGGCGGCGGCACCCCGCACCTCCACCTCGCGTGCAGCGAGGGATACGTGGTCATCGGCGGGCGCGGCCGGGTGCAGACCCTGACCCTGTCCGGGTACGAGGAGACTCCTCTGGAGGCGGGCACCGTCGCCTGGTTCACGCCCGGCACGATCCACCGACTCGTCAACGACGGGGAGTTGGAGATCACCGTAGTGATGCAGAACAGCGGGCTGCCCGAGGCGGGCGACGCCGTGCTCACCCTCCCGCAGGACCTGCTCGGCGACCCCGACACCTATGCGGACGCCGTCCGCATCCCGGGCGACGTCCCCGAGGCCGAGCAGGTGAAGATCGCGCGGGCCCGCCGGGACCTGGCGACCCGCCGCTTCCTGGAACTGCGCTCCGCCACCGAACAGGGCGACCTCGCGCCCCTGGAGGCGTTCCAGCGGGCCGCCGCCGCGCTGGTCCGGCCCCGCATCGACGGCTTCGAGCAGCGCTGGCGCGACGGCGCGCAGGCCGCCGCGGCCGCCACCGGGGCCCAGCTGGAGGCGTTGCGCGAGGGACGTACCGACCACCTCGCGCACGCGGCCGTCACGGCCACCGGGCCCACCGCACGCGGCCGGTTCGGCATGTGCGGCCGGCTCGACGTCTACCCCGGCATCTGACCCGACCGTCCCGGCGACCGGCATGCGTCCCGGCGCCCGACGTCCGCCGCGTGCTCCGGCATCCGGCGTCCGCCCGGGCTCTCGGCGCACCCCCGACGGTCGCGGGCCGCACCACGGCCCGCGACCACCGGGCCCGCGCCTCCCGGTCCCCGCTCCTCCCACCTCTCCGCACCCGCCACCCGCACCCGCCACCCACCAGGAGGGCCTCCATGCCCGAGCCCCCGAGCCGCCGCTTCCCGCGCCGGGCCGTTCTCGCCACGGCCGCCGTCGCACTCAGCACCGCACTGACCGGCACGCTCTCCGCCTGCTCCGGCGCGAGCGGCGCGGGGTCGCACGGCGTCACGATCACCTTCACCTGGTGGGGCAACGACGACCGTGCGTCCCGCACCGTGAAGGCCGTACGCCTCTTCGAGAAGGAGCACCCCGGCGTCACCGTCCGCACCTCCACCGCCGACTTCGGCGCCTACATGCAGAAGCTGGCCACCCAGGCGGCCGGCGGCGGCATTCCCGACGTCGCGCAGCTCGACTACCGCCAGATCTCGCAGTACTCCGACGGCGACGCGCTGCTCCCGCTCGACAAGGCGATCGCCGACAAGGCGATCCGCACGTCCGAGATGGACAAGGAACTGGTGCGCACCGGCACCTTCAAGGGCACGCAGTACGCCATGCCGATGGGCCGCGGCATCACCGGATACGCGTACGACTCCAAGCTCTACAAGAAGGCGGGCATCCCCACGCCCGGACCCGACTGGACCTGGGAGGACTTCGCCGAGGCGAACAAGAAGATCGCCGCCCTCGGCCTGAAGTCGCCGGACGGGCGGCACGTCGCCGGTTCCAACGACGGCGGTACCAACGAGGACGTCTTCGAGGACTGGCTGCGCAGCCACGGCGGGAAGCTCTACGCGAGCCAGACCCGGCTGGGCTTCACCGAGGACGACCTCACCGCGTTCTGGACGTACTTCAACGACCAGCGCAAGCAGGGCGCCGTCGCCCAGGCCGAGGACACCGTGCAGGCCGACAGCACCGAGTGGACGCCCATCGGACGCGGGCTCGCCGCCGCCGACTACACCTGGGACGCCACCTTCCCCGGCTATCCGGCCCTGCTCGGCGACCAGGTCCGCCTCGCCCCGGTGCCCACCATCGACGGCCGCGCGGGCAACTACTTCAAGCCGTCGATGCTGCTCGGCGTCGGCTCGCACACCCCACACCCCAAGGAGGCGACCGAGTTGATCGACTTCCTCCTCAACGACAAGCGGGCCGGCGACATCCTCGGCTTCACCCGCTCCACCCCGCCCAACCGCACGATCGCCGCCCGTGTGGGCAAGACCCTCAAGGGCCCCGAGCTGGACATCTACCGCTACGGCCGGCAGATGGAGAAGTACGGGGTCGACGCGCCGCCCGCGGCCCCGCCCCGCGGCGACGTCGCGATCCAGACCGCCTTCGGCCGCAACTACCAGCGCGTCATGTACGACATGGCCTCTCCGCGCGAGGCGGCCCGTGAGTTCATCGACGAGGCGAACCGGGAGCTGAGGTCATGACAACGGTGTCGACCGAGGCGCCCGCGCGCGCCGACCGCACGACGAAGCCCCGGCCCAAGAGCGAACGGCGCCGCCGCCGTGAACAGCGCTGGCCCGCCTACGTGTTCCTGACTCCCTGGATGATCGGCGCCGTCGTGCTGACGCTGATCCCGATGGTGGTCTCGCTGTACCTGTCCTTCACCGACTACAACCTCTTCGACCCACCGCACTGGGTGGGCCTGCGCAACTACACCGAGATGCTCACCGAGGACCCCCGCTACTGGCGCTCGGTCGGCACCACCCTCCTCTACGTCGTGATCGCCGTCCCGCTCAAGCTGGGACTCGCGCTCGGCGCGGCGATGCTCCTGAAGAACCTCGGCCGCGGCCGCGCCTTCTACCGCTCCGCCTTCTACGCGCCCTCGCTGCTCGGCGCGAGCATGTCGATCGCCCTGGTGTGGCGCGCCCTCTACAACGACGGCGGCACGATCCCGAACCTGCTCGACTCGATCGGCATCCACACCGGCGGCTGGGTCGGCAACCCCGACCTCGCGATCTACGTCGTGGTCGCCCTGACGGCCTGGCAGTTCGGCGCCCCGATGGTCATCTTCCTGGCGGGGCTCCAGCAGATATCGCCCGACCTCTACGAGGCCGCCGCCCTCGACGGCGCGGGCCGCTGGCGGCAGTTCGTCTCCATCACGGTGCCGATGCTGTCCCCGGTCGTCTTCTTCAACCTGGTCCTGGAGATGATCCAGTCCTTCCAGGTGTTCACCCCGGCCTTCGTGGTCAGCAACGGCAGCGGCCGTCCCGCCGACTCGATCAACTTCTACACGCTGTACCTGTACGAGCGCGGCTTCACCGCCTCCCACATGGGCTACGCGGCGGCGATGGCCTGGCTCCTGCTGATCGCCATCGGCGTCATCACCCTGATCCTGTTCCGGACCTCCAGGTCCTGGGTCTTCTACGCGGACGAGGAGGGGCGATGAGTCTCACCGCCAAGAACCTGACGGGCAGCGGCCCGAACCTCAGGCGGCGGCTGCCGCACGTGATCGCGCTGGTGTCCCTGCTGGTGCTCCTCTACCCGCTGGCCTGGCTGCTCGCGACGTCCCTGAAACCGGCCGACGAGGTGGTGACCAGCCTCGACCTGTGGCCCAGCCACCTGGAGTGGTCCAACTACACCACCGCTCTGGACGGCGTGTCCGGTGTCAGCGTGACCCGGCTGCTCGGCAACTCGCTGACGATCGCGGTCGGCGCCGTCATCGGCAACGTCCTGTCCTGCTCGCTGGCCGCGTACGCCTTCGCCCGGCTGCGGTTCAGGATGCGCGGCCCGATGTTCGGCTTCATGGTCGCGACGCTGATGCTGCCCCACCACGTCGTCCTGATCCCGCAGTACATCATCTTCAACCGGCTCGGCCTGGTGGACACCTACTGGCCGCTGATCCTGCCGAAGTTCCTCGCCACCGAAGCGTTCTTCGTCTTCCTCATCGTCCAGTTCATGCGCGGGCTGCCCCGCGAACTGGAGGAGTCGGCACGCATCGACGGCTGCGGCCCGTTCCGCACCTACTGGGCCATCACGCTGCCGCTGAGCCGGCCGGCCCTGATCACCACGGCCATCTTCACCTTCATCTGGACGTGGAACGACTTCTTCACGCAGATGATCTATCTGTTCGCGCCGGAGAAGTTCACCATCACCCTGGCGCTGCGCAGCTTCGTCGACCAGTCGAGCACCTCGGCGTACGGGCCCATGTTCGCCATGTCGGTGATCTCCGTGCTGCCCATCGTGCTCTTCTTCTTCGTCTTCCAGCGCTACCTGGTGCAGGGCATGGCGACCTCCGGACTGAAGGGCTGACCCACCATGGCCAGGACAACCACCGCGCCACCGCCGCAGCGCCGGGAACCCGGCGAGGTCTTCAGCGCCGGATTCACGATGTTCGCCGACATGCTCCTGATCGGGCTGCTCACGACCCTCGCCTGTCTGCCCGTCGTCACCGCGCCGGCCGCGTTCGCCGCCGCCTCGGGCACCCTGCGGCGGGCCGCGGAGACCGGCACCCCGGCCGACGTCGGCGCCTTCGTGCGCCGACTGCGCGCCCGGACGACCGTGCGCTCGCTCGCCGCCGGACTGCTGCTGCCGCTCGTCGCCGTGGTCGTCCTCGTCGACGCCGCCCTCCTGCGCAGCGACCTGCCCGGCGCCGCGCTCATGGCCCCCGCGCTCGTCCTGCTCACCCTCGGCGGCGCGGTCGTCGCCCTGCGCTGCACAGCCCTCCCGGAGGACAGCCAACTCTCGCTCCGCGCAGGTCTGTTGCGTGCACTCGGTGACCCGCGGGGGAGCGCCCTGCTGCTCGCCGCGGTGGTCCTCGCCGGGCTGCTGATGTGGTCGACGCCGCTGCTGCTCCCGCTCCTGCCCGGACCACTGGCCTTCGCCGCGACCGTCGTCGACCTGCGCGCCCCCGCGCCCGGCGCGCGCGACTGAACCGCCCTCCGCACGATTCCACCGGAGTTCCCCGATGCACCACACCCACCTCGACGCCGCCGGCCACCCCCGCCCGCAGCTCGTCCGCGACCCCGACTGGCGCGACCTGAGCGGACCGTGGGGCTTCGCCCACGACGACGCGGACCTCGGCCGCCGGGCCCGCTGGATGGACCCCGGCGTCACCGCCCCCTTCACCGCCACCATCACCGTGCCCTACCCGCCCGAGTCCCCGGCCTCCGGCATCCACGACACCGGCCTCCACCCGGTCGTCTGGTACCGCCGCACCGTCGACCTGACCCGGCCCGCGGCCGGCCGGCGCCTGCTGCTGCACTTCGGCGCCGTCGACCACCGGGCCGACGTCTGGCTCGACGGCCGGCCCGTCGGCCACCACGAGGGCGGGCACACCGGCTTCACCTGCGACCTCACCGACGCCGTCGACCACGACGGCCCCCACGAGATCGTGGTGCGCGCCGAGGACCAGCCCCTCGACCCCACCCAGCCGCGCGGCAAGCAGGACTGGCGCCGTGACCCGCACGTCATCTGGTACCACCGCACCACCGGCATCTGGCAGCCGGTCTGGCTCGAAGAGGTGCCCGACGAACACCTCACGCGCGTCCACTGGACGCCGGACATCGCCCACGCGCGCGTGCACTGCCAAGTACGCCTCAACCACTGGCCGGACGGGCCCCGCAGCCTGACGGTACGGCTCGCGCTTGGCGAGCGGATCCTCGCCGAGCAGCGGATCCGGACCGACCAGCGGGAGACCGCGTTCGACATCACCGTCCCCGCCCTGCGCCACGGCCAGGACCTCGACGACCTGCTGTGGACACCCGAACACCCGCACCTCGTCGACGCGACCGTGACCCTCGACGACGCCGAGGGCGCACCCCTCGACCACGTCACGTCCTACCTCGGACTGCGCGACATCGGCTGGAACGACGGACTGTTCCTCCTCAACCACAAGCCGTACTTCCTCCGGTTCGCCCTCCAGCAGGGCTACTGGCCCGACACCCATCTGGCGGCCCCGGCCGAGGCGCTGCGCCGCGACGCCGAACTCGCCAAGGAGATCGGCCTCAACGGCCTGCGCGTGCACCAGAAGATCGAGGACCCCCGCTTCCTGTACTGGGCGGACCGGCTCGGGCTGCTGCTGTGGGAGGAGATGCCGTCCGCGTACGCCTTCGGGACGACGACCGTCGAGCGTGTGACCCGCGAGTGGACCGAGGCCGTCACCCGCGACCTCGGGCATCCCTCGATCATGGCCTGGATCCCCGTCAACGAGTCCTGGTCCGTGCCCAACCCGGCCGACGTCCCCGCCCAGCGCCACTTCATGGACGCCCTCTACCACCTCACCAAGGCGCTCGACCCCTCCCGGCCCGCCGTCTCCAACGACGGCTGGGAGATCTCACAGGCCGACATCTGGGGCGTGCACGACTACACCCAGGACGCCGCCACCCTGCGCCGCCGCTACGGACACGCCGCGCTGCGCCAGGGCGAGCTGCGCGAACAGTGGCCCGGCGCCAAACGCGTCACCCTCGACGGCGCCGGTTACCACCAACAGCCGGTGGTCCTGAGCGAGTTCGGTGGCGCCACCTTCGAACCGGCCGCGGGGGAGGAGTGGTTCGGCTACGACACCGTGGCCAGCCAGAAGGAATTCGCCGACCGGCTGTCCGGACTCGTCTCGGCCGCCGTCGACTCCGGCCTCGCCGGGTTCTGCTACACGCAGTTCACGGACACGCTCCAGGAGACCAACGGCCTGCTCACCGCGGAGCGCGCACCCAAGCTCCCGGTCGCCGAACTCCGCGCCGTCCTCACCCGCACCCGCCCGGCGTCCGGCTGAGCGCGGCCGCGGGTCGGCCCCCGAAATCACTTCCGTCCCATGCGTTGACGTACGTACGTGCAGGCGTCGACCATGGGGCGGCCCCCTGCTGACAACGTTGTCTTGCGCGAGAGGACCACCCGTGCCGCCCCTGAACACCCCCATCGACCGCAGGCGTCTTCTCCAAGTGCTCGGCCTCACGGGGGCCGCCGCATTCCTGCCGGCCGGCTTCGGTCCGGCGAGCGCTCACGCGGCGTCCGGCACCGCGGCCGCGCCGGACGACATCGCCGCCGTCTACCACCGCGTCCTGCTCCAGCACACCCGCTGGTCGGAGACGCAGTGGGACGAGGCCCAGGGCCACTACACGGCCAAGGACTTCGGGTTCGCCGTGGTCCTCGGCAACGCCCTGCTGCTCACCCACGGCGACTACGACGCCGACCTCGCCGGTGTCGCCCGTGACGAACTCGCCCGGCGCACCGTGGCCACCCTGCGCCACTTCGCCGCCTCGAACCGGCTCACCGGCGGCACCGAATGGGGCCGCACCCTCTTCTTCGACACCACCTTCCAGCTGTACTTCGTCCTCGCCGCCCGGCTCCTGTGGGACGACCTGGACGCCGCCACCCGCGCGAACGTCGACAAGATCACCCGCGAACAGGCCGCGTACACCCAGTCGTTGGGCACCGGGAACGACCCGGCCTCCGGCTCGTGGACGCCCCACGGCCTCGACGGCGGCCACGTGGGCGACACCAAGCTGGAGGAGATGGGGGTGTACGCCCAGTCCCTCGCCCCCGCCCTGGCCTGGGCGCCCGACGACGCCCGCGCCGCCGACTGGTCGGACACGTACGGCCTGTGGTCGCGCAACGAGACCGGGCTGCCGCCCGCCGACCTCGCCAACCCGGCGCTCGTCGACGGGGTGCCGGTCGCGCGCAACACCGCCCGCAACCTCTACGACACGTTCATCGTGGAGAACCACGGCTCCTTCGGCCCCCACTACCAGGAAGAGCTCTGGCGGACCTCGGGCCGCAACGCCGCCCACTTCCTGACCGCCGGCCGTCCTCTGCCCGAGGTGCTCACCCACCAGCCCAGCGGCCCCGCCCTCTGGCGCACCCTGCTCGGCGTCATGAGCGACGCGGGCGAACCGCTGATGCCGATGGTCAACGACCGCGAGCACCTCTACGGCCGTGACGTGATCCCCCTGGCCTTCCTCTCCCAGGTTCTCGGCGACCGCGCCGCGGCCCGCGCGGAGCAGGAGCTGGCCGGACGCCTGGAGGCCTACCAGAAGTACCCGCCCGAGTACCGCCTGGCGAAGTTCTCCGGCGAGCCCAAGTACGAGCCCGAGGCGCGCGCCGAGATCGCCATCAGCTATCTGCTGCACGTCTGGGCGGCCGGCGAGAAGCGGCAGGTGAAGCCGTACTCGCGCGCCGAACTGTTCGCGCACGCGGCGGGCGTGACCGACTTCGGCGACGGCCCCGGGCTGGTCTCCCACCAGTCGACCGCCGCCTGGGCGGGCGCCGTCTCCAAGGCCGGTTTCGTGAAGTTCGCCTGGCAACCGGCCCACGACGACTGGCTGTTCAGGATCAGCGGCGCCACCCCCATGTTCCTGCCCGCCACCACCGGCAAGGTCGGCACACGCACGGTCCGCGTGTACGAGAAGGTGCGCGACGGCTTCGACGGCAGCGCGACCCTGCTCCAACTGGACGGCGGACACGCCGGGTTCACCACCCTGCCCACCGGCTCCGTCGTCTACGCGAGCAGCGGAACGGCGGCGGGGGAGGGCCACGTGGAGCTCCACAACCTCACCCTGCCCGGCATCGCGGGCCTCGAGGGCGAGCGCACCTACCGCTTCGAGGAGGGGAAGGTCTCGGTCACCGCCGCGGACGCGTCCCCGGCGGCGAGCGCCGACGGCCGCGTCGACCGGCTGACGTTCCCGAAGACAGCCGTCCGCCACCTGCGGATGCTGGGCGTACGCCCCGACCCGTCGTACGGATACTCCCTGTACACCTTCGAGGCACGTGCCGGAGCCGGTGCCGAGGACCTGGCCCGCGGCGCGGCGGCGACGGCCTCCTCCGCCGACTCGGGCAAGGCGCCGGGCCTGGCCGTGGACGGCGACGCCGCGACCCGCTGGGCCGTGTCGAAGGCCGAACGGCCGCGCGCGGACAGCTGGCTGGCCGTCGACCTCGGCTCGGCGACGGACGTCACCGAGGTCACCCTGCGCTGGGAGGCCGCGGCGGGCCGCGCCTACCGGATCCAGGGCTCGGCCGACGGCACGGACTGGCAGGACCTCGCCGCCTGGCCGACGCCCGACGCGAGCAGCCGGGGCGGCTGGCTGGACGTCGACGGCAGGGCCGGTCTCGTCGTGCGCGGCACCGACCGGCCGCTGTCCGTCTACGGCGACACGATCGTGCTGGCCGACGGCCCCGCGGCGCCGCTCGTGGTCGAGGGCTTCGCCGAGAAGTCCCCCACACAGCTGCGGGCGCTCGCCCGCGAGGCCGGGCCGACGGCGGAGCACACGGCCGTGCGCGCGGCCCTGACCGACGGTCACCTCAGCCTCTTCAACCTCTCCGGCGACCCCGTCACGACATCGGTCACCGTCCCGCAGCAGGGGCGGCGCGTCGCGGTCTTCGAAGGGACGCAGACGGTGACCGGCACCGGCACGACGTTCGAGGCCCGTCTCGACACGGCCGATGCGCGGCTGCTGCCGACCCGGTTCACCCTCACCCCGGAGAGGGGCGGCGCCCTCCCCGCCGGCCTGCGCGTCGAGGTGGACAACGGGGCCCGGCTGCGGCTCTCCGGCGCCGACACCCGCGTACGGATCGAGGGGCAGGGCCACAGCACCACCGTCACGGTCCACGCCCGCCGGGAGACGGCCGTCGATCTGCGCGGAGCCGCCGCCTACCCGCACCAGGACCGGGCCCTGGGACGCCAGGTGTTCCCCAACAGCCCGCTGCCCGAGGGGATGTCGGACCCGTCCGCGGCCGTCGACGGCGACGAGGGAACCTCGTGGCGGCCCGGCCGCGACGGCCGGCTGGTCGTGGACCTCGGCGCCGTCCAGGGGATCGCCACCGTCGAGGCGCAGTGGACGAACGGCGGCGCACCGGCCGGACGCGTGCAGTTCAGCGACGACGGCATCGACTACCGCGACGCGGGCCGGATCACCGGGCGCGGTCCTGTCCGGCGGCTGTCCACCACGGGGTCGGCGCGCTACGTCGCCTTCCAGGTGGAGGGAGCGGTGGCGGAGCGGATCCGGCTGGTCCGCCTCTCGGTGAGGTGAGGCTCAGTGGTGTGAGGTGAAGTGCTGAAGCGCAGCGGGGGTGCCGGAGTCCGGTACCCCCGCTGTGGCCTGGGGCGACGGCTTTCCGACCCCTGGCGTCAAGCGCGCTTAGGTTAGGCTAACCTTGCCGCGTGCATGGAGCTGAAGAGACCACCAGCGCGGCCGCGCGCCGCCATGGCCACGAACTGTCGGCGACCGACGTCACCGTGGCCTACGAGGGCGTCGACGTCGTCCACGGCGCCGCCATGACGTTGCGGCCCGGCGAAGTGACGGTCCTGGTGGGACCGAACGGCAGCGGCAAGTCGACGCTGCTGCGCACCCTCGCGCGACTGCAGCGCCCCCGGACGGCCACCCTCGTGCTCGACGGCGAGACCGACGGGCTCGCCCTGAGCCCCCGCGACTTCTCCCGCCACGTCGCCCTGCTCACCCAAGGGCGGCCCACGCCCGGCGGGCTGACGGTGCGGGACGTCGTCGAGTTCGGCCGCTACCCCTACCGCGGACGATGGGGCAAATCGGACCCCGGCGGCCGGGAGGCGGTCGACCGCGCGCTCGCCCTCACCGGCGCCGCCGAACTCGCCGACCGCGGGGCCGAGCACCTCTCCGGCGGCCAGTTGCAGCGCGTCTGGCTCGCCGGCTGCCTCGCCCAGGAGACCGGCGTCCTCCTCCTGGACGAACCCACGACCTACCTCGACCTGCGCTACCAGGTCGAACTCCTCGATCTGATGCGGGACCTGGCGGACCATCACGGCATCGCCGTCGGCGCCGTCCTGCACGACCTCGACCAGGCCGCCGCCGTGGCCGACCGGATCCTGCTCCTCGACGCGGGCCGGATCGTCGCGTCCGGCGCCCCCGAGGACGTCCTCACCGGCGACCGGCTCACCACCACGTACGGCATCCGCATCGAGGTCGACACCGACCCCCTCACCGGCCGGCTGCGCACCCGCGCCATCGGCCGTCACCACGAACGAACCGAAAGGGTGCGCACCACCTCATGAGACGACCCCTGATCGCCGCGGCGGCCGCCACCGTCGCGGCCCTCGCCCTGGCCGCCTGCGGCACCACCGAGCCCGCCGCCGACGCCGACGCGAAGAAGAGCGCCGAGCCCATCACGCTGACCGACGCCTCGGGCGCCAAGGTGAAGCTCGACGGTCCCGCGAAGACGGTCGTCGGCACCGAGTGGAACGTCGTCGAGAGCCTGATATCCCTCGGCGTCGACCCGGCGGGCGTCGCCGACGTCAAGGGCTACAAGACGTGGGACAAGGCCGCCCCGCTCACCAACGACGCCAAGGACATCGGCACCCGCGGCGAGCCCAGCATGGACACCGTCGCCGCGATCAAGCCCGACCTCGTCGTCGCCACCACCGATCTCCCGGCGGCCGCCGTCAAGCAGCTGCGCAAGATCGCCCCGGTGCTCACCGTCAACTCCGCCGACGCCTCCGACCCGATCGGGCAGATGACGGAGAACCTCGATCTGATCGCCGAGGCCACCGGCACCACCTCGAAGTCCACCCAGCTGAAGAAGGACTTCGAGGCGAAGCTCGCCGACGGCAAGAAGAAGCTCGCCGACGCCGGGCTGTCGGGCGCCGACTTCGCCTTCGCCGACGGCTACGTCGCCTCCAACCAGGTCTCCGTGCGCCCCTACACCAGCGGTTCGCTGATCGGCGGCGTCAACGAGAAGCTCGGCCTGAAGAACGCCTGGACCGTCAAGGGCGACAAGAGTTACGGCCTCGGCTCCACCGACGTCGAAGGGCTCACCAAGCTCCCCAAGGACGTCCACTTCGCCTACATCGGCAACGACGACGACAAGAACGCCACCCCGTTCGACGGCGTCCTCAAGAAGGACAAGGTCTGGACGTCGCTGTCGTTCGTCAAGAAGGACAACGTGCACCGGCTGCCCGACGGCGTCTGGATGTTCGGCGGGACCGCGTCGATGAGCCGGTACGTCGACTCCGTCGTCGAGGCGCTGACCAAGTAACGCCATGGCCGTCACCACCACCGCTCCCGCCACCCGTCCCAGGGCGGCCGCATCCCGTACGGGAGCGGCCGCGGTGACGGCCGCTCTGCTCGTCCTCGTCGCCGCCCTCGCCGTCGTCGACATCACCCAGGGCACCGCCGCCGTCGGCGCGCCCGAGGTGTGGAAGGCGCTCACCGGCCGGGCCGGCGACGGCGACGCGTCCGTCGTCGTCGCCTCCCGGCTGCCGAGGATGTGCGCCGGACTGCTCGTCGGCGCCCTCCTCGGCGCGGCGGGCGCCGCCCTCCAGCGCATCAGCCGCAACGCCATCGCCTCGCCGGACACCCTCGCCGTCAACGCCGGTTCGTACCTCGCCCTCGGCATCGCCGCCGCCACCGGCGTCTCGCTGCCGCTGCTGGCCTCGTCCGGCATCGCGTTCGTCGGCGGCCTTGCGGCGGCGGCCGTCGTCCTCGGACTGTCCGGCCTCGGCGCCGGCACCGTCCGGCTCATCCTCGCGGGCAGCGCACTCACCCTCGGCCTGAGCGCCGTCACCCAGGCACTGATCCTGCTCTTCCCCGAGCAGACCGAGGGCCTGTACGCCTGGAACCAGGGCAGCATCGCGCAGAACGGCTTCGACGGCGTCCTGCAGATGGCGCCCGTCGGCCTCGCCGGCCTGGCCGGACTGCTGTTGCTCGCCCGCCGCGTCGACGCCCTCGCGCTCGGCGACGACGCGGCGCGCGGCGTCGGCGTCCCCGTCCGCAGCACCCGGGTCGGCGCCGTCGTCCTGTCCGCGCTGCTCTCGACGGCTGCCGTCACCCTCGCCGGTCCCGTCGGCTTCGTCGGCCTGTGCGCACCCGCGCTGGTGCGCCTGCTCACCCGCAGGTTCCACGCGTTCACCAAGTTCCGCAGCGCACTGCCGTTCACGGCACTCACCGGCGCGGCCCTCGTGCTCGGCTCCGACGTGCTGCTGCGCGCCCTGGTGTCCTCGGACACCGCGGTGGCCGTGCCCACCGGAGTCGTCACCAGCCTCGTCGGCGCGGTGTTCCTCGTCGTCCTGGCGGCGCGGGTACGGGACGCGGGCGGCTCGGCCCCGGCCGACCGGCTGCGGCTGCGCGGCCGGAGCGTCGTCGTCGCCACCACGGTGGCCCTGGCCGTCGCCGTGGTCGGCGTGAGCATCGCAGGCGTCCTCCTCGGCGACAGCAAGCTGCTGCTCGGCGACGTCGTCAACTGGGCTCAGGGCAACGCCGGTCGCACGGTCTCCTTCGTCCTGGAGACCCGCGTGCCCCGCGTCCTCGCCGCGCTGCTCGCCGGTACGGCCCTCGCCCTCGCCGGCACCATCGTGCAGGCCGTCACCCGCAACCCCCTCGCCGAACCAGGGGTGCTGGGCGTGACGAACGGCGCCGCGGTGGGCGCCGTGGTCGTGGTCACGTCGACGGCGACGGCCGGCACCTGGGCCGTCGCGGGCGGCGCCTTCGCGGGAGCCGCGCTCAGCGCCCTGGTCGTCTTCGGTCTCGCCGCGCGGGGCGGATTCCAGCAGAACCGCCTCGTCCTCGTCGGCTTCGGCGTCGCCACCGGAGCGGCCGCCCTGACGAGCCTGCTCATCATCCTCACCGACCCGTTCAACGCGACCAAGGCGCTGACCTGGCTCTCCGGATCGACGTACGGGCGCACCTACACCGACTCGCTGCCCCTCGCGCTCGTCCTCGTCGTGGGCATCGCCGTCGCGCTGAGCCGCCGCACCGAACTCGACCTCGTCTCCCTCGACGAGGACACCCCGCGCCTGCTCGGCCTCGGCCTGAGCCGCGCACGGCTCGGCTTCCTCGCCCTCGCCGTCCTGCTCAGCGCCACCGCCGTGGCCGCCGCCGGCACGATCGGCTTCGTCGGTCTCGTCGCCCCGCACGCGGCCCGCGCCCTGGTCGGCCGCCGCCACGTCCGCGTGATCCCGGTCGCCCTGCTGCTCGGCGCCCTGCTCGTCTGCACGGCGGACCTGGTGGGCCGCACCGTGATCGCCCCGGCCCAGCTGGGTGCGGGACTCATGACGGCCGTCATCGGCACCCCGTACTTCATGTATCTGCTGGCGCGGGGCCGCGGAGCGAAGTAATTCGGTGTGCGGGCCCGCCCCGCTCGGGGCCCGCGCACCGCCGATGGCCTGGGACGTCTGCCTGATCCGACGTTATCCCCTCACTCTCATGTGATCCACGTCACGTTACCGGCGGTATCTGAAACACCGTGTCGCAGGTAAATTGCCGTCAACACGCAGTGGAATCACGCGTGCGAGGAAGCGCCGTCGCCCGTGCGGGGACGGCGAACCTCCGCCCCTGCCTCTCCCGGGCCCCGCGAGCGAGAGTGAGGAACCTCCGTCATGGAGCAGCAGCACGTCGACGTCCTGGTCATCGGCGCCGGAATATCCGGTATCAGTGCCGCCCGGCACGTCCTGCGTGACAATCCCGCCGCCTCACTCGTCGTGCTCGAGCGCCGCGCCCGCGTCGGCGGTACCTGGGACCTCTTCCGGTACCCCGGAATTCGCTCCGACTCCGACATGTCCACCTTCGGCTTCGGCTTCCGCCCCTGGCGCGACGCTCGCATCCTCGCCGGTGGCGCCCAGATCCGCCAGTACGTGGAGGACGCGGCAGCCGACGACGGCGTACTGGACCGCGTCCGCTTCGGCCGCCGGGCCGTCAGCGCCGACTTCTCGCACGACACCGGCCGTTGGGCCGTGGAGGTCGAGGACGAGACCACCGGCGAGCACGAGTCGTACAGCGCGGGCTACCTCGTCGGGGCGACCGGCTACTACGACTACGACACCCCCTACCGCCCCGAGTTCCCCGGCGAGGCGGAGTACCAGGGCACCCTGGTCCACCCGCAGCACTGGCCCGAGGACCTGGACCACAGCGGCAAGCGCGTGGTCGTCATCGGCTCCGGCGCCACCGCCATCACCCTGCTGCCCGCCCTGGCCCCCGACGCCGCGCACGTCACCATGCTCCAGCGCTCGCCGACGTACGTCCTGGCGCTGCCCGAGGTCGACCCGCTCACCTCGGTCATGCAGAAGCTGCGGGCCCCCGCCCGGCTGACGTACAGAATCGTCCGCGCCCGCAACATCGCGCTCCAGCGCGGGAGTTACGCCTTCTGCCGCAAGTACCCCCGGCTCGCGCGCAAGGTGCTCATCGGAATGGTGCGCGCCCGGGCCGGCAAGAGCGTCGACATGCGGCACTTCAGCCCGCGGTACAAGCCCTGGGACCAGCGCCTGTGCGTCGTCCCCGGCGGCGACCTGTTCAAGGTGCTCAAGAGCGGCAGGGCGTCGATCGCCACCGATCACATCGACTCCTTCACCGCCGACGGCATCCGCCTGAAGTCCGGCGAGGAACTGAAGGCCGACATCGTCGTCACCGCCACCGGACTGAGCGTCCGGCTCATGGGCGGCATGGCCCTCACCGTCGACGGCAGCCCCGTGGACGTCAAGAACCGCGTGCTCTACAAGGCCGTCCTGCTCGAAGGCGTCCCGAACATGTCCCTCGTCATCGGCTACACCAACGCCTCCTGGACCCTGAAGGCCGACCTGGCGGCCGCGTACACCGCCCGCCTGCTCGCCCACATGCGGCGCCACGGGCACGACATCGCCACCCCGGTGGCCTCCGACGGCGACCGCTCGGAGTTCTCCGTCATGGGCGAGGCCCTGACCTCCGGGTACATCGCCCGGGCCAACGAGGTCATGCCGCGCCAGGGCACCCGCGACCCGTGGCGGCTCTGGAACAACTACTACCGTGACCGCGCCCTGCTCCAGGACGCGCCCCTCGACGACAGCGCCCTGCGCTTCGACAAGGCGGGCGCCCCCGCCGCCCAGGAGACGGCTGCCGACGCCGCCTGACCGTCCGCCCGCACGAGACAACCGAGGACGAAGATGACTGCGAATCCGACCAGGAAGCTCTACGACGAGCGACTGCGGACCCTGTCCGAGGGCTCCGTGAACGTCAACTTCAACGCCTTCATCGACATCAAGTGGGACGATCCCGAGTTCGCCGTGCACCTCGACGACCCGCGCTGGGTGCTCACCAGCGCGGACGCCCTCGGCGCCCACCCCTGGTACCAGGAGCAGTCGCTCGAGACCCAGATCCGCATCGGCGTCTGGCGCTGGGCCGTGATCGCCAAGGTGGGCATGCAGTTCGAGAACCTCCTGATGCGTGGAGCGCTGGACTACATCTACCAACTGGGCAACCAGGACCAGGAGTTCAGGTATCTCACGCACGAGATCACCGAAGAGACCCACCACACCCAGATGTTCCAGGAACTGGTCAACCGCACCGGCGTGGACACCGCCGGCGGAAAGCGCTGGTTCCGCCAGGTCAGCCGGATCCTGCCGGTCTTCGGCTCGCTCTACCCTGAGGCGTTCTTCACCGGCATCCTGGCCGGCGAGGAGCCCATCGACCACCTGCAGAAGGGTGCTCTGCGCAGCGGGGAGCCGGTCCATCCCCTCCCGCAGCGCATCATGCAGATCCACATCGCCGAAGAGGCCCGGCACATCTCCTTCGCCCACGAGTTCCTGCGCCTGCGGGTCCCGGGGTTCGGCAAGGCCCGCCGCGGCGCCCTGTCCGTGCTCTTCCCGCTGATCATGCGGATCCTGTGCGACGTCATCATGATCCCCGACAAGAAGTCCGCCGCCCAGGTCGGCATCCCCGCCTGGGTGGTCAAGGACGTCTTCTGGAAGTCCGAGGCCGGCCAGAAGATGCTCCACGACCTCTTCTCCGACGTGCGCATGCTCGCCGAGGACATCGGCCTGATGAACAAGGTGTCCCGTCCGCTGTGGAAGACCCTGCGCATCGCCGGCCGCCCGGCACGCTTCCGCGGCGAGCCCGCCCTGCACACCGACTGATCTCCCGCCCGAGCCGCACCGCCCCTTTCTCCCGAACGGAGACCAGCCCGCCGTGCCGTACGTCGTCACCCGATCCTGCTGCGCCGACGCCTCCTGCGTGCTGGCCTGCCCGGTCAACTGCATCCACCCCGCGCCCGGCGACCCCGGCTTCGGGACCGCCGAGATGCTGTACGTCGATCCGCGCACCTGCGTGGACTGCGGAGCCTGCACGAGCGCCTGCCCGGTCGACGCGCTGAAGCCGCACACCGCGCTCGGCGCGGCGGAGCTGCCGTTCCTGGAGCTGAACGCCGACTACTACAAGCAGAACCCGCACGACGACCGCACGCCCATGTACGTTCTGCCCAAGCAGCGCAGCCTCCCGGCGGGAGACCTGTCCGTCGCCGTCGTCGGCGCCGGGCCCGCCGGTCTCTTCGCCGCCGACGAACTGCTGCGCCACCCGGGCGTGCGCGTCACGGTGTACGACCGCCTCCCGACGCCGTACGGCCTCGCACGGGCCGGTGTCGCACCGGACCACCAGGACACCAAGCAGGTCACCGAGCTGTTCCGGACGATCGAGTCGCAGCCGGGCTTCGGCTACCGCCTCGGGGTCGAGATCGGCACCACCCTCACGCACACCGACCTCCTGCGCGAACATCACGCGGTGATCTACGCGGTCGGTGCCGCGACCGACAAACGCCTCGGCATCGACGGTGAGGACCTGCCGGGCAGCGTCTCCGCGACGGACTTCGTCGCCTGGTACAACGGCCACCCCGACCGCGCCCACGACCACTACGACCTGGACACCGAGCGCGCCGTCGTCGTCGGCAACGGCAACGTCGCTCTCGACGTCGCCCGGATCCTCACCGCCGATCCCGAGGCCCTGGCCCGCACCGACATCTCCGACCGCGCGCTCGCCGCGCTCCGCACGAGCAAGGTCCGCGAGGTCGTCCTGCTGGGCCGCCGCGGACCCGCCCAGGCCGCGTTCACCGTGCCCGAACTCCTCGCGCTCGCCGGGCTCGAGGACGTGGACGTCAGCGTCGAGGGCTGGCCCGAAGGACTGGAGCCCGACACGGACGACAGGACCCGGCTGCTGTCACAGCTGGCGGCCCGCACCCCGGTCGAAGGGCGCCGCCGCATCGTGCTGCGCTTCCTGACCAGCCCCGTCCGGCTCACCGGCGAGGCCTCCGTGCGAGCCCTGGAGGTCGCCGCCACGGCGCTGCACACCGACGAGGACGGCACCGTCCGCGCCCGCCCCACCGGAGAGACCCGCACCCTGGAGACCGGCCTCGTCCTGCGGGCCGTCGGGTACCGGGCCCGGCCCGTCCCCGGCCTGCCCTTCGACGAGACGAGCGCGACCGTTCCGCACGAGGCCGGCCGGGTCGAGCCCGGCGTCTATGTCGCGGGGTGGATCAAGCGCGGGCCGACCGGCTTCATCGGCACGAACAAGACCTGCGCCCAGGAGACGGTCGAGACGCTGCTGGACGACTTCTCCGCGGGACACCTCACGCGGCCGGTGCACGGCGTCGGCACGGTGACACAGGCCCTGGGCCTGGAGGAGTGGCGCACGATCGACCGCGCGGAACGGGCGGCGGGTGAGGCCCAGGGCCGCCCCCGCGTCAAGTTCACGGACACCGATTCGCTGCACGAGGCCGCGCGGACGGCTGGGGCGGTACGCGCCTGACCGCCGCGACCAGGACACCGGCCGGCGGGCTCAGGCCCCCTCCAGGTCGGCCACCCGATGCTGCGGCGACAGCTCCACGCCGAGGTCCCGCAGCGTCGCCTCCAGCACCGCCCAGACCGAGCGGCACAGCATCACGCGCAGCTCCTTCTCGGAGACCTCGGGCTCGGGGTCGCGCACCCACTGGTCGACCGAGGTGTCCACGAATCCGACGATGCCCACCGCGACCGAACGGATCGGTGCCTGCGGGACCCCGAGCGCCTTCAGTACGTCCCCGAACCGCTCGCTCAGCATCAGCGCGATGGCCGTCTTGGTGTCCGCAACCAGAGATCCGTCGCCCATCGAGTGCTCCCCGACGCCCATGTACGCGTACAGGCGCGGGTGTTGCGCCACCCAGTCCAGATGGGCGCCCACCACGCGCTCCACGGACTCCTCGATCGTCCCGTCGAAGGTGAGGGTGGGCTCCATCCGCCGCATGAAGGACTCCACCACCCGCCGGCGGATCAATTCGTCCAGCGTGGCGCGGTCCTTGAAGTGCCGGTAGAGCACCGACCGGGGCAGGCCCACGCGCTCCGCCAGACGCTGCACCCGGAAGCGGGCGCCCTCGTCCTCGATGAGGGCGACCGCGGCGTCCACCAACTCGACCTGACGCTGCGCCTTGTGCTCGTCCCACCGGGTGGAGCGCCCGTCGATCTGCGGCTCGCCGCCGGTTCTGTCCGCCATTCGGTCAGGATATCGGGACAGGTGTGCGGACGGCTGCGGTCCGCAGGGGTCCACAGCCGTCCGCTACGCGTGGCCGCGTCAGCCGTTGTGCACGCCGTTGCCCGAGAGGACCGGGATGCTGTCGACGAGGTGCGAGGCGGGCTCGTCGCCCTTGGCCTGCGTCGAGCCGTCGGCGCACTGCTGGTTCTGCGGGGCGGACAGGACGGGGATGTCCTGCGCGGCGACGGGCACGAGGATCCCGACGAGCGAGCCGACGTTGGCCTTCGCGGGCACGCCGACACAGAGCTTGTTCAGCGAGCCCTGGACCGCGCCGACCTGCGGGCTCTGCGCGCCGTCCGTGGTGGAGTTGCCGACCTCCGACTGGGAGGCGTTGCCGCTGGCCGAGGTGGTGCCCTGGTCGTCCCCGATCGCGAGAGCCTGACCGGCGCCCGCGGCGGAGATGCCGACGACGGAGGTGGCGAGGGCGGCCGAGGCCATGACCTTCTTCAGCATGTGTATTTCCTTGGTCATCAGAGATGGATCACTGCGCCCGAAGTAACGGGGAGCCGGGCCCGGAGGTTGCGCTGATCCACTCCATCGATCCATCGCGGCGGTCCGGCTGACGCCGTGGGACCCGCCTTTCGAACATGACCCGGACACGAGATATCTTGATGTCGAGCAATATTGAGCAGACTGAGAAACACTGCCGATGACATGGAAGACGTGGAGCGGAGCACCCGGTGACTGACTCGACCATCATTTACACGCACACAGACGAGGCCCCGGCCCTCGCGACGTATTCCTTCCTGCCCGTCATTGAGGCCTACGCGTCCACCGCCGGTGTCCGCGTCGAGACCCGTGACATCTCCCTGGCCGGCCGCATCATCGCCTCCTTCCCCGAGCACCTGAAGGAGGAGCAGCGCATCGCCGACGCCCTCGCGGAGCTGGGCGAGCTGGCCAAGACGCCGCAGGCCAACATCATCAAGCTGCCGAACATCTCGGCGTCCATCCCGCAGCTCAAGGCCGCCGTCGCCGAGCTGCAGGAGCAGGGCTACGCGCTGCCCGCGTACCCGGACGAGCCGAAGACCGACGAGGAGCGCGAGATCCGCGCCCGCTACGACAAGATCAAGGGTTCCGCCGTGAACCCGGTCCTGCGTGAGGGCAACTCGGACCGTCGGGCCCCCGCCTCGGTGAAGAACTACGCCAAGGCCCACCCGCACCGCATGGGCGCCTGGACCGGCGAGTCCAAGACCAATGTGGCCACCATGGGTGAGAACGACTTCCGCTCGACGGAGAAGTCCGCCACCATCGCCGCCGACGGCGCCCTGCGCATCGAGCTGGTCGGTGACAACGGCACCACCACCGTGCTGCGCGAGTCCGTCCCGGTCCTCGCCGCCGAGGTCGTCGACGCCTCCGTGCTGCGCGTCGCCGCCCTGCGCGAGTTCCTGACCGCCCAGGTCGCCCGCGCCAAGGAAGAGGGCGTCCTCTTCTCCGCGCACCTCAAGGCCACCATGATGAAGGTCTCCGACCCGATCATCTTCGGTCACGTCGTGCGTGCCTTCTTCCCGGAGACCTTCGCCCGCTTCGGCGCCGACCTGGCCGCCGCGGGTCTCACCCCGAACGACGGTCTGGGCGGTATCTACAAGGGCCTGGAGTCGCTCGCCAACGGCGCCGACATCAAGGCGTCCTTCGAGGCCGAGCTGGCCGCGGGCCCGGAGCTCGCCATGGTCGACTCCGACCGCGGCATCACCAACCTGCACGTCCCCTCGGACGTCATCATCGACGCCTCGATGCCCGCCATGATCCGCACCTCGGGCCACATGTGGGACAAGGACGGCAACGAGGCCGACACCCTCGCCGTCATCCCGGACTCCTCCTACGCCGGCGTGTACCAGGCCGTCATCGAGGACTGCCGCGCCCACGGCGCCTACGACCCGTCGACCATGGGCTCGGTCCCGAACGTCGGCCTCATGGCGCAGAAGGCCGAGGAGTACGGCTCCCACGACAAGACCTTCGAGATCCCGACCACCGGCACGGTCCGCCTGGTCGACACCGACGGCAACGTCGTCCTGGAGCAGGCGGTCTCCGAGGGCGACATCTTCCGCGCCTGCCAGACCAAGGACGCCCCGATCAAGGACTGGGTCAAGCTCGCCGTCACGCGCGCCCGCGCCACCGGTGACCCGGCCGTGTTCTGGCTGGACGAGGGCCGCGCCCACGACGCCCAGCTGATCAAGAAGGTCGAGGCGTACCTGCCGGAGTTCGACACCGAGGGCCTGGACATCCGGATCCTCAACCCGGAGGACGCCACCAAGCTGTCGGTGGAGCGCATCCGCGAGGGCCTGAACACCATCTCGGTGACCGGCAACGTGCTGCGTGACTACCTGACCGACCTCTTCCCCATCCTGGAGCTGGGCACCAGCGCCAAGATGCTGTCGGTCGTCCCGCTGATGAACGGCGGCGGCCTCTTCGAGACGGGCGCCGGCGGCTCCGCCCCGAAGCACGTCCAGCAGCTGGTCAAGGAGAACTACCTGCGCTGGGACTCCCTCGGTGAGTTCCTGGCCCTGGCGGTCTCCTTCGAGCACCTCGCCACCACAACGGACAACGCCCGTGCGAAGGTCCTCGGCGAGACCCTCGACCGCGCCACCGGCACCTTCCTCAACGAGGACAAGTCGCCGACCCGTCGCCTCGGCGGCATCGACAACCGCGGCAGCCACTTCTACGTCGCCCTGTACTGGGCCCAGGAGCTGGCCAAGCAGACCGCCGACGCGGAGCTGGCCAAGGCCTTCGCCCCGCTCGCCGAGACCCTCGCGGCCAACGAGTCGAAGATCGTCGACGAGCTGATCGCCGTCCAGGGCTCCCCGGCCGACATCGGCGGCTACTTCCAGCCCGACCCGGCCAAGGCGGACAAGGTCATGCGCCCGTCGCAGACCCTGAACGAGGCCCTGGCCTCCCTCGCCTGATCCGCGTCACCGCGCCACTGCCCCGTCCGGCTCCGTGCCGGGCGGGGCAGTGCGCTGTTCACGCTGCGCGGAAGCCGCCGCAATTGATGCTGTTCACCCGCACTGACCTGGGTACGCTGCCCGGATGAGCACTCTGGATGACGCGCGCTCGGGCATGGACCCGGCGATCCGACCGCAGGACGACCTCTTCGGCCACGTCAACGGCCACTGGCTGGCGACCGAGCCGATCCCCGACGACCGCTCCAGCTGGGGCCCCTTCGTGCAGCTCGTGGACGTCGCCGAGCAGCAGGTCAAGGAGATCATCCAGGAGATCGCCGCAGGAGGCCCCACCAGCCTCGACCCGGACGAGGCCCGCAAGATCGCGGAGCTGTACGCGTCGTTCATGGACGAGGAGGCCGTCGAGGCCCGCGGCCTGGACCCGATCCGCCCGCTCCTCGACGAGGCCGCCGCCCTCACCGACGTGTCGCAGCTGGCCGCCTTCATCGGCCGCTTCGAGCGCAAGGGCGGCTCCGGCCTGTTCGGCGCGTACATCGACTCCGACGACCGCGACTCCGACCGCTACCTGTACAACATCCTCCAGGGCGGCCTCGGCCTGCCCGACGAGTCGTACTACCGCGAGGAAAAGTTCGCCGAGACCCGCGAGAAGTACGAGGCGTACCTCACCGAGCTGTTCCGGCTGGGCGAGCACGACGACCCGGCCGCCGCCGCGCGCACCGTTCTCGCCCTGGAGACCCGTCTCGCCGAGGGCCACTGGGAGCGCGCCGAGACGCGTGACGTGCAGAAGACGTACAACCTGACGACGTTCGACGAGCTGACCGCGCTGGCCCCGGCCTTCGACTGGCGTGCCTACGTCGACGCGCTCGGCGGCAGCGACGAGACCCTGGCGCAGTCCTGCGTGCGCCAGCCGTCCTACCTCGCGCACCTGTCGGCGCTGCTCACCGAGACGCCCGTCGAGCAGTGGCGCGACTGGCTGCTCGCGCGCGTGCTGCGCACCAGCGCCCCCTACCTGTCCTCGGCGTTCGTGAACAACAACTTCGAGTTCTACGGGCGCACGCTCAACGGCACCCCCGAGCTGCGCGCCCGCTGGAAGCGCGCCGTGCAGTTCGTCGAGGGCGCCATGGGCGAGGCCGTCGGCAAGGAGTACGTCGCCCGGCACTTCCCGCCGGCGTCGAAGGCCCTCATGGACGACCTGGTCGCCAACCTCCTGGAGGCCTACCGCCAGTCCATCGGCGCGCTCGACTGGATGACCGACGAGACCAAGGAGCGGGCCTACGAGAAGCTCGCCACCTTCCGGCCGAAGATCGGCTACCCGGACTCCTTCCGCGACTACTCCGCGCTGGGCGTCGAGGGCGACCTGGTGGCCAACGCCTACGCGGCCGACGCCTTCGAGCACGACCGGCAGATGGCGAAGATCGGCGCGCCGGTCGACCGCGACGAGTGGTTCATGCTGCCGCAGACGGTGAACGCGTACTACAACCCGGGGACGAACGAGATCTGCTTCCCGGCCGGCATCCTCCAGAAGCCGTTCTTCTCGCCGGACGCGGACCCGGCCGAGAACTACGGCGGGATCGGCGCCGTCATCGGCCACGAGATCGGCCACGGTTTCGACGACCAGGGCGCGCAGTACGACGGCCAGGGCAACCTGAACGACTGGTGGACCGCCGACGACAAGGCCGCCTTCGAGACCAAGTCCAAGGCGCTCATCACCCAGTACGACGCCTTCGAGCCCCGCAACCTGCCCGGTGAGCGGGTCAACGGATCGCTCACCGTCGGCGAGAACATCGGCGACCTCGGCGGTCTGACCATCGGGCACACCGCCTACCTGATCTCGCTCGAAGGCGCCGACGTGCCGGTCGACGACGAGGGGATCAGCGGTTCGCAGCGGCTGTTCCTCAACTGGGCGTACTGCTGGCGCACCAAGCGGCGCAAGGAGCAGGAGCAGCAGTACCTGACGATCGACCCGCACTCGCCGCCGGAGTTCCGCGCCAATATTGTGCGGAACCTTGATGAGTTCCATCAGGCGTTCGAGACCGAGGCCGGGGACGGGCTGTGGCTCGATCCGGCTGATCGGGTGCGGATCTGGTGACCTGAGGTTTTGTGCGGCGGGGTCGGGAGGGTCGTGCCTCCCGGGCCCGCCGTTTCGGGGCTCCGCCCCGGACCCCGCTCCTCAATCGCCGGAGGGGCTTGATGTGGCTGCTACTTGATCGTCGTGTGCAGGAAGTCGGTCGTTGCCGACCACGCCGTCCGCGCCGAGTCGGCGTCGTAGACCTCCGGGCGGCCGTCGTTGAAGAACGCGTGGTCCGCCGGGTACATGCGGAAGTCCGGCTCGATGCCGGACTGTTCGCGGATCGTGCGGCCCAGGCCGTCCAGGGTGGGGACCGGGACCGTCTCGTCGCGCTCCCCGTAGTGGCCGAGGATCTGGGCCTTCAGACCCGAGAAGTCGGGGACCTCGCCCTGGATGACGCCGTAGAACGGGACCGCCGCGCTCACCCGCGGGTCCTTCGCGGCCAGGTACAGCACGAAGCCGCCGCCCATGCAGAAACCGACGGTGCCGACGGTGTCGGAGGTGACCTCGGGCAGGGCGAGCAGATGGTCCACGGCGCCCGACAGCAGTTCCACGCCGCGCTCCACCGGCAGCTCCTGCATCATGCGGAACGCTTCCTGGGAGTCGTGCGCCACGTTCCCGCCGTACAGGTCGGGGGCGAGGGCGACGAAGCCCTCGGCGGCCAGCCGGTCGGTGACGTCCGTGATGTGGTCGGTCAGGCCCCACCACTCCTGGATGACGATGACTCCGGGTCCGCTGCCCGTGGGCGGCAGGGCCAGATAGCCGTGGGCGGGGGTGCCGTTGCTGTCGAACGTCACGTTCTGGTGGGCGGGCTTGCCGGTGGGCCGGGGGGATTCCGACATGAGGTGACTCCTGTGTGGTCCGGTGATCGCTCCCACGATGCCACCCCGGCCCGCGGGCGACACGAAGGGGCCGCCGTCTCCCTGAGGACGGCGGCCCCTGGCCGGACGGTGGACGTCGTCACATGTGGACGACCGGTGCCGCCGCCGCATCCTGCCGCACAGCCCCACGCCGGTACAGCAGGAAGGTGATGACCGCGCCGGCGGCGAAGAAGCCCGCCGACCACCAGAACGCGGTCGTGTAGCTCTCGATCGTGGCGTTCGCCCGGGTCAGCTTGTCCGCCGGGTTGCGGCCCGCGAGGTAGCTGGTGGCGGCGCTCGCCGCGAGGGTGCTCAGCAGGGCGGTGCCGATCGAACCGCCCACCTGCTGCATGGTGTTGACCGTCGCCGAGGCGACGCCCGCGTCCTCGGCGCCGATCCCGCTGGTGGCCAGCTGCATCGCGGGCGGCATCACGGCGCCCAGACCCGCGCCGATCAGGAGCAGCTGCGGCAGTACGTGGGTGGAGAACCCGGAGTCGAGGCCGATCCCGGTCAGCCAGACCATGCCGAGCGCGGCGACGGCGAAACCGGCGGGAATGATGATCTTCGGGCCGATCCGCGGCACCAGCACCGTGGTGGAGATCTGCGCCATGACCATCAGCGTGGCCATCATCGGCAGGAACGCGACACCGGTCTTCGTGGGGCTGAAGCCGAGGTTCAGCTGCAGGTAGTACGTGAGGAACAGGAACACGCCGAACATGCCCGCACCGGTGATCAGCACGGTGATGAACGAGGCGGCGCGGTCCCGGTCGAGCAGGACACGCATCGGCAGCAGCGGGTGCGCGGCCCGGGTCTGCCACCAGGTGAACGCGGCCAGCAGCACACCGCCCCCGAGCAGGAAGCCCCAGGTCAGCGGGGAGCCCCAGTCGTGGGTCTCCGCGTTGCTGAACCCGTACACGACCGAGAAGAGACCGGCCGAGACGAGCACCGTGCCGGGCAGGTCGAGCTTGGAGCCCGCGGCGTCGCGGTGGCTGCTCAGCAGGAGCCAGCCGCCCGCGAAGGCGACCACGGCGAAGACGAGGTTCACGTAGAGCGTCCAGCGCCAGTCGAGCGCGTCGGTCAGGACGCCGCCGAGCAGCAGCCCGACCGCGCCGCCCGCACCGGCGATCGCGCCGTAGACGCTGAACGCCTTGGCGCGTTCCTTGGCGTCGGTGAACGTCGTGTTGAGTAGCGACAGGGCCGCCGGGGCGAGCAGCGCGCCGAAGACGCCCTGGAGGGCCCGGGCCGTCACCAGCATCCCGAAGCCGGTGGACGCGCCGCCGAGGACCGAGGCGCCCGCGAAGCCCGCGATGCCGATGAGGAAGGCCGGCTTGCGGCCGAAGAGGTCGGCGATCCGGCCGCCGAGCAGCAGGAGCGAGGCGAAGGCGAGCGCGTACGCCGTGACGATCCACTGCCGGTTGCCGTCGCTGAAGCCCAGGTCCTGCTGGGCGGAGGGGAGCGCGATGTTCACGATGGTCGCGTCGAGCACGACCATCAGCTGGGCGATGCCGATGATGCCGAGGATCCACCAGCGCTTGCGGGACTCCTCGTGGGTGTCCTGTCGGGGCGGTGCCGAGGCGTCGGTGGCCTCGACCGCGGAGGTCTGAGACATGGGGGCCACTCCAGGGAAGTGAGAGCTGCGGTCGTGTAAGGACCGCGTAAGCTAAGTGAACGAAACGGTTTCGTTCAGGTCCTCGATGAGCGTAAGCCCATCACTAGCGAAACGGCAACGTTTCGCTGGGTGGGTGACCGAGGTAACACCCCGGAACGCGCCGATGCCCGGCACTCCCGTGGGGGAGTGCCGGGCATCGGCGGACGCGGTACGGCTGTGTCAGCTGCCGGTCTTGGCCTTCTGCAGGGCCGAGATGCAGGTCGAGATCGCCTGCTGGAGCTCCTCCAGGCGCTGCAGCATGTCGTCCTCGACGATGGTGTCCATCTCCTCGCCGTCGACGTCGTCGAAGGTCAGCTCCTCGAACGCCTTCGTCGCCTTCTGCAGGCTGCTGTAGAACTTCGCCCGCCGCTCCTGGACCCGCAGCTCGGGATCCTTCTCGACGGTCTCGGCGACCAGCGTGCGCACGCTGTCGTAGGCCTCCTGGGCCCACTCGCCCGTCTCCTCGTCCTCGTCGAGCTCGTCGATGAGGGACAGGTGCCGCTCGGCCTCCTCGCGCAGCGACCGCGGGGCCTCGATCTTCTGCCCCGCGGGCGTCTTGACCTGCCCCTCCTCGACGATCTTGCGTACGTAGTCGAGCTGGCCGCCGGTCTTGCTCTCCTCCGCGACGGCCTTCTTCAGGTCGTCGGTGCGCACGATGTCCCGGGCCATTCCCGTACGCAGGACCGGGTCCTCGCCGAGCCGGTCCATCAGCGCCTTGCGGGCGGCCTCGGCGGTGCCCGGGTCGGCGAGGATCGCGGCCCGCAGCGCCGTCGGGTTCTCGGCGACCTCCAGGGCCTTCGTCGGCCGGATGCCCTCCGCCTCGGCGGCCTCGGTGATCGCCTGGCCGCGCACGGAGGCGCCGCTGGAGCGGGAGACGTAGTACGACAGCCAGACATCGGCGTCGGGAAGATCGATGTCGGCCCCCGGCGCCAGCGACTCGAACTGCGGCACGACGCCGTCGTCCGCCGCCCGGTCCCACGCCTTGTAGAACCGCATGACCCGGTCCGCCGAGCAGCCGGCGAGCCCGGCGAACCTGCGCGCCGAGACCTTGGTCGTCTCACCGGCCGGCTGTCCGCCGGGGCGCACGCTGCGCGCCACCTTCAGGGCGAAGGCCCAGCCGCCGGTGCGCGCGTACACGCCGAACTCGTGCGCGTCGCGGGCGATCGACTCCGGCACCTCGCCGGAAGCGTCCTCTTCTGCCTCTTCTGCCTCAGCTGCCGCCTCGGGCTTCTCCGGCGCCGCGGCCGTGGCGTCGGCCGGGGGCTGCCAGAAGTTCCCCGGCTCCTCGGGTGCGGGCTCGGCCCTCTCCTCGTCCGGCGTGCTCCCGTGCGCGTCGACCGCGGGCGTGGACTCCGCGGCCTGCGGCGGTACGGCGTCGTCGCCGGTCGGGGCCGCTGCTTCGGACGCGTCGATGGCTACGGTCACGTAGATACTCCTGGGTGATCGGGCGCGGGTGGGTTGACGGACCACTTTATCGCTCCGATTGGGCTGATTTGCGCGCCAGTTGCCGCGTCGCGCGTCCCGGGCGTCGCGGACGCCGTCGACCCCGTGCCGGGCCCGTCGCTCGAGGCTCCCCCGCCCACGACCGACGGGCCCGGGCCTCTACCGTGCGCCGCGGCGGGAGAGCGGGCACACGGGAGGCTCTGCGCAGCAGCATCTCAGGAGTGAGGGTGGTTGAAGGTGGGCCGATCGACCCTGTCGCGGGGCCGAACGGCCCACCTTCCGCGGGGCGCCCCGCGTCAGAAGGTGCCTTCCTTGCGCGGGGCCGCCTCGCGCAGGGCCGCGCGGGCCCGGGAGATTTCCTCGTACGCCTTGTCGCGGCCCTCCCAGTGGGAGCCGTCGACCGACTTGCCGGGTTCCAGGTCCTTGTAGACCTCGAAGAAGTGCGTGATCTCCAGCCGGTCGAACTCCGGGATGTCCTCGATGTCGTGGACCGAGGCGTGGCGCGGGTCGTGGGCGGGGACGCAGAGGATCTTCTCGTCCGGGCCCTTCTCGTCGCTCATCACGAACATGCCGATCGCCCGGCACTCGACGGCGCAGCCGGGGAACGTGGGGTCGTCGGTCAGCACCAGGGCGTCCAGCGGGTCGCCGTCGCCGCCGAGCGTGCCCTCGACGTAGCCGTAGTCGGCGGGGTACTGGGTCGAGGTGAACAGCATCCGGTCGAGGCGGATGCGGCCCAGATCATGATCCATCTCGTACTTGTTCCGGGAGCCCTGAGGGATCTCCACGATCACGTCGAACGCCTCGGCACCTGCGTCACTGCCGCCCAATGTGGCCTCCTTGCCCCATGGTCGCCCGCTTCGGGTGCCCCCGAGTGTGCGCCGAAGGGGCCGAGGGCGGAACCCCTCAGGCGGCCGGGGGAATGGCGAATTCGAGTTCCGGCCGGTCCCAGGCGACGGCCGGCGGGGCGGCCGGGGCGGTACCGGTGCGGCGGGCCCCCATGCTGCGGTAGAAGCCCTCGGCGGGCGGATGGGAGACGACCCGGACGCGGTCGAGCCCGGCGGCGCGGGCCTCGTCCCGCATGTGCGCGACGAGCAGCCGCCCGATGCCGAGGCCCTGCGCCGCGTCGGCGACGAACATCAGGTCCAGCTCGGCCGGGTCGATCAGCAGGGAGTAGAAGCCGAGCACCCGGTCGCGGACGCCGTGGTCGCCGGAGATGTCGCCCTCGTCGACCGCCACGAAGACCCGGTGGGTGTCGATGTAGGCGGGGCCCACCCGGTAGCCCGCGACCATCGCCGCGTACCGGCCCTCGTAGGCGCCGGAGCCGCGCACGAGCCGGGTGAGGCGCTTGGCGTCCCGCGCGGTGGCCCGGCGGACCGTCACGGAGGCTTTCCGTCCCGGGCGGGTAATGCGCGAAGTCATGGGACGAGTATTACGCATTCTTCTTTTTTTGGGGGCGGTCACGCTGCGGGGACCGTCCCGTGGACCTGGCGCAGGAACGCGGCGTTGTCGGGGGTCTTGCGGAGCTTCTCCAGCAGGGACTCGTAGCCGGAGCGTCCGTCGCGGCCCTGGAGGGCCCGGCGCAGTCCGCTCACGATCCCCAACTCGGCCGCGGACAGCAGCAGCTCCTCCCTGCGGGTGCCGGAAGGGGTGATGTCGACGGCCGGGAAGACGCGGGCGTCGGCGAGGGTGCGGTCCAGGCGCAGTTCCATGTTGCCGGTGCTCTTGAGCTCTTCGAAGTAGTAGTCGTCGGCGCGGGAGCCGGTGTCGACCAGAGCCGTGGCGAGGATGGTCAGCGAACCGGCCTCCTCGGTGTTGCGGGCCGCCCCGAACAGCCGCTTGGGGCCGAGCAGCGCGGCCGCGTCGACACCGCCCGACAGGGTGCGGCCGCCCTTGGACGACACCGCGGCGGCGTTGTTGTGGGCGCGGCACAGCCGGGTGAGCGAGTCGAGCAGGATGATCACGTCGACGCCTCGCTCGACGAGGCGCTTGGCGCGCTCGACGGCGAGTTCGGCGAGCGCGATGTGCGCCTTCGCGGGCTGGTCGAAGGTCGAGGCGAGGACCTCACCGCGCACCGAGCGGCGCATGTCGGTGACCTCCTCGGGGCGCTCGTCGAGGAGCACCACCATCAGATGGGCCTCGGGGTGGCGGTCGGCGATCGCCGCGGCGAGCTGCTGCAGCAGGACCGTCTTGCCGGTCTTGGGCGGCGCGACGATCAGGCCGCGCTGGCCCTTGCCGACGGGCGCCACCAGGTCGACGACGCGGCCCGCGAGCCCGCCCGCGGGGCTGTCGAGGCGCAGCCGCCGGGCCGGGTGGAGCGGGGTGAGATCGGCGAACCGCGGACGGCTGCGCGCCGTCTCCACGGGAAGGCCCTCGACGGTCTCGACCTGGGCGAGGGTGCGCGGCCGTCCGCACACCCCGGTGATGAAGTCGCCGGTGCGCAGGCCCCGTTGGCGGACCAGCTGGGCGGGTACCTGGACGTCGTTCGACGTGGGGATCAGACCGGGGGAGCGGAGGAATCCGGCCCCGTTCCCGGCGATGTCGAGGACACCGGCCGCACTGACGCGGGTCTCGGTGGATGTGGTTGTGGATGGGGGTGTGGATGCGGGGGCGCCGGACTGCTCCGGCGCACGGAGTGTGGTGGTGGTCATGGTCGATCAGGGTCCTTTCGCGGACTGCGGTCGTACGCGGGCAGAGCGGGGGTGGGATTCCGGCGACGCGAGGGGCGGGCGGACAGATCACGCCCGGCCGGCCGGGAAGAGAACCTGGAACAGGGGCGGGACGGAACCCGTCAGAACCCGTTGACCAGGGATGATGTGCGCCAGAGCGCCGAAGATGTTGATGCTGGGCGCTCACGCGCTGAGTGGAAGGGAACGGTACCGGTGCCTCGCTGACCCTGACAGGGAGAAGTGGAGGCGTACGCAAGTTCCATTCGGAGAGTACCACGCCATCCCCGGCGCGCGGCAAGCCCGGATTTCCAGGGGGCGCCGACCTATGCTGAGCGGCCATGTTCACCCCTCAGGGCCCCACCTTGCGCGAACTGGCCGTTCAGGCGCTGTCCTCGGTCGAGCACGGCTACGACCTGCTCGCGCCGAAGTTCGACCACACCCCGTTCCGGACCCCCGACGCCGTCCTCGACCCGGTCACCCGCGCCCTGCGCGAACTGGGCCCCTACCGCACCGGGCTCGATCTGTGCTGCGGCACGGGGGCGGGCCTCGGCGTGCTGCGGGAGGTGTGCGCGGAGCGGGCCGTCGGGGTCGACTTCAGCGCCGGCATGCTGGACGTCGCACGGCGCGGCGAGCCCACGGCGTCGTACGTGCGCGGGGACGCGCTCGCCCTGCCGTTCGGGCCCGCCTTCGACCTGGTGGTCAGCTTCGGGGCGTTCGGGCACTTCCTGCCGCGCCAGCAGGCGCAGTTGTTCGCCGAGGTCCACCAGGTGCTGCGCCCCGGCGGCCAGTTCGTGTTCCCGATGCCGGCGCCCGCCAGGGTCGGCTCGCGCGGCTACTGGGCCATGCTCGGCTTCGACGCGGTGATGCGGGTGCGCAACGCGGTGTGGCGCCCGCCGTTCGTCATGTACTACCGGGTGTTCCGGTTCGGCGATGTGCGCGGGGAGTTGACCCGCGCCGGATTCGACGTGGAGCTGCGCGCGCTGCCCGAACTGGGGAAGCGGCCGGACGGCAGCCCCCGGTGCGGACTCGTCGTGGCCACGCGGCGGGGCGCGACTCCTGCGTGACGTAGCGTCAAAGCGACATCACTGGACGTGAATTGTGTGCAAAGAATGCAGGTGTGACCGATATTTTTCACGTCAGACTTTGAAATGGTCACAGGAAGGTCACTAGGGTCGGGCTCCTGACCTCTGCACGCTTGATCACTCACATGAGGTGAGTGACGGTGGAGGGGCGCCGTCCACCGGTTCTTCTGTGGGCGGTCGGAGGAAGAAGGAGCTCGCCTTCGTGGCGTCCCACCGTCGACCCAAGCGGCCGAGCCGCACTCGCGTGACCGTGCTCACCGCGACCGCCGCCGCTGCCGTGGCCCTTACTTCCCAGGCCGCCAACGCGGCCCCCAAGCCCACGAAGAGCGAGGTCAAGGAGCAGGTCGACAAGCTCTACCAAGAGGCGGAGCGGGCCACCAACCAGTACGACGGGGCCAAGGAGAACCAGGAGAAGCTGGAGAAGGAGATCGGCCGGCTCCAGGACAAGGTCGCCCGCGAGCAGGACGAGCTCAACGAACTGCGCACCGGCCTGGGCGCGATGGCCAGCGAGCAGTACCGCTCCGGCGGCATCGACGCCTCGGTCCAGCTGTTCCTCTCCGCCGACCCGGACGACTACCTCGACAAGGCGTCCACCCTCGACTCGCTGTCCGAGCAGCAGCTGGAGTCGCTGAAGAAGGTCCAGGCGAAGCAGCGCACGCTCGCCCAGGAGCGCGCCGAGGCCGCCGAGAAGCTCAAGGACCTCGCCGACACCCGCACCGAGCTGGGCAAGAAGAAGCAGCAGATCCAGAGCAAGCTCAGCAAGGCGCGCCAGCTGCTGAACTCGCTGACCGCAGCCGAGCGCCAGGAGATAGCCGACTCCGAGGCGCGCGCCAGCCGTTCGTCCGCGGGCCGTGTCGACCTCGGCAACGAGGCGGCCGCCTCCAAGTTCGGCGCCGCCGCCCTGAACGCGGCAGCCTCCCAGATCGGCAAGCCGTACTTCCGCGGCGGCACGGGCCCCAACTCCTACGACTGCTCCGGGCTCACGCAGTGGGCGTACGCGCAGGCCGGGGTCGGCATCACCCGGACCACGTACACCCAGGTCAACGACGGCGCCAGGATCGGCATGAGCCAGCTCAAGCCCGGCGACCTGGTCTTCTTCAACAACACCGAGCACGTCGGCCTCTACGCGGGAGGCGGTCAGGTGCTGCACGCCCCGTACCCGGGCGCCTACGTCCGCTACGAGTCGATGAGCACGATCGGCAGCTTCCAGTTCGGCGTCCGCGTCACGGGCTGATCAGCACACCCGGACAGGCCCTGGGCCGGGTCCGCCTCCCTCGGGCTCCCTCGGGCCCGTCTCGGCACCTTCGTCGACGTGCCCGAGATGCAGGGGCGCCCGGCCCGGAGGGACAGGCGTGAACAAGGCCGGCAGCAGGTCCGCCATGCGGTGGGGGCGGACGGTCTCCGTCGTGGTCGCGAGTTCCGGCACGGACCACCAGTGATGGCCGTAGCGGGCCTCGGCCGGGTCGATCTCCATCCGGGTCCGCTCGTCGGCCGTGACCCGTGCGACGCGGTACTCCTCGTGCTGGTCGAACCCGTGCCCGTCCACGTGGAAGACGGTGGTGCGGGTCCAGACGAGCGGGCCGAGCCGGGCGACGGGCAGCGCGAGAGCCGTCTCCTCGAGGATCTCGCGCACGGCCGCCGCCGGGTGGCTCTCACCGTCCTCCACACCCCCGCCGACGGTGAACCACCAGCGCGCTCCCGGCCGCCGCGGATCGCGTCCGCACAGCAACAGCAGACGGTCGCGGTCGTCGAGCAACAGGACACGAGAGGTGCGGCGCCGGGTCATGGTCATGGGCGCCGATCCTAGGCGGGTCGGACACCGGCCCCCCGGGCCGGCCGCCGTCACCTCCCGCGGGCCGGCGCCTCGGCCTGTGCCGTCCTGCGCGGCGGGTGCGGCGCGGGCGCGGTGTCCTGCGGGAACGTCAGCTGCTGCCCCATCCACTGCAGCGCGGGCCCGATCTCGCGCACCCAGGTCGTGAAGTGGTGGCTGCCGCGCGGCAAGATGATGCGGGCCGACGTCATCGGCGCGCGGACCGCCTTGAGGAATTGCAGGGTGGGCCCGTAGTCCCGCTCGCCCTGCCGGCTGCTGGCCACCAGGACCGACACCTGCGGCACCGGCAGATGATGCAGCCGCCAGACCAGGTCGTGTCCGTCCCTGCGGCGCGCGGCGAGCGGTCCCGAACCGAACAGGCTGCCCGTCGTCAGGTCGTCGCTGACCTTGTAGTCGGCCGACAGGGCCGCCGCCGACGTGTACACCTTCGGGTTCCGCATGGCGAGTTGCAGCGCACAGCTGCCGCCCGACGAATAGCCGAGCGCACCCCAGGCGCTCGGGTCGTGGCCCACCCGGTACGCCGCCTTGACCGCCTCGGGCAGGTCCTTGGTGAAGAACGTCTCCGCCTGCGGGCCGCCCGGTACGTCCACACACTCGGTGTCACGGGGCGGCGCGATCGTCGGCCGCACCATGACGATCACCGTCGGCTGCAAGCGGTTAGCCCGCTCCAACTGGCCCGCGGTCTGCGGGACATGGAGGAAGGAGGCGAGATTCATGATGCCGCCCGGATACCCGCTGATCGCCACGATCACCGGGAAGCGCTGCCGGTGGAACTGGCGCTGGAAGTACTGCGGCGGCAGATACACGAACGCCGGGTCGATCGCGCGGGTGCGCCGCCCGATGATCCGCACCGACTCCACCCGGCCCACCTTGGCGGGCGGCCCCACCGGCAGCCCCTTCACACGGTCCAGACCCTGCGGCCCGGCCGGCTGCACCAGCGCCGTGTGCTGGGCGTAGACACCGCTGCCGGTGCCCAGCTCGGCGATGTGGGCGGGCGCGGTCGACACATGACCGAGCAGCTCGTCCCAGGTGCCGTAGAACTCGAACTCCCCGTTCACCGCGACCGCGCACGCCAGGAGCACGGCGAACTGCGTCACCGCGATCGCCCCCAGCCTGCCGAGCACGGGCAGCGGACCGCGCTGGGCGAGACGCGGCCACACCCACACCGTCAGACCCACGCAACCCAGTGCGATCAGCACCGTCGCGTACAGCAACGTCCGACTCGTCAGGCCCATCCGCACATCTCCTCTCGCCCGGGGGCGGCGCACTGCCGAACCCGCAGCTTCCTCCGGAGAAGAGACCTTTCGGGACAGGCCGGTTGGCCACGGCGCGGCTTCTTACCCTCCTCCTCACCGGCTCTTACTCCACCGGTGCCCGGCGTCCCTACGCTCGGCGGCTGTGAAACCTCGCCCAGCCGCCGTGGCCGGAAACACGTGCCTGCTCATCGGACTCCTCGACATCGCGACGGCCGTCTTCCCGCACGTCCGCGTCACCCGCATGGAGCGCATCGCGCCCTATGTGCCCGGGCTCGCCGACGACATCGCCCGCGCCGCCGCGCTCGTCTCGGGCCTTCTCCTCGTGCTGCTCGCCCGGGGACTGCGCCGGCGCAAACGGCGTGCCTGGACGGCCGCCGTCACCCTCCTCGCGGCGAGCGCCGTCGTCCAGGGATTGCGCCATCACGCGTTCGTCGCCGCCGCCGTCTCCGCACTGCTGTGCGCCGGACTCGTCGTGTTCCGCGGCGAGTTCCACGCCCGCAGCGATCCACGTGGCCGCATCCGCGCCCTGAGCAACTTCCTCGTGCTCGGCACGCTCAGCTTCGGCATCGGCCTGCTGATCGTCGGGGTGCGCGCGGGCGACGAGGCCGGAGACCGGATCTCGTTCGCCGACCGCGTGCAGCAGGTGGCGTGCGGACTCATCGGGACGTCGGGACCGCTGACCTACGCCTCCGACCGCGTCGGCGACGCCGTGCACCTGTCGCTGCTCGCGCTCGGCCTGGTCACCGGCGCCACCACGACGTACCTCGTACTGCGCCCGGTGCGGCTCACGCCCGCCGACGGCTCGGCCCGGCTGCGCGCCCTCCTCGACCGCGAGGGACGGCGCGACTCCCTCGGCTACTTCGCGCTGCGCGGCGACAAGTCCGTCCTGTTCTCACCGACGGGGAAGGCCGCCATCGGCTACCGCGTCGTCTCCGGAGTCGCCCTCGCCGGCGGCGACCCGATCGGCGACCCCGAGGCCTGGCCCGGCGCCATCAAGGAATTCCTCGAACGCTGCGAGCGACACGCCTGGACCCCCGCCGTCATGGGCTGCAGCGAACTCGGCGGACAGGTGTGGATCCGCGAAGGTGGCCTCAGAGCCCTGGAACTGGGCGACGAGGCCATCGTCGACTGCGCCTCCTTCAGCCTCGCCGGACGCGCCATGCGCAACGTACGCCAGATGGTGCACCGCATCGAACGCGCCGGATACTCCTGCCGCACCCGCTACGTGCGCGACCTCGACGACACCGAGAAGCAGCATCTGCGCGAGGCCGCCGCGGCCTGGCGCGGGAGCGCCACCGAGCGCGGGTTCTCCATGGCGCTCGGCCGCTTCGGCGATCCCGCCGACGGTGACTGCGTCGTCGTCACCGCCCACCAGAAGGACGCGGCGGGGCAGGAACAGGTGCGGGCCCTGCTGCACTTCGTGCCCTGGGGCGGCGACGGACTCTCCCTGGACCTGATGCGCCGCGACCGCACCGCCGAGCCCGGCCTGAACGAACTCCTCATCGTCGCCGCCCTGCGCGACGCGCCGTCCCTCGGCATCACCCGCGTCTCCCTCAACTTCGCGGTGTTCCGGGCGGCCCTGGCCCGCGGCGAACGGCTCGGCGCGGGACCCGTGCTCAGAGTGTGGCGCTCGCTCCTCGTCTTCGTCTCCCGCTGGTTCCAGATCGAGTCGCTGTACCGGTTCAACGCCAAGTTCCGGCCCGAGTGGCAGCCCCGCTTCGTCGTCTACCCCACCGCCCGCGACCTGCCCCGCATCGGCTGGGCCTGCCTCCAGGCCGAGGCGTTCGTCGTCCTGCCCCGGCCCGCCGAGCGGCTGCGCCAGTGGACGCGGACCCGGCGACGACCTCCCGTACACCGATCGCGCACCGGGCTCCACACGCCTAGCGTGGAACCGTAGCCGCCGGGCTCATCACTGTCCGGCCCCACGGAAGGATGACGCGTCATGTCCGTACGCCCCGAGGGCGCGCCCATCTGGGCCGACGCCATGTATCCGGACCTGGAGGCGGCGAAGGCCTTCTACACCGAACTGTTCGGCTGGAGCTACGACCCGGGAACCGAGGAGTTCGGCAACTACACGCAGGCGAAGAACGCCGACGGCAAGCACGTCGCCGCCCTCGTGCCGCAGATGCCCGGCGCGGAGGGCGTCCCGCCGTCCTGGAACCTCTACCTCGCCGCCCCCGACATCGCCGCGAGCGCCGAGAAGGCCAGGAGTGCGGGCGGCACCCTGATGATGGAGCCGATGCAGGTCGCCGACTTCGGCACCATGGTCACCGTCCAGGACCCGGCGGGCGTCATGTTCAGCCTCTGGCAGCCCGGCTCGCACGAGGGCTTCGAGGCGGTCAACGGACCCGGCGCGTTCTGCTGGGCCGAGGTCAACACCCGGGACGCCGCCAAGACCGACGCGTTCTTCACGTCCGTCTTCCCCTACGACGTCAAGAAGGTCCCCGACGACAAGGTCGACTTCAACGTCTGGCAGCTCGACGGGGGACCCGCCCTCGGCCGGATGCAGATGACCGACGACTTCCCGGCCCACGTGCCGTCGTACGTCAATGTGTACTTCGTCGTCGAGGACTGCGACGCCGCCATCGCCACCGTGCAGCGCCTCGGCGGCAAGCTGCACTTCGGGCCGATGGACAGCCCCTTCGGCCGGATGGCCTCCGTCGCGGACCCGCAGGGCTGCGCGTTCTCCGTCATCGACGTCACGACGACGCAGGGCGAGATGCCGCCCATGGAGTGAGGGGTCAGCCGGACTCCGGCAGCGAGAAGCCCAGCTCCGCCGCGGCCAGCCGGGGCGTGGGCTGGGCCCAGCGCTCCACCGCCGCCTGCGTGCCCGTGGACGACAGGGAGCGCAGCTCGGCACGGTCCAGGTACAGGGTGCCGTTCAGATGGTCCGTCTCGTGCTGCACGATGCGCGCGGGCCAGCCACCGAACTCCTCCTCGACGGCCCGCCCGCGCTCGTCCAGGGCGCGCAGCCGTACGCGCTCGTGCCGGGCGACCACCGCCTGATAGCCCGGCACACTCAGACATCCCTCGTAGAACGCCACCAGGCGCCCGCCCACGCCGTCGTACGACGGATTGACCAGGACCCGGTACGGCAGCGGCACCCGGCCCCTGGCCGCCCGCACCTCCTCGGACACCGCCGCCGCGTCCTCCAGCACCGCGAGCCGCAGCGCCACCCCGATCTGCGGCGCGGCCAGACCGACGCCGGGCGCCGCGTGCATGGTGCGGCGCATCACTTCGACGAGGCGGGCGAGGAGATCGTCGGAGAGCTGTCCGTCGACGGGTTCGGCGGGGCGGCGCAGCACGGGGTCACCGGCGGCGACGATCGGCAGGATTCCGTCGTCGGCGGCGGCGAGCAGCGCCTCGACCTGGTCATGGAGCGGCATCGTCGGCATCGCGCCAGCATGCCAAGCGTGATCACCGCTCGGCAACGCCGGTCCGTGATGTCGCCATGACGGCGCGATGAACACATTGCAGGTTCATGAACACCCTGCGTGCACGGGAATGAACTGCCCTGACCAGTGGGTTCAGTGGGTTTGACGCTCGGTGTGCCTCGGCGCGCCGGCATGGCCACGCGACCCACCACACGCGAAGGGGACCGGAATGACGCAGACGTACGAGGAGCACGGGGGCCCCGGCGCCCCCGATGCCGGGGCACACCCACTGGACAACCCCGCGTACGCCGCGCTGACCGGCCCGCACGCGCACTTCGCCGAGCGGAGCGGCCGGGTCCTGCGCTACCCGGCCGACGTCTCGCCGTGGGTCGCCCTGCCCGACGACGTCACGGCCGGGGACTGGGCGGACCTCGCCGCGTTCGCCGACGCCGACGGCACCGTGCCGGTCCTCGGGGTGCGC
This sequence comes from Streptomyces sp. NPDC057694, assembly GCF_042799415.1. Lineage (NCBI taxonomy): Bacteria > Bacillati > Actinomycetota > Actinomycetes > Kitasatosporales > Streptomycetaceae > Streptomyces > Streptomyces sp. NPDC057694. Next base: position 222,829 of record NZ_JBHVIX010000011.1, read on the forward strand.
GACGCACTGCCCGACGGCTGGGAGCCGGTTTTCGACATTCCCGGTGTACAGCTCGTCGACGACCGCGTGGACGCGGCCCACGACCCCGAGGCGGTACGGCTCACGGAGGCCGACGTGCCGGAGATGCTCGACCTGGTGGCCCGCACCGAGCCCGGCCCGTTCGAGACGCGCACCATCGAACTCGGTACGTACCTGGGGATCCGCCGCGACGGTGTGCTGGCCGCCATGGCGGGGGAGCGGCTGCACCCGCCGGGCTTCACCGAGATCAGCGCCGTCTGCACCGATCCCGCGTACCGGGGCCAGGGCCTCGCCGGGCGCCTCGTGCGGGCCGTCGCCGCCGGGATCAGGGACCGCGGCGAGACGCCGTTCCTGCACACCGGCGCGGGCAACGCGAACGCGATCAGGCTGTACGAGGCGCTCGGCTTCCGGCTGCGCCGCACGACGCGGTTCCGCACCGCGCGGGTGCCCGCGGCGCTGGTTCAGTCCTCGCGCGCGGCCTCGTTGTAGCGCTCCAGGTACCGGGCGAACCGCGCGAGGTCGTCCGCGGGCCAGTCCGCCAGGCGCTCCCCGAAGATCTGCCGGCGGCTGACCGTGACCTGCCGCAGGATCTCCGCGCCGGCCTCGGTCGGGTGCAGGACCTGGACCCGGTGGTCGTCCGGGTCCAGGCGCCGCATCACGAGCCCGGACCGCTCCAGCGCGGAGACCTGACGGCTGACGGTCGACTTGTCCAGCGCGTAGTGCGCCGCGAGGTCCGTGGCGCGGCAGCCGCCCTGCTCGTCGAGATGGCTGAGCAGGGTGTACGACACCAGTGACAGCTCGGGGTGGATCCGTGCCGCCGTCGCCCTGGCGCGACGCGCGAAGGATGTCAGCTCCCGCTGAATGATCTCGACGTCCGCTTCCCGGCCCGCCTGTGCCACGTGAGGATCCTTTCCCTTCGCCCGCTCGTTGCAGTCTACAACTAGAGCCGCGTGCGTCGTTCGTCTGCGGCTCCGGTGGGGGCTGGTCGCGCAGTTCCCCGCGCCCCTGAGATGCGCACTTCGTGCGCCATCTCATCAGAGGCGTGCCCACTCGCCCATGCTGAAGGCGCGCGAAGCGCAGCCGTCAGGGGCGCGGGGAACGGCGCGAGAAGCGGCCACCGGCTTGCACCCGACGACGCTCCCAGGGGCGCGAGGAACTGCGCGATCAGCCACGACGAGACGCGCACCCGACCCACGACCCCCAGGGGCGCGGGGAACTGCGCACCCAGCCCCCACCGAGCCGCACCCAACAACGAACCCCCTTGTCATCCGTCACAACCACCCCGCCCCCGCTTTGATCCACGATCCAGTTCAAACGGGCGCCCCCCATCGCCATCATGGCTGCCGAAGTCGCCGCCCCCACCGCGAGGAGACGCCCGACCATGCAGCCCAGACGCCTGACAGCAGCCGCACTGGCCACCCTGGTGCTCACCGGCACCGCCACCCTGGCCCACCCCGCACTCGCACAGGCCGACCCGAACACCCCCACCGCCACCACGCAGCCCGCGACGGCGCAAGCGGTCCCGTTCACCCAGGCGGCAGCCCACCTCGCCGCCGACGGCTCGTACACGGTCTCCTGGTCGTCGCCCGCGGCGAACGTCCAGGTCACCGCGCACGCCAAGCCCGACGCGAGCGACCCCGGCACCCCCCTCGGCAGCGCGGCCGGCACCGGCTCCCTTGCGGTGCCCGCGGGCAAGCTGGCGGCCGACCGGCGCTGGTACTTCAAGCTGACCCCCGACACCGGCGGCGCCTACGTCGTCGCCGAACGCTCCCTCGGCATCGCCTCCGCGAAGAACTTCCGCGACGCCGGCGGCTACCGCACGAGTGACGGCCGCTGGGTCAAGTACGGCATCGTCTACCGCAGCAACAAGCTCGCCGCCCTGACCGGCCCCGAGCAGCAGCGCATCGTCGACCAGGGCATCACCCGCGACGTCGACCTGCGCAACTACTCCGAGCGCAAGGAAGACCCGGACAAGGTCCCGGCCGGTGTCGCATACCAGGTCGCCGACGTCGTCTCCCTCGCGTACGGCATCAAGTTCCACGATCCGGCCCTGATGACCCTCGCGCAGGCGATCGCGGCCGGACTGTTCTCCGGCTCCTCCGACCTCGGGCAGTCCATCGGCTACCCGTTCATGGTCAACTTCGTCGGCGCCGACCACGCCTTCAAGGACCTGCTCGGCGCGGTCAACAGCAATGCAGGCGCCACCGTCTACCACTGCTCGGCCGGCAAGGACCGCACCGGCTGGGGCACCGCCGTGCTGCTCACCCTGCTCGGCGTCCCGCGCGCCACCGTCGAGGCCGACTTCCTCGCCAGCAACGACTACACGGGCAACCCCGACGCCGTCGAACTCTCCTGGCTGCGCGCCGCGTTCGGCGAGGTCGACCACCTCTACGGGAGCTTCGACACCTACCTCCACAAGGGCCTCGGCCTCGACGACGCCACCATCCAGAGCCTGCGGAACAGGCTCCTGACCCCCTGAGCCACCGGGGCGAGGTGGCGTACCTCTCTTCTGCAACTTGTTGCATAAACGTGTCGGCGTCGTCTACAACAGTCACGACGTTCGCCGCGCACGGAGGGCCCCATGAGCCGTTACCCCCACCTTCTCGCCCCGCTCGACCTGGGCTTCACGACCCTGCCCAACCGCGTCCTGATGGGCTCGATGCACGTGGGCCTGGAGGAGGCGGAGAACGGCTTCGCGCGGATGGCCGAGTTCTACGCGACCCGCGCCCGGGGCGGTGTCGGCCTGATGGTGACGGGCGGCATCGCCCCGAACGAGGCGGGCCGCCCCTGGTCCGGCGGCGCCAAGCTGACCACCGAGGAAGAGGCCGCCCAGCACCGCGAGGTCACCGACGCGGTGCACGCCGCCGGGGGCAGGATCGCGATGCAGATCCTGCACTTCGGCCGCTACGCCTACCACGAGGACCTCGTCGCGCCGAGCCCGGTCCAGGCCCCCATCAGCCCGTTCGTCCCGAACGAGCTGAGCGACGCCGACGTCGAGCAGACCATCGAGGACTTCGCGCGCACCGCCGAACTCGCCCGGTCGGCCGGATACGACGGCGTCGAGATCATGGGCTCCGAGGGCTACCTCATCAACGAGTTCATCGTCGCCCACACCAACCACCGCACCGATCGCTGGGGCGGCTCCTACGAGAACCGCACCCGCTTCCCCGTCGAGATCGTGAAGCGGGTCCGCGAGCGCGTCGGCGACGACTTCATCCTCATCTACCGGCTCTCCATGCTGGACCTGGTCCCCGGCGGCTCGACGCACGACGAGGTCGTGCAGCTGGCCAAGGAGATTGAGGCGGCCGGCGCCACCATCATCAACACCGGCATCGGCTGGCACGAGGCCCGTATCCCGACGATCGCGACCTCCGTGCCGCGCGGTGCGTACACCTGGGTCACCAAGAAGCTCATGGGCTCGGTGTCCGTCCCCCTCGTCACCACGAACCGCATCAACACCCCGGAGCTGGCCGAGGAGTTGCTCGCGGACGGCGCCGCCGACATGGTCTCGCTGGCCCGGCCGATGCTCGCCGACCCGGACTTCGTGAACAAGGCCGCCGCCGACCGCTCCGACACCATCAACACCTGCATCGGCTGCAACCAGGCCTGCCTCGACCACACCTTCAGCGGCAAGATCACCTCCTGCCTCGTCAACCCGCGCGCCTGCCACGAGACCGAACTCGTCCTCTCGCCGACCCGCACGAAGAAGCGCGTCGCCGTCGTCGGCGCCGGTCCCGCCGGACTGGCCTGCGCGGTCTCGGCCGCCGAACGCGGACACGACGTCACGCTCTTCGACGCCGCGGCCGAGATCGGCGGACAGCTCAACGTCGCCCGCAAGGTCCCCGGCAAGGAAGAGTTCGACGAGACACTGCGCTACTTCCGTACGCAGCTCGCACAGCACGGCGTGGACGTACGGCTGGCCACCCGCGTCGGCGCCGACGACCTCGACGCGTACGACGACGTGGTCGTCGCCACCGGTGTCACCCCGCGCACCCCCGTCATCGAGGGCGTCGACCACCCGAGCGTCGTCGGCTACCTCGACGTGCTGCGCGGCGCGGCGCCCGTCGGCGACCGCGTGGCCGTCATCGGCGCGGGCGGCATCGGCTTCGACGTCGCCGAGTACCTCACCGACGGCGGCGAGAAGGCGAGCCAGGACCCGGCCACGTACTTCCGCCTGTGGGGCGTCGACATGGACTACGCCGACCGCGGCGGCCTCACCAAGCCCGAGCGGCCCGCCCCGCCGCGCCAGGTCCACCTCGTCCAGCGCAAGACGTCCAAGGTCGGCGCCGGCCTCGGCAAGACCACCGGCTGGATCCACCGCACCGAGCTGCGCCACCGCGGCGTCACGATGATCGCGGGCGCCTCCTACGACCTGATCGACGACGCGGGCCTGCACCTCACCGTCGACGGGGAGCAGCAGCTGATCCCCGTCGACACGGTCGTGCTCTGCGCGGGCCAGGAGCCGATGCGGTCCCTCTACGACGACCTGGTGGCCGCCGGCCGGACCCCGCACCTCATCGGCGGCGCCGACGTCGCCGCCGAGCTGGACGCCAAGCGCGCCATCAAGCAGGGCACCGAGGTCGCGGCCGCCCTCTGACCGGGTGGTCACGTGGCCGGGCCCGCCGGCCGCGTGACCATCCCTTTCTCCGGGAGACGCGCTCTAGGCTTACGCCATGTCACTGCCGCACGCGATCCTCACGGCGCTCCTGGAGAAGCCGTCGTCCGGCCTCGAACTGACCCGCAGGTTCGACCGGTCCATCGGCTACTTCTGGTCGGCGACGCACCAGCAGATCTACCGGGAGCTGGCCAGGCTGGAGCGCGACGGGCTGATCCGCGCCCTGCCCGCCCAGGCCCCGGCGCGCGGCCAGAAGAAGCAGTACGAGGTCCTTCCCGACGGGCGGGCGGAACTTGCGCGCTGGACGGCGGCGCCGCAGGACCCCAAGCCGATGCGGGACCCCCTGCTGCTGCGCCTGCGCTCCGCCGCGGTCATCGGCACGGCCGGGGTCGACGACGAACTCCACCGTCATCTCGACCTGCACCGGCGGCAGTTGGCCACCTACCGGGAGATCGACGAGCGGGACTTCCCGCCGGAGAAGGACTCCGAGGCGGACCGGCTGCAGCACGCGGTGCTGCGCGCCGGGATCGACCTGGAGACGTTCTGGGTGCGCTGGCTCGAACGCACGCTGAGCGACCTCGACCGGCCGGAACAGGGCACGCCCGGCGAGTGAGCACGACCGTACGGAAGGGCCGCCGCCCGGACTCCGGACGGCGGCCCTCCTCTCCGCTGGCTCAGGCGCGGCGTCGCCGGAAGTACCAGACGCCACCGAGCACGGCGGCCGCCACCATGGTGCCGCCCGCGGCGTACGTCAGCGTGCCGTAGTCCTCCGACGCTCCGCCCAGGCCGCCCCGGACCCCGCCCAGCGGGCTGGACGTCGCCGAGATCGTCGGGCTCGCCGAGACGGTCACCGACTGGGTGCCCGCCGTCGAGTGGTCCGCGCACACGACCACGACCGTGTACGTACCGGAGGCGACCCCGGTCCAGGTGGCGCTACCCGAGGTCAGCGCCGTCTGGCGGCCCTGGGCGAAGTCGGCCTGGCCGGCGGCCAGGAGCGAACCGTTGCCGCCGTTCGTGCAGGCCGTGGTGGTGGCCGTCACCGTGGATCCTTCGGCGGTGACCGTGACTCCCGCGGCGTGCGCCGCGGGGGCGGCCAGCGCCAGCGGCAACGCGGCCGCGGCGGCGACGGTGAGCCCGGAGCGAGCGATGGTCGACGTGATGCGCATGCTGTCTGCCCTCCGGCGGCACGGGAGGCGGTACGTCCCGTGCCCCGCCCGAGTCGGCAAAGCCCGTGCTGCCTGACGCACAGCCAAAGTCCCTGCCGGTGCGGGCGCATGCGGACCGGGGCCGGGCAGGTGACACGTTCCGTCGTCCGGCCCAGCCGCGGCTACTGACGAACGGTCACCGTCCGCTCCGGCGAGAACGCGCCCCAGGTGCCGTCCGGCAACTGCGCCCGGATCTTCACCCGGTGCCGCGCACCGTCCGCGTCGCCGATGTAGAAGCTGTACTTCGCGGCGCCCTTGGGCGCGCTGTCCCCCCACACGACCGTCGTGGCCTGCTTCCCGTCCAGGTACACCTGATACGCCGGAACGTCACCGCCGGTGCGCGGCGCCGTCCAGGTCAGATCGATGTACGAGGCCCCGTCCGAGCGCCGCACGGTCGCCCGGAAGTCGGCGGGCGCGGTGTCGGCCCCCTCGTCCTCGCCCTGAGCGGTCGTCAGCCGCACCGTCCCGCTCGCGGGCGAGGTGTTGTCGGCGGCGTCCCGCGCCCGCACGGTGAAGGAGTACGCCGTGCCCGGCCGCAGCCCCGTCAGCAGCGCCCCGGTCCGCGTCCCCGGCACGCTGTGGATCTTCGTCGTGCCCTGGTAGACGTCGTACGAGACCACGCCCTTGTCATCGTCGGACTTCCGCCACGACAGCGACACCGAGCGCGCGCCGTCCGCCTTGCCGCGCAGCCCGCCCGGCCTGGTCGGCGCGGAGCGGTCGGCGGCGACGGCGGCCGGAGTCGTCACAGAGGCCCGCCGGCTCGCGGGGCCCGGCTCCCCGTCCTTGTCGCGGGCCCGCACGGTGAACACGTACCGCGTCCGCGGCCGCAGTCCGGTGACATCGACCATCTGCTGGGTGGCGGACAGCTGTTTCACCCGCACCTCGCCGCGGTACACCTCGTAGCCCTTGACCGCGGCGGTGCTCGCCGGACGGTTCCACATGACGTGCACGGAGGTGGCGCTGCCCGCCTGCGCGGTGACGCCGAGCGGCTCCGAGAGGGCCGGTCCGCCCGCGTCGTCGCCGGACGACAGCAGCCCGCAGCCGGAGAGAACCGTCAACAGGGCCGTGGTGCAGGCCACTTGGGGGAGCAGTGGGCGTGGGGGGACACGTCGCACGGGATGCCTTCCGCTCGGCGGGACCGAATTGGTACAGACCTGTATGGCACGGGTGGCGGGTCCCCATCAAGAGGGGCGCGTGCCCGTCCGGCCCTCGTGCGGTGGACGTCTCGGTAGGCCCGCCCCACATTGGACGGGTATGTCCCCCCGGTCGTCCCGCTCGTCCCGGCCGACCACGATGTCCCTGTTCCCGACCGAAGGCTTCTGCGTGCACCCTCGATCCGTGGCCCTCGCCGCCGTGTGCGGCGCCGCTCTCCTCGCCCCGGCGTCGCTGCCCCCGGCGTCCGCCGAGCCGAACACCCCTCAGGAACCGGCCGCGGCCCCGCCGTCCGTACGGGAGGGCGGAGTCGGCGCCGCCGCCCTGCTCGCCGCGGTGCGCGGCTGCCGGCAGATCTCGCACGGCCGCTACCGCAGCGACGACGGGGCCCGCGCGGACATCCCCGTGTGCGGCCGGCGCGGCGCCGTGTACTGGAAGGCCGATCTCGACGTCGACTGCGACGGCCGCCCGGGCCGGCACTGCAACCGCCGTACCGACCCGCTCTTCCTGAACGCGACGGCCCACCAGCAGTCCGACGGAAGGCAGTTGAGCGCGGAGCGGCTGCCCTACGTGGTCGTCCCCGGCGCCAGCCGCATCTGGAAACCCGCACGCTCCGGCATCCGGGGCGGCACGGTCGCCGCGCTCGTCCATCGCGACAAGGTCCTGTACGCGGTCGTCGGCGACACCGGCCCGGCCGACCTCATCGGCGAGGCCTCCTACGCGGCCGCCCGCGCTCTCGGCATCGATCCCGACCCGGTGCGCGGCGGCACCGCCGACGACGTCACGTACATCCTCTTCCCCGGCACGACCGCCCGCCCCATCGAGAGTCACCGCGCGGCGGTGAAGGCGGGGGAGACGGCGGCGAGGAAGTTCGTGACGACGCACTGAACGGGAGCGGGGGAGCGCCCCTCGAACCGTGGTGCGCTCCCCTTCCCCTCGATTTCCCCTCGATCAAGCCTTGCGGTACGTGTACGCCTCCGAGGCGGCGGCCACCACCGCGTCCAGACCGGCCCCGGCCGAAGCGGAGACGACGGCGGCGACCGCTCCCTCCACGAACGGGGCGTCCACCAGCCGTGTGCCGTCCGGGAGTTCGTCCCCTTCGGCGAGCAGCGACTTCACGGTGAGCACCGCGCTGCCGAGGTCCACCAGGACGGCGACACCCGCGCCCCGGTCCACCTTCGTCGCGGCGGCCGAGATCAGCTCGGAACTGGTGCCGAGCCCGCCGTCCTCCGTGCCGCCCGCAGCGGCCACCGGTGCGAGGGCGCCGCCCCCGGCGAGTCCGGCCGCGAGCCGCGCCACCGACTCGGCGACCTCCCGGCTGTGCGAGACGAGCACGATGCCGACCGCCTTCTCCGGGGCGCTCACGTGGTGCTCCCCTCGGCGGTCTCGGCGAGCGCGCCGATCAGCAGCGCCGACGACGTGGCACCGGGATCCTGATGCCCGATGCTGCGCGGGCCCAGATAGCTGGCCCGCCCCTTGCGGGCCTGCAAGGGTGTCGTCGCCTCGGCCCCGTGCTCGGCCGCCGTCCGGGCCGCGGCGAAGTCCCCGCCGTCCAGGGCGTCCACGGCCGGGATCAGCGCGTCGAGCATGGTCTTGTCGCCCGGCGCGGCTCCGCCGAGCGCCGCCACCGCGTCGACCCCGGCCCGCAGCGCCGCCGCGAACTCGGCCTCGCTCACCTCGGCTCCGTCACCGAGCGCCTTGCCGGTGCGGCGCAGCAGCGTCCCGTACAGCGGCCCTGACGCACCGCCCACCTTCGAGATCAGCTGCTTTCCCGCGAGGGTGAGGACGCCCCCGGGGGTGTCGGGCGATTCCTGCTCCAGGATCTGCGCGACGGAGGCGAAACCGCGCTGCAGATTGCTGCCGTGGTCGGCGTCACCGATCGCCGAGTCGAGTTCGGTGAGCCGGGCCGCTTCGTGGTCCACGGCCACCGCGATCGCGGCCATCCAGCGCCGGAAGAAGTCGGCGTCGAGCACGTGATCTCCTTGCCTGATAGGTACGTTGACGAACTCAGGTCCCGCGGTCACCTGCCCCAGCGCAGCCCCGCCGTGCTGACCGGCGCGTCCCACAGCCGCAGCAGCTCCTCGTCCACCTCGCAGAGGGTGACGGAGGCACCGGCCATGTCGAGCGAGGTGACGTAGTTGCCGACGAGGGTGCGGGCGACCGGCACCCCGCGCTCACCGAGCACCCGCTGCACCTCGGCGTTGAACCCGTACAGCTCGAGCAGCGGGGTGGCCCCCAGGCCGTTGACGAGCGCCAGGACCGGGCTGCTCGGGTTCAGGTCCTCCAGCACGGCGTTCACGGCGAAGTCCGCGATCTCCCCGGAGGTCATCATGGGGCGCCGCTCGCGTCCCGGCTCGCCGTGGATGCCGATCCCCAACTCCAGCTCACCGGAGGGAAGGTCGAAGGTGGGCGCGCCCTTCGCGGGCGTACTGCACGCGCTCAGCGCCACCCCGAAACTCCGCGAACGCTCGTTGACCTGTCGCGCCACGGCCTCCACCCGTTCCAGCGGCTGCCCCTCCTCGGCGGCGGCCCCGGCGATCTTCTCCACGAACAGGGTGGCCCCGGTGCCGCGCCGTCCGGCGGTGTACAGGCTGTCGGTCACGGCGACGTCGTCGTTCACAAGGACCTTGGCGATCTGGATGCCCTCGTCCTCGGCGAGTTCCGCGGCCATGTCGAAGTTGAGCACGTCACCGGTGTAGTTCTTCACGATGAACAGCACGCCCGCGCCGCTGTCCACGGCGGCCGCCGCCCGCACCATCTGATCCGGCACCGGTGAGGTGAACACCTCTCCCGGACAGGCGGCCGCCAGCATCCCGGGCCCGACGAACCCACCATGCAGCGGCTCGTGCCCCGACCCCCCGCCCGACACCAACGCCACCTGCCCGGCAACCGGCGCGTCCCGACGCAGGATCACCCGGTTCTCGACGTCGACGACCAGCTCGGGGTGCGCCGCGGCCATCCCGCGCAGGGCGTCCGCGACGACGGTCTCGGCCACATTGATCAACATTCTCATCGGTACCTCCGAGTGACGTGGGCAGTTGGTGCTCTGACCTGCGTCTTGCCTGGTCGGACTGGTTGGGACTGGTTTGGGACTGGTTTGGGACTGGTTTCGGATCGTCGCGGTCGTTGGCGGTCTGTGGCGGAATTGGGCGGTACTGATGCTGACCCAATGCTGACTTTGGTGACGGGCCGTCGGGTGGTGCGATCGGTCGTGTACGGTCCCACGTCAGTATCGATGGGTGGCCGGTGTCAAGCACCTCCTGCGACGTAGACGGACGTCATGGCTGGGTGGCCAGCATCTGGCCGACCCGAACCGACGTCTGCCGCAGCCAGATGTGCGCGGCGTCGTGGCTGTGGACGGGGTGCCACCACAGTGCTTCGCGCAACGGGACGGCCTCGTACGGAGGAGGGAGGACGCGGACGGCCGCGGAGCGCGCGAACCGCTGGGCCAGCCGCTCCTGCGCGAGCGCGACCCGGCGCGTCCCGGCGACCATGAGGGGCAGCAGCTGGAAGCTGTCGACGGAGACTTCGACGTGCGGCTCGATGCCGAGCATGCCGAGTTGCCGTACCGCCGGCGCGTCGTAGGTGCGCTGGTAGGTGACCCAGGGCAGGCGGGCGAGGTCGTCCCGGGTGAGGCGGTCGTGGATTTCCGGGTGATCGTCCGCCACCAGGTAGACCCAGCGGTCGTCGTACAGGTCGGTGGCGGGGAAGTCGCTGATCACGCCGTGCGGCATCAGGAGGCCGTCGATCCCGCTGAGCACCGTGGCCGTGTCCTCGACCGCCGCGGGCTGCGTCTGGACGAAACGGAGCCGGATGCCCGGGGCCTCCTCGTGCACGATGCGCGCCAGTTCCGTGCCGAACACGGCGACCGCGTAGTCGGATGCCATGAGGGTGAACTCGCGGGTCTCGGTGGCGGGGTCGAAGTCGGCCTGGCTGCTGAAGAGGCGTTCGAGCAGGTCGCACGTCGTGGCGGTACGGTCCAGCAGGACCTGTCCCAGCGCGGTCAGCTCGTACTGGCCGGCGGATCGGGACAGCAGATCGTCGTCGAAATGGCGGCGGAGCCGGGCCAGTGCCGCGCTCATCGCCGGCTGGCTGAGGCCGACGCGCTGCCCGGCGCGGGTGACGTTGCGCTCCTCCAGCAGTGCGCGCAGGGCGACGACGAGGTTGAGGTCGAGGCGGGCCAGATTCACGCGCGCTTCCCTTGCTGTGAGCTTCTGAGCTGTGACTATCTGGCCGACCGATGGCCAGTATCCACAGAATCAATTTCCCTGATCAGGTGTGGCGGGTCCAGATTAGTCACACCGCAATCAGGAGGACATGTTCGTGAAACCTGAAGCCGCTTCCGCGTCGTTCGCGGGACCGTTCGCGCTCGGCACTCTCTCCGCCTCGGGAGGGGCGCCTTTCCCCGCCCTGGTCAGGGCCGACGAGCAGGTCGTCGATCTGCAACAGGCGCTCGGCGTAAGCGGCCTGACGATGCGTGATCTGCTTGAGCGCTGGGCGGACGTGCTTCCGCGGCTCCGCGAACTTGCCGCCGATCCAGGACTCGCACCCCAGCCGTTGTCCTCGTTCAGCGTGCACGCGCCGGTCGAGCCGCGGCAGGTGTTCCACTCGGGGGCAAACTACCGCCGGCATGTGATCGATCTGCATGTCGCCCATCGTGCTCCGGGGGACGACCGCCCCGAGGAGGAGCGTCGCGCCGAGGCCGCGGACCTCATGGACCGGCGGGCGGCCGAGGACCTCCCCTACGTGTTCATCGGCCTGCCGAGTGCGATCACGGGACCGTACGACGATGTAGTCCTGCCTGCCTGGGCGGAGCAGCCCGACTGGGAGCTGGAGCTGGCCGCCGTCATCGGGCGGCCCGCGCACCGGATCTCCGTCGACGACGCGCTGGAGCATGTCGCCGGATACACGATCGCCAACGACCTCACCGACCGTGCCACGGTCTTCCGCCGGGACATGCCGCAGATCGGCACGGACTGGCTGCGCAGCAAGAACGCCCCCGGCTTCACGCCGCTGGGCCCCTGGATCGTGCCCGCCGAGTCGATCGCGAACCCCGACGACCTGCGGCTCACGCTGAAGCTGAACGGCGACACCATGCAGGACGAGTCCACCAAGGACATGATCTTCAACGTGGCACGCATGGTCTCCTACGCCTCCCAGTCCGCCCAACTCCTGCCCGGTGATCTGATGTTGACCGGCAGCCCGGCCGGCAACGGCATGCACTGGGGGCGGCTGCTGCGCGACGGCGACGTGATGGAGGGGGCCATCACCGGGCTCGGCGCGCAGCGCACCCGCTGTGTGACGGAGGCGGTGTCGTGACCCTGGACCGTCATGATCCCGAAGGGGCGATCGCCGAGGCCGCGAGGGCGTACTCCAACTGGGGGCGCTGGGGCGAGGACGACCGGCTCGGCACCCTGAACCTCCTCGACGAGGCCAAGCGCCGCGAGGGCGCGGCCCTGGTGCGACGCGGTGTCAGCTTCTCGCTCTCGCAGCGCTTCGACATGGACGGCCCGCAGAAGGGCTGGCGCCGCCGCACGAACCCGGTGCACACCATGCTGGACACCGGCACCGACGCGGCGCTCGGCAACCAGGGCTTCCCGCACGGCCTCGGCGGCGCCGACGACGTCATCGCCATGCCGTTGCAGTGCTCCACCCAGTGGGACGGCCTCGGCCACATCTTCGACCACGGCAAGGCATGGAACGGCCGGGACGCCTCCGCCACCGTCACCTCCGACGGTGACCTCGTCACCGGCATCGAGCACATGGCACCCCATGTGGCGGGCCGCGGCGTCCTGTTGGACGTCGGCCGGGTCATCGGCGAGGACGGCGAACTCCCGGACTCCTTCGCCGTCACCGAGGAGCATCTGACTGCCACTGCCGAGGCCCACGGCGTGTGCGTCGGCAGTGGCGACATCGTCGTCGTACGCACGGGACAGCTCACCCGGGTCCGGCGCCAGGGCTGGGGCGACTACGCGGGCGGCCCCGCACCAGGGCTGTCGTTCACCACGGCCGGCTGGCTGCACCGCACCGAGATCGCCGCGATCGCCACCGACACCTGGGGCTTCGAGGTCCGCCCCAACGAGTTCGAGCACGCCTTCCAGCCGCTGCACCAGGTCGTCATCCCCAACATGGGCCTGCTCATCGGCGAGATGTGGGATCCGGACGCGCTCGCCGACGACTGTGCGCGCGACGGCGTGTACGAGTTCTGGCTCACCGCCGCCCCGCTGCCCATCACCGGAGCCGTCGGCTCACCCGTGAATCCGATCGCGGTCAAGTAGGCAGTAAAAACTGCCGGTTCAAGCAGGCAGGTCAAGCAACCTGCCAGTGGAACAAAGGAGTTCCTCATGAACGATCCCCGCACAGTCCTGGTGGTCGGCGGCGGAGCCAGCGGCAACGCCGTCACGATCCTGCTGCGCCGGGCTGGTATCACCGTCGACCTCGTCGAGACCAGGGACGACTGGAACGCCACCGCCGGCTCGGGCATCACCCTTCAGGGCAACGCACTGCGGGTCCTGCGCGAGCTGGGCGTGTGGGACCAGGTGCAGGAGTCCGGTTACGGCTTCGGCTCGGTCGGCATCACCGCCCCCGACGGCACCGTGCTCCACGTACAGGACGACATCCGCACCGGCGGCGACGGCCTGCCCGCCACCGTCGGCATGCAGCGCCCCCGCCTCCAGCAGATCCTCATCGACGCCGTCCGCGCGAGCGGCGCCACCGTCCGCCTGGGCATCCGTCCGGAGGCCTTCCACCAGGACGGCGACGGTGTGACGGTGCGCTTCAGCGACGGCACCGAAGGCCGGTACGACCTGGTCGTCGGCGCCGACGGCATGGGCTCCGCCACCCGGGCCGCGATCGGCATCACCGACAAGCCCGAGCCCACCGGCATGGCCATCTGGCGCATCGCGGCCCCGCGCCCGGCCGGGGTGACCCGCACGGATCTCGCCTACGGCGGCCCGGCCTACATCGCGGGTTACTGCCCCACCAGCGAGACCACCCTGTACGCCTACGTGGTGGAGGCCAACCGTGACCGGGCCGCGATACCGCCCGCCGCGTACGCCGACGAGATGCGCGCCCTGGCCGCCGGATACGGCGGCTTCTGGCCAGAGATCACGGAGCACATCACCGACTCGGCGAAGGTCAACTACACCTGGTTCGACCGCCTGTTGGTGGAGGGCTCCTGGCACCGCGGCCGCGTGGTCCTCATCGGTGACGCCGCGCACTGCTGCCCGCCCACCCTGGCCCAGGGTGCCGCCCAGTCCCTCGAAGACGCCCTGGTCCTGGCCGAACTGCTGACCGGAGCGGACACCTGGGACGACGCGCTGCTCCAGGCGTACTACGAGCGGCGCATCACCCGCGTACGCCCGGTGGTGGAGGCCTCCGTGCAGATCGGCCAGTGGCAGCTCGACGGCGTTCGTGACGCCGACGTCCCCGGGCTGATGGGCCGCACCATGACCATGCTCCAGGAGAGCCCGTGACCACCCCCACCGTCGACGTCCACGCGCACATCCTCATCCCCGAGATAGAAGCACTCGTCGCCGGGCGGCCCGGTCTCGACGAGGCGAAGGCGCTGGACATCCGCCGCAACGGCCCGGCCGCGCTCGCCGTCAACGGGCCCATGATCGGTGAGCGCATTGCCGGACTCACCGACCCGGCCGTGCGCCTGGCCGCGATGGACGCGCAAGGCGTGGACATCCAGCTGGTCAGTCCGTCTCCCTCGCACTACCACTACTGGGCCGATGAAGAGACGGCCGAGAAGGTGTACCGCCTGGCCCACGAGGCGACCGCCGCGCACTGCGCCGTGGCGCCGGACCGGCTTCTCGGCCTCGGCCTGGCGCCCCTGCAACATCCGGAGATGGCGACCCGAGCTCTCGAACGCGCCGTGGAGAGCGGCCTGTTGGGTGTGGAGATCTCCAGTCATGCGCCCGCACGCGAGTTGTCGGACCCGGCCTACGAGCCGTTCTGGGCGCGGGCCGAGAAGACCGGGGCCGTCCTCTTCCTGCACCCCTTCGGCTGCACCCTCGACGAACGCCTCGACCAGTGGTACCTGTCCAACTCGGTCGGCCAGCCCACCGAGAACGCCGTGGCACTTTCCCATCTGATCTTCTCCGGCGTCCTGGACCGCCATCCCGGCCTGAAGCTGATCGCCGCGCACGGCGGCGGCTATCTCCCCACGCACATCGGCCGCGCCGACCACGCCTGGACAGCACGGTCCGACGCCGGCGCCGGCTGCGCCCACCTGCCCAGCAGCTACCTCAAGCGTTTGTACTTCGACTCCCTGGTCCACGATCCGCACGTGCTGCGGGAGTTGGTCCGCGTCGTCGGAGCCGACCGGGTCCTGCTCGGCTCCGACTATCCCTTCGACATGGGCGCGGACGACCCGCTCGGCGCGCTGCGTGCCGCGCAACTGCCCGAGGCAGCCGTGCACGCCGTCCGCGGCGGCAACGCCTCCACGCTGCTCAACCCCACCCGAGGAGGAACCCCATGAGCCCACGCCTGCTCACCCACCTGCGCCACGTCGACCTGGCCGTGCCCGACTACGACAAGCAGCTCGACTTCTATGCCGGAGTCTGGGGCCTGACCAAGGTCACCGAGGACTCCGGTATCTCCTTCCTGGCCGCCGAGGGTTCGCCCGAGCAGTACGTCGTACGGCTGCGCAAGGCCGAGGAGAAGCGCCTCGACCTCGTCTCCTACGGCGCGGCGTCACGAGCGGACGTCGACACGCTCGCGGACCAACTGCTGTGCGGGGGAGTGCAGTTGATCTCACAGCCGGGCAAGGTCGACACGCCCGGCGGCGGTTACGGCTTCCGCTTCTTCGACGTCGACGGACGCACCATCGAGGTCTCCACCGACGTCGAGGTACGGCAGCACCGCAAGATAGAGGAGAAAGAGGCCATCCCGGTCAAGCTCTCGCACGTCGTCCTCAACTCGCCCGATCTGAACCGCACTCGGGACTGGTACGAACGCCACCTCGGCTTCGCCCTCTCCGACACGCTGGGCTCCCCGCACATGGGTGAGGTCATGCACTTCATGCGGATCAGCAATCAGCACCACTCCATGGCCATCGCGCAGGGCCCGCACACGTCCCTGCACCACGTGTCCTTCGAGATGCGCGGCCTCGACGAGTACATGCGCGGCTCGGGCCGCGTGATGCGGGCCGGGTTCAAGAAGGTCTGGGGCCCGGGACGTCATCTGGCCGGCGACAACACCTTCACGTACTTCCTCGACCCCCACGGCAACACCGTCGAGTACACGACGGAACTCGAGCTCCTCGACGAGGACACCTGGCACCCGCACGTCTACGACTTCTCCCAGCCCGAGGTCACCGACCAGTGGGGCACGGCGAACGCCATGAACGAGCTCGTCGCCAAGGAGTCGTTCAACGACCCCGACCGTGGCGTGTTCGTCGCCCCGCCTGTCTGACATCCCGCACTCCGGGGGCGCGGCGGTCCTGTCCATGCCCTGACGCACCTACCGCGCCCCCGGCCGTTCGCCCGCCTGGAGAAGAACCGCATGCGTTTCGCCTCGTACGTCTTTCAGCAACAGTCCCGCGTGGCTGTGGTCGGGCAGGACGGCACCCTGTACCCGGTCCCTGGGGCACGCTCACTCACCGAACTGGTCGCCTCCGCGGACGGTCCGGCGGCGCTGCTCGACGCCGGCGCCGCCGCTCTCGACGCACCGCCCGGCCCGCACGTCAGCGAGGTGCGCCTGCTGCCGCCGCTCCGACCCGCCTCCATCCGGGACTTCGTCACCTTCGAGGAGCACGTCGAGGGAGTGCGCCGGTCCGTCGACGGGGCGAGCGGCGTGCCCGAGCAGTGGTACGCGGCACCCACCTTCTACTTCACCAACCCCCATGCCGTGTACGGACCGCACGACGACATCCCGATGCCACCGGGCTCCGCCGTCCTCGACTACGAGCTCGAAGTCGCCACCGTCATCGGCCGTGAGGGACGTGACCTCACCCCCGAACAGGCCCGCGACCACATCCTCGGCTACACCGTCTTCAACGACTGGTCGGCCCGCGACCTGCAGTCCGCCGAGATGAAGGTCGGCCTGGGCCCCTGCAAGGGCAAGGACACCGCCACCACACTCGGCCCGTACCTGGTCACCGCCGACGAGCTGGAGCCGTACCGCGACCCGGACGGCTTTCTGCGCCTCGCCCTGACCGCCGAGGTCAACGGACAGACGGTCGGCAAGGACCTGCTGTCCAACATGAGCTGGACCTTCGAGGAGATGGCCGCCTACGCCTCCCGCGGCACCCGCGTCGTTCCCGGCGACGTCCTCGGCTCCGGTACCTGCGGCAACGGCGGCTGTCTCGCCGAACTGTGGGGGCTGCGCGGTGAACAGACCCCGCCGTCGCTGAAGCCCGGAGACACCGTCACCCTCACCGTCGAGGGCATCGGCACTCTCACCAACACCGTCGTGCCCGGCCCCGACGCAGTCGACGTTCCCGAGGGACGCCGACGCAGCAGGGAGCGACCGTGATTGAATGCCGGCATCACCTGGTGCGCCCGCTTCGGAGACGCGCGTCCGGACGACTTCCACCGCGTCCACGCGGTGAACGTCACGGGCCCTCACCTCGGCATGCAGCACCTGGCCCCGCTGATGCCGCCGGGCGTGCCGCTGATCTACCTGTAGATGCCGACGACGGTGCACCATGGGGTCGATGCGAGACGAGCGCGACCGTCGGTGCAGTGACACCGAGGCGCTCGGCCGAGAAAGGAGCGTCGTGGACACCGGCGTCGCGGCGACGATCGACGGCCTGCTTCCCGAGCGGCTGGCGAACCTGCGGAGGGCCAGCGGCCTGCCGGTGGTCTTCGGCGGAAGTATCCGGCACTCCGTACAGGGGCGGCGGCTGGACATCAGTCGGCTGTTGGGCACGCTCGGGACCGGGCTCCGTGGATTGACCGTGCCGTCGGGCCGCGGTCTTGGTGGTGAGGTGCTGCGGCACGGCGCCGCTCGGCGGGTCAACGGTTACGCCGACGCAGACGGCATCACGCACGAGTACGACGACATCGTCGTCCGCGAAGAGCGGATCACGTCTGTGTTCGCCGTCCCGGTCACGGTGCACGGAACCGTGCACGCGGTGTTCTACGGGGCCGTGCGGGACGGCGCGCCCATCGGGGACCGGGCGATGGGCGCGGCGGCCGTCGTGGCCGAGCGGTTCCAGCAGGATCTGGAACTGCTGCTGCCCACTCGGCGGGACGACCGCCCCACGCTGTCGGCGCTCGACGAGCTCGCGGACATCATCGAGCACACCGAGGACTCCGGCCTGCGCTCCCGCCTGCTGCGGATCCACCGCGAACTCGGCGGCGGGTTCTCGGGGGCGGGCGACGCCCGGGAGGTCTCCGTGGCCGTCCGCCTCACCTCCCGCGAGGTCGACGTGCTGCGCCACGCGGCCGTGGGCGCGAGCAATGTGGAGATCGCCGCCGAACTCGGGCTGAGTGTCCAGACCGTCAAGGCGTATCTCAGGAGCGCCATGCGGAAGCTGGGGGTGCGCAACCGTACGGCTGCGGTCCATGCGGCCCGTCTCTCCGGCAACCTCTGAGCCGTCGTGCCGCGCACGAATACCCACTTTTGGGGGTGGCGGCGCCGATCTTCATTGCCGATGCTGACCCTGACGACGAGGACGTCGGCGGAGGTCAGCAGCCCGCGTGGTGCCACCCGAGCAGGCGGTCCGTACGCGGGCCGCACGGCCCGCCTGAGAAGGAGGCGCGATGAACGCGACCGAGGCCTACCGCGCGAGCCGCGACCAGTTGCTGGCGCTGCACGGCCGGTACGACCAGGCGGTGTCCGAGTTCCGCTGGCCGGAACTGGGCGAGCGGTTCAACTGGTCGGTCGACTGGTTCGACGCCATCGCCCGCGACAACGACCGTCCGGCGCTGGTGATCGTGGAGGAGGACGGCGCTTCCGTCGAGCGCACGTTCGCCCAGATGTCCCGTGCCTCCGACCGGCTCGCCGCGTGGCTGGCGGATCGAGGCGTGCGCAAGGGCGACCCGGTCGTCCTCATGCTCGGCAACCAGGTCGAGCTGTGGGAGTCGATGCTCGCGGTGATGAAACTGGGCGCGGTACTGCTGCCGACGACGACCGCGGTCAACGCCTCCGACCTCGCCGACCGCATCAGCCGCGGCAACGCCCGCCACGTGATCTGCAACGCCGCCGACACCGGCCGCTTCGACGGCGTGCCCGGGGACTACGCCCGCATCAGCGTCGGGGCCGCAGAGGGATGGGCGGACCTGCGGGACGCGGCCGGCCTGGACTGGAAGCCGGTCGACCACCCCGGCACGGCGCCCGAGGACCCGCTGCTCCTCTACTTCACCTCCGGGACGACGTCCCGCCCCAAGCTGGTGGAGCACACCCAGGTCTCCTACCCCGTCGGTCACCTGCCGACGATGTACTTCCTCGGGGTGCGCCCCGGCGACGTCCACCTGAACATCTCGTCGCCGGGCTGGGCCAAGCACGCCTGGTCGTGCTTCTTCTCGCCCTGGATCGCCGAAGCGACCATCTTCATCTACAACTACGGCCGCTTCGACGCCGCTGCCCTCCTGGCCCAGTTGCGCGACCGTCAGGTGAACACCTTCTGCGCGCCGCCCACCGTGTGGCGCATGCTGATCAACGCCGACCTCGGTGAACGCCCCAGCGGCCTTCGGGAGGCCATCGGCGCGGGCGAACCGCTCAACCCCGAGGTCATCGAGCGGGTCCGCAAGGCGTGGGGGCTGACCATCCGGGACGGGTTCGGCCAGACCGAGACCACCGCACAGGTCGCCAACGTCCCCGGCGTGCCGGTGAAGGACGGCTCCATGGGCCGACCGCTGCCCGGTGTGCCCGTGGTCCTCGTCGACCAGGCGACCGGAAGGCCGGTGCAGGGGCCGGGCGAGGGCGAGATCTGTCTGGACCTCGCGCGTCGGCCGCTGTCGCTGATGAAGGGCTACCGGGGCGATCCGGCCCGTACCGCCGAGGCGATGGCCGACGGTTTCTACCACACCGGGGACGTGGCCAGAGTCGACGAGGACGGCTACATCTTCTACACCGGCCGCGACGACGACGTCTTCAAGGCCAGTGACTACAAGATCAGCCCCTTCGAGCTGGAGTCGGTGCTCATCGAGCACCCGGCAGTCGCCGAGGCCGCGGTCGTCCCCGCTCCCGACCCCGTACGCCTCGCCGTGCCCAAGGCCTACATCGCGCTCGCCCCCGGGCACGAGCCGACGAGGGAGACGGCGCTGTCCATCCTCCGGCACGCCCGCGAGCACCTGAACCCGTACCAGCGGGTCCGGCGCATCGAGTTCTACGAGTTGCCGAAGACCATTTCCGGGAAGATCCGACGGGTGGAACTGCGCGGCAGGGAGACCGAGTTGACGGCGGAGCAAGGATCCGCTCCGGCGGGGGAGTGGCGCGACGACCAGTTCCCGGAACTCAAGGCCTGAGCCCGGTTCGCACGACACGCGGACGAGTGATGCCGCCATCGGCAGGCGCCGGTGCGAGGCGCCCGCCGATGGCGCCGGTGCGGGCCGCACGTCCTGGGAGCCGAGCGCCCGGACCGGTGTCGACACCGGTCCGGGCGGACCACGCGTCCCACGGTCGCGCCGAGATCGGCGAGGACCAGCGCCGCGTGGGGCCCTGGTCCTGTGCCGGCGAGTTCGACGACGTTCGATCCGGAGAGCGGTCTCCGTCACGTGCCCATGTTCACAAGGGAGCTGTCGGCAGCGAATCGTCGTGGCGGCGCTCGGTCAGCGAGGGGCCATGCGCAGGGCGCCGTCCATGCGGATCGTCTCCCCGTTGAGATAGTCGTGCTCGGCGACGACACCGACAAGCCGCGCAAACTCCGCGGGGTCTGCCAGCCGGTGCGGGAAGGTGACCGACTCGGCGAGGCTCGCACGGATCTCGTCGCTGAAGCCGGCCATCATCGGCGTATCCACGATGCCGGGCGCGATAGTGACCACGCGAATGCCGTACTGGGCCAGGTCACGGGCGGCAGCGATGGTCATGCCTGCCACACCGGCCTTGGACGCGGCATAAGCGATCTGCCCGACCTGGCCTTCGAACGCGGCGATGGACGCGGTGTTGACCACCACGCCACGCTGCCCGTGGGCGTCCGGCTCGGTCCGGGCGATCTCCTCGGCGGCGAGGCGCATCACGTTGAAGCTGCCCAGGAGATTCACCTTGAGCACGGTGTCGAACAGGCCGAGATCATGTGGTCCCGAGCGGGACAGGATGCGCGCCGCAGGGGCGATGCCGGCGCAGTTCACCGCCATCCGCAATGGCTGGAGGCCCGCCGCGGCCGTGGCGACCGCCGCGCGCACGGATTCCTCGTCGGTGACGTCGGCGGGGATCAGCGTGACCCCGTCGGGAGACGGCTCGGCAGAATCGATCGCCTTCTTCAGGTCGAGGCCGTAGACGGTGGCCCCGCGGGCGGCGAGGTGAGCTGCGGTGGCTGCGCCGAGCCCCGATGCGGCGCCGGTGACCAGAACAGCCGTTGCGTTGAGATCCATCATCCTTCTCCGGTGTTGGGCGGGTTCCGCGGAGTTCAGCGGGCGAAGCTGCGGCCGATGACGAGGCGCTGGATCTGGTTCGTTCCCTCGAAGACCTGCATGATCTTTGCCTCGCGCATGTAGCGCTCGACCGCGAAATCGCGGGTGTACCCATAGCCGCCGAGCACCTGGACGGCGTCGGTGGTGACCTTCATGGCGGCGTCGGTCGCGATGAGTTTGGCGACGCTCGCCTGACGGGTGTACGGGCGACCGAGGTCGCGGCGTCGGGCAGCGTCCAGGTAGGTGGCGCGGGCGGAGTCGACGGCGGCTGCCATGTCGGCGATGAGGAAGCCGAGCCCCTGGTGATCGATGATCTTCCTGCCGAAGGTGGTGCGCTCATTGGCGTACTCGACTGCCACGTCCAGTGCGGCCTGGGCCAGCCCGGTCGCGCAGGCGGCGATGCCGAGCCTGCCCGAGTCGAGCGCGCTGAAGGCGATCTCCAGGCCCTGGCCCTCCTTGCCGATCAGGCGGTCCTGCTCGATCAGCGCACCGTCCCAATGGGCCGTGGTGGTGGGAATGGCGTGCAGTCCCATCTTCTCCTCGGGCTTTCCGAACGACAGGCCGTCGGTCCGGCCAGGAGCCAGCAGGCAGGAGATACCGTGGCTGCCCTCACTGGTGCGAGCGAACAACGCGTAGAAGTCGGCTCGGCCGCCGTGGGTGATCCACGCCTTGGTGCCGGTGATTCGGTAGGCGTCACCTTCCGGGCGCGCGCGACACGTCAGAGCCGCGGCATCGGAGCCCGCCTGGGGTTCGGAGAGGCTGTAGCCGCCCACCGCCTCGCCGGCGAGCATGCCGGGCAGCCACCGCTGCCGCTGTTCGTCGGTGCCGAAGGTGGCCAGGGGGTAGCAGGCGAGGCTGTGGACGCTCGTCGCGACTGCGACGGCTGCCCAGCGAGCCGCCAGTTCCTCGAGTACCTGCAGGTAGACCTCGTAGGGCTGTCCGCCTCCACCGAACTCCTCAGGGTAGGGAAGCCCGAGCAGGCCGGCCTGACCCAAGGTGGCGAACAAGCCTTCCGGATAGGTCTCCTCGCGCTCGTGACGGTCGACGAGGGGCGCGAGTTCCTTGTCGGCGAGCTGGCGCGTCAGAGCGATCAGGTCCTCGGCCTCTTGGGTGGGAAGGAGTCGATCGGTGATCACAGGTGTCTCCTCGGCGGTACCAGTAACGGTACTGAAGTGTCCCTGAGAGTACCAATAGCGGTCCTGATCGTCCATGAGAGGATCGACAGGTGACTGCCACCACCCCTGTCCGCCGCGGAGCAGCCCGGCGCGCCGAGCTGGAGAACGGAGTCGTGCAGCTGCTCCTGTCCGATGGCTTCGCGCATCTGACCTTGGACGACATCGCGGCTCATCTGCGGTGCTCCAAGCGGACGCTCTACACGATGGCGGGCAGCAAGGAGCAGCTGGTCAGCGCGGCGGTGGTGCGCTTCTTTCGTGCCGCGACCGAGCGGGTCGAACAGGCAGCGGCGGCGGAAGGTCTGTCGCCGGCCGCCCGGATCACCGCCTACCTCGACACTGTCGCGGCGGAACTCGCCGCCGCGTCGCCGCGCTTCCTCGATGACGTGGCGTCGTTCGCCCCCGCTGCCGAGGTGTACGAGCGCAATACAGCCGCCGCCGCACGACGGATCGGTGAGCTGATCGAGCTGGGGGTGGCGCACGGCGCGTTCCGCGATGCGCACGCCGGATTCGTCGCCGACCTGGTCGCAGCCGAGATGGTCCGCATCCAGCGACGAGAAGTCAGGTCGAAGACCGGCTTGTCGGACGGTGAGGCCTACGCCGAACTGGCTGCGCTGGTCACTGCCGGGTTGAGCCGTTCCGCGTGACGGGCGGCGTTCCCGCGTCGAGCAGTTGATGGTCAGCGCCCTGCTGGTGACCCCAGATGAGCGTCTGGTGCCGACCCTCGGCATGGTCGGGATGGTTGCTTTGACCTTCCACGGGACGGGGATGGGCCAGTGGCCCGGCCTCAGTCGAGAGGCTGTTCGTGGCGGTCTGATATAGCTGTGGCGGCAGACGAACACAGGCCGCACGAGCACCGACCCGTCAGGAACCCCCCATGCTTGTCCTCTTCCTGTTTCTCGTTCTTCTCGCTGTCATCGGCGGTTGTCTGTGCGTGTGGTGGGCTTCGCGGGACGGTGCTCCCTCCTGGGTGCGCGTCTTGGCCCTGGCGACGTTGATGGCCGGCGAAGTGGTGCGCATCGGCGGAGCGCGCGAGCGGCGTCGTTCTATTGCGGATCCCGCCGTAGGGACCGACGGGGACTCCTGAACCGAACCGGACGGTGCGGCCGGCAAGCATCACGGGGTGTTGCCGGCCGGGCTTCACGCCGTAGGAGACAGTGCACGGCGGTGCCTCGGCGCTTCGCGAGTCGCTCCAGCGCATCGTCCTGCGTCGGGTATCCGCCTCTTCGCGTTGGCGACCCGTTCCGTCGCGATAGCGGACAGAGTACGGGTGGGGGCAATGGTCGCTGTCGAGCACCCCGCTGCGACGTGCGCGTCGGGACTGATCGGCACGCCGGACGGGTCTCAGGATTCCCTCCGCTGTGTGGCCGGCGCCGCGAACGTCACCCCGGTGAGCTCCTCGGAGACGGTCCACAGGCGCTGCTGGACGGCCTGGTCGTGGGAGTCGGGGCTGGAGGCGACCGGCTTCGGGTAGCCGCGGAGCTCCCTTCGGTTGCCGGGGCCGTAGTACTGACCGCCGGTGACGGCCGGATCGGTGGCGGCGCGCAGGGTGGGCAGGGCGCCCATCTCGGCTTTCTGGGTGAGCAGCGGCGCGAGCCAGGTGAGGGGCACGCGAAGTGCGGCGGGGGTGTTGCGGGCGAGTTCGGTGTTGGACAGGCCGGGGTGGGCGGCCACCGCGACCGTGGTGCCGTGCGGTGCGAGCCGGCGCTGCAGTTCGTACGTGAACATCAGGTTGGCGAGTTTGGCCTGGCCGTAGGCGCCGGAGCGGCTGTACGAGCGCTCCCACTGCAGGTCGTCGAAGTGGATGGCGGCCCGGATGCGGTGACCGGTGCTGCTGACCGTCACGACGCGGGAGCCGGGGACGGGCAGGAGCCGGTCGAGCAGCAGGCCCGTCAGGGCGAAGTGGCCGAGGTGATTGGTGCCGAACTGCAGCTCGAAGCCGTCGGCGGTGGTCTGCCGCGGGGTGTACATCACGCCCGCGTTGTTGATCAGAAGGTCGATGCGCGGGTGGGCCGCGCGCAGGTCGGCCGCCGCGGACCGGACCGAGTCCAGGGAGGCCAGGTCGAGGGCCTGGACGCTGACGTCGCCGGTGATGCGGGCGGCGGCCTGCGCGCCCTTCTCGACGTCACGGACCGCCAGGACCACCTTCGCGCCGTGCGCGGCGAGCATCCGCGCGGTCTCGAAGCCCAGCCCCGTGTTGGCTCCGGTCACGATCGCCACCCGGCCGTGCTGATCGGGGATGTGCTGCTCAGTCCAGTCGCCACTCATGACGTACTCCTAAAGAACCGTCGGTCTCTTATGGGGGTAAACGTAAAAGACCGCCGGTCTCCTGTCAAGGGACCGGCGGTCTTTAAGCTAGGCTGAGGCCGTGACATTTCAGCGGGCGCGAAGCGAGGAGCAGCGGGAGATCCGCCGCCGGGCGATCCTGGACACGGCGGCGGCGATGCTCGACGAGATGCCCGTGGCCGACGTGAGCCTCAACGAGCTCAGCCGGCGGGTGGGCCTGGCCAAGTCGAACGTCCTGAGGTACTTCGAGTCGCGCGAGGCCGTGCTGCTCGAACTGCTGGACGTCTTCCTGGAGGACTGGCTCGCCGAGCTGGCGGACGACCTGGCCGCAGGCATCGAGGCGCATGCGGCACCGGACGTGCGGGCGGCCCAACTGGCCGAGATCCTCAGCCGATCGCTGGCGGACCGGGTGGTGCTGTGCGACCTCTTCGGCGCGCAAGGGGGCGTCCTCGAGCACAACGTCTCGGTCGAGGTCGTCAAGCGGCACAAGCGTTCTTCGCTCACGCGGCTCGCGGACATGGTCGAGCTCGTACGCCGCCACGTGCCCGAACTCGGCGACGGCACGCAGATGTTCTGCCTGATGAGCCTCGTCTCGGCGGGCGCCCTGTCGGCGTACGTCCCGCCGCCGCCCAGTCTCCTTGCCGCCTACGCGGAGGAGCCCGCCCTCGGCGTGCTCCACCTGGAACTGCGTGACGCGCTGCGGGTCTCCTTCACCTCGACGCTCCTGGGCGTGCTGCCGCGCGCCTGAACGGCTGCGGCACGATCGCGTCCTGTCGGTCGAGGGGATCCCTTATTCGACTGTGCGCGCCAGGATTCCGAGCGTGGCTCGCAGGCCGGCCTCCGGGATGACGGGGAAGATGCCCGCCTCCCGGTACTTGTCCTCGATCTGGCTCCAGTCGTAATAGGACGTGACGAGCGTGCCTGCCTCATTGGGTTCGAGGCGGTAGCCGTAGAGGTGACGGATGGGCGGCTGGACGGTGCCGGAGATCGTCCATTCCAGGAGCGCGTCGCGTTCGTAGCGCGTGATGATCACGGTCACGTCGTACCGGCCCATGGGGAAGTCGCCGAGCGCCTCCCGGTCCATGTGGACGATGAACTCGTCCCCCGCCTCGCTGACAGGTTCGCCTTCTGCGGATTGCAGCATCCCCGAACTGTCGATGCCGACGTGCCCCTGAGGGGACCGCAGTACGTCGAAGATCGTCGAGGGGGACGCGGCAATCTGCCGGGTCACATCAAATCGCTCTGCCGTCATGGTGCGAACGCTACTTCTTCACCACGAAGGGCGACGACTCCCCGGAGCGAGCGGCGCTGTGGCTGCTCGCCGGCTGGGTCCGTGATGTGGTGAGCGAAGCTCCATGAGGCAGGAAGCCCGATCACCCGGTTCACCGGCGGAGCAGACAGGCGGACACCGCGCTCAGAGGTCGGTCGGTCGGGCCGGACCGGTGCCCGCGTACCGGTGTTCGGGGCGGCCTGCGTCGCCGTAGCGCAAGGACAGCTGGAGTGAGCCGCTGTCCTGGAGGTGGCGCAGGTAGCGCTGCGCCGTCGACCGGCTGATGCCCGCCCGGGAGGCAACTTCCTGAGCCGACAGCGGAGTCTGAGCCTGCGCGATGACGTGACAGATGAGATCCACGGTGGGCCCCGACCAGCCTTTGGACGGAGGCGTCGGCGCGGCCGACGGTGTCCGTACCGCCCCGAAGATGCGGTCGATCTGCTGCTGCCCCGCGTTCGTGCCTCCACTGGCGGCTTGCAGAGTGCGCCGCAGTTCGGCGTAGCTGTCGAGGCGGGTGCGCAGGCCGTCGAACGTGAACGGTTTGACGAGATAGTGCAGCACGCCGTAGCGCAGCGCGGCCTCGACGACGTCGACGTCCTGAGCGGCGGTGACCATGATGACGTCGCTGCGCACGCCGCGCTGCCGCAGCCCGCGTACGACGTCGAGGCCGGTCCGATCGGGCAGATAGTGGTCGAGCAGCAACAGATCCACGTGCCGGTTCTCCAGGATCTGCAGGGCGTGCAGAGCGGTGTGGGCCGTGCCCACGACGCGGAAACCGGCCACCTTCTGTACATAGGCGGCGTTGATCTCAGCGACGTGGAAGTCGTCGTCGACCACCAGGACGTCAATCACGAGGTTTCTCCTGCCAGAACCGGCTGTGCGGGGGACGAGGGACGTGCGACGAGGTCGGGGAAGGTGACGGTGAACACGGCGCCACCGCCGGCCCGGGCGGCGATGCGGGCGGCCCCGCCGTAGCGTTCGGCGAGGCTGCGGACCATGGCCAGACCGAGTCCGCGGCCACGGTGCGCCGGAGGCTCCTTGGTGCTCCAGCCTTCTTCGAAGATGGTGTCGCGCAGTTCCACGGGCACGCCGGGACCGTTGTCACTGACCCGGACCACGACGGTGTCGCTCTCCACGAACACCTCGACCTCCACGGCGGGATGCTGGGTCGGGGCGTCGGCGACGACGTCCAACGCGTTGTCGATCAGGTTGCCCAGCACGGTCACGACGTCCCGGGCGTCGATGAGCCCGCTGGGCAGATGGGTGCGATCGGACAGCCGCAGGGCCACACCCCGCTCGGCGGCGATCGCCGCCTTCCCGACCAGCAGCGCCGAGACCATGGGCATGCGGATCCGTTCACCGATCTCCTGGGCCGACGCGCGCCGGGCGTGGGTGAGTTCGGCGACGTAACCGCGGGCCCGCTCGACCATGTCCAGATCGAGGAAGCCGAGCACGGTGTGCAGACGGTTGGCGTGCCCGTGGTCCTGGGCGCGCAGCGCGTCGAGGAGCCCTTTGATGGAGTCGAGCTCACGGCCCAGCAGTTCGACCTCGGTGCGGTCCCGCAGGGTGACCACCGAACCGCCGTCGGGAGTCGGCATCCGGTTGGCGATCAGTACGCGGTTCTCGCGCACGGTCAGCAGATCGCGGCCGGTGACCTGCCCGGTGATGACATCGCGGGAACGGCCGGGCGGGAGGAGCTCCTTGAGGTCGCGGCCCTCCGCCTCTTCCTTGAGCGAGAGCAGCCGTGCGGCCTCGTCGTTCACCAGCCGCACCCGTTCGTGCTCGTCGAGCGCGATGACTCCCTCGCGCACGGCGTGCAGCATGGCTTCCCGCTCCGACAGCAGCGCCGAGATGTCGGCGAGCGACACGCCGTGGGTGCGTTTGCGCAGGGTACGGGCCACCAGGAACGCGGCGCCGGCGCCCACCGCGAGCGCCGCTCCCGCGTAGCGCAGGAGTCCGGGGAGGGCGGCCAGCAGGCGCTCCTGCACGCCGGAGTAGGCGATGCCCACCGAGACCGCGCCGATCACGTCCCCGGCGGCGTCGCGCAGCGGGACCTTCGCCCGCGCCGACGTACCGAGGGTGCCGCGGTCGATCTCCAGGATGACGTGCCCGTGCAGGGGAGTGGAGGGATCGGTCGACACCCGGTGGCCCACTTGCCGTACGTCCGTGTGGGACCAGCGGATCCCGTGCGGATCCATGACGACGACGTACAGCGCGCCGGTGGCCGCACGCGTCCGCTCCGCCTGCCTCTGCACCGGCCCCCTCGGATCCGGCCCTGTCGTCAACAGCCCCGCGACGATGTCCGGATCGGCGGCCGTGGTCTGCGCGATGGCCAGGGCCTGGTGCTCGGCCTGGTCGTCCAGTTGCGTGCGCAGCGGCTGCAGGAACAGCCCCGTGAGGAGCAGCAGCACTCCGGTGGTGATCAGCAGCTGGACGATCAGGACCTGGGCGAACACCTGTCGGGGCCAGCCGATGCGCAAGCGGGCCACGGTGACACCTGCTTTCGGGAACTCTTCCGGGCGATCAGACGTTTCGACCGGGGTGAACGCACCGTAACCGCAGGTGTTTCACCCAGGGAAGTGCCTGGACAGCAAGGAGCCCTCCTGCCGTCGGCACAATGAGCAGAATCCCGTTTACGGGAACAATCAGCGGTTGCGGGCCAAAACTTCCCAGGTCGCGCGGCTCTTCCTAACGTTCCGCGGCATGACAAGCCCATCGAGCCCGGCCATCGAACTGCGCGGTGTCCGCAAGGCTTTCCGTACGCCGTCCGGTGCCTCCCACACCGCTGTCCATGATCTCGACCTGACCGTCCAGCAGGGCGAGTTCGTCGCCGTCGTCGGCCCCACGGGCTGCGGCAAGTCCACGACGCTCACCCTCGTCAGCGGCCTCGAGGAGCCGACGGAGGGCGAGGTCCTGCTGTCCGGCACGCCGGTGCGCGGCATCGACAAGAAGATCGGCTTCGTCTTCCAGCAGGACGCCACCTTCCCGTGGCGCACCGTCCTGTCCAACGTCATGGCAGGCCCCCGCTTCCGCGGCGTCCCCAAGGCGGAGGCCAGGGACAGGGCCCGGGAGTGGCTGGCCCGCGTCGGCCTGACCGCCTTCGAGGACCGCTACCCCCACCAGCTCTCCGGGGGCCAGCGCAAGCGCGTCGCGCTCGCGTCCACCTTCGTCAACGACCCCTCGATCCTGCTCATGGACGAGCCGTTCTCCGCGCTCGACGTGCAGACCCGTGCCCTCATGTCCGACGAGCTGATGGAGCTGTGGGCCGGCACGGGGTCCTCCGTCGTGTTCGTCACCCACGACCTGGAGGAGTCGATCGCCCTCGCCGACAAGGTCGTCGTCATGACCGCGGGCCCGGCCACGGTCAAGGAGGTCTTCACGATCGACCTCCCGCGGCCCCGCCGCGTCGAGTCCGTCCGCCTGGAGCCCCGGTTCGTCGAGATCTACCGCGAGATCTGGTCGTCGCTCGGCGAAGAGGTCCGCATCACCCGCGAAAGGGGCGCCCAGAATGTCGCCTGACACCTCCGCCGGCCCCGCCACCGCCCCGGCCGCCGCCCCCGCCGCGCTCACCAAGTCCGCCCGGACCGAGGAACGCGCCCGCGCCGCGCGCAGGCGCCGCGGCCTGGTGCTGCTCGCCCGCGCCGCCGTCCTCGTGTTCGTCCTCGGCGTCTGGGAATGGTTCTCCCGCGCCGGGATCATCGACCCCTTCAACTTCTCGATGCCGACGAAGATCTGGGACCAGATCCAGCAGTGGGCCCTGCACGGCACACCGCAGGGCTCCCTGCTCGAACAGATCTGGTACACGCTCTACGAGGCCCTGCTCGGCTGGGTGATCGGCGTCATCGGCGGCGTCGTCCTGGGCATCGCGTTCGGCCGTGTCCGTTTCCTCGCCGATGTGATGGGGCCCTACATCAAGGTCCTCAACGCGCTGCCCCGGATCGTCCTCGCTCCGATCTTCCTCATCTGGTTCGGGCTCGGTCCGGCGTCGAAGGTGGCGTCCGCGGTCGTCCTCGTCTTCTTCCCCGTCTTCTTCAACGCGTTCCAGGGCGCCCGCGAAGTGGACCGCCACCTCATCGACAACGCCCGCATCCTCGGCGCCCGCGACCGCCAGGTCACCTTCCAGGTCGTCATCCCCGCCGCCACCTCGTGGATCTTCACCAGCCTCCACGTCAGTTTCGGCTTCGCCCTCATCGGCGCCATCGTCGGCGAGTACATCGGCGCGACCAAGGGCATCGGCCTGCTCGTCTCCGCCTCCCAGGGCACCTTCAACTCCGCGGGCGTCTACGCGGCCATGGTCATCCTCGCCGTCGTCGCCCTGCTCGCCGAGGGCCTCCTGACCTTCCTGGAGAAGAAGCTCTTCCGCTGGAAGCCCCCCGCCGACGAAGCCCGCTGACCCTCCTCCACCGCCTCACGCCCCGCCTCTAGGAGCCGCACATGTCCCGTCGCATCGCCACCAAGCTCACCACCGTCAGCGTCGCACTGGCCGCGCTCGCCGCCCTCAGCGGCTGCGCCGACGAGGTGTCCTCCAACGCCTCGGACGGCGGCGGTTCGGGCGGCAAGGGACCGAAGGTCAAGATCATGGTGGGTGGCATCGACAAGGTCATCTACCTGCCCGCGATGCTGTCGCAGCGCCTGGGCTACTTCAAGGACGAGGGCGTCAACGTCGAGCTGCTGAGCGAGCCCGCCGGCATCGACGCCACCACCTCGCTCGTCGCGGGGAACGTCCAGGGCGTCGTCGGCTTCTACGACCACACCCTGGACCTGCAGACCAAGGGCAAGCAGGTGGAGTCCGTGGTGCAGCTCGCCCAGACCCCCGGCGAGGTCGAGATCGTCTCGAACAAGGCCGCCGACAGCCTGAAGTCGCCCAAGGACTTCTCCGGCAAGAAGCTCGGCGTGACCGGCCTCGGCTCCTCCACCGACTTCCTCACGAAGTATCTCGGGGTCCACGACGGCGTCTCCGTCGACAAGTTCACCAATGTCGCCGTCGGGGCGGGACAGACCTTCATCTCCGCGCTGCAGAAGGGCTCCATCGACGGCGGCATGACCACCGACCCGACCGTCGCCCAGATCCTCGACAAGAAGATCGGCAAGGTCCTGGTCGACATGCGCACCCCCGAGGGCTCCCAGCAGGCCCTCGGCGGTCTCTACCCGTCGTCCAGCCTGTACATGAACACGGACTGGGTGGACTCCCACGAGGACACCGTCCAGAAGCTGGCCAACGCGTTCGTCCGCACGCTCAAGTGGATGGCCACGCACAGCGCCAAGGAGATCGCCGCGAAGATGCCCAGCGACTACGCGCAGGGCGGCGAGGGGCTCTACGCCAAGGCGATCGACAGCACGCTGCCGATGTTCACCAAGGACGGCAAGATGCCGGCCGACGGTCCCGCGACGGTGCAGCGGGTGCTGAAGTCCTTCAACCCGAACCTGAAGAACGCCACGATCGACCTGAAGAAGACCTACACGAGCCGGTTCACCGACCAGGCCCGCTGACGCAGGCAGGTGGCGTCCCGGCCGACGCGGCCGGGTACCGCCACGAGCCCGCCGGATCCACTGGTCAGCGCCGCCGTCGCCGCCGCAGCATGCACCCGCCGCCGACGACGATGAACGCCGCGAGGCCTCCGGTGACACCCCAGGCGAGGTGGTGCCCCGAGGTGGCTGACGACGCGTACGCGGCATCGAGGTCCACGGTCACCGCGGCCGTGTGGTCGGAGGTGTCGGGGTCCTTGGGCGGCTCGTCGTCCTTGCGCGTCGTGAGCCGGACCACGCCGTCACCGGAGGCAGCGCCGAACTTCAGGGTGAACGCGAGGGTCTGCTCGGTGCCGGGTTCGTGCACGCGCAACGGGCAGGTGTAGACGTCCTCCCGGTGCTTGCACAGCGGCTGGAAGTCGTCGTCGTCGATCTCCTCCATCGGTTCCTTCAGCACCTCGGCTCCGCGCGGCACCGTGAAGACCAGGTCGTACGCTCCGCCCTGCCCCGGGTCGCCCGGCCCGTCGGTGCGGGCCCCGACCCGCACCACCTGCTCTCCGCCCGGGGCCGCCCGCACGTGGGCGCCGATCGCCGCGTAGTCGGCGGGGTTGTCCGTGTGCACCTGGGTCCACGCCTCGCGCTCGTCGCTCCACTGCCCGCTGCCGCCCGGACGCACCTGCGCGCGCAACGGCGGGCCGTCACCGGAATCGCCGCCCTCGGGCACGATCACGCTGTCGTACGAGCCGAGGTCCAGCGGCCACGCGGACTGCCGCAGCGAACCGAGGTCCAGTGCCTCGGACGTCCGTATCCGCAGACCCGGGCCGAACACCACCGTCCGACCGGGGCGCAACCGCAGGTCCGGGAAGGTGCAGTAGGCGGTGCGCGGTGAGTCGTCGCCGCCGGTGTAACGGCAGTTGGCGAAACGCTGCGGGAGGGCCAGCTCGCCGTCGGCCGCGAACATCAGGGCCACGCCCTCGGCCGTCGTCTCGCCCGTGTTGCGGACGGCGAGGTCGAGTCCGGTCTCGGCGCCGGGCCGCACACCGGTGATGGTCTCGGGACGCCGGACCTCGAGGATCGGACCGCCGACCACCACCGTGGTCGTCGCGGTGGAGACGTGGCCGTCGGGAGCCTGGTAGCGCAGGCGGAGTTCGCCCCGGTCACCGGCCTTGCTGCCGGGCGCCGCGTACGGCAGCGCCCCCGCCCAGTCGCCCCAACTGTTGTAACTCGAACCGACTTTGCACACCACGGTCGCTCCGCCGCCGCTGGTGGTGCAGCCGTTGCCGAACTTCTTCAGCCGCAGCGTCTCCCGCGCGCCGCTGACATCCATCGTGAGGCGCCCCGTCTTCTCGCCCGCTCCCTGATTGTCGCCGCGCGCGTACTGGATGTGGATGCGCTTGTCCCGTTCGGGACGCTTGCGGCCGTCCGGCGGCTTCACGTGGTAGGTCTTCGGCGCCGTCAGCCCCGCATCAGAAGCGGGTTCGGCGGACGCCGTCACTGCCGCGGGCAGCAGCGCGGCGAGCACGACGAGTACCGACGCGACGGCACGACGCCGCCCGCTCAGGAGAACCCGGCGGTCCGTGGGCTGTACAGGCATGCGTGCCAGTCGAACACAGGCCTCCTCAGCGGCCAAGATTCTGCTGTCACGACTCGGGAACAGTCGAACGAGGAACTGGCCGGGCGGGCCCGTCCTACGCGGTCGGCTCGGTGCTCAGGGCGGCGCGGCGCCGGGCGTCCTCGTCCGTGTGGGCGTCGTAGGTGAGGAGCTTGGGCAGCGCGGCGGCGAGCAGGCCGACCGAGACGACGCACGCCAGGCCACCGGTCCAGACGGCCGGGCGGACGCCGGACCAGCCGGCCATGGCGCCCGCGCGGACCTGCCCGAGCTGGGGACCGACGCTGTAGGAGAGGACCTCGATGCCGGCGAGCCTGCCGCGCAGCTCGTCGGGGACGGTCTGGTTCCAGATGGTCGAGCGGCCGAGCCCGCTGAGCATGTCACCGGCCCCGGCGAGGCCGAGACAGATCAGGACCAGCCAGATGTTCGACGTCCAGCCGGCGGCCGCGATGGCCAGGCCCCAGCCGCCCGCGCCGAGCACCACCAGCAGGCCGTGACGGCGAGTGCGCGACACCCAGCCGCTGGTGAGACTGACGACCAGGGAACCGATCGACCCGGCGGCGTACATGAGGCCCAAGGACCAGTTCGCGTTCAACTCGTCCGCGAGGAAAGGGAAGATGGTGTTCGGGAAGGCGAAGAACATCGCCGCCATGTCCACCGCGTAGGTGCCCAGCAGAACCGGCTTCGACCAGGCATAGCGTGCCCCCTCGGCGATGCCCCGGAGCGACGGCCGGGCGGCGTTCTCGCGGGGAGGCGATGCCGAGAGCCGACGGCACATGAGCACCGAGACGACGAAGCAGACCACGGTCGTGCCGTAGGCCGTCGTGCTGCCCGCGTAGGCCACGACCAGGCCGGCCAGCGCGGGCCCGGCGATGGCGCCGACCTGCCAGCGCAGCGCGTTCAGGGCGGCGGCCGCGGCGAGTTGGCCGTGCGGGACGATCCGGGCCAGCAGCGAATCCATCGCGGGCCGCTGGAGGCCCGCCAGCGCCGCGACGCCTGCCGCCACCACGTACAGCGGCCACAGCAGCGGTTCCGGCAGCAGCGTGTTGACCAGCAGCACACCCGCCAGCAGACCGAGCCCCACCTCGGTCAGCACGATGACCTTGGCCCGGTCCACCGCGTCCGCGAGCGCCCCGCCGTACAGCCCGAACACCACCAGAGGCACCAGCTCGACGGCGCCCATCGCACCCACCGCGAGAGGTGAATCCGTCATGTCCTTGATCTGGAGCGGCAGGGCGATCAGCGCCATGAAACTGCCGAACGTCGTGATCAGGCCCTGCCCCCACAGGAGGCGGAAGTCCCTGCTGGAACGCCAGGGACTGAGGTCGGGCAGCACAGCAGCGAGCTTCGATATCGCGATCAACGGTGCCGATTCCATACGTCTAGGGACCCGAACGAGCATGCCGATCGGGTCGTGTCGTGCCTGATGGACAGCGTGTTAGGCATGCCTAACTTAGCTTATCCGGATCGCCCGCCGAGACGGTCGCGGTGGCATCGTGACGCGGCCTCGACGTGACGAGGGAGAACGTTCGGTCTTGACAACGTCGCGCGGCATTGCCAGGCTGATGGAACAGAACGTTCGTTCTTCCTGCGTTTCCTCGGGCGTCCGGACAGTCATCCGGACGCGGAACCTCCCCTGCCTGCGAAAGGGATCACCGTGAGCACCACTGCTGCTCCGACCGGCCTCACCACCACGGCCTCGACCGTGGCCACAGCGCTGCGTCGCCTGTACTTCGTCCGGTTCGCGTTCGCCGTCGTCTGGGCCCTCGTGATGTTCACGATGTCGGCACGGATCAGTCCGGCCGGGGCCGTGCTGCTCGTGCTGTATCCGCTGTTCGACGTGGGGGCGGCCGTCGTCGACGCCCGGTCGTCACGCGCCACCGGATCGCCGGGACTGCTCTACGTGAACATGGCGGTCAGTCTGCTCGCGGCCGTGGGCGTGGCCATCGCCTGCGCGTCCGGCGTTCCGGCGGTGCTGCGCGTGTGGGGAGCCTGGGCGTTCGTGTCCGGACTCGTCCAACTGGTCGTCGCGCTCTCGCGCCGCACGATGGGCGGTCAGTGGCCGATGATCCTCAGCGGCGCCATCTCCGCGCTGGCCGGGGCCTCGTTCGTCGCGTCGGCCGGCGCCGACGAACCCACGCTCACCAGCGCGATCGGCTACGCCGTTCCGGGCGGTGTCTTCTTCCTCGTATCGGCCCTGCGTCTGGGGCGCGCCTCCCGCAAGAGCTGACCGTCGGAGCCGGGCCGTCGGCGATGTCACCGCCGACGGCCCGGCTTTCAGGCGCCGCGGGCCCGGAGGATTCCCTCGATGCCCTCGAGGAAGGTCTCGGAGACCAGCTTCGGATCGGAGAGGCAGCCGGAGGCCATCGCGCCGTCGCGGAGCATGACGAGGTGCCGGCCTGCGGCGTCGGCGGGTGTGTCGCCGGTCCGGCCCAGCAGACCCGTGACGGTGTCCTGGAACCACTGACGGTGGGCCAGGACGGCCCGGTGGACCGGATGGTCGGGGTCGGGGTACTCCGCCGCCGCGTTGAGGAAGGCGCAGCCGCGGAAGCCGGGGGACTGGATGCCCGCGGTGATGGTCCGGCAGACGGCGCGGATCTTGTCGGCCGCCGATTCCTCGGCCGCCTGGGCGGCTTCGGCCTGCGCCCGCAGTTCCCGGTCGGCCCGGTCGAGGTAGGACAGGACGAGGTCTTCCTTGCCCGTGAAGTGCCGGTACAGCGTGGCGCGGGTGACCTGCGCCTCCGCGATGATCCGGTCGACGCCGACGGAGTGGATCCCCTCCGCGTAGAAGATCCTGGTCGCCGTGTCGAGCAGCCGCGACCGGGCTTCCGACGGACCTCTTCCTTTTGCGCTCTGGCTCATGCGTCCAGGTTAGCGAAGTGCGAGGGAGAACGGTCTGTCCAGCCGAGCCGTCGACCGGCCCGGCCGTCGAGCGGGCGGGACCGGCCCCGCCGCGTCCGCGCCCGGTGGCGGCGCGAGAAGGCGCCGGAGTGCGTGCGGCGGGGCCGGTGCCGGCCTCTCGGACCGGGACCTTCAGAGCGGTGGTTCGGCCCGCTGCGACGGAATCCTCAGTGCTCTGCTCCGGGGTGAGGGGAGCGGATCGGGTTGCCTGCGGGGCTGCGACGGTCTCTTCTCGACCCACCTGGCGGCGAAGACGCGAGCCCACCAGTTGTCCTGTGGATCGCGGAACGTCATATCGATCGCCCTCCTGCTCGTCGAAGTCGGACTGGATCTCTGACTGACATTCAGCATTGCCCGCACAGCGCTTTCAACGCCCCATTCCCCTCTTCGGGAGTATGTGCGGGAACGAGCCGCTGACGCCGCGAGCCGCCATGAAGCCCCGTGCGCGTCAGTGACCCGCGGTCAGTTCCCCGCTGAGGCGGTCGTGGAGCCGGGCGCTGGGCGCGTTGAGGCCGACGATCTCGACCTGCTTGTCGCGCTGCGCGTACTTCGCCTCGATGGCGTCGAGCGCGGCGACGGACGAGGCGTCCCAGATGTGGGTCGCGGACAGATCGATCACGACCTTGTCCGGGTCGGTCGCGTACCGGAACCGGGTGACCAGGTCGTTGGAGGAGGCGAAGAACAGTTCGCCGGTGACCCGGTAGACGACCTGGCCGCCGTCGGGATCGACGACCGCGGTGACCTCGGCGAGATGGGCCACCCGCCGGGCGAAGACCGCCATCGCCGTGACGGAGCCGACGACGACGCCGATGGCGAGATTGGAGGTGGCGACCACGACCGCGACCGTGATCACCATGACCGCGATCTCACCCGCGGGCATCCGGCGGAGCGTCTTGGGGGCGATGGAGTGCCAGTCGAACGTCGCGAACGACACCATCACCATCACCGCGACGAGCGCGGCCATCGGGATGTCGGAGACGACCGGCCCGAAGACGATGCACAGCACCATCAGGAACGAGCCCGCCAGGAACGTGGACAGCCGGGTACGGGCCCCGGACACCTTTACGTTGATCATGGTCTGGCCGATCATCGCGCAGCCGCCCATGCCGCCGAAGAACCCGGTGACGATGTTGGCGATGCCCTGGCCGATGGACTCACGGGTCTTGTTGGAATGGGTGTCCGTGATGTCGTCGACCAGCTTCGCTGTCATCAGCGACTCCATCAGGCCCACGAGCGCCATGGCGAGCGCGTACGGCGCGATGGTCGTCAGGGTGTCCAGGGTGAACGGCACGTCGGGCAGCCCCGGCACCGGGAGCGCGGACGGCAGTTCGCCCTTGTCGCCCACGGTCGGCACCGCGATCCCGGCCGCCACCGTGACGACGGTCAGGATGACGATGGACACCAGCGGCGCCGGAACCACCCTGGTCACCCTGGGGAAGAACACCATCAGGGCCAGACCCGCGGCGATGAGGGGATAGACCGGCCACGGCACGTCGGTCATCTCGGGCACCTGGGCCATGAAGATCAGGACGGCGAGGGCGTTGACGAAACCGACCATCACCGAGCGCGGCACGAACCGCATCAGCTTCGCCACGCCGAGCGCGCCGAGGGCGACCTGGAAGACACCGGCCAGGATGACGCAGGCCACGAGATACCCGAGGCCGTGCTCCCGGTTGAGGGGCGCGGTGACCAGGGCGACGGCGCCGGTCGCCGCCGAGATCATCGCGCGCCGCCCGCCGACGACCGAGATCGTCACCGCCATGGTGAACGCGGCGAACAGCCCGATCTGCGGATCCACCCCGGCGATGATCGAGAAGGAGATCGCCTCGGGGATCAGGGCGAGCGCGACGACCAGACCGGCGAGCACCTCGGTGCGCCACACCTTGGGATCGCGGATCCAGTCGGGGCGCAGCCCGCGCAGTCGCGAGACGGGGGAGAGGGCGGGAGCGGACAAGGGCGGTACCTGTCGTGATCGGGCACGCCCGACGGGCGGGGAGTGCGGAGGGAGGCGGGCGGACCGGGGTCGGCAGCCGGCGACATTCGTGGCAGGAGCAGTCCGCCGGGGGCGACGACGTCACCTGCGGTCAGGGCCGAGGCGTCACGGCGGCCCCGACGGGACGGTGCGGGGCAGTGATCCCGCACCATAGGGGTGCCGGGCGACACGACCGTCCCCGACACCCGGGGAACTCTACCCTAACGTTACGGTAGAGATCGAAGCCGTCTCGGCATCCGACGGGGCGGCGCACAGGACGAGGAGAGCGGGCGCGTGAGCGGCGAGCACATGCAGATCGGCGAGGTCGCCGCACGGACCGAGCTGTCGCTGCGCACGATCCGGCACTACGAGGAGACCGGCCTCGTCATCCCCTCGGCCCGTTCCCAGGGCGGCTTCCGTCTCTACACCGAGGCCGATGTCGCCCGCCTCATGGTCATCCGCCGGATGAAACCGCTCGGCTTCACTCTCGACGAGATGCGCGACCTGCTCGCCGCGACCGACCGCCTCGACAGCGGCGACCGGCTGCCCGACGCCGAACACGAACAACTCCTCGACCGCGTACGGCACTTCGAGGAGGCCGCGCAGCGCCGGGTCGCCGATCTGCGTATCCAGCTCGCCCGCGCCGAGGAGTTCGCCGACACGCTGCGCGGGCGGCTCCCCGCCACATAGGCACGACCCGGCGGAGCCGTCAGCCGGACGCGAGCACGCAGCGGGTTCCGCTGTAGATCGTCGGCATGCACTTGTTGCAGTGGATGCACAGCGAACGGGTGCCGGGCTCCCGCTCCATGCGGTGGACCAGGTCCGGTTCGCGCAGCAGTGCCCGGGCCATCGCCACGAACGCGAAGCCCTCCGCCAGGGCGCGCTCCGCGGTCTCGCGCCGGGTGATGCCGCCCAGCAGGATCAGCGGAAGGCCGAGCGCGGCCCTGAACTGGCGGGCGCTGTCGAGGAGATACGCCTCCTCGTAGGGATAGGCGCGCAGGAACCGGCCGCCGACTGTGCGCACCCCGAGCCGTACCACCGGATTGCGCATCGCCGCCGCGAACTCCCTGAGCGGAGCGTCGCCGCGGAACAGATACATCGGGTTCAACAGCGAGCTGCCCGCCGTGAGTTCGAGGGCGTCCACGCTCCCGTCGGCCTCCAGCAGGCGGGCCACCTGGACGCTTTCGTCCAGCCACAGCCCGCCGGGGACGCCGTCGTCCATGTTCAGCTTGGCGAGGACGGCGACACGGTCACCGACGGCGTCGCGCACGGCCCGGGCCGTCTCGCGCGCGACCCGGGCGCGGCCCGCGAGGTCGCCGCCGTACGCGTCGTCGCGGTGATTGAGCCGGGGGCTGAGGAAGGCGCTGGCGAAGTAGTTGTGGCCCAGATGGATCTCGACCGCGTCGAAACCCGCCTCGACGGCGAGCCGGGCCGCCTGCGCGTGCGCGCGGGTGATCCGGGCGATGTCGGCGCGGCTCGCCGCTCTGATCCGGGTCAGGCTCTGCGCCCCGACACGTGCGGACGGGCCGAGGGCGGGCAGCCCGTTCGAGCGCGGGTCGGCCACCGGGCCCGCGTGCCCGATCTGCGCCGAGACCGCGGCGCCCTCGGCGTGCACGGCGTCCGTGAGACGGCGCAGACCGGGCAGCAGCTCGGGCCGCATCCAGAGCTGATGCCGCTCGGTACGCCCCTCGGGCGCGACCGCGCAGTACGCGACCGTGGTCATCGCCACCCCGCCGGCCGCGTGCCGGCGGTGGAAAGCGATCAGCTCATCGGAGACCCGCGAACCCCGCGTCATCCCCTCGAACGTGGCGGCCTTGACGAACCGGTTGCGCAGCGTCAGCGGCCCGAGCCGGGCCGGGCCGAACAGGGCGGGCTGTGTCATGACGGTCTCCCGGGCGAAGAGTGCGGGCGGACGGTGCACGAACGGGCCTGACGGGCTTGCCGGTCCTACGGGTCGCGACGGCTCACCCGCGCATCGCGGACGGCTGGGCGTCGGTGCGCATCGC
Organism: Streptomyces sp. NPDC057694; assembly: GCF_042799415.1. NCBI lineage: Bacteria > Bacillati > Actinomycetota > Actinomycetes > Kitasatosporales > Streptomycetaceae > Streptomyces > Streptomyces sp. NPDC057694. The sequence goes on from NZ_JBHVIX010000011.1 coordinate 263,026, forward strand.
CGCGTCCGTGCCCCCGTCGACGTACAGGATCGAACCGGTGGTGAAGCGGGCCTCCGGACGCAGGAACTGCTCGATCCAGAAGGCGATGTCCGCCGCCTCCCCGAAGACGCCGAGCGGCATCGGGGTGGGGAAGTCGTCGGCGTCCGGGGCCTGCGAGACGCCGGTGGAGCCGGTCATCAGCGGGGTGAGCACGGCGCCCGGCGCGATCGCGTTCAGCAGGACGCCCCGGCGGGCCCACTGCGGGGTGACGGCGGTGCGCCGCACCCAGCGGGCGAGCGCCAGCTTGGAGGTGGCGTACGCGACGATGCTCGGCGCGGAGTCCAGGGTCGCGGCGGGCAGGGCGCTCTGCGCGGCCGTCGCGCGCTCCCCGGCCCCCTTCTCGTCGCCCGCCAGCAGCAGCTCCACCAGCTCGTCGTCGATGACCGGGACGGTGCTCGCCGAGTTCGAGCTGATCACGACGGCGCGGCCCGCGCCGGACCGCTCCAGGGCCGGCCGCAGCGCGTCCAGCAGCGCGACGGGACCGAAGTAGTTGATCGAGACGACCGCGGCGGCGCTCTTCACGTTCGGCCCGACGCCCGCGACCGCGGCCACTCCGTCCAGGGTGCCGCCGCTCAGCGCCAGGATCTCCCGGACCGCGTGCGCACGGCCCTCCTCGCCGCCCAGGTCGGCGACGACATCGGCGTCCCGCAGATCGACACCGATCACCCGGTGCCCGGCCGCGCGCATCCGGGCCGCGGCCGCGGCTCCCATTCCAGAGGCGGATCCAGTGATCACGTACGTGCCCATGGCGGACTCCTTTCGCCCGGCCGCACCTTTCACGACCGGTTTGTTCCCATCACCATTCAATCACTGATTGGAAAGTGATCGGAAGGGGGGCCGACGTGGTGGAATGGTCGCTATGACTCATCCGGACGCCCCAACGCGCGAGCGGCTCCTCGACGCGGCGAAGCGGCTCTTCCTGGAGAAGGGGGCCGACCAGGTCTCCCTGCGCGCGATCAACGCGGAGGCCGCGCTGAATCCGGGGGCCGTGCACTATCACTTCGGCTCGCGGGAGGGGCTCGTGACGGCCCTCCTGGAGCGCGAGCTGCGGCCCCTGTGGACCGACCGGATGCGGTTCCTCGGCGACGCGCGGGAGGCCGGGCCCGACGTGGGGGAGATGGCGGCCGCCCTGGTCGAGCCCTTCGCCGAACTGGTCACGACGCGGGACGGCCGCGTGCTGTGCCACCTGCTGGCGCGCTCGGCGCTGCCCACCGGGCAACTGCCCAACGCCTCCAGTCTGTTCGTGCCCGCGCCCTTCGAGGTGATGGTCGGGCGGGCGCTGCCGCAGCTGGCCCCGCGGGAGGTCACCGAACGCTGCCGGCTCGCCTTCAGCGTGGTCATGGAGACCTACGGCAGACCGCTGGCCAAGATGCCCGCGGACGCCGCGTCCTTCCCGCGCACCGCGACCGTGGTCGCCTTCGTCGCGGCGGGTCTCACGGCGCCGCCGACGGCGCCGCGCGAGCGCGACTGACCGGGGTCGTACGCCCCGGGTGCAGGGCCGCACCCGCCGGGAGCGCTCTGCTCCCGACGGGTACGGCACCTCAGGCCGGCACATCCCGGACCGGCCAGGCGAGCGCCGAGTCGAGGTCGGCGGCGACCCGCAGGACGCCGCCCAGACCGGCGAGCCGGATCACGCGCAGCAGGAACGGGTCGGTCAGGACCAGGATCAGACGCGCCTGCCGCGTGCGCAGACGCTCCTGGACGCGTACGAGCATCGACAGACCACTGCAGTCCAGAAACGTCACGGCGCGCAGGTCGGCGACGAGAATGCCGTCCTGCCCGGGGGACAGGTCCTGGAGCCGGCCCGCGAGGTGATGGGCGGCGAGGATGTCGAGTTCGCCCCACAGCTCGACGACCCGTGGGTCCTCGGGGTGCGGTGCCGTCATGCCGAAGACGGCGTCGGTGTCGTGGTAGGCGGGCATGGCCTCCTCGCATGGGTGGGGGCGCGTTGTTGTGGCGGTGCCCCTGGCATACCCCCACCCGCGCGGTGAGACAACCCCCTTTCTCCGTACGAGAGTTGGACAACCGTGTTGTCGGTCAAACGGCACCCGCGGTGATCTCTGGCGTGATCCGCACCGTGCTGTTCCCGCTCGTCACGGGCGTCCCCCGCGACCCCGCCTGCTCAGCCCGGCGCCTGTCGCCCCGAGGTGTGCGTGGGGCGGATGGTGGAGGAGTGAACCTCCGGCGGGAAACCAACGCGTGCCCCGGTTCGCGGGTGATCTGCCGCCGTCGCACCCTTCCCGCGATCGCCGGACATATGGCCGGGATGCGGAGGGGCCCGTTCAGTCATCGAACAGCCATTTCCGGCCCGGCTCGGGCCCCGCGGATCGCTCTACGCCGTGGCGGGAGGCTGGGCGGGGCGGGGCACCTGACGGCTCGCGTGGCCGTACTGGGCCGCCTGCGTGCGGAACATGGTGGCGTACCTGCCGCCGGCCGCGAGCAGTTCCTCGTGGCTGCCGGATTCGGCGACGCGGCCCCGGCTCAGCACATGGATGGTGTCCGCCCAGCGCACCCCGGACATCCGGTGGGTGACCAGGACCACCGCGCGCGTGGGTCCCGCCAGGCCCCGCAGCCGGTCGAACGCCTCGATCTCCGCCTCCGGGTCGAGCGCGGACGTCGGCTCGTCCACGATCAGGATGCCGTCGGCCGCGCCGGTCCGGTCGCGCCAATGGGTGCGCGCCAGGCCGAACTTCTGCCACTCCCCGCCGGACAGCTCGCTCGCGCCGCGGAACATGCGGGCGAGGAGGGTGCCCATGCCGCCCGGCAGGCGGGCGATCAAGGACGTCGCGCCCGCGTACCGCGCCGACTGCTCCAACTCCTCGGCGGACGCGGCCTGCTGGGGCCGCCCGATCCGGATGTTCATCGCGGCGGTCATCGGCCAGCGCTGGAAGTCCTGGGTCAGCTGGCTGACCCGCTCGAAGACCAGGGACCGGTCCAGCCCGGTCAGCGGTCTGCCGCCCCAGTGGACCGTCCCGGTGTGCGGGACGAGGAGTCCGCTGATGATCTTCATCAGGGTCGACTTGCCGCTGCCGTTCTCCCCGACGACCGCGGTCACCGACCCCATCGGAACCGTCAGCGACACCTCGTGCAGAGCCGGCTCGGCCCGGTCCGGATAGCGGTAACCGACCTTGTCGAGAACCACCGCGTCGATCCGCTCCGGCAGTCTCCCGCCCCCGGCCGGAATGGTCCGCCGGGCGGCCTCCACGAGAAACTTCTCGTGGTCCTGGACGTACAGCGACTCCTCGTGCAGCTGGTTGACGTTCATCACCAGCGTGCCCAGGCTCGCCGACCCGGTGCGCACGGCGACGACGGCCGTCCCGGCGATCGCCAGGCTCATGGTGCCCGTCGTGATCAGCCAGAACATCACCCCGTACGTGGCCGCCAGCGCCAGCCCCGACAGGGCCGTGGCGACCAGCTCGGTGCCGGCCTTGCCGTCGGCCAGCCGCCGCTGCTCGCTCTCGGCGCTCTCCGCCATGTCGCGGTAGCGCTCCAGGAGCGCGGGGCCGACCGCGTGCAGCCGTACCTCCTGGGCGGCGCTGCGCTCGGTGAGCAGGGTGCCGATCAGCCGGCTCGCGCGGACGTGCTCGACCCAGTTGAGCATCGACACGTACCGCTCCTGCGCCACCCGCATCGCGCCCCAGCCGCGCGGTGCGACGATCAGCAGCAGCATCGGCAGCAGCGCCCAGTGCAGCACGCTGAGGATGGACGCGGTGGCGACGAGCGAGATGACCCCGTTGAGCGCGGCGACGCAGGCCGAGATCATGCGGCGCGCGGACGCCGCGCCGTAGAAGGCCACGTCCAGCAGGCGCCGGAACGCCGGATCCTCGATGGCCTCCAGCTCGACCGCCTGGGCGGCGTCGAGATACTCGGTGGTCGCCACCCGCTCCACCAGCGGTTCGAGGCGTCCCGCGCCGGACGTCGACCAACTGGCGAGCAGGGCGTTGACGGTGGCGACCACGGCGCCGACGAGCAGCGCGGGCAGCGCCTCCCGCACCCGTCCGGCCGCCGGGCCGTCGGAGAGGAGCGTGTGCATCACGGAGTTCAGGACGAGCAGGTTCACCGCTGCGGCGACGCCCTGGCCGATCTCGCTGACGCCGACGGCGAGCAGCGCGCCCCGGTCGGCGTGCCAGGCGCGGCGCAGGGTGCCGAGGACCAGCCGGGGCATGGACCGCAGGGCCGTCAGGAGCGACAGGTCGAGGAAGGCGTTCTGGTGCGAGGCCCAGCCGGTGTCGTAGCGCAGCGGCCCGCCGAACAACTCCTGCTCGGCCGCGGAGACCTTGGGGTCCGCGGGCCGCGGGCGGCGCAGCAGCCTGGTGCGAAACCGGTGCGAAGACGAGGTCAAGGGTCCTCCCGGGGCTCGACTGGCGCGGCCGGGAGGGCCCTGCGGCGCTGCTGCGGTGCCCAGGGTGAGCAAGGACCGGCGCTCACACAAGGTGAACTCCGGTCATTCTCGGCGCGGGCTCAGAGGGAGCGGCGGCCCGGCCGGGTCCCGTACAGCTCGTCGATCTCGGTCGCGTACCGCTGGATGACCGCCGATCTCCGGATCTTCAGCGACGGGGTCAACAGGCCCTCGTGCGAGCCGAACTCGTGCGGCAGCACCCGGAACGTGCGGATGGACTCGGCGCGCGAGACACGGGAGTTGGCCCGGGAGACCGCACGCCGGACGTGCCCGAGCAGTTCCTCGTCCGTCACCAGGGCGGCGGCCTCCTGCGGGTCGCGTCCCTTGAGCGCGAGCCAGCCCGACACGGACTCCTCGTCGAGGGTGATCAGGGCGGCCACGTACGGGCGGTTGTCACCGACGACCAGACAGCCCGAGATCAGCGGATGGCTGCGCAGCTCCTCCTCCAGGAGTAGCGGGGAGATGCTCTTGCCGCCGCTGGTGATGATGATGTCCTTCTTGCGGCCGGTGATGACGAGATAGCCGTCCGGGTCGAGCCGGCCGAGATCACCGGTGCTGAACCAGCCGTCGCGCAGCACCGCTTCGGTCGCCCGCGGATCGTTGTAGTAGCCCGCGAAGACCACGTCGCCGCGGACCAGGATCTCGCCGTCGCCGGCGATGCGCACCGCGTTGCCGGGCAGCGGCCGGCCCACGGTCCCGTGCCGCACCGCGCCCACCGGCTGCGCGGTGACGGCCGCGGCGGTCTCGGTCAGCCCGTACCCGTCGTAGACCGTGATGCCGCAGCCCGCGAGGAAAAGACCGAGCTCGCGGGAGAGCGGCGACCCGCCGGAGACGGCGTTGCGCACCCGGCCGCCGAGCACCGCCCGCACCCGGGCGTAGACCAGCCGGTCGTAGAGCGCGTGCCGGAGCCTGAGCCGGGGGCCGGGGCCGCTGCCCTGCCCCGCCTTCTCGCGCTGTACGGCCGCCGCGTAACGCACGGCGGACTTCACCGCGCGCTCGAAGAGGGCGCTGCGCCCGTTCTGACGGGCTTTCAGACGGGCCGTACGGAAGAGGCGTTCGAAGATGTACGGCACGGCGTACAGGAACGTGGGACGGAACGCGGCCAGTGTCGGCAGCAGCACCTGCGGCGAAGGGTCCGGCTGGAAGGCCACGTTGACACCGAACCGCACCGAACTCACCACCACCACCAGGCCGTAGCAGTGCGCCAGTGGCAGGAACGCCACGAGCGACGCCTCCTCGCCGGGTGCGGCCAGCAGGCCGCCCCATCCGGTCGACAGGGTGTCGCACTCGGCGATCATGTTGGCGTGGGTGAGGACGCAGCCCTTGGGGCGGCCCGTCGTACCGGACGTGTAGCAGATCAGTGCCGTGTGCTCGGGCCGTACGGCGGAGCGGAGCCGGTGGATGTACGCCGGATCGACGCCGGTCCCCTCGGCCCGCAGCGCGTCGAGGGCGCCCTGGTCCAGCTGCCACAGGCGGGTGAGCGGGTGGTGCGGGCCGTGTGCGGCGGCCACCGTCATGGCGTGGTTCTCGTTCTCCACGAAGCAGCCGATCGCCCCCGTGTCCCGGAGGATGTCGCGCACCTGCTCGGTGGAGGACGTCGGATAGATGGGCACGACCACGGCGCCGATCGACCACAACGCGTAGGCGGCGAGCGTCCATTCGTACCGGGTGCGCGACATGACGGCCACCCGGTCGCCGAATCCGACCCCCTGCGACATCAGCCCGCCGGCCACCGCGAGGACCTCCCCGGCGAACCGGCGCGCGGTGACGGGCTCCCACTCCCGCCCGCGCGCGGCCAGCGAGAACTGGACGCGGTCCGGCGTCCGCTCCACCGCCTGGTAGACCGAGTCCGCGAGACCGCCGGTCAGGGGCGGCTCCGTCAGCCGGGGCACGTCGAGTTCCTGCATGTTCCTGCTCTCCGCGGACGAGGGACGGGCGGGTGACGGGTGGGGCCGCAGCCCGGCAACGTACCTCGTGCGGGCGATCTTTGCGGAGCCCTCCGAGGTGACGATCAGGACACGGTACGACGGGGACCGCGCGTCCCATCTGCGAGAACCATCTGCACACGGCATCTGCGCGGACCGGTCGCCCCACGCGGGCCGCGCACCGTAATCTCGGACAGCGGCCTTCCCGCGGGAGCCGCCGGGCGGCGCATCGAGGGGTGCCGGTCCAAGGAGCGCTAGCACGGAGGCAGTTGAGAACTCATGATCGACTCCGCGAAGGTCCTCCTGGTGGACGACCGTGAGTCCAATCTGCGGGTGCTGGAGTCGGCGCTCGCCCCGCTCGGCGTCACCGTGGTCTGCGCGGACAACGGCGACGACGCCCTGAGGATCGCGCTGCGCGGCGGCATCGGCGTGATCCTGCTGGACGTACGGATGCCCGGCATCAGCGGACTTCAGGTGGCCGACTATCTGCTCCGCCTCGACCAGACCCGGGACATCCCCATCATCCTCGTGACCGGGATCGGGACCAGCGCCCTCGCGCAGACCGCGATCGAACTGGGCGTCGCCGACCTGCTGGTGAAGCCGGTCGACCCCTGGGTGCTGCGGGTCAAGGTCAGTTATCTGCTGAAGGCCGGTCAGCGCGCCGCGGAGATCGGCTGACCGTCGGTCTCATGCCGAGGTCGCCGGGTGCGGCCCGTCGCCGACGCGCGGATGGCTGTGCCGCCAGCCACCAGGCACCCGCAGCGCGCCGCTGACGTGCGGATGGTCGGCGGCGAGCCCCGGATGCTCGTGCACGGTCCCCGGCGCGGGCCACAGCAGCGTCGCCGCCACCGCCGCGCAGCCGGCCACCGCCCCGAGGACCGTCACCGCGGCCGCGAGTCCGGCCGTGGCGCCGACCCAGCCGGCCAGCGGATAGGTGAGCAGCCAGCAGGAATGGGACAGGGAGAACTGCGCCGCGAACACCGCCGTACGCTCCCGGTCCGGCGCGGCCCGCCGCACCAGCCGCCCCGCCGGGGTCAGCACCATCGAGCACCCGGCGCCGAACCCGCACCAGGCCGCCAGCAGCGCGGGAACCCGCCAACTCCCGTCGTCCGAAGCCGTGATGGCGCCGGTCGCCGCGAAGACGACGACCAGGAGCAGCCCGCCGCGCAGCATCACGGGCCGGTCCCCGGTCCGCTCCAGGATCCGGGGCAGCGCGAGCGCCACGGCCATCGACCCGGCCCCGTACGCGCCGAGCGCGAGTGGCACCGCACCGGCGCCCAGACCGAGGAAGTCCCGCACGTAGACGACGGATTGAACGGTCACCAGCGCGCTCGCCGCCGCCACGGCAAGGTTCAGCGCGAGCAGCGCCCGCAACTCCGGCACCGCGAGGAACAGCCGCGTACCGGCGGTGGCCCTCGCGTACGCGCCGCCCGCGCGGGACGCCAGGGTCGTGGCGCGGGGCAGCGCGGTGGTCGCCACGAGCGCGGCGGAGCCGAGGAACCCGAGCAGTGTGCCGGTGAACAGCCGGTGGTAGCCGACGGCGGTCAGCAGGGCGGCGGCGAGCGCCGGGCTGAACAGGCTCTCCAGGTCGTAGGCGAGCCGGGCCAGCGACAACGCCCGCGTGTAGTCGCGCTCTTCGGGCAGTACGTCGGGGATCACGGCCTGGAAGGCGGGGGTGAACGCGGCCGACGCGGACTGGAGCACGAAGACCAGGACGTACACCTGCCACACCTGGTCGACGAAGGGCAGCGCCACCGCGACACCGGCCCGCAGCAGATCGGCGCCCACCAGCAGAACCCGGCGCGGCAGCCGGTCGGCGAACGCGCCGACGAGCGGGGCGATCACCACGTACGCCGTCATCTTGATCGCGAGCGCGGTGCCGAGCACGGCTCCCGCGTCGGCGCCCGCGATGTCGTACGCGAGCAGGCCGAGCGCGACGGTGGCCAGGCCGGTGCCGACGAGGGCGACGACCTGGGCGGTGAAGAGCCGACGGTAGACGCGGTCGCGCAGAACGGTGGCGGGCATCGGACGGTGACTCCCGGGAGGATGAATAGTCTTCATGTGCGCACCTGCGCACATGAAGACTATGACGCTCCTGCCGCACCGTGGTCAACCAGTCCCGTACGTCCGGCTCTAGGCTGACCCCATGTCTGACAGCGAACCCATCCCACCTGCGGCAGGTGCGCATCTGCACGAGCCGGACGCCGCCCGTCTCGCCGAGGCGACGCGGGTGTTCGCCCTGCTGTCGGACGCGACCCGGCTGCATGTGCTGTGGCTGCTCGCCCGGGAGGAGCTGGACGTGGGCTCGCTCGCCGAGCGCGTCACCGCGTCCCGCACCGCGGTCAGCCAGCACCTGGCGAAGCTGCGGCTCGCGGGCCTCGTCGAGACCCGCCGCGAAGGCCGCCACATGCACTACCGGCTGACCGACGGTCATCTGCGGCGCCTGGTGACCGAGGCGGTCAGCCATGCCGACCACCGGGTCAGCGGGCAGGCGCCGCACGACTAGAAGGTGTGTCCAAAGCGCCTCAGGAGCGGGTGCGGCGGGCGCGCAGCCGGCGGCGGAGGATCAGCGGCACACAGGTCAGGACGAGCAGGGCGGCGGCCGCGCCCAGGTGCCGGGGCAGGCCGGGTGCCTCCTCCGGTACCTGTCGCGTCGGCGCGGTCGCGGGGGCGGCGGCCCGCAGCGGGCCCGCCTGCTGCTTCGGCGGTTGCGGGGCCGGGGTGGCGAACCCCCAGTCGAGCAGGGTGCGACTCTCCTCGTACACCGCGTTGAAGTCCCCGTCCTGAGGGTTCATCACCGTCACCAGGATCGTGCGGCCCGCATGGGTCGCGGCGGAGACCAGGGTGGTGCCTGCCTGTGTCGTGTAGCCGTTCTTGACGCCGATGAGCCCGGGGTAGGGCTCCACGCCGTGCGAGCCGACCAGCAGCCGGTTGGTGTTCTGGATCTCGTACGCGTCCGGGCCCCCGGCCGCCGGGAAGCGGGCCCACTTCGTCCCCATGTAGCGGCGGAAGTCGGGGTTCTTGAACCCTTCGCGGGCGACGAGGGCGAGATCGTGGGCGCTGGAGTACTGGCCCGGGGTGTCGAACCCGTCGGGGGAGCGGACCTGGGTGTCCCGGGCGCCGATCCGGCGGGCGGTGGCCTGCATCTGGGCGAGCGTGCGGGACAGGCCGCCGTTCAGCCGGGCCAGCGTGTGCACGGCGTCGTTGCCGGAGCTGAGGAACACCCCGCGCCACAGGTCGGCGACGGTGTACCGGTGCCCCTCGGCGACCCCGACCTCGCTGCTCCCCTCGGCGACCTCCGCCAGATCCGCCGACGAGGCCCGGTGCACCGTGTCCTGGCGCAGGTGCGGCAGCACCGTCACCGCGAACAGCGTCTTGAGCGTGCTGGCCGGCGGCAGCCTGCGGTGCGGCGCCCTGGCCGCCAGGACGGTTCCGGTGCGGGCGTCCATGACTTCCCAGGACAGCGCCGACAGGGACGGTACGGCGGGCGGTCCTGAGGCGGCCTGTGCGGGCCCGACGGCGGCCCCCGCGACGAGCGCCGCGCACACGCCCGAGGTCACGAGCGCCCTGCCGGCCGCCGGGCGACGCAGGGCGCGGAGCAGCGGACGAGATCGGATGAAGATCACCATGCGGGCAACGTAGGTGCGTGATCGTCCGCTCGCGATCCGTTACCGCCATCCGGCCGCCGCCCACTTCGACGATCGGTACGCCCGGGACGTACGTACGCTGGAATGACCCGACGGTGGAGGTGTTCCGCCATGACGGACCGGACACGACTGCTGAACCGACTGCCTCGCGCCTATCGCGACCGGCTGATGCCTCTCGCCACGGAGGTGTCCTTCCCCCAGGACTCCCGGATCTTCGAGGAAGGGGACCGCGCCGACTGCTTCTGGATCATCAGGACCGGAACAGTCACGCTCGACGTGCGCGTCTCCGACCGGGCCCGGCTGCCCATAGACCCGCTCGGACCGGGTGATCTCCTCGGCTGGTCCTGGCTCTTCCCGCCCTATGAATGGGACTTCGGCGCCGAGGCGTTCAGCCACGTGCGCGCCTACGAATTCGACGGCTCGACCGTGCGCGCCCTGTGCGACATCGAACCGGCGCTCGGTGTGGCCCTGCTGCACGGCGTCGCCGAGGTGATGGCCCACCGCCTGGAGGCGGCCCGGGTCAGGCTCGTCGAGGCGCACCACGAGCACCGGATCAGGGGGTACGCGTAGGGGCGGGCGGCGCACGACGCCGCAGGCTTTGCGTGGGGCCGTCCTCGTGCGAGCGGCCACCGGGTGGACGCCGGTGGTCACCCGCACGTGCACCGTCCCTCACCCGACTCGACGCCTCGGCGGGCGCCGGGCGCGGGCGCGCGGTTTGCTCGGTCGCGGACCAGACCGCACCTGTGGCCGCTCCTAGGCCGCGCCCGAGAGGAACCGCATGCGTCGCACCGCGCCCCTGTCGACCGCCACCGCAGCCCTGCTCCTGCTCGGGGCGCCCGTGTGCGCCGCGGCTCCGTCCGACGGGGACGACGGATGGGGCGACACTCCCTCCTGGACCGCTCCGCCCTCGGCGCCCGCCACGGAGTCCGGGGCGCCGTCGGGCCTGGAACTCGAACCGGCCGACGCACGCCCCGGCACGTCGGTCCTGGCCAGCACCACGGCGTGCGGCGTCGACTCCTCGGCGACCGGCGACGCGGACAGTGTCGGCGCGGGCGAGTTCACGCTGCGCCAGGCCGAGTACGAGAAGGGCGTCAGCGGCAGCTTCGAGGTGCCCTCGGGCGCCCGCCCGGGCACCTATCCGGTCTCCGTGACCTGCGAGGACGGCACAGTGGCCCGGCAGACCCTCACCGTGTCGGGGAAGGGCGGAACGCAGCTGCACGGAGTGCACGCCGGTGACGGCGGCTCGCTCGGGCAGTGGAGCACCTTGCAGCTCGCGCTGGGCGGCGCGCTGATCGCCGGTTCGGTGGGCGCGGCCGGCTACTACGCCGTACGGCGCCGCGGCCAGGAGCTGTGACCCCCTTCCCCCGACGCCGTACGGGTCCTTCGGAAGTCGCTCAGCCCTTGCGGGTCTTGACCTCTTCGGTGAGCTGGGGCACGACGTCGAAGA
>NZ_JBHVIX010000012.1:0-19670 GCF_042799415.1 Streptomyces sp. NPDC057694
CGCCCCTGAGATGGCGCACGCAGTGCGCATCTCAGGGGCGCGGGGAACTGCGCGACCAGCCACGACGGTGGCGCGGACGGAGATCAGAGGCGCGGGTCCACCGGCTCCGACTCCAGGGCCAGAACGGCGAACACGGCCTCGTGCACCCGCCACAGCGGCTCCCCGTCGGCCAGCCGATCCAGCGCCTCGAGCCCCAGCCCGTACTCCCGAACCGCCAGCGACCGCTTGTGCCCGAGGAACCGCTGCCGCAGCTTGGCCAGATTCTCCGGCCGCGTGTACTCCGGGCCATAGATGATCCGCAGATACTCGCGCCCCCGGCACTTGATCCCGGGCTGCACGAGCCGGCTCTTCCCGTCGCGGTCGTCGCGCACCAGCGCCCCGACCGGCTTGACGACCATGCCCTCGCCACCGCGTCCGGTCATCTCCAGCCACCAGTCCACGCCGCCCCGCACCGACTCCGGGTCCGCGGTGTCGACGTACAGCCGCCGCGTCGTCTGCAGCAGCCCGCTCGCGTCGTGCTCGACCATCCGGTCGACGAGTGCCAGCTGCTCGTCGTGCGGCAGCCCCGCGAGGGACCGACCGCGCACGGCCAGCACCTGGAACGGCGCGAGCCGCACACCCTCCAGCCCGTCCGTGCTCCAGCAGTAGCGCCGGTACGCGTCCGTGAACGCGGCGGCGTCGGCCGCCCGCCCCCGCTGCCGGTCGAGAAGGTCGCCCACGTCGACTCCGCGCCCCGCGGCGGCCTCCAGCGCGCCGAGCACACCCGGGAACACGGCCCCGGAGGCCGCGCCCACCGCCGCGTACTGCGAACGCAGCAGCCCGGACGCCTTCAGCGACCACGGCATCAACTCGGCGTCGAGCAGCACCCAGTCGGTGTCGAGCTCCGCCCAGAGTCCGGCCTCCGTGACGGCGTCCCGCACCCGCCCGAGCACCGCCTCCGTCATCTCGGCGCTGTCGAAGAACGGGCGCCCGGTACGGGTGTACAGCGCGCCCGTCACGGCCCGGCCGCCCTCCTCGGCGACCCCGAACCGCTCGCGGGCCACCGCCGCGTCCCGGCACACCAGGGCCACGGCCCGCGAGCCCATGTGCTTCTCCTCGCACACGACACGGGCCACCCCGTCGGCCGCGTACTGGGCGAAGGCCTCGGCGGGGTGCTCCAGATAGCCCTCCACCTGCGACGTCGCCGTCGGTGCCATGGTCGGCGGCAGATACGGCACGAGCCGCGGGTCGACCGCGAAGCGGCTCATGACCTCCAGCGCCGCCGCCGCGTTCTCCTCGCGCACCGTGACGCGTCCGCAGTGCCGGGTCTCCACGATCCGGCGCCCGCGCACATCGGCGAGGTCCAGCGGCCGGCCCTCGTGCCCGCCGGGCGCCTCCGTGGCCAGCGGCCTGACCGGCTCGTACCAGACCTGCTCGGCCGGTACGTCGACCAGTTCACGCTCCGGCCAGCGCAGCGCGGTGAGCCTGCCGCCGAAGACGGCACCGGTGTCGAGACAGATGGTGTTGTTCAACCAGGTGGCGGTCGGCACCGGGGTGTGTCCATAAACCACCGCCGCCCTGCCGCGGTAGTCCTCGGCCCACGGGTAGCGCACGGGCAGCCCGAACTCGTCGGTCTCGCCCGTCGTCTCCCCGTACAGCGCGTGCGAACGCACCCGGCCCGAGGTCCGCCCGTGGTACTTCTCGGGCAGCCCCGCGTGGCACACGACCAGCCGGCCGCCGTCGAGGACGTAGTGGCTGACGAGCCCGCGCACGAACTCCCGCACCTCGGTGCGGAACTCCTCGCTCTCCCCGCCCAACTGCTCGATGGTCTCGGCGAGTCCGTGCGTGTGCTGGACCTGCGCGCCCTTGAGCCAGCGGCCCAGCTTGTTCTCGTGGTTGCCCGGCACGCACAGCGCGGTGCCCGCCTTCACCATGCCCATCACCCGGCGCAGCACGCCGGGGCTGTCGGGCCCGCGGTCGACGAGGTCGCCGACGAACACCGCCGTGCGTCCCTCCGGGTGCGCGCCGTCGGCGTACCCGAGCTTGCCGAGCAGCGCCTCCAGCTCACTCGCGCAGCCGTGGATGTCGCCGACGATGTCGAACGGTCCGGTGAGGTGGGTCAGGTCGTTGAACCGCTTCTCGCGCACGACGCTCGCCCGCGCCACCTCGTCCGCGCCCCGCAGGACGTGCACCTTCCGGAACCCCTCCCGCTCCAGGTGCTTCAGGGAGCGGCGCAGTTCGCGGGTGTGCCGGGTGACGACACGGCGCGGCATGTCGGCCCGGTCCGTCCGCTGCGCGTTGCGTGCGGCGCACACGTCCTCGGGCACGTCGAGCACGACGGCGATCGGCAGCACGTCGTACGTCCGCGCCAGCTCGATCAGCTGACGGCGCGACTCCTGCTGCACGTTCGTCGCGTCGACCACCGTCAGGCGGCCGGCCTCGAGGCGCTTGCCCGCGATGTAGTGCAGCACGTCGAAGGCGTCGCGGCTGGCGCTCTGGTCGTTCTCGTCGTCCGCCACCAGGCCGCGGCAGAAGTCGCTGGAGATGACTTCGGTCGGCTTGAAGTGAGCCCGCGCGAAGGTGGACTTGCCCGAACCCGACGCGCCGATCAGGACGACCAGCGCTAGGTCGGTGACGGGCAGCACCCGCCCTGTGTTCTCGCTGTCGGTCATGCCGCCGCCTCCTTCTCTGCCTTCTCTGCCTTCTCTGTCTTCTCCGCTGCCTTCGGTGTCTCTTGCACGGTGAAGACCGCCATCTGTGTGGGCGGCCCCACCTCGGGGTCGTCGGGCCCCACCGGCACGTACCGCACGTCGTAGCCGTGCCGCCCCGCCACCCGCTCCGCCCAGGTACGGAACTCCTCGCGCGTCCACTCGAACCGGTGGTCGCCGTGCCGGACGTGCCCGGCGGGCAGGGTCTCCCAGCGGACGTTGTACTCGACGTTCGGCGTGGTCACGAGGACGGTGCGGGGCCGCGCGGACCCGAACACCGCGTACTCCAGAGCCGGCAGTCGGGGCAGGTCGAGGTGCTCGATCACTTCGCTGAGCACCGCCGCGTCGTACCCCTTGAGCCGCTTGTCGGTGTACGCGAGCGAGCCCTGGACGAGCCGCACACGCGAGGCCTGCCGCTCCCCCATCCGCTCCAGCTTGAGCCGCCGCCCGGCGATGGTGAGGGCGCGCACGGACACGTCGAGCCCCACGATCTCGGTGAACCGCACGTCCTTGAGCAGTTCCTGCACCAACTGGCCCTGCCCACAGCCCAGATCGAGCACCCGCGCCGCACCGGACGTCCTCAGCGCGTCGAGGATCGCCTCGCGTCGCCGCACCGCGAGCGGCACCGGCTTCTCCTCGGTGTCGGTCGACTCGTCCACGGCGTTGTCGATCTCCTCGACGTCCGTGTCGTCGGCGTCCGCGAGCCGCACCAGTTCGAGCCGCTGCATCGCCTGCCGGGTCAGCGACCAGCGCCGCGACAGATACCGGCTGGTGATCAGGCGCTGCTCGGGGTGGCCGGCCAGCCAGCCCTCCCCCGCGCGCAGCAGCTTGTCGACCTCGTCGGCCGAGACCCAGTAGTGCTTGGCGTCGTCGAGGACCGGCAGCAGCACATACAGGTGCCGCAGTGCCTGCGCGAGCCGCAGCTCCCCTTCCAGCACGAGCCGCACGTACCGCGACTCGCCCCACTCGGGGAACTGCTCGTCGAGCGCGACGCTCTCCACGCCGACGGTCCATCCGAGCGGCTCGAACAGCTTGCGTACGAGGTCGGGGCCGCCGCGCGCGGGCAGCGCGGGCACCTCGACGCGCAGCGCCAACGGCTCCTCGGCCCGCTCGGGGCGCGCCTTGCACACCCCGCGCAGCGCGCTGGAGAACACCGTGCTGAGCGCCACGGCGAGCAGCGACGAGGCGGCGTACGGCCGGTCGTTCACATACTGCGCGAGCGCCGCGTCGGCCGTCTTTCCCTGGCCGCCCTTGCCCTTGCTCCGCCGCACCAGTGCCACCGGATCCACTTCGAGCAGCAGCGCGGCCGTGCACCGCTCCGCGCTCGCCTCGGGGTAGAGGACGTGCGCGGTGCCGTAGGAGGTGGAGAACGCCTGCGCGCTCTCGGGATGCTTGTGCAGCAGGAACCCGAGGTCGGTCGCGGGGCGTTCAGGGGTACCGGTGGTACTGATCGTCAGGAACACGCGACCCAGTCTCCCCCGGGGGCCACAACGGCGACCAGCGAGTTTTCCCCCGCAAAGCCCGGCCCCGGGCATCATGGGCCCATGGATCTTCGAGTTTTCACCGAACCGCAGCAGGGTGCCACCTACGAGACGCTGCTCCGCGTCGCGCAGACGGCCGAGGAGCTGAACTATGACGCCTTCTTCCGGTCCGACCACTACCTCCGCATGGGCTCCGCCGACGGCCTTCCCGGCCCCACGGACGCCTGGACGACGCTCGCCGGTCTGGCCCGCGAGACGCGGCGGATCCGCCTCGGCACCCTGATGACCGCGGGTACCTTCCGGCTGCCGGGTGTCCTCGCCATCCAGGTCGCCCAGGTCGACCAGATGTCGGGCGGCCGGGTCGAGCTGGGGCTCGGCTCCGGCTGGTACGCGGAGGAGCACGCCGCGTACGGCATCCCGTTCCCGAAGGAGAAGTTCGGGCGCCTGGAGGAGCAGCTCGCCATCGTGACGGGGTTGTGGGAGACGCCGGTCGGCCAGCGCTTCAACTTCGACGGCGCCCACTACCAGCTGAAGGACTCCCCCGCGCTGCCGAAGCCCGCCCAGGAGCGGGTGCCGGTCCTCATCGGCGGCCACGGCGCCAAGAAGACGCCGGCGCTCGCGGCCCGGTTCGCCACCGAGTTCAACATCCCGTTCGCCTCCATCGCCGACAGTGAGGCGCAGTTCAAGCGGGTCGCGGCCGCCGCGGTCGAGCACGGGCGGACGGCGGACTCCCTCGTCTACTCCAACGCCCTCGTCATCTGCGTGGGCCGCGACGACGCCGAGGTGAAGCGGCGTGCCGACGCGATCGGGCGCGAGGTCGACGAGCTGAAGGCGAACGGTCTCGCCGGCTCCCCCGCGGAGGTCCTGGAGCGCATCGCCGCCTACCAGGCCGTCGGCTCGCAGCGCATGTATCTGCAGATGCTCGACCTGGACGACCTGGACCACCTGGAGCTGATCGCCTCCGAGGTGGCACCGCACCTCTCCTGACCACGTCACGTCCCTGCCCCCCTGTCATCTGCCCTCTGGCGCCCGACCTCTGTCGGCTGTCGTTCGTCACCTGATCTCTGACCTGCTTCATCCGTCCCCGGGGTCGGGCGTCAACTCCGCTGCCTCCCGGCCCCGCTGGACGGCCCCTGTCGGGTGAAATTGCGTCCATCCGTGGTGCGGGGCGGTCCCGCCGCAGTGACTCGGCCCGCCCGATGATCGTTGGCTCGGGCGGAGCCGGACCGCCCGGCCCCCGCGCCGGCGGTCGCTGCCGCGCGTCACTTGCGTCAGCTGCCCTTCCCCCGTGGGAGGGCGAGGGCCGAGGAGGCCGTCATGTCCCAGGAAGCCGTGCCCGAACAGGCCGCGCACGATACGACCGTGCCGGAGCAGCAAGGTGCACCCAAGGGTCTGCTGCAGCAGATGGAAGAGCTGATGGCGGCGCTCAACGCCGATCTGTCGCAGCTCGACGCCGACCTCCAACAGCCCCCGGGCGCCTCGCGTCCGGCCGCCGACGACCTCTGAGGCAGCCGCCCGCCGGGGCATCGCCGCGCTCCCTCAGCAGCCTGCGGGGAGCGCCGGTGCGCTCCCGGTCAGGCCGCCGAGTCGGAGCCGGGCTCCGGTCCGGGGTCCGCCAAGCGGCCACTCCGCTCCGGCAGTCGCCGCAGTATCTCCAGGACGCGGTCCCGGGATTCGTCCGCCGCGTCGATGGCTTCCATGCACTGCCAATAGGCGCCCTCCTCGAAGGACTCGCTCGCCACTCCCACGAGCGCGATCCCCACGTCGCCGAGCAGTGCGCCGAGGTCCATCAACGCCCGGCTCACATCGCCCAGTTCGGTTAACTGCGCCGCCCGTATCCCGCCGGCTCCCACCACCGGGACCACCGAGCCGCCGCTGCCCCGCGCTCCCGCCTCGCAGAGGCCCAGCGCCTCGCCTCTCAATTCCAGTGGTCCCAGCATGGCGAGGCGGCTACCGATCGCCTGTGCCAGGGCCTGTGCCTGCCACGCCTCCCTCATGATGTCCGGCGCGTCCTGGCTCTCCGCCAAGGCCCGTCGGCCGACCCCGATGAGTCGCACCGCATCCATCCGCGCCTCCACCCGTCCCGCCCGAACTCCCTTGTCCACTACCCAGAGTGAGGGCTCGTGAGGTGAAACGCCAGGGGAAGCCCGAAATCTGTGGAGAAGTAATCCGCTGTGGATATTTCTATGACTCCGGAGAGTGACGGATTCCCTTTTTTGCCCCCTCCGGGACCGGGAATCTGGCCTCGTTGCGGTCGATCTTCGCCGCGAGGGCGGCGAGCACGTCGACGCCGAGCACCTCGCACAGTTGGAGCAGATACGCGAGGACGTCGGCGACCTCGTCACGGACCCGGTGCGCCGATTCCGGATCGTCCATCACCCGGGCCGACTGCTCGGGCGTCAGCCACTGGAAGATCTCGACGAGTTCGGACGCCTCGACGCTGAGCGCCGTGGCCAGGTTCTTCGGTGTGTGGAAGGGCTGCCAGTCGCGGGCCTCGGCGAAGCGGGCGAGTCGGTCCTGCAGGGCCGCGACGTCGAGGCCGCCGGTCTCGGCCGAGCCGCCGGCCCCGCTCTTCGACCCGTCTGTGTCGTTCTGCGCGTCGTCGTTCTGTGCATCTGTCACGGTTCCAGGTCTACCACCGTCGCGCCGTGCGCCCGAGCCTCCCTCTGCGCACCCGCCCCCTGCCCCACCGCGGCGACGAGCCGGATGTGGCCGCGGGCGCACATCCGGGCGGCGAGCGCGGTGAGTTCGGCGCTCTGGACCGGGTCGAGGCCGCGGTCGAAGCCGTCCGCGGCGATGGTCAGGGTCTGATACGCCTCCGGCACCTCGGCCGCCGCGTCCACTTCCAGGACGCGGGGTCCGGTGAGCAGCACGAGGGCGAGGGCGAGGTATCTCAGCTCGCCGTCCGCGAGCCGCTCGACGGGGGTGCGCAGCCCGTCGCCGCGGTCGATGCAGGCGCGGACCGATCCGTCCCGTCCGGCCGGCTCGGCGAGCACGTCGAGGACCGGTCCCGCGAGGCCCGCCCGCGCCGCGGCGACCAGCAGCGCGTGCCGGTTGCCGCACTCGCTGCGGGTACGGCGCAGCACGGCCGCCAGATTGTCGCAGCCGCCGAGCAGCCGGTCGGCGCGGGAAGAGACGGGGGCACGCATCCGGGCGGGGTCCGGATCGCAGGCGAACGCCGAACGCAGCCCGACGACCACCTGCTCCGCCGCCGCGAGCACGCGCAGCTGCCCCTCCGTACGACCGGAGACGCGCAGCGGGAGCAGGGCCGTGCCCAGCAGGTCGTCGGGGAGCGGGCCCCTGGTGACCGGCACCGAACCGGCCGTGTGCCAGGCGGCCTGGACGTCGCGGCGGCCCGGATCGCGCAGGGCCGTCTCCAGATAGACGACGCCGGGGCCCGTCAGCCGCTCGCCGACGACGCGCAGTTCGGGTTCGGCCTGCACGGCGAGGTCGAGCCGGACGGGCCCGGCCGGGCCCTCGACGGTGCAGCCGATGCGGAAGCCGCGGCGGCGCTGCGCGTCGGGCCTCGCACGCTCGGGAACGTAGGACCGCGGGTCGGGGAACGCCTCCGCCAGGTGCGCGCCGCCGCCGAGCCTGGCGAGTGCGTCGAGGGCCCGCAGCGCGCTGCTCTTGCCGCTGCCGCTGGGGCCGGTCAGCACGGTGAAGGGGCCGAGAGGAACGGTGGTGCCGCGGTGGCGGGCGAAGGCCGAGAGCCGCAGCTCGGTCACTCGGGGACGGCCGGGGGATGCGCCGGGAGGTAACGGGGGCGCTCCCCGCTGGAGCTCGGTCATGAGGTGAACGTAGGCGGAACGGCCCCGCAGAACCGTTCGTCCCCGGTGACCTTCCTACGATCGAGCGATTATGCCGACCGGGATTGCCACCTGATGCGCGGTCAGGACAGTGCGCCCGCGCCCGCCACGAGCCCCTGCACCTCGGTGCCGGGCGGGGCCAGCAGGAACACGTTGCGGTCGACGCGGTGCATGCCGCAGCCGAGGCCGAGCACGACGCCGCTGCTGAAGTCCAGCACCCGCTTGGCGACTTCGGTCTCGGCGCCGCTGAGGTCCAGCAGGACCGGGATGCCGGCCATGACGGTCTCGGCGACGTCGCGGGCGTCGCCGAAGACGTTCACCCGCAGCACGACGAATCGGCGGCGCGGTTCGGTGTCCACATTCGGCATCGCCCGATGGTCGATCGCCGACGGCCACTCGTTGCGGCTGCGCAGCGGTACGACCTGGGCGAGCCCTTCCCACTGTTCATCGGTGACGTCGTGGCTGTTCACTGCCCCCACCCCGTCCGGGCTCGCACTGTTGTCTGCACCGACCAATTCTTACGTCATGTCACCCGCTTGGCCCAACACCGACACGGGCCGGAGCCCCTGTCGCTCATGCCGCCAGGGCCACCGCGTCGACCGCCGGGACCCGCAGTCCGCGCCACGCGGTGACCAGGCTGGTGACCATCGTGGCCGCCCCCGCAATGGCCACGACCGTGATCCAGATGCCGAGGCCCTGGTCCGGGAGCAGTCCGTCGGTGCGTACGGCGGTGAACGGAAGGATGCCGGCGAGTGCCGCGAGTGTGCCGAAGAACACTCCTGTGAAGGTCAGGACGACGCCTTCGACGGCGACGGTTCCCAGAATCTGGGCGGGGGTCGCGCCGGCGAGCCGCTGCTGCCCGAACTCGCGTACCCGGGCGGCCGTGGCCGCGTACAGAGAGTTGATCAGCATGACGCAGGCGAAGACGACGATGATGCCGACCACGGTCAGGTTGAGCGTCTCGAGGTTCTTGTCCTCTATTGACCTGGTCAACCCCGATGCCTTGATCGTGTCGTTCTCGATGGCCTGCATGTACAGCGTCGCGGTGGCCATGGCGGTGAAGAGGATCAAGGGCACGAGGACGCCGGACAGTTGGGGTGCCCGGTGTCGCATGTTCCGCACGCCCAGATAGCCGCTCGCGCCGGTGAGGGCGGTCAGGAGCGGTTCGATCCTGCCGAGGGCGGAGCGCAGCAGGCCGGTGGAGACGAGGGCGAGCCCCACGGAGAGGAGGATCGCGCCATAGGCGGGGGCCGCCATCAGACCGGGTTCCGTGGGCTTCATCGCATACGTGGAGCAGACGGCCGCGCCGCCCACGACGAGCGCCGCCCAGGACATGAACGTCCGTGTCCTGCCCCTGCCTCGGCGTATCCCCGACGCTTCCCTGGTGACGCGGCGGACCGCCAGGAACGCGGCGCCCGCGGCGGCGACGAGGGTGACGCCGATGCCCGACAGGAGGGCGATCGGCCCGAAGGAGTACGCGACCGGGTCGGCGACCTGTCCGCTGTCCTTGAACACGCCGAGCAGGACGGAGCCGCCGAGCGCGGCCGGACCGATGGCCAGGAGGGCCGCGGCGAGCGCCACCGCGACCGACTCTCCGACGACCATGCGCTTGATCTGGCCCGGGGTCGCGCCGGCGGTGCGCAACAGGTTGATCTCGTCCGTACGTTGACGGACGTTGACCGTCAACGTGGAGGCGACGGCGAAGAAGACGAGCAGGGTGCCGTAGCCGCCGACGACGCTTGCCGCGGTGCTGAGGGTGTCCGCGCTGGTGCTGTCGACACCGCTGCCGGCCGCCGTGTCGTGCATCGCGTTGAACGTCATGATGATCGCCGCGCCGAGGAAGGCGGCCAGGAGGGTCGCGAGGAAGCGGCCGGGGCGCTGTCGTACGGAGCGGGCCGCGAGGCCGAGTGTCGTGAACATCGCTCACACCCCCGCCGTCACGTCGTCACCGAGGTGGGCGAGGCGTTCGGCGACCGCGTCGGCGGTGGGAGCCGTCAGGTGTCCGGCGAGGCGCCCGTCCGCGAGGAACTGGACGGCGTCCGCGTACGACGCGGCGACCGGGTCGTGCGTCACCATGACGACCGTCCTGCCGTGCACCCGGACCGTCTCCTGGAGCAGTCGCAGCACGTCGCGGGCGCTGCGGGTGTCGAGGGCGCCGGTCGGCTCGTCCGCGAAGACCACCGACGGCTCGGTGACCAGGGCGCGGGCGATCGCCACGCGCTGTCGCTGGCCGCCGGAGAGCTGGTCGGGGTGGTGGCCGAGCCGGTCGCCGAGGCCGACGGCGGCGAGGGTCCGTTCGACCCGGGCCCGGTCCACGCGGCGGCCGGCGAGCCTGAGCGGCAGGATCGTGTTCTGGGCGACGGTGAGCGTCGGCAGCAGGTTGTACTGCTGGAAGACGAAGCCGATGCGGGTGCGGCGGAACCGGGTGAGCGCGGCCTCGCCGCGCGGCGCCTTCGTGGAGTCGGTCATCTCCTCGCCGGCGACCATGACCAGGCCGCTGTCGGGCCGGTCGAGTCCCGCGGCGCAGTGCAGCAGCGTGGACTTGCCTGATCCGGAGGGCCCCATCACCGCCGTGAAGGTGCCGGTGGGGAGGGAGAGGGTGATGTCGTCGAGCGCCCGGATCGTGGTGCCCTCGCCGGTACGGGCGTCGGCGCCGGCCCGGGTGCCGTAGGTCTTGGTGACCTTCACCAGGCGGAGCGCCTCGGTCCGCTGAGGTGTCTGCGCGTGTGTCTGTGTACGTGACTGGCCGTGTGTCTGTGCGTGTGTCTGTGCGTGTGACTGTGCGTGTGACTGTGCGTGTGACTGTGCGTGTGTCTTTCGCATGGCCGCCGGTCCCCTCGTCTGGCGCTCGCGCGCCCCGTCGTCTGTGTCTTCGACGGTAGGGACGGCGGGCCTCGGGGACACGGGGCGTACGGACCGGACCGGGGTGTACGCAGCACCACCCCCGGAGTGGGGGCGGGCCCTACGCGAGTCCGCCCGAGCGGGCCAGCCAGCGGCCCGCGTGGCGGGTGACCTCGATGGGGCGGCCGAAGCACGCGGTCATGCGGTCGGCGGTGAGCACGTCCTCGACGGTTCCGCGGGCGAGGACCCGGCCCTCCTTCAGGAGCAGCGCGTGGCTGATCGCGGGCGACAGTTCCTCGAGGTGGTGGGTGACGGTGACCGTCGCAAGCTCGGGGCGGTTGTCGGCCAGCCGGCGCATCGTGTCGATGAGGTCCTCGCGGGAGGGGAGGTCGAGCGCGTTGAACGGTTCGTCGAGCAGCAGCAGCGACGGGTTCGCCATCAGGGCGCGGGCGATGAGGATGCGGGCGCGCTGGCCGCCGGAGCAGACGCCGTACTCGCGGTCGGCGAGGTCCTTGATCTGGAGTTCGGCGAGCAGTTCGTGGGCGCGGTCGCGCACCTCGCTGTCGTACGTCTTCCAGAGCGGTTGCACGGTGCCGGAGTGGCCGGTCAGGACGACGGTGTGGCCGGGGAGGTCCTGCGGGACGCGCTGGGAGGTGGAGACGTGGCCGATGTGGGCGCGCAGCTCACGCACGTCGACGCGGCCGAGCCGGTGGCCGAGGACCTCGACGGAGCCGGTGGTGGGGAAGGTGGTCGCGCCGATCAGGCGCAGGATGCTGGTCTTGCCGGCGCCGTTGGGGCCGAGCAGTGCCCAGTGCTCGCCGGAGCGGACGCTCCAGTAGATGGCGTCGAGGATGACCTGGCCGGTGGTGAAGCGGCGCATGCTCGCTCCGTCGAGGGTGGCGACGACGCGCGCGCCCGTCTCGCTGATCCCGTTCCTGGTCCCGCTCATGGTGCCTCCCGCTGCCTCGCGCTGTCGCCCCGCAGAATAGCTGCAGACGGCACATATCCGTCGGGGCGTCCGAGGTGTGGACCCGGCCGGAGGGCGCGCGGGTCCACCGGTCGGTGGACGGCAGGTTCAACCGGTCGCCGCTGCCGGTGGCGCACCCCTCCCGAGCAGCATGGACGCCATGACCAACTACCCCGTACGCATGGCTCGTTGGAGCGCCGGACACCCGTGGCGCGCGATCGCCGGATGGTTCCTCTTCGTCGCCCTCTGCCTCGGCGCCGGCATCGCCGCCGGGTCGAACCCCGCCACGTCCGCCGACTTCGGTGTCGGTGAGGCCGGCCGCGCCGAGGCGATCGCCCGGGAGGGTGGGCTCGCGCAGCGGCCCGTCGAGCGGGTGCTGATCGAGAACCGGGCCGGGTCGGCGGCCCTGGACCGGACCGAGGGCGCCGCCGTCGCCGGGGACCTGACCCGGCGGATGCGCGCGCTGCCCGAGGTGCGGTCCGTGGCCGGGCCGGTGTGGTCGAAGGACGGCCGGGCCGTCCGCGTCGACGTCACCATGAAGGGCGCCGAGCTGGACGGCAAGAAGCACGTCGACCCGTTGCGGGCGCAGACCGCACAGGTCCAGAAGGCGCATCCGGGGCTGCGGGTCGAGGAGACCGGCGGCCCGTCCATCAGCCAGGGCGTCGACAAACTGCGCGGCAGCGACCTGTCCCGTACCGAGATGATCGCGCTGCCCATCACCCTGCTCACGCTGCTGTTCGTCTTCCGGTCGGTGGCGATGGCGACGGTGCCGCTGCTGCTCGCGCTGTCGTCGATCGTGGCATCGGTGGGCCTTTCGATGCTGGCCTCGCACGTCTTCCCCGACGCGGGCGTCGGCACCAACATCATCCTGCTCATCGGGCTCGCCGTGGGCGTCGACTACACGCTGTTCTACCTGAAGCGGGAACGGGAGGAACGAGCCCGCGCACAGGGGAAGTTGAGCCCACAGGCGCTGATCGAGCTGGTCGCCGCGACATCCGGACGCGCGGTGGTCCTGTCCGGACTGGCCGTCGCCGTGTCCAGTGCCACGCTCTATCTCGCGGACGACGTGATCTTCTCCTCGATCGCCACCGCCGCGATCGTCGTGACGCTGGTCGCCGTGGTCAGCTCGCTGACGGTGCTGCCGGCGCTGCTCGCCAAACTGGGTGCGCGGGCCGAGCGCAGCGCCACCCGGCGGAACAAGCCGCAGGCCGCCCCGAAGCCCGTACGGCACAACGCCCTGCTGCGCCTCACCGCCCGCCGCCCCGCCGCCGTGCTGGCCGTCGCGTCCGTGGCGCTGCTGGCCCTGGCCGCACCGCTGCTCGGTATGAAGCTCACCGACATGGGGCGTGAGACGCACTCGCGGCAGGTGCAGTCGATGCACACCTTCGACCGGCTCAACGCCGCGTTCCCCGAGGTCAAGGCCGTGCACCAGGTCGTCGTACGGGCGTCGGCGGACCGCGCGGACGAGGTGACGGCGGCGCTGCGGGCGCTGGCCGCCGAGGCGAAGGACGACCCGGGCATGAACGGCACGTCCACGCTGCGCACCTCGGCGGACCATCGCATCAGCTCGCTCGGCCTGCCCGTCCCGCACTACGTCAGCACCCGGCCCGCGCAGGACTCCCTCCAGCGGCTGCGGGAGCACTATCTCCCGGACACCGTGGGGAAGTTGGGGGTGGAGGCGGCCGTCACCGGTGACGTGGCCCGCTACGCCGACTATCCGGAGCACCAGAAGCAGAAGCTGCCGCTGATCATCGGCGCGTTGCTGCTCGTGACGTTCGTGATGACGGTCTGGGCGTTCCGGTCGGTGGTGCTCGGGGTGATCGGTGTCGTGCTGAATCTGCTGTCGGCGGGCGCGTCGCTCGGCGTGCTCACCCTGACGTTCCAGGGGAGTTGGGCCGAGGGGCTGCTCGACTTCGACTCGACGGGGACGATCGGATCGCGGGTGCCGCTGTTCCTGTTCGTGATCCTCTTCGGGCTCTCCATGGACTACCAGGTGTTCGTGATCAGCCGGATCCGGGAGGCCGTGCGGCGCGGGGAGCCGGCCCGGCAGGCGGTGCTCGACGGGGTGGGGAGCTCGGCGGGGGTGGTGACCAGCGCGGCGTTCGTGATGGTGACCGTGTTCGCGAGCTTCGTGTCGCTGCACTTCATCGAGATGAAGCAGATCGGGTTCAGCCTCGCGGTGGCGGTGCTGCTCGACGCGTTCGTGATCCGGGTGCTGATCCTGCCCGCGCTCATGTTGCTCCTGGGCAGGTGGAGTTGGTGGCCGTCGCGGGGTGCGCGCGAGCGGGCCGAAGCCCCGGCCGGGCGGTCGCTGGTGAACGTAGGCTGATCGTCATGGACCCGAGCCGGCAGAGCATCCCCGTGCCGCACCGCTGGAACGCCGTCGTGTGGGTGCTGTTCGGCCTGGTGCCGCCGGCCCTCGCGGTGGTGGACGAGGGCGCCTGGACGAAGTACCCGACGTACGGGCTGCTCTGCACGGTCACCTTCGCGTACGCGGCGGTGGCGATGTTCCCGGGCAGGCCGCTGCTCAGGCCGGGCGCCTACCTCGTGGTGCTGGCCGTCGGGCTCGGCGCGATCTCGTACGTCATGGGCAGCGGCGCGGCCCTGTTCATCGTCTCCCTCCCGCATTTCTGGATCTACGCCGCCGGGCCGGCCGGCGCGCTCTGGTCCAGCGGTGCGGCGGCGGCCCTGACGGTGCTGGGCACACTCGCCGGGCGCGGCTTCGACGACGTCGACGGATCCGTGGGCGAACTCCTCACCGGGAACGTGGTGTTCACGCTGGTCGGGTTCGCCGTCGGAGCCGGGGTCGGCCTTCTCGTGCACCGGATCACCGCGCAGAGCGAGTCGCGGGCCCTGCGCCTCACGGAGGAACTCGTCGACACCCGGGCCGCGTTGGCCGAGGCGCACCGGCGGCAGGGGGCGAACGACGAGCGCGAGCGGATGGCCCGGGAGATCCACGACACGCTCGCGCAGGGCTTCGCCTCGATCATCGTGCTGGCGGAGGCGGCGCGGGCCGGGATCGGGGAGCAACCCGCGCGCTCCGCGCAGCAGTTGACGTCGATCGAGCAGACCGCGCGGGAGAATCTGGCGGAGGCGCGGGCCCTGGTCGGCTCGACACCGCCGGACGGCGCGGTACAGGGGTCGGTGGCCGGGGCGCTGCGCCGCACGCTCGACCGGTTCGCCGAGGACACCGGTCTCACCGTGGAGGCCGAACTGCCCGACGGCCTGGAATGCGACCAGCAGACGCGGATCGCGCTGCTGCGCTGCACCCAGGAGTCCCTGGCGAACGTCCGCAAGCACGCCGGGGCGTCGACGGTCGTCGTGATCCTCTCCCCCGGCCCGGACGGCATCGAGCTGGAGATCACCGACGACGGGCAGGGTTTCGACGTCGGCGCGGCGCGCGGCTTCGGGCTCGACGGGATGCACAAGCGGCTCGCCGAGCTGGGCGGTGAGCTGACCGTCACCAGTTCGCTCGGGGACGGCACCCGGATACTCGCCTTCCTGCCGCTCGCCCACGATGCCCACGCCGTCCAGGTCCCCCACGCCGCCCATGTCGCAGAGGAGTCCGCATGACCAGCCAGGAGCAGAACAGAGCGCTGCGGGTCGTCGTGGTCGACGACCACACCGTGATGCGGGCGGGTGTCGTCGCGCTGCTCCTGCCCGAGCCCGGCATCGAGGTGGTCGGTGAGGCGGGAGACGGCCGGGAGGGCGTCGAGCTGGTCGAACGGCTCAGCCCGGACGTGGCCCTGCTCGATCTGCGGATGCCGGTCCTCGACGGGGTCGCGGCGACCCGGCGGATCGTCGCGGGGCCGGCCGCGACGCGCGTGCTGATCCTGACGACGTACGACACGGACGCCGAGATCGAGCACGCGGTGGAGGCCGGGGCCATCGGCTATCTCCTCAAGGACACGTCACGGGAGCAGCTCGTCGACGCCATCCGCTCCGCGGCGCGCGGGGAGACGGTGCTCGCTCCGCGGGTCGCGCAGAAGCTCGTCGCGAAGATGCGACGGCCCACGCAGGCTGCGCTCACTTCGCGCGAGGTCGATGTGCTCCGGGCCGTCGCGGACGGGTTGTCCAATGCGGAGATCGGGCGGCGGCTGGTGATCGGGGAGGCGACGGTGAAGACGCATTTGCTGCGGGTGTTCGCCAAGTTGGACGTGAGTGATCGGACGCGGGCCGTGGTCGTGGCTCTGGAGCGGGGGTTGTTGTCGGCGTCGGGTGGGGGTGCGGTGTAAGGGCGGGGCGGGGGTGGGGGTGCGTTGTCGGGTGCGGGTTCGTCGTGGCTGGTCGCGCAGTTCCCCGCGCCCCTGATGGGTTGACGGTCGGCTGACCGCCGGTGGCCGCTTCTCGCGCAGTTCCCCGCGCCCCTGGGAGCGAGCTTCGCTCGCCCAGGGGAGGCGGAGCGCAGCACAGCCTTCGGAGGGAGGCGGGCGCAGCGCAGCCTTCGAGGGGAAGGCGCGCGTAGCGCATGCCTTCAGGGGCGCGGGGAACTGCGCGACCAGCCACGACGCGAGCCGCGCTGTGCACTCCGCGCTCAAGTGATCGCCTCCGCCACGGATCCCCCCTGATACGGCGCCGCCGTGCCCGTTGCCGCGCGCAGGGTGAGGACCATGGTGAGGCCGCCGCCCGGGGTGTCCTCGGCGGTGAGGGTGCCGCCCATCGACTCGGCGAAGCCCCGCGCCACCGCGAGACCAAGGCCCACACCCGCTCCTCGGGGAGCGTCACCGTAGCGCTGGAACGGGGCGAAGATACGGTCCTTGGCCTCGTCGGGGACACCCGGGCCCCGGTCGACCACGCGCAGCTCCACCCGGTCCCCCAGCGCGCTGGCCGCGACCAGCACCGGCTCGTCCGGCGGGCTGTACTTCACGGCGTTCTCGACGATGTTGGCCACCGCCCGCTCCAGCAGGCCCTTGTCCACGCTCACCATCGGCAGCGCCTCCGGCACGTCCAGGTCCACACTCAGCTCCGGGTCCGGGACCCCGACCAGCGCCAGCGGCACCACCTCGTCGAGGTCGATCACCCTGATCAGCGGGGTGACCGTGCCGGTCTGGAGGCGGGACATGTCCAGCAGGTTCCCCACCAGGTGATCCAGGCGGTCGGCGCCCTCCTCGATGGCTTCCAGGAGTTCGGTCCGGTCCTGCTCGGACCATTCCACGTCGTCCGCGCGCAAGGACGACACCGATGCCTTGATCCCGGCCAGCGGGGTGCGCAGATCGTGCGAGACCGCGGCGAGCAGCGCGGTGCGCATCCGGTTGCCCTCGGCGAGCGAACGGGCCTGGTCCGCCTCGGACTTGAGGCGTTCGCGGTCGACGACGACCACGGCCTGCGCGGCGAAGGCGGCGAGGACGCGCCGGTCCTCGGCGGGCAGGACACGGCCGTGGAGGACGAGCGCGGTGTGGTCGCCGACGGGCATGTCGACGTCGGCGTCCTCGGGGCGCCCCAGCGGCCGCTGCCCGACGCTGCCCGCGCAGGTCCACGGCTCCGTGTCGCCCTCCCGTTCGAGGAGTGCGACGGAGTCCATCGCGAAGGTCTCCCGTACGCGCTCCAGGAGAGCCTCCAGGCTGGTCTCGCCGCGCAGCACGCTCCCCGCGAGGAACGACAGGATCTCCGACTCCGCACGCAACCGGGCCGCCTGATGAGTGCGCCGGGCCGCCAGGTCCACCACCGACGCCACCGACACCGCCACCCCTATGAAGATGGCGAGGGCGAGGATGTTCTTCGGGTCGGAGATCGTGAGCCGGTGGACCGGTGGTGTGTAGAACCAGTTGAGGAGCACGGAGCCGAGCGCGGCCGAGGCGAGCGCGGGCAGCAGTCCGCCGAGCAGCGCGGCCGCCACCGTCACGGCGAGGAAGAGCAGCATGTCGTTGGCGAGGCCGAGATCGGAGTCGAAACCGCTGATCAGGAAGGTGAGCAGGGCGGGACCGCCGACGCCGACGAGCCAGCCCCACACCGTGCGGTCGCGGCCGACGCCCTTGCGTCCGGCGGCGGCGAGGCCCCGGCCGCTGCCGACCTCGTCGTGCGTGACCAGGTGGACGTCGAGGTGGGGGCCCGACTGGATGGCCACGGTCGCGCCGACACCGGGCCCGAGGACGTACTGCCAGGTCTTGCGGCGGGAGACGCCGAGGACGATCTGGGTGGCGTTCACGCCCCGGGCGAAGGAGAGCAGGGAGGACGGTACGTCGTCGCCGACGACGTGGTGGAAGGTGCCGCCGAGGTCCTCGACGAGGGTGCGCTGAAGGGCCAGTTCCTTGGGCGACGCGGCCGTGAGCCCGTCGCTGCGGGCGATGTACACCGCGAGGACCTCGCCACCGGCGCCCTTCTCCGCGAGCCGCGCCGCACGCCTGATCAACGTACGGCCTTCGGGACCGCCCGTGAGGCCGACGACGATGCGTTCGCGGGAGCCCCAGATCTTCGAGACGTGGTGTTCGCTGCGGTACTGCTGGAGGTATTCGTCGGCCCGGTCGGCGACCCAGAGCAGGGCCAGCTCACGCAGGGCCGTCAGGTTCCCGGGACGGAAGTAGTTGGACAGCGCCGCGTCGACCTTGTCCGGCTTGTAGATGTTCCCGTGCGCCATACGACGGCGCAGCGCCTGCGGCGACATGTCGACCAGTTCGATCTGGTCGGCGCGCCGCACGAACTCGTCGGGGACGGTCTCCTTCTGCCGGACCCCGGTGATCGACTCCACGACATCACCCAGCGACTCCAGGTGCTGGATGTTGACGGTCGAGACGACGTCGATGCCCGCGGCCAGCAGCTCCTCGACGTCCTGCCAGCGCTTCGCGTTGCGGGCGCCGGGGACGTTGGTGTGCGGGAGTTCGTCGACCATCGCCACCTGGGGGCGGCGGGCGAGGACCGCGTCGACGTCCATCTCCGTGAACTGCGTCTCCCGGTAGTCGAGTTGTTGCCGCTCGACCTGTTCGAGACCGTGCAGCATCACCTCGGTGCGGGGCCGGTCGTGGTGCTCGACGAAGGCGACCACGCAGTCGGTGCCGCGTTCCGTGCGGCGGTGCGCCTCCGAGAGCATCGCGTACGTCTTGCCGACGCCGGGGGCGGAACCGAGATAGATCCTGAGCTTGCCGCGCGCCATCGCCTCGTCAGTTTCCCGGGTTCTCGAATCGGTAGCCCATGCCGGGCTCGGTGATCAGATGACGCGGACGGGACGGATCCGCTTCGAGTTTGCGTCTCAACTGGGCCATGTAGACGCGGAGATAGTTGGCCTTGTTGCTCTGCGAGACCCCCCAGACCTCGCTGAGGAGCTGCTTCTGGCTGATCAGACGGCCCGGGTTGCAGACCAGGATCTCCAGCAGGTGCCACTCCGTGGGCGTCAGACGGACGTCGCGCCCGTCGCGTACGGCCTTCTTCGCGACGAGGTCGACCGTGAAGTGGTCGGTCTCGACGACGACGCTGTCCGGGGCGAGGGCCACGGGCCCGGTGCGCCGGACGGCCGCCCGCAGGCGGGCCAGCAGTTCGTCCATGCTGAACGGCTTGGTCACGTAGTCGTCGGCGCCCGCGTCGAGCGCGGCGATCTTCTCCTCGGAGGCACTGCGCGCCGACAGCACCATGATCGGCACCCGGGTCCAGCCGCGCAGCGCCCTGATCACGTCGACGCCGTCCATGTCGGGCAGGCCGAGGTCGAGGACCACGACGTCGGGCTGCCGGGCGGCGGCGAGGCGGAGCGCGGTGGCTCCGTCGGGGGCCGCGTCGACGCCGAAGTGGCGCGCCTGCATAGTGATCACCAGGGCCCTGACGAGCTGCGGATCGTCCTCCACCACCAGTACGCGCGTCATGCCGTTCCTTTTCCGGTCCCGTTCCTGTTCGTGGCGGTGGGGGGGGGAGGGGAGGGGGGGGGCCCCCGGCCGCCACCGTCCCCCACACCGAACCAAAG
>NZ_JBHVIX010000012.1:19680-41214 GCF_042799415.1 Streptomyces sp. NPDC057694
GGGGTGGTCCCCCCGGCCGCCGGCTCCCACCGCACCGGTTAAGGCCATCAGCTCTTCTGCGTCAACTGCTCGAGCCCGATGTTGAGTTCGAGGACGTTGACCGTCGGCTCGCCCATGAAGCCGAGGAGCCGGCCGTCCTTGTGCGCGTCGACGAGCTTCTGGACCTGCGCGACGGAGAGGTGGTTCTTCTCCGCGATCCGGTACACCTGGAGGTCGGCGTACTCCGGGGAGATCGCCGGGTCGAGGCCCGAGCCGGACGAGGTGACGGCGTCGGCGGGGACGTCGGAGCCCTTCACCTTGTACGTCGCCGTGGAGTTGTCGTCGATGACGGCCTGCCGGGCGGACAGCACCCGGTAGCAGAGGGTGGCCTTGTCGTCCTCGGACTTGTACGCGGCGAGCGGCTCACACTCGCCGTCCTTCGCGCCGCTGTCGCCCGAGAGGTTGGTGGCGCCGGAGAGGATCAGCTTGTACTGCGTGTTGACGCTGTTCTCGCCGAGGCCGTTCTGCGGGCGGCCCTGGAACCACTTGAGGTCGGGGTTTCCGTCCTTGTCGGTGTACGACTGCCCGATGAGGGACGAGCCGACGACCTTGCCGTCCGCGTCCTTGATCTCCGAGCCGTTGGCCTTGCCGTGGAACGCGGCCTGGGCGACACCGGTGACCGCCAGCGGGTAGATCACGCCGCAGACGACGGTGAGGAGGATGAGTGCGCGGAAGCCCGCCCAGAGCAACCGTCCTGTGTTTCCTACGGAGTTGTTCATGCTCTTAACCAATTCCGGGAATGAGGGAGATGAGCAGGTCGATGATCTTGATGCCGATGAAGGGGGCGATCAGACCGCCGAGGCCGTAGATGCCGAGGTTGCGGCGGAGCAGCTTGTCGGCGCTCACCGGCCGGTACTGGACGCCCTTCAGGGCGAGCGGGACCAGCGCGATGATGATGATCGCGTTGAAGATGACCGCCGACAGGATCGCGGAGTTCGGCGACGACAGGTGCATGATGTTGAGCGTCGCCAGGCCCGGGTAGATCGCCGCGAACAGCGCCGGGATGATCGCGAAGTACTTCGCGACGTCGTTGGCGATCGAGAAGGTGGTCAACGCCCCTCGGGTGATGAGGAGTTGCTTGCCGATCTCGACGATCTCGATGAGCTTGGTCGGGTTCGAGTCGAGGTCGACCATATTGCCGGCCTCCTTCGCGGCCGACGTGCCCGTGTTCATCGCGACACCGACGTCCGCCTGGGCGAGGGCCGGGGCGTCGTTGGTGCCGTCGCCGGTCATCGCGACGAGCTTGCCGCCCGCCTGCTCCCGCTTGATGAGGGCCATCTTGTCCTCGGGAGTGGCCTCCGCGAGGAAGTCGTCGACACCCGCCTCGTCGGCGATCGCCTTGGCCGTCAGCGGGTTGTCACCCGTGATCATGACGGTCTTGATGCCCATGCGGCGCAGCTCGTCGAACCGCTCGCGCATGCCGTCCTTGACGACGTCCTTGAGGTGGATCACGCCGAGCACGCGGGCGCCGTCGGCGTCCTCGACCGCGACGAGCAGCGGGGTGCCGCCGGCCTGCGCGATCCGGTCGGTCAGCTCACGGGCGTCGGGGGCGATCTCGCCGCCCTGCTCCTCGACCCAGGCGATGACCGAGCCGGTCGCGCCCTTGCGGATCTTGCGGCCGTCGACGTCCACACCCGACATGCGGGTCTGGGCGGTGAACTCGATCCAGGTGGCGGCCGTCAGCTCGCCCTGGTGCCGCTCGCGCAGCCCGTACTTCTCCTTGGCGAGGACGACGACCGAGCGGCCCTCGGGCGTCTCGTCGGACAGCGAGGAGAGCTGGGCCGCGTCGGCGACCTGGGCCTCGGTGGTACCGCGCACCGGGACGAACTCGGCGGCCTGGCGGTTGCCGAGGGTGATGGTGCCGGTCTTGTCGAGGAGCAGGGTGGAGACGTCGCCGGCGGCCTCGACCGCGCGGCCCGACATGGCGAGCACGTTGCGCTGCACCAGGCGGTCCATGCCGGCGATGCCGATCGCGGAGAGCAGGGCGCCGATGGTCGTCGGGATCAGGCAGACCAGCAGGGCCACCAGGACGATCATCGAGAGGTGCTGGCTGCTGCCCGCGTTCGCGAACGACCAGTTCGCGATGGGCTGGAGGGTGGCGACCGCGAGGACGAAGACGATGGTCAGCGACGCGAGCAGGATGTTGAGCGCGATCTCGTTCGGCGTCTTCTGCCGGGCCGCGCCCTCGACCAGGCTGATCATGCGGTCGATGAACGTCTCGCCGGGCTTCGTCGTGATCTTGATGACGATGCGGTCGGAGAGCACCTTCGTGCCGCCGGTGACGGCCGAGCGGTCGCCGCCGGACTCGCGGATGACGGGGGCGGACTCACCGGTGATCGCGGACTCGTCGACGGAGGCGACGCCCTCGACGACGTCACCGTCGCCGGGGATGATGTCGCCGGCCTCGCAGACCACCAGGTCACCGATGGTCAGCGCGGTGCCGGGGACCTGCTCCTCGCGGTCCCCCGTCAGCCTGCGGGCGACGGTGTCGGTCTTGGCCTTGCGCAGGGTGTCGGCCTGGGCCTTGCCGCGGCCCTCGGCGACGGCCTCCGCGAGATTCGCGAAGATCACCGTCAGCCACAGCCAGGCGCTGATGGCCCAGCCGAACCAGTCCGTCGGGTCGGTGAAGGAGAACACCGTGGTCAGGACCGAGCCGACCAGCACCACGAACATCACGGGCGACTTGATCATCACGCGCGGGTCGAGCTTGCGGCAGGCGTCGGGGAGCGACTTGACCAGCTGCTTCGGGTCGAAGAGACCCGCGCCGATCTTGCCCTCGCCCTCCTGCCGGGACGGGTGGCCGGTGGGTACGTCCGAGTGCGGCGCCCGGGTGGGAGTGGTTGCGGACATGTCGTCCTCAGTCTTCTCAGTTCGTACGGTCATGACGCGAGCCCCTCGGCTATGGGGCCGAGCGCGAGCGTCGGGAAGTAGGTCAGGCCGGTGATGATCAGCAGCGTGCCGACGAGCAGCCCGGTGAAGAGCGGCTTCTCGGTGCGCAGGGTGCCGGCCGTGGCCGGAACCGGCTTCTGTTCGGCGAGCGAACCGGCCAGCGCGAGCACGAACACCATCGGCAGGAACCGGCCGAGCAGCATCGCGAGCCCGATCGTGGTGTTGAACCACTGGGTGTCGGCGCTGAGTCCCGCGAACGCCGAGCCGTTGTTGTTGGCGCCGGACGTGTACGCGTACAGGATCTCGGAGAAGCCGTGCGCGCCGCTGTTCAGCATCGAGTTCGGCGGGGTCGGCAGGGCCATCGAGGCGGCCGTGAAGATCAGTACGAGGGCCGGTGTGATCAGGATGTAGCAGGCGGCGAACTTGATCTCGCGGCTGCCGATCTTCTTGCCGAGGTACTCGGGGGTGCGGCCGACCATCAGACCGGCGATGAACACCGCGATGATCGCCATGATCAGCATGCCGTAGAGGCCGGATCCGGTGCCGCCGGGCGCGATCTCGCCGAGCTGCATGCCCAGCATCGTGATGCCGCCGCCGAAGCCGGTGAAGGACGAGTGGAAGGAGTCCACCGCGCCGGTCGAGGTGAGTGTCGTGGAGACCGCGAAGATCGACGAGCCGCCGATGCCGAAGCGGTTCTCCTTGCCCTCCATGGCGCCGCCCGCGGCGTCAAAGGCCGGACCGCCGTGGTGGAACTCGGTCCACATCATCAGCGCGATGAAGCCGACCCAGATCGTCGCCATCGTGGCGAGGATCGCGTACCCCTGCTTCACCGAGCCGACCATCTTGCCGAACGTGCGGGTCAGCGCGAACGGGATGACCAGGATCAGGAAGACCTCGAAGAGGTTGGTGAACGCGGTGGGGTTCTCGAAGGGGTGGGCCGAGTTGGCGTTGAAGTAGCCGCCGCCGTTGGTGCCCAGCTCCTTGATGGCCTCCTGGGAGGCGACCGCGCCGCCGTTCCACTCCTGCGCGCCGCCCATGAACTGGCCGACCGAGTGGATGCCGGAGAAGTTCTGGATGGCACCGCAGGCGACCAGGACGATCGCGCTGAGCGCGGCGATCGGGATGAGGATGCGGACGGTGCCGCGCACCAGGTCGGACCAGAAGTTGCCCAGCTCACCGGTGCGGGAGCGGGCGAACCCGCGGAC
Organism: Streptomyces sp. NPDC057694; assembly: GCF_042799415.1. Classification (NCBI taxonomy): domain Bacteria; kingdom Bacillati; phylum Actinomycetota; class Actinomycetes; order Kitasatosporales; family Streptomycetaceae; genus Streptomyces; species Streptomyces sp. NPDC057694. The sequence goes on from NZ_JBHVIX010000012.1 coordinate 23,814, forward strand.
CAGAGCCACCGCCACGGCGATACCGACGGCCGCCGAGACGAAGTTCTGCACCGCGAGGCCGGCGGTCTGCACGACGTGGCCCATGGCCTGTTCGCCGTAGTACGACTGCCAGTTGGTGTTGGCGACGAAGGACGCGGCCGTGTTGAAGGCCTGGTCCGGGTCGATCGACTTGAAGCCGAGCGAGCCCGGCAGGCTGCCCTGGACGCGCTGGAGCAGGTACAGGAAGAGGACGCTCACGGCCGAGAAGGCGAGGACGCCACGCAGGTACGCGGTCCAGCGCATCTCGGCGTTGGGATTGGCGCCGATGCCCTTGTAGATCCACTTCTCCACCCGGAGGTGCTTCTCGGAGGAGTAGACCCGGGCCATGTAGTCGCCGAGGGGACGGTAGGCCAGTGCCAGCGCCGCGATGAGCGCGAGCAGCTGGAGCACTCCGGCAAGTACGGGGCTCATATCTGTGCTCAGAACCTCTCCGGGTAGATGAGGGCGAGGACGAGATAACCCAGCAGGGCGACGGCCACGACGAGGCCGACGATGTTCTCGGCGGTCACAGCTTCGTCACCCCCTTGGCGACGAGTGCCACCAGCGCGAATACCGCGATCGTGGTGACGACGAAGGCCACGTCGGCCATCGTGAGCTCCCTGTTCGAAGGTGGTGAGTGGGGTCTTACAGTCAGAGCAAACCCCTGGTCGTGGCCGGTTTCGATCCCCGTTGACGGCTCCCTTACGCGGCCGTGCACGCCCTTGACGTGTCTCTTACGCGGGGCCCGCGCGAACGCTGCGTCCGGACTCTGTCCGCGCCATGTCCTGGAGCTGTCACACTCCGCGCCGGGCTCTGGCGGCCGGGGGCGCGGCGCGCGCATCGTCGAAGCAGAGGGCAACCCGCGATCGGGCGGGGACAGGCCGAGGACAGCCCACCTGGAGGTGCGCCATGTGTGACCACCGACCCGCGTGCACGAGCCCCGAACACGTCGTCGCCGCCCACCCCGAGCAGGGCTGGAGCCTGCGGTGCGACGGCACGATCGTCTTCGACGACACCGGCGAGCTGCTCCCCGACGGGCAGGCCGTGGCCCCGCACCGGTCGTATCCGGCGCGCTCGCTCGCCGCCGCGGCCTGATCCGAGGCCCGCACAACGCCTGCGCCGACGCCCGCGCCGTCAAGACGGCGTACGCAGCGGCGTCCGAACCCGTCAAGAACGCCGGGGCGCGGGGCGCCGCTCCTTAGCGTCGGCCGTATGGCAGACACCACCACCGCCGCCGCCCATGACGCCTACTGGGCAGGGGAAGCGCGCAGCGCCGTCCTCCACGGGACCGGACTGCTCGCGCTGCTCCTCGGGATCGACGCCCTGTCGGACCGACTCACTCTGTGGACCGCCCTGTTGTGGGCCGTTCTCGGGGCCGCACTCACTCTTGTCCTGCTGCCCGCGCGGATCAGCGCGACCGCCGACCGGCTGACCGTGCGCTGCCTGTGGCGCGAGCACAGCGTCCGCACCGACCTGCTGGTCTCCGTGCGCTGCGTGGACGACATCGCGCACCGGCTGGTGCTCCGCGACGAGCTGGGCGGCCGGGCCGAGCTCGACCCGCGCGTCCTCGTGGCCAACCCCGCGCTGTGGCGCCTGCTCGACGACGGCGCCCGGGTGTCGGTGGACCGCGGGCTGCTGCGGTGCGGCGGGACCGCGCTGCGCCGGCTCGCGCGGCAGGTGGACGGGGAGCTGGCCAGGACCGTCTTCCAGGTGTCCGGGCTCAGCTGAGCCCCCTCCTCACATCTGCCCCCCACAGATGTGCGCCCTGCTGCCCGACGTGTCGAAGGCGACGGTGTACCGGCACGTCGGCTCGCTCGCGGACGCGGGGATCCTGGACGTCGCGGACGAGCAGCGGGTGCGCGGCGCGGTGGAGCGCACCTACCGGCTGCGCCGGGAGCGGGCGGTGGTCGACGCCGAAGCCGCGGCCCGGGTCACACCCGACGAGCACCGCCGGATCTTCGCGGTGGCGACGGCGACGCTGCTCGCGGAGTTCGGCGCGTATCTGGACCGGGAGGGCGCCGACCCGGTGGCCGACCAGGTCGGCTACCGGCAGCACGCGATCTGGCTGAGCCCGGCCGAACGGGCCGAGCTGATCGGCGAGTTGCGGTCGGTCCTGGTCCGGCGGATCGGCAACGCGCCCGCTCCGGACCGGGTCCGGCACCTGATCAGCCCGATCCTGTTCCCGGCGGAGGAGCCGGTGCGGGAACCGGCGGAAGAATCGGCGCAGGAGTCGGCGAACCCCGGGACCGCAGGGCGTTGAGCCCGGGGCACCCGGCCCGATCGGGGGCCGCGCCGCCGCGTCCCGCGCCCGCTCAGGCGACCGGCGCCCCGTCGTCCGGCGCCGCCGTCTCCTCGGCGAAGTGCCGGGTGTCCAGGCGCAGTCGCCACAGGTTGCGCCGGTGCGCCGCCGCGAGTTCGGCCTCCAGTGGGGACGGCGGTACGGCCAGTACGGGGCAGTGGGCGCGGGCCAGGCAGTAGCGGCTCACCGAGGGCTGGAGCAGGCGGTGGAGCGTGCCGCGGTGGCCGGCGCCGACGACGAGGAGGTCGTCCTCCCGGTCGGCGGTGTCCACGAGGACGCGGCCCGGGGAGCCCTGCGCCAGGAGCGCGTGCACGCCGGTGCCGGGGCCGTCGGGGAAGACCTCGGCGAGGGTGCCGAGGAGGGTGCCGCGGGCGAGGTCCTGCCAGTCCTCCGCGGGGAGCGGCACGGTGGGGCCGCTGCGGGCGCCGAATCCGCCGCAGGGCGACGACCAGGCGAGGACGGGCCAGAGTTCGGCCCGCCGGTGCCGGGCCTCGGCCGCCGCCCGGCGCAGGGCGGTGCGGCTGCCCGGCTCCCCGTTCACCCCGACGACGACGCGGAGCGTGCGCGGGGCGGAGGCCGCGTCGGATCCGGACATCGGTCACCTCCCGTGATGTCAACTGTCCGTTCCTGATGCCCCGTCGACGGCGCAGGACAACACCGGGAGCGGGATTCTCCCTCCTCATCCCATCCTCGTCGCCCGGCCGGGGCCAGCCCCGACGGCACTTCTTGGCGTACTTCTGACGGCGGCGTGGGCCGTCCGGCGCGGCCCCCGTCAGCAGCGCGTCAGCGTCGCCCCGATCCGCGTCAACGTCCCGTCAGGGCAGGTCCGGGTGGCGGGTGCGGCGGGCATAGCGTCCTCGGCATGCCCCGGTCGGCCGTCCCCCGGCCGGGGCCGGCACATCCGCGAACCCGGATCCTCCAGGAGGCATCCCATGACCGAACCCGTCTGCGACGACCCGGAACCTGCCGAACGGTTCCCGGCCGGGCCGCTCTACGTCCCCGTCCGGCCGGGCCCCTTCGGGCACGCCGCCCGACTGTTCCGCACCCCGCTCGGCGACCGTACGGCCGTCGGCTTCACCTCCGAGCGGGCGCTGGCCGCCACGCTCGGCCCCGACCAGCCGTGGATCCGGCTCGCGGAGCCCGCGCTGCGTGCCGTCGCCGCGCCGCTCGGCGCCGCCACGGTCACCGTCGATCCGCAGCTCACCGCGCCCGCCCCGGCCGCCGCCCCTCGCCGCCACCACGGCTGGGACGCACAGGCGGTCGGCGTGCTCCGGGTGACCGGGGCCGCCGCCCTGGTGACCGCGCTGTCGTACTGGATCGGCTGAGAAAGGCGCCCCGATGACCACCGCCCACGTACCCGCATCCGCTTCCGCCTCCGCCGCCCCGGCCGTCTCCCGGGCCGAGGAACTCTCGGTGTGGCCCGCGTCCACCGCCGAACCCCGCCCCGGTGACCTGACCGTCGGCGGCGTGGCGCTCTCCGAGGTCGCCGGCCGCTTCGGCACCCCGGTCTACGTCCTCGACGAGAGCGAGGTCCGGCGCCGCTGCCGCACCTATCGCGACGTCTTCCCCGAGGCCGAGATCCACTACGCGGCCAAGGCGTTCCTGTGCCGCGCCATGGCCCGCTGGATGGACGAGGAGGGCCTCGGCCTCGACGTCTGCTCCGCCGGTGAGCTCGAACTCGCCGTCGCCGCCGGGTTCCCCGCCGACCGCATCGTCCTGCACGGCAACGCCAAGACGCCGCAGGACCTGAAGAAGGCCCTCTGGTACGGCGTCGGCCGCATCGTCATCGACAGCCCCTCCGAGATCGCCCGGCTCGCCGCCGCCGTCGGCCCCGGCGGCCACCAGAAGGTGATGGTGCGCGTCGTGCCCGGGATCAGCGCGGGCGGCCACGACAAGATCCGTACCGGCACCGAGGACCAGAAGTTCGGCCTGTCCCTCTCCGACGGATACGCGCAGCACGCCATCGCCCGCATCCTCGACCAGCCGCAGCTCGAACTGACCGGTCTGCACTGCCATCTGGGCTCGCAGATCACCGAGATCAAGCCATACCTGTCGGCGGTGCGCCGGATGGTCGGCCTGATGGCCCGGCTGCACGAGCAGCACGGTGTGGTCCTGCCGGAGCTGGATCTCGGCGGCGGTCACGGCATCGCCTACCGGCCCGGCGAACCGGTCCTCGACCTGACCCGGCTGGCCCGCAGGGTCCGCGCCGAACTGAGCGACGCGTGCGCGGCGGCGGGCCTGCCCGTGCCCCGCCTGATCATCGAGCCGGGCCGCGCCATCGCCGGACCGTCCGGCGTCGCGCTCTACCACGTCGTCTCCGTCAAGCAGACCGGCGGCCGCACCTTCGTCGCCGTCGACGGCGGCATGAGCGACAACCCCAGGCCGGCCCTGTACGGGGTGCGGTACGCGCCCCGGCTCGTGGGCCGGGCGGGCAGCGCCGCGCACGCGCCGATGACGGTCGTGGGCCGGCACTGCGAGGCCGGTGACGTGGTCGCCGCCGATGTGCCGCTGCCCGCCGACGTACGGGTGGGCGATCTGCTCGCCGTGCCCGTCGCCGGGGCGTACCACCTGTCGATGGCGTCCGGCTACAACCTGGTCGGCCGCCCGCCGGTGGCCGCCGTGCGCGACGGCCGGGCCCGGCTGCTCGTGCGCCGCGAGTCGATGGAGGACATCCGCAGCCGCGACGTGGGGCTGTAGAGCCTGCCGTGCTCGAAGGGGGCGTTGAGAAAGCGCCATCGCCGCGGACCACTTCCATGATCTTCCTGCGGAAGGAGGAGTCTCCCGCCTAGGGTGCGGAGCGTTCGAATCATCGCTCACTCGTTCGCACCTGTACGGGCCCGCTCGCAAAGGAACGCTCCATGAAGGAACGCCGGTACCGCATCCTGGTGACCGGTTACGCGATCTCCTCCTACGGCACGTACCTGAATCTGGTCGCGCTCAATCTGTACGTCTACGCGGTGACGGACCGGGCGCTCGCGGTCGGTGTGTTCATGGCCGTCCGGCTCGGCGCCGGATTCCTGGCGGGGCTCGGGGCCGCCGCGCTGCTCGCGCGGCTGCCGGCGAAGCCGGTGATGTTCTGGGCGAACGTGGCGCAGGCGGCCGCGCTGGTGCTGCTGGTCTGCGCGCCGGACGGGCTGCGCACGGCGGCGCTGTTCCTGGTCTCGGCGGTGGTCGGCGGCGCGGGCACGTTCTTCATGGTCGCCTTCCGCAGTTCGATCCCGGACATGGTGGACGAGGGCCGGCACACCTGGGCGAACTCGCTGATGGTGAGCGGCCGTTCGATGGCGATGGTCGTCGGCTTCGCGTCGTCGGGCGTCGTCGTGTCGCTGCTCAGTTACCGTGCCGCGTTCCTGCTGGACATGGCGACGTTCCTGGTCTGCGCGGCCACCGTGGCACTGCTCCCGCTGGCCGCCCGGCCGGAGCGGGAGGAGCCGGAGAAGCCCGCCCCGGCAGCGGCGGGCAAGAAGCGCAGCCCGGGCGCCCTGGCCGCGCTCGCCACCGCCCCGGTCATCGCGCTGATGGTCGCGCTGCGCGGCATCGACGCGCTCGGCTCGTCCTCGCACAACGCGGCTCTGCCGGTGTACTCCACGCAGTTGGACGCCGACCGGCCCGCCGTGTTCGTCAGTGTCTTCTGGTGCGTGTGGGCGCTCGGCAACGTACTCGTGCAGCAGGTGCTGCAACGGTGGGTGAAGCGGGACGGCCGCTCCGTCGGCGCGCTCGGCTTCGGGCTCGGCACGATCGCGATGTCGGCGACGTTCATCCTCGCGTTCGCCGGGTTCCCCTGGGCCGCGACGATCGTGGTCGCGCTGCTCGCGGGCGCGGCCGACGGGGTCACCGAGGTGTCGTACAGCTCGCACCTTCAGACACTGCCAACGGGCCTTCGCACCCATGCCTTCGGTCTTTCGGCGACGGTGGAGAACCTCGGCTTCGGCGTCGGCATGATCGCGGTCGCGGCGGCGCTCGACGTGTTCTCGCCGCTGTCGGTGGTCGGGGTGGCGCACGGCGTCGCGATCGTGGTGGCGCTGGTGTTCGTCGCGCAGGTGCTGCGGCAGCGGCGGTCCGGTCCGGCGTTCCCGGAGGAGGGAGGCGGCGATGCGGGACCGGCGCGTGGCGGTCGTCGGGATGGCGCTGAGGTTTCCGGGAGCTGACGGCCCGGACGCGTACTGGCGGGACATCGCGGCGGGCGTGACGCACGTACGCCGGTTCGGTGACGCCGACTTCGCGGGCGCCGGAGTACCCGAAGCGACGTACAAGGAACCGGAGTTCGGCGGGGCGAGCGCGCTGCTCCCCGGGATCGACGGGTTCGACGCGGCGTTCTTCGGGATGAGCGGGCGCGAGGCGACCGTCACCGATCCGCAGCAGCGGCTGTTCCTTGAGTGTGCCTGGCACGCGCTGGAGGACGCCGGGTACGCGGGCACGGACGCCAGGGTCGGGGTGTACGCGAGCGTCGGCTACCGCCTGTACTCGCTGCACAGCTATCTCGCGCGGAACATCGGAGCGCAGGCGGACGTCGACGACTGGACGGCCGTGAAGCAGATCCAGGTGGGCAACTACCCGGACTTCACGGCGAACCGTGCCGCGTTCCGCCTCGGTCTGAACGGGCCCGCCGTCAATGTGGCCACGGCCTGCTCCAGTGCGCTCGTCTCCGTACACCTGGCCTGCCAGGCGCTGTCCGCGGGTGACGCGGACCTGATGCTGGTCGGCTCGGCCGCGCTGCATCTGCCGCAGATCACCGGGCACCGGCGGGTGAAGGGGTCGACGATCTCGCCGACCGGGGCGGTACGGGCCTTCGACGCGGCGGCGGACGGCACGGTCGGCGGCAACGGGGTGGCCGCCGTGGTCCTCAAGCCGCTGGAGCGGGCGCTCGCCGACGGGGACACCGTGCACGCGGTGATCCTCGGCTCGGCGGTCACCAACGACGGCGCGGACAAAGCCGGTTTCGCCGCTCCGGGCACGGCCGGGCAGCGGGACGCGGTGCTCGGCGCGCTGGCGGCGGCCGGGGTGCCGGCCGAGTCGGTGCGCTATCTGGAGGCGCACGGCACGGGCACGTACAAGGGCGACCCGATCGAGTTCGCCGCGCTCACCGAGGCGCTGCGCCGGCACACCGACCGGACCGGGTTCTGCGCGCTCGGCTCGACGAAACCCGCGATCGGGCACCTGGACAGCGCGGCCGGGCTCGCCGGGCTGATCAAGGCGGTCCTGGTCCTGCGGCACGGCGTGATCCCGCCGCTTGTGAACTTCACCCGCGCGAACCCCCTGCTCGGCGTCGGGGACAGCCCGTTCACGCTGCCGCGCCGCGCCACCCCCTGGCCCGCCGACGACAGCGGTCCGCGCCGCGCGGGCGTCCACTCCATCGGCATGGGCGGCACGAACGCCCATGTGATCCTGGAGCAGGCGCCACCCGTCCCGTCCCGCGCGCCGTCCACCGCTCCCCCGCTGCTGCCGCTCTCGGCCCGCGGCTCCGAGGCGCTCGCCGCGTACGCGCGCGCGTTCCGGGACGCTCTCGTACGTGATCCAGGGCTCGACCCCGCCGACCTGCTCACCACGACGGCGCTGGGCCGTCGTCACCACGAGCACCGCCTCGTCGTCACGGGTGACCCGCGCGAAGGACTCGACGCGTTCCTCGCGGGACGGGCCGATCCGGCCGCGTACCGCACGGGCACGGTGGCCGGTCCTGCGGCGCCGGTGTTCCTGTTCAGCGGGCAGGGCGGAGCCGTGCCCGGGATGGCGGCGGCGCTCGCGGAGCGCTTCCCGGTCGTCGCCGGGACGCTGGACGCCTGCGCCCGGATCCATCGACAGGAGACGGGGGAAACCGACTTCACCGGGCGGCTGGTGGCGGGGGCGGGTCCCGGGCAGTGGGACACGGCGTTCGCGCAGCCCGCGCTCTTCGCGTTCCAGGCCGCGCAGGTGCGGCTGTGGGAGTCCTTGGGGGTGCGTCCGGCGGCCGTCGGCGGGCACAGCGTCGGGGAGTACGCGGCGCTGTACGCGGCCGGTGCGCTGTCCCTGGAGGACGGGATGCGGCTGCTGTGCCGCAGGGGCCGCCTCATGCGGGACACCGCGCCCGGGGCGATGCTCGCCGTGTTCGCCCCCTACGAGCGGGTGCGGGCGCTGCTCGACGAGGTCGGCGGCCTTGAACTCGCCGTGGTGAACGGGCCCGCGCACCATGTCGTCGCGGGCCGCCCCGAGGCGGTGGCGACGGCGCGGCGGCTGCTCGCCGACGTGCCCTGCGAACCGCTCCCGGTCGACCGTGCCTTCCACACGGCGCTGCTCGACCCGATGCTCGACGGGCTGCGGGCGGCCGTGGAGGAGGTCGAACTCCGGCCGGTGGAGACCGAGTTCGTGTCCGGCCTCGACGGCACGGCCCACCCCGCGGGCTGGCGCCCCGACGCCGCGTATCTGGTCCGGCAGGCCCGCCGCACCGCCGACTTCCACGCCGTGCTGCGCACCGTCTCCGGCCGGGACGTCCTGCTGGAGCTGGGGCCGGGCGCCCCGCTCACCGGCATGGCCCGCCGGGCCGTGCCCGAGACGCCGTGCCTGCCGACGCAGGGCAGGGCCACCGGCGTCGACGGACTGTGGCGGGCGGTGGCCGGGCTGCACTGCGCGGGGACCGCCGTCGACTGGTCGGCGCTGCTCGCCGGACACGCGGGCCGCCGCGTCCCGCTGCCCACCTACCCCTTCCAGCACCGCTCCTACTGGACGGGCCCCGCCCCCGCCCCCGAACCCCCCGTGGAGGACGCAGTGACCGAGCAGGACCAGGACCGGCCGGTGCTCACCCGGGTGCGCGAGCTGACCGCGCACCATCTGGGCTTCACCACGGACGAGGTGACACCCGCGCAGACCTATGTGGGGCTCGGCGCCGACTCGCTGCAACTGATCGGGATGCTCCGCCAGTTGGAGGCCGAGTTCGATGTGCGGATCGCGATCCGGGAGATCCTGGAGGACGCGGGGACACCGGAGCTGACGGCCCGGCTCATCGCCGAGCGGCGCGAGCGGCCCGCCGCGCCGCCTTCGGCGCAGGTGATCATCCCCGCCGCCGAGCACCCCGCACCGCCGGCCGAGTACGCGACCCGCGCCGAGGTCGCCGAACTCACGCGCCAGGTCAACCTGTTGGCCGAGACGCAGGCGGCGATGCTGACCCAGCTCTCCGAGGCGGTGGCCCTGCTCGGCGCCGACCGCACCGCCCGATGACGGCATCGGCGGCGGACCGCGCCGCACAGCTGTCCCGGGACCTCACCGCGCAGCTGGCCCGCGCGCGGAGCCGCACGGCCGCGCCCCCGGAGCAGCACGGCCCCCGCGTCGTACTGCCCGCGGACTCCGGGATGGCGGGCGCGGGCGCCGACGCACGGCAGCGCACTCACGCCGCCGACCTGGCCCGGCGCCTGACCGAACGCACGGCCACCTCGAAGGAGTTGGCGCAGCGACGGCGTCCGGTGCTGGCCGACAGCCGGGCCGTGGTCGGGTTCCGGCGTGCCACGAAGGAGACGCTGTACCCGCTCTCGGCGCGCTCGGCACGGGGCGCGCGGCTCACGGACATCGACGGCAACACGTACACCGACATCACGATGGGCTTCGGCGCGCTGCTCCTCGGGCACGAGCCGGAGTGCGTCACCGAGGCGGTGCGGGCCCATCTCGACGGCGGGCTGCGGTTCGGGCCGCGCCCGGTCGAGGCGGGTGAAGTCGCCGAGCTGCTGGCCGAGTTGACGGGCATGGAACGGGTGGCGTTCGCGAACTCCGGCACGGAGGCGAACTCGGGCGCGATCCGGCTGGCCCGCGCCGCGACGGGCCGGGACCGCGTCGTCATGTTCCGCGGCTCCTACCACGGCCACATCGACCTGGTGCTCGGCCGCCCCGGTCCCGACGGCGGCCGGGCGGTGCCGGTGTCGCGCGGCATCCCGGCGAGCGCGGTCGCCGATCTGCTGGTCCTGGAGTACGGCAGCCAGGAGGCGCTGGACACCATCGACGCGCTCGGCGACTCCATCGCCACCGTGATCGTGGAGCCGGTCCAGTGCCGCAACCCGGGCCTGCGTCCGGTCGAGTTCCTGCGCTCACTGCGGGAGTTGACCCGTCGGCGCGGCATCGTGCTGCTCTTCGACGAGATGCTGACGGGTCTGCGCCCGCATCCGCGCGGCGCCCAGCACCACTTCGGTGTGGTCCCGGACCTGGCCACGTACGGCAAGGCGCTCGGCAGCGGCTTCCCGGTCGGCGCGATCGCGGGCCGGGCCGACCTCCTCGACGGGGTCGACGGCGGGTTCTGGCGCTACGGCGACGACAGCGGGCCGGGCGCGGAGACCACCTTCTTCGGCGGTACGTACCTCCAGCACCCCCTGTCGATGGCGGCGGCCAAAGCGGTCCTCACGCACCTCACCGCCGAGGGGCCGGCCTTGCAGGAGCGGCTCAACGCCCGTACCGACGCGCTCGCCGACGACCTCAACACGTTCTTCCGCGACGAGGAATTCCCGCTGGAAATGGCCCACTTCGGGTCCATGTTCCGCTTCACGCACCGCGCCGACATGGAGCTGCTGTACCAGCACCTGCTGCTGCGCGGGATCTACGTGTGGGAGTGGCGCAGCTTCTACCTCTCCACCGCCCACACGGACACGGACGTCGAGCGGGTCGCGGACGCGGTGAAGGGCTCGCTGCGGGAGCTGCGCGAGGGCGGGTACTTCCCGACCACCCGGAAGAAGGCAGTACCCAAGGCTCAACCTCCGCGCCCCGCAACCGACTTCGGCATCTACTTCTTCGGCGACTATCCGGACACCGAGGACACCTCGCAGGCGTACGACCGGATCATGGAGACGGCCCGCTTCGCCGACACGCACGGGTTCAGTTCGCTGTGGATCCCCGAGCGGCACTTCCACTCCTTCGGCGGGCTCTTCCCGAACCCGGCCGTGCTCGCCGCCGCGCTCGCCCGGGAGACGGAGCGGATCCGGCTGAACGCGGGGTCCGTGGTGCTGCCGCTGCACGATCCGGTGCGGGTCGCCGAGGAGTGGGCGGTCGTGGACCGGCTCTCCGGCGGCCGGGTGGGCCTCGGCTGCGCCACCGGCTGGCACGCGCAGGACTTCGCGCTGCACCCGGAGCGGTTCGCCCGTCGCAAGGAGATCGCCTTCGAACACCTCGACGCGGTGCGGGAGTTGTGGCGCGGCGGGACCCTGCGCCGGGAGAGCGGCGACGGCCGGACCGTCGACGTCGCCTCGCTGCCGCGTCCGGTGCAGGAGGCGCCGCCGATGTTCCTGGCGACGTCCGGACGCCGGGAGTCGTACGAGGAGGCGGCCCGCCGCGATCTCGGCATCGTCACCAACCTGATGAACCGGACCGTCACCGAACTCGCCGCGAACATCGCCCACTACCGGGCCGCCCGCGCCCGGCACGGCCTGGACCCGGACGGCGGCCGCGTCACCGTCCTGCTGCACACCTATCTCGCCGACGACCACGCGACCGCGCGTGCGCAGGCCCGCGAGCCGATGACCCGCTATCTGCGCTCGTCGCTCCAGATGCGCTCGGCGGCCGGGGCCGTCGCCTCGGGCGAGCGGGACGTGGCGGAGGCGAGCGAGGACGACCTGGAGTATCTGTTCCTGCGGGCCTACGACCGGTACTGCGACGAGCGGGCACTGATCGGCACGCCCGAGACGTGCGCGCCGGTCGTGGCGGCGCTGCGGGAGGCGGGCGTCGACGAGATCGCCGCCCTGGTCGACTTCGGGATGCCCGCCGAGCTGATGCGGGCCGGGCTTGACCGGCTCGCCGTGCTGCGGGAGGACACCGCCGCGGCACCGGTCCCCCTCCCCAAGGACATCACCGCACCCGCGACCGCCGCCCAGCGCAGGCTCTGGCTCGCCGCCCAGCTGATCGGCGACCGGGCCGCGTACAACGAGGTGCAGGCGGTGCGGCTGCGCGGCCCGCTCGACGTGGCCGCGCTGACCGCCGCCGTCGACGCGCTCGTGGCCCGGCACGCGGGGCTGCGCACGGTGTTCCGCGCGGGCGGCGCCGACGGGCTGCTCCAGCAGACCGTCCTGACCTCCGCACGGATCCCGCTGACGGTCACGGACGCCCGGGAGCAGGATGCGGACGCGGCGATCGCGGACGCCCTGCGCGAGGCGAGCACCCGCCCCTTCGACCTCGCCGACGGCCCGCTGTGCGCGCCGCGGCTGCTCGCGCTGGCCGACGACGACCACGTCCTGCTGCTCGGCCTGCACCACCTGATCACGGACGGCCACTCGGCGCGGCTGCTCGCGGACGACCTCCGGGAGCTCTACACGGCCCGGGTCCAGGGCCGCGCGCCGCGCTTCCCCGAACCCGCGGGGACGACCGTCGGCGCACCCGAACCGCCCACGGACGACGGCGACCTGGAGTGGTGGCTGAAGTACCTGGACCCGCTGCCGCCCGTCCTCGCTCCCCCGACCGACCGGCCGCGCGAGCGCCGGGTGTCGGGGCGCGGCGCGGCGGCCGAGGTCCGGCTCGACGCGGCGCGCACGACGGCGGTGCAGGAGTGGAGCGGGCGGCACGGCGTCACCCTGTTCGCGACGCTGCTCACCGCCTGGCAGCTGGTGCTGCGCGAGCGGGCGGGTCTCGACGAGTTCGTCATCGGCTCCACGTTCGCCCGGCGCACCCCCGCGACCGCGCGGACGGTCGGCTTCCACTCGGCGGTGCTGCCGCTGCGCGCGACGCTCACCGACACCATGACGGTCACCGACGCCGTACGGGCCACGCGCGACGCCCTCTTCGAGGCCGAGCGGCACCAGCGGGTCGATCCGGACGCGCTGACGGCTCGGCTCGGGCAGGGTCCGGGACGGCCGCGCCCGCTGGTCACGGTCTCCGCGGACCTCGACGCGGCGCCGCTCGCCCGCATCGACCTGCCGGGGCTCACCGCCGGTGACGTCCCGGGCGGCGCCTCGTCGTCGCCGCTCGAACTCGCCCTGATGGCCGTGCGCACGCCGTCCGGGCTGCGGCTGCGGATCCGCTACGACGCCGACCTCTTCGACGACGGGACGGTCCGCGGCTATCTGGCCGACCTCGACCGGGTGCTGAGTGCCATGGTGGAGGACGCGGCGCAGACCGTGCGGGACACCCGTCCGGGGCCTTCCGGCGCGGACGACGAGGTGCGCGCCGTGTGGTCCTCGGTGCTCGGCGTCGACGGTGTCGCCGCCGACGCCGACTTCTTCGACCTCGGCGGCAACTCGATCACGGCGATCCGGCTCGTGAACCGGGTGCGGGAGGTGCTGGGCGCGGACATCGCGCTCGCCGACTTCTTCGCGGACCCGACACCTGCCGCGATGGCCCGTCATATAGCAGCCGTGCCAGATGAGTTGATACCGGCCGAGCCCGGCGACGGTGTCGTCGACCGGGCCCCCGTCAGCCCCCAGCAGGACCGGATGATCGCCGGCCACCACGCCTTCCCCCGGGCCGAGGTGTGGAACGTGCCGACCCGGATCCGCTTCAAGGGCGCCCTGGACCCGGACGCGCTGCGCGCGGCCCTCGCCCAGCTGGTCGAGCGGCACCACGCCTTGCGGACCCGCTTCGTGCGGGGCGCGGACGACGCGTGGCAGCAGGAGGTGGTCGCCGCGCCGCCCCCGCGGCTGCGGGTCGACGATCTGTCCCTGCTCGCGCCCGAGGCGGCGCGGGAGCGGGCGGACGCGGTGTGCCGGCGGATGGCGGCCACGCCGTTCGACCTCGCCGAGCCCACGCTCCCGCGCTGCCGGCTGCTGAAGGTGGCCGACGACAGCTGGGTGCTGATGTTCGTGCTGCACCACGCCAGCGCCGACGGCTGGTCCCACTCGGTCCTGATGGCGGAACTCGCCGAGCTGTACACGGCCGCGGCGGCCGGCCGCCCGCACTCCCTGCCCGCGCCGTCGGCGCAGGCGCCCGACTACGCCCGCGAGCAGCTCGCCGTGTCCGACCCGGGCGAGGAGGAGCGGCGTGCCGCGTTCTGCGCGCGGTACCTGGAAGGCGCGCCGTGCAGCCTGGACACGCCCACGGACCGGCCGCGGCCCGACACCCTGAGCGGCGCGGGCGGTACCGTGCGCGGCACCGTGCCCGCCGAAGTCCGTACGCGGATGGAGGAGTTGGCGGCGTCCGTGCGGCAGACGCCGTTCGCGGTCGCGGCCGCCGCGCTCGGCGTGCACCTGGCCCGGTCGTCCGGGGAGCGGGACGTCCTGCTGGCCGTGCCGTACGCCAACCGGGCGGGCACGTCGGCCGACTCGCTGGTGGCGATGGTGTCGACGTCGGTGATGGTGCGGGTGCGGATCGAGCCCGGCGAGTCCTTCACCGAACTGGTCGCCCGCACCGGCACCGAGGCGCTCTCCGTGATGGCGCACGTCCTGCCGACCGCCCGCATCATGCGGGCCATGCGCGACGCGGGCGCCACCGAGGTGCCCGACCGGGTGCCGAACGTGCTCGCCTTCCAGAACTATCCGGACACCGACATCGAGATCCCCGGACTCGACGTCGAGGTCGAGGACCTGGCGCCGCCGGTCGCCCGCGCCGAGCTGGTCTTCGGCCTCTCGCCGCGCCGCGACCCGGCGCTCGGCCTGCGCACCTTCCTGGAGTACTCGGCCGACCTGTGGGACGAGTCCACGGCCGGGGAACTCCTGACCTCCTACGCCGCGTTGCTCGGGGAGCTGTGCACGCACCCCGGGCGTTCCGTCGCGGCGCTGCTCGACCACCCTCATCCCTTGCCCCAGGAGGCGGACGCCCCATGAACCTGCCCACACAAGCCGAGCACGTCGAGGACCTGCTGACGTTCCTGCGGGAGAGTCCGTCGCCGTACCACGCGGTGGCCTCGGCGGTACGGCGCCTGGAGAAGGCCGGGTTCACCGAACTGACCGGCACCGAGGAGTGGTCCGGGCACAGCGGCGGCCGCTACCTGGCCAAGGGCGGCGCGCTGCTCGCCTGGTACGTGCCCGAGGGCGCCCCGGCCCACGCCCCGTTCCGCATCATGGGCGTGCACACCGACTCGCCGAACCTGCGGGTCAAGCCGACCCCCGACACCGGCCGGGCCGGCTGGCGGCAGGTCGCCGTGGAGATCTACGGCGGGGTCCCGCTCAACACCTGGCTCGACCGGGACCTGGGCATCTCGGGCCGCCTGACGCTGCGCGACGGCACCTCCGCCCTCGTGCGGATCGACGAACCCCTGCTGCGCGTACCCCAGTTGGCCATCCACCTGGACCACAGCGTGAACGACGGGCTGTCCCTGCACCGGCAGCGGCAGACCCAGCCGGTCTGGTCGCTCGGCCCCACCGAGAAGGGCGCGCTGCTGCGCCGGGTCGCGCACGAGGCCGGGATCGACGCGGCCGACGTCCTCGGCTGGGACCTGATGCTGCACGACGTCCAGCCGCCCGGACTCCTCGGCGCGCAAAGGGAGTTCATCGTGTCGTCGCGCCTGGACAACCTGGTGTCGGTGCACGCGGGCGTCACCGCGCTGCTCGCCGCCGGTGCGGCGGCCGCGGACCGGGTGCCGGTGCTCGCCGCGTTCGACCACGAGGAGACCGGCAGCGGCTCCGAGACCGGCGCCCAGGGCCCGCTCCTGGAGCGGGTGCTGCACCGCTCGGTGACCGCGCGCGGCGGCAGCGCCGAGGACTGGGAGCGCGCCCTCGCGGGCGGCCTGTGCGTCTCCGCCGACATGTCCCACGCGGTCCACCCCAACTACGCGGAGCTGCACGACCCCGACAACCACCCGCTGCCGAACGCGGGCCCGGTCGTCAAGGTCAACGCGAACCAGCGGTACGCCACCGAGGGCACCGGCTTCGCCGCGTGGGCCGCCGCCTGCGAGCGGGCGGATGTGCCGTGGCAGCGGTTCGTGTCGAACAACGCGCTGCCGTGCGGTACGTCCATCGGCCCGATCACGGCGGCCCGGCTCGGGGTGACGACGGTCGACGTGGGCGTGCCCGGCCTGTCCATGCACTCCGCGCGCGAGCTGGTCGGCGCCGACGACCCGGGTCATCTGGCCCGCGGGCTCGCCGAGTTCGTGACGGCCGGGTGACGCGCGGATGCCGGTGAAGACCTTCAGGCTCGACGGCGCGCACCCCGAGGGCGCGGCCTGGCGGGTGCTGCTCGTGCCGCACGCGGGCGCGGGTGCCGCGAGCGGCGCCGCGTTCGCCGCGCACACCCCCGCCGACTGGGCGGTGGCCACGGCGCGGCTGCCGGGGCGCGAGTCCCGGGTGCGCGAACCCGTCGGCGGGCTGGCCGAGTTGACGGCGGACGTCGTCGCGACGGCCCGCGCCCTGCCGGGCACGGCTCCGCTGCTCGTGGTCGGCGTCTGCTCGGGCGCGGTGCTCGCGCTGGAGGCCGTAAGGGCGTTGCAGCGTACGGGCGATGTGCCGGTGGCCGGATTCGTGGCCGTGTCGCAGTGGGCGGTGACCGAGAAGCCGGACCCGGAGCGGCGGCTGCTGCGGGACACCGACGACACGGAGCAGATCCTCGACATCCTGAAGGAGTTCGGCGGCGTCCCCGAGTCGCTGGCGGCGAACAAGGAGATGCTGGCGCTGCTGCTGCCGTCGATCGTCGCCGACCTGCGGGCCGTCGAGGAGTACAGCTCGGGGCCGGAGCCGCTCCTGGACTGCCCGCTCCTCGCGGTGTTCGGCGACGCGGACCCGCTGTGCCCGGAGGAGCGCACCGAGGACTGGGAGCTGTTCAGCGACCGCGCCCGGACGGTGTGGGTGCCCGGCGGCCATCTGCTGCTCACCGACAGCCCGGCGCTCCTCGCCGACGCCGTCGCCCGCAGCCTGGACCACTTCACGAAGGGGACGCGCGCGTGAGACGCATCGACGCCCTGCTCCTGGACCGCTGGGACCGCGACCCGGACCTGCCCGCCCTGATATCGGGCCCGACGGTCGTCTCGATGGGCGAGCTGAAGGAGCGGGTGCTGCGCACCGCGGCGGCGCTGCGCGCGCACGGCGTCGGTCCCGGTGACCGGGTCGTCGTGCACCACGAGCGGTCGGTGGAGTTCTTCGTGGCGCTGCTCGGCGGGGGGGTTGTTGGGGCCACCCCCCCCCCCCCCCCCCCCAACGCCCCCCCCCCGCCCCTCCCCCCCCCCCCCCCCCAACCCCCCCCCCCCACCCCCCCCCCCCCCCCCCCCCCCCCCCCAACCCCCCC
>NZ_JBHVIX010000012.1:41224-121514 GCF_042799415.1 Streptomyces sp. NPDC057694
GCAGGGGGGGTGTTGGACGCACGCGTCGTCGGTCCGGGGGACTGGTTCTTCGGGCACCACGGGGGGTTGGGGGGTTTTTTGGCGGCGCGCCCCGGCGGGGGGTTCGGGCCCCCCCCCCCCCCCCCCCTCGACCCGGGTGATCCGCTGGAGCGCGTACGGGCGACGACTCAGGACTGCGCGCCGCGGATCGTGCTCACCGACGCGCGCCTGGCGGAGCGCTTCGAGGGTCTCGCCGAGGTGCTGACGGACGAGGAGTGCGCCGTGTACCCGGCCGATCCGGCGCCCGCGCTCGACGCGTCGCCCGACGACCCGGTGGTGATCATCTACACGTCCGGGTCCACCGGCCGGCCCAAGGCCGCGCTGATCAGCCATGCCGCCCTCGCGTCCCGGCTCGACGCCCTGCAGTCCACGCACCGCATGGACGAGCGCGACCGGATGATCCACCACACGGCGTGCAGCTTCGACATGTACCTGAGCGAGACGTACTGGCCGCTGCTCGCGGGCGCCGCGATCGTCGTCGCCGAGCCGGGCCGGCAGCGCGACGCCGACTATCTGGCGGCCCTGATCCGCGACCACCGGATCACCACGTTCTACTGCGTGGTCTCGCTCCTGGACCTGTTCCTGCTGGCCCGCGACCCGGCCGAGCGGTACGACGGGCTGCGCCAGGTCCTCACCGGCGGCGAGCCGCTCGCCCCCGACCTGGTGGCCCGCTTCCACGCCCGCTCCACCGCCTCCCTGACGAACCTGTACGGGCCCAGCGAGTGCACGATCTACTGCTCGTACTGGATCTGCCCGCGCGACCCGGACCCGGCGACGGTGCTGATCGGCGGCCCCGTCCAGGGCACCGAGCTGCACGTCCTCGACGACGCCGGCGCCCCGGTACCCGAGGGCGAGCCGGGCGAGCTGTTCATCGGCGGCGCGGGCCTGGGCCTCGGCTATCTGCACCGGCCCGAGCTGACCGCCGAACGGTTCGTGACCACCCCGTACGGGCGCCTCTACCGGTCCGGCGATCTGGTGCGGGCGGCCGGTCCCGGCGGCGCGCTGGAGTTCCTGGGCCGCGTCGACCGCCAGGTGAAGATCCGTGGCATCCGGATCGAGCCCGCCGAGATCGAGGCAACGGCCTTGTCCTGTCCGGGTGTTCGGCAGGCGGCGGTCGTGGCGCACGGTGCGGGTGCGGACAAGGCCCTCGCACTGTTCGTGGTGCCCGAGGACGGCGCCCCCGCGCCCGGCGAGCTGGGCCCGTCTGTCCGCGCGAGCCTGGGCGCCCGCCTGCCGCGCGCCCTGGTGCCGCGCACCGTCGACGTGCTGGCCGCGCTGCCGCTGACCGCCAACGGCAAGCTGGACCGGGCACTCCTTGAGAAGCGGGCGGCGGCGGTCCCGGCGCCGCGTCCGGCGGCGCCCGCGACCGGTGATCTCGGCGCGCTGGTCGTCGCGGTGTGGCGGGACGTGCTCGCCGTGGACGCCGTCGGCCCCGACGAGGACTTCTTCGACCTGGGCGGCGACTCGTTCAAGGTCGTCCGGGTCGTCGAGACGCTGCGCGACCGGCTCGGCCTCGACATCCCGCTCGCGGCCCTGCTCCACGAACCGACCCCGCGGGCCTTCACCGAAGAGCTGCGCAGGGTGCGGGAGGCCGCCGAGTGAACACCCCGCAGGGGCCGCGGATCCGCTCGTTCGCCGATCTCACCGACGCCTCACTCGACCGGCACCGGCCGGTCGTGACCCTGTTCAGCGGCGGCCTGGACAGCACCTATCTGCTGCACCGGCTGGCCCGGGCCGGTTTCACGGACGTGCACGCCTTCAGCGCCGACCTGGGCGCGGGCGAGGACGCCGAAGAGCTGCGGCACACCGCCGACCACCTCGGGGCGCGGCTGCATCTCGTGGACGCCCGGCGCACCTTCGCCGAGTCCTTCGTCCGTCCGGCGATCGCCGCGCAGGCCGTCTACCTGGACACCCATCCGGTCAGCTCGTCCCTGAGCCGCCCACTGCTCGCCCGCCTCGCCCTGGACCTGGCCACGGACCTGGACGCGGCGGCGGTCGTGCACACGGCGAACCCGTCGCAGAACACGCTGCGCCGCCTCAACGGCGCCCTCGGCCTGCTCGGCTGCACGCTGCCGTACGGCAGCCCGTACGACCTCGATCCGGTCGACCGCGATCAGAAGGCGCGCGAGCTGGAGGAGATCGGGCTGCCGCACCTGGGCAAGCGGGTGGCGAGCGTCGACGCGAACCTGTGGTGCCGCGAGTTCGAGTCGGGCGTCCTCGACGACCCGGAGGACCACACCGTCCCCGAGCACCTGTACACGTGGACGGCCCGCCCGGCAGAGCCGCCCGCCGACGAGAGCGTGGAGATCACCTTCGCGCGCGGCGTCCCCACGGCCCTCGACGGCGTACCGCTGCCGCTGCCCGAGCTGATCGAGGCGCTCAACGTCCGGGCCGGCGCCCATGGCATCGGCCGCTACAGCGGTCTGGAGCACCTGCCCGGCGGCCACAAGGTCCTCGAACTGCGGGAGATGCCGGCCGCCGCCCTCCTGTTGAAGACGTACCGCCACCTGGAGACGGCGACGCTCGCCGCCGAGACCGTCCGGGAGAAGATGCACCTCGAACAGCTCTGGGTGCGCGAGGCCCTGGAGGGCCGCTGGTTCGGTGAACTGCGCGTCGCCTGCGAGGAGTTCATCACCTCATGCGCGGCCCGGGTCACCGGCACGGTGCGCTGGCGGATCGCCCGGGGCTCCGCACAGACCCGGGCGATCACCGCCGCCGCCCCGGTCTACGTACGGGACCGGGAGGCATGGGAGCGGCTCAGCCGGCCTGAGCCACGGTGAAGGGCAGCACGAGCCGCGAGGGGTGCTCGGCGTCGCGGTAGATCTTGTGCGTGACCGGGCGGCCCACCGGGAGGTGGAAGGCGTCCGGCGGCAGCAGCGCGTTGTGCGCGTCGGCGAGCGGCTCGTCGTTGGACAGCTCCACCACCAGGCGGTGACCGGGCAGGAAGGTCGCGGCGAACGGGTAGAGGCGCAGCACGTACTCCTCGATCGCCCCGGGCTCCACCGGCACCGCGCGCGTGTGCGGGTGGTACGGGTCGCCCTCGGTGGTGCGCTCCTCGTCGAGTTCACGGTGGGAGGCCTTGAGATAGCCGCTGGTGATCAACTGCCGCTTGCCGCCCGGCGCTTCGTCCCACAGGCGCAGGATGAAGTTGGTGTCCTCCTGGTCGATCTCGGCGAACAGGTGCGCCGCGCCGCTGCCGATCAGTTCGGCGGGCCGCTCGAAGGGCTCGGTGCTCCAACTGAGCACTTCCACGCGGTCGGTGACGGTCAGCGGTGCCTGGTAGAAGCCGTCGGGGGCGGCGTGCTCGGCGCCCATGCGCTCGGGTTCGGCGGAGAGCTTTCCGCGCGGGCGCAGGTACAGGGAGCGGTGCTCGATGTCCTTCGGCGGCCACTGCGCGGCGGTGACGGTCTCGCGGGTGCCCTCGACGAAGACGTTCACGGCGGGCTCGTCCATGATCCCGTTGTCGATGCCCTTCAGCCAGTACTCGTACCAGCGGAACATCGTGTCGTGCTCCTCGACCCAGGGGCGCGACTGCATGGGCGGGTAGGAGCCGATGTCCAGCTTCTTGGGACCCTTGAGGACATCGAACAGCTCGATGTGGCCGTCCACGGTCCAGCCTCGGCCCTGGTCGATCTGGAGGTAGACCGGGATGTCGATGTTCCGGGCCAGGTTGACGGGGTTGCGGTCCTCGTACCAGGGGCCGTCGAGCGGGTTCATGACGATGTCGAACCAGAACTCGCGGTTCTTCGGGTACTTGAGGACGTGGACGAGGTTCGGCCAGGCCGCCACGTCCGGGTCGGCGAGGCGCTGGTCCACGAGCTTCTTCAGCTCGTCCGGCGCGAACTCCCGCTGCATGCGCGACAGGACATTGGTGTGCGCGATGCCGGAGTCGCCGCCGCGGCCCTCGCGGGCGGCGCGCGGCATGAACCACATGACGCCGCCGTGGTACGTCGTCTCGTAGAAGTCGAAGTGGCCGCCGCTGACGAAGATCGCCTTCAGGTGCGGCGGGCGCTCGGCGGCGGCGAGGACCTGCATGGAACCGAAGTAGGAGATGCCGATCATGCCGACGTTGCCGTCGCACCAGGGCTGCGCGGCGACCCACTCGACGACGTCGTACAGGTCCTGCCCCTGGGAGACGCCGCCGAAGTTGTAGTTGCCGATCATCTCGCCGCCGGAGTCGCCGGTGCCGCGCATGTCGCCGATGACGTGGACGTACCCCTCCTCGACGACCCGCGCGATGTCCCCGGCCTCGATGCAGCCGTCCCACATCGGGCTGGGCCTGCGCTGCGGCGGGGTGGTCAGGGCGAGGGCCTGGAGTTCCTTGCCGTAGGCGCTCATCGCGATGAGCGCGGGGCGCGGGGTGTCGTCGGCCGAGTGGTAGGCGTCGGCGGCGAGTTCGACACCGTCCCGCATCGGGATCCGCAGGTCCTTGCGGACGGCGAGGGTCTGCGCGCCGGCCCGGAGCGTCTGGTGGTCGGTCATGGTGGAAGCTCCTGTGTCACGCGGTCGGCTCGGCCCGGGCGGACCGGTCGAACTGCTCTCGGTAGCCGTGCATCGACGTGAAGAACGGCGAGGGTTCGAGGGTGGGATCGCCGGCGTAGCCGAGCGCGTCGGCGGCGGGGGCGAACGGCGAGTACGGCGACGGCGTCTCCTGGAGCCCGGCCCGCAGGCAGTCGCAGGCCGCCTCGGTGACGCGGCCCTCGGCGGTGAGGCTCTGGTCGATGGCCTCCCGGGCCTGTACGGCGTCCAGTTCGACCCCGTAGGGGACGCCGTCGGCGCGGCGGTAGGGGTGCCCGAGGTAGAGGTGGCGGGGGCGGAGCTCGTCGCGCAGATACCTCAGGCTGTCGCGGTATGCGGCCGGGTCGGCGTAGCCGGGGAAGCCGTTCGCCGCGCCGTGCACCTGGACGGCATCGCCGACGAACACGGCGTCCTGCCCGTCCACGGCGTAGGCGACCGAGCCGGGGGTGTGGCCGGGCATCGCGTGCACGGAGACGGTGACGTCGCCGCCGAGGGAGAGGGTCTCGCCGCCCCGGACGAGGCGGGTGGGCTCCATCTCGCCGGAGATGACGGCGTCGGTGGCGGCCCGTATCTTCGCGGGGCCGTCGGGGTCACCGAGGTAGCGGCCGCGGGCCGCCGTGTACTCGTCGACGTGGGCCTGCCGGGAGCGGAGCATCGGGGCGTCGGCCTCGTGGATGACCACCTGGGCGCGGCGCCCGGTCAGCTCCCACAGCGCGAACGCGCCGCCGATGTGGTCGATGTGACCGTGCGTCAGCAGGATCCAGCGGATGTCCTCGATGCGCTTGCCGAGGGCGGCGAGCGCCGGGGCCATGCCCTCGGCGGGCGAGGAGGCGATGCCCGTGTCGACGATCGCCGGTTCGGGCGCGTCGACGTAGAAGCTGTAGAGGCCGAAGCGGCCCCACGGCGAGACCAGAGGGTGGACGGGGACGGTCATGACGTGCCGCCGCGGCCGTTGATGAACTTGCCGGTCTCCGCGAAGACTTGGTGGTACTCGGGGATCCAGGAGAAGTGCTGGACGAATCCGTGGCCCGCGCCCGCGTACCGGCTCACCGTCGCCGCGACGCCCGCCTTCGCGAGACGCTCCCCGTACAACTCGCCCTCGTCGCGCAGCGGGTCGAGTTCGCCGGTGATCACCAGCGCGGGCGGCAGTCCGGACAGGTCGGCGCGCTTGACCGGGGAGACGAGCGGGTCGGCGGGGTCGGCGCCGCTGTCGAGGTAGAAGGCGTTGAACGGCTTCAGGCCCGCCGTCTCCAGGCCGTAGCCGACGGCGTTCTCGCGCAGCGACGCGTACCGGTCCTCGTCGAAGTCCAGGTCCAGGGACGGGTAGTAGAGGATCTGGTGGGTGATCCGGTCGAAACCGTCGTCGTGCGCGCGGGCCGCGACGGCGGCGACGAAGGTGCCGCCGGAGCTGTCGCCCGCCACGGCGAGCGTCGTGCCGTCCCAGCCCAGGTCCGGGGCGTCCGCCGCCCAGCGCACGACGGCGTAGCAGTCGTCGAGACCGGCGGGGAACGCGGCCTCGGGGGCGAGCCGATAGCCGACGGAGACGACCTTCAGGCCCGTCTCGGCGGCCAGGGAGCGCGCGACGTGGTCGTGGGTCTCCAGGCTGCCGAGGAAGAAGGCGCCGCCGTGGAAGTAGATCAGCAGTCCGTGCTGGGCGGCCGTGTCGGGCGTGTAGACGCGGACCGGTACGTCGCCGGAGGCGGTGGACGCGGTGCGGTCCTCGACGGCGTGCAGCGGCAGGCGGTCGGCGGGCGCCGCGACCTGGGATTCGTCGGCGGCGCGCAGGGCGGCCGGGTCGATCGGGCCCGGAGCCGGTGCCGGCAGGTGGGCGAGGGCTTCGGCGATCTGGGGGTGCAGCGGCATGACCTACTCCTTCGGGGCGACGGGGGCGACAGAAGCGACAGGTGCGACGGACTGCGGCCGCTGGCCGGGGAAGACGTCGTCGATCTCGTCCTCGCTCCAGCCCTGCCGCGAGACGCGCTGCAGTTCGTCGGTGACCGGCTTGCGGACGGCCTGGAAGCGGGCGAGCGCGGCGGGCACGGAGTCCGCGTCGCGCAGCGCGTCGGCCAGCGCGCCGGCGTCCTCGATGGCCGAGTTGGCGCCCTGGCCCTGGTGGTGGAGCATCGAGTGGGCGGCGTCGCCGATGAGGACGACGGAGTCCGAGTGCCAGGTGTCGACGGGGTCGATGTCGTAGACGGCCCGGATGTTGACGGTGTCCATGTCGAGGTCGCGCGTGATGCGCACGAGGCGCTCGTCGAAGCCCTCGACGGTGGCGAGCAGGTCGTCCTTGGTGACCTCCGGAGCCCAGGTGCCGTCCGGGCACAGGGCGGTGATGTCGAAGGAGACCTGGCCGCGGTGGCGCAGCGGCAGCAGATAGACCTTGGTGCCGCGGCCGATGTACATGCGCAGGTTGTCGTCGGTGACCATGCCGTGCGCGTCGTCGACGGAGATCACCGCGCGGTAGGCGTGCTCGCCGGAGAACACCGGCTCCTTGTCGCTGAACAGCTCCCGGCGCACGACCGACTTGATGCCGTCGGCGCCGACGACGAGGTCGGCCTCGACGCTCGTACCGTCCGCGAAGGTGAGGACGGAACCGTCCCCCCTGTCCTCGACGCTCTCCAGGCGGTGGCCGAGGTGCACCATGCCCTCGGGGAGCACACCGAGCAGGGCGTCGATGAAGTCGCCGCGGTGGATCAGATGGGTGTGGGTCTGCCCTTCGGCGGCCGGCCACGCCTCCTTCATGAGGGGGGCGGCACCGGCGTCGAGGATCTCGAAGTACTCGCTGGGCGAGCTGACGTCGGCGATGGCGTCGAAGGTGCCCCACTCGCGGAACCGGTTCATGGTGGAGGGGCGCAGCCCGATGCCGGCGCCGACCTCGCGGATGCGGCTCGCCTGCTCGTAGACGTCGACGTGCGCGCCTAGCAGGCTGAGGGCCTTGGCCGCGGCGGCGCCGCCGTATCCCGCCCCGACGACGGCGATCTTCAGTTTCTTCAGGTCCGATGACTGCATGGCGGTTCTCGGTTCTCTCTGCTCTGTACGGTCAGGACGTCTTCGTCTGTGCGGTCAGGCCGTCTTCGTCCGTGCGGTCAAGACGTCTGCGGCTGCACGGTCAGGAACTCCGCGGGGTTGTCGACGAAGATCGTCTTGATGGCGGCCTCGTCGAGTCCGGCGGCGCGGAGGTCGGGGATGAGGTCGTCGAAGAGGTAGTTGACGGTGTGCCCCTTCACCCCGGGCCAGCCCAGCGGGCTGCAGTTGGCGTCGGCCGAGGCGAGGACCTGCTTGATGCGGCGGCCGCCGTCGATGAACCGCAGGAAGTGGTCGAGGCGCTCCTGGCGGGGGCGGGCCCAGAACGGCGGGTCCGGCAGCTCGGTCTCGTAGCCGAAGGTGTCGAAGCCGATCCGGCCGCCCTGCTCGGCGATCCACACGTCCCGCGTCTTGTCCGCGTTCACCCCGTCGTCGACGTGGCCGAACAGGACGCGGTCCAGGGGCAGTCCCTCCTCCTCGAAGATCGCGACGGCGTTCTCGGCGTCGATCGCGAGATGGGTGAGGATCGGAACGCCCGTGGTGAGGGCGGCGCGGGCCGCGGCGCGGTAGATGCGCTTGTCGAGGTCGGTCATGCGGCCGCCGCGGCTGACGCCGACCTTGATGACGCCGGCCGGGCCGCCGGTGGAGCCGATGCCGACGGTGATCTCGTGGACGAACTGGCGCATCAGGTAGTCGACATCGGCGTTCGCGAAGTGCGGCAGCGCGGTGTCGCCGCCGACGAAGCCGGTGCAGGCGACGATGTGCACGCCAGTCTTCGCGGAGAGTGACTTGTAGTAGTCGACGTCGCGGCCGTTGCAGATGCCGGTGGCGTCGACGAAGGTGCCGCCGCCGTTCTCGTGGAACGTGCGCAGCTTCGGGACGGTCTCCTCGTAGCGCGCTTCGGGCGTCTTCCACCACTGCGTGTCCAGCTCGGAGCCGGGCATGCCGTAGCCGATGTGCTCGTGGACGGCCACGAGCCCCAGCTCCTCGGCCGGGACGGGTCCCAGGACGGTGTTCACTCGTGACACGGAACTCACCTTTGAGTCAGCTGAATCGATGGACCAACAGGTACTGCTGGGGGCGCTTCGGCTACGCGGTTCAGCGCACCGTCAGCAGCGCGCACGGGTTGTGCACGAGGACCCGGCGCACGTCCTCCTCCACCAGACCTCGCGTCTTCAGGAGCGGGACGAAGGAGGTCAGGATGTGGCTGTACGGCAGGTCGTTGCCGGGGTGCCCCTTGGCCACGCCGGTCGCGCCGACGGACAGCAGGACCCGGTCGCCGAACCCGGCCCGCACCAGCTCGGCGACGAGGTCGGCGCGCTCGGCGTCGGTCGGGTGGCCGTCGCCCTCCGTGCCCACGTGGTCGAGCGCGACGTAGGCGCCGCGGCGGGCGACCTCCAGGGGCGCGCCCGCGGCGACGGCGTCCGCCCGGTCGAGCCCGGCGACGACCACGCGGTCGGCGGGCAGCTTCTCGTCCAGGACGACGCCGAGGTCGTGGAGGGCGTCGGCGCCGTAGCGCACGGAGACGGCGACACCGGTGGCCGCGGCGGCCCGCGCGGCGCCGCGCAGCAGGCTCTCGTCGGTCGCCGTGGCTCCCGCGCGGGTCGCGGCGGTGGCCACGAGACCGGCGGCGCCGCGGCGCTCGACGCGGGGCACGACCATGCCCTCGGTGATCTCCCGGGCGAAGAGGTCGGCGAACCGCTCGGCGGGCCAGGGCGTCGGCGGGTTCGTCTGCGGGGTCAGGAAGTACCCGCCGAGCAGTTCCTCGGGCCCCTGTCCGGTCGAGGCGACGATGTGCACGCCGGTCCTGCGGGACAGACTCTCGCAGAGCCGGACGTCCCGGCCGTGGAACATGCCCGTGCTGTCGACGACCGTGCCGCCGCCGTGGGCGCGGAAGTCGTCCAGCTTCGCGGCGAGGGTCTCGAAGATCTCCGCGCGGTCGAAGGTGATGTCGAAGGCGTGCTCGGCGCCCGGCACCACCGACAGCAGCGCCTCATGGACCGCGACGACGCCCAGATCCTCCGCCGGCACCGGCCCCAGGACGGTGTTCACAGTGTTGCCGTTGGCTCTCATGACCGCCACGCTAGCCATTCGCTTTACAGCACGTCAATGAAATGAACACACAGAAAAAACAATGTTCTACGGGTTGCGCGAAGGCCGGAAATGAGAGCAACGAAAAACCGGCCGCCCTCGGGGCGGCCGGTTCGGTACGGGTTTCTCGGGTTCGGTACGGGTGTCGCAGGTTCGGCGCGGGCCTCGCGGGCTCGCCGTCAGTCGTTGAAGAGGTGGACCCAGCTCGCGGCCAGCTCCTCCAGCATCTGCTCGCGCGTGAGCTTCCAGTCGGCGCGGCCCCAGTGCTGGGCCACGTAGTCGAGCTGGGCCATGGCCAGCACGCCCCGGAAACGGCGCTGGTGCGGCGCGAGCCGGCCGGCCGCCGTCAGCCCGTCCTCGATGTCGCTGATGGCCTCCTCAAGCCAGCGCTCCACGAGGTCGGTGAGCTCCGGGTCGACCGCGGCGGCGTCCCGGCCGACGCGGATGATCGGATGGATCTCGGGCCAGCTCTCGGCGGTGCGCCGCAGCCAGGCCGTGATCGCCTCCTGCGTCCCGTCGGTCACGGTGGCGACGAGGTCCAGCGCCGTCGAGCCGTGCTCGGGTGAACCGACGCGCTGCAACGCCGCGTTGAGCTGCTCGTCGATCAGCGCCTTCATCAGCTCGCTGCGGGAGGGGAAGTACGCGTAGAACGTGACCCGGGTGGTGCCGGCGGCGGTCGCGATGTCGTCGACCTTGGTGGCGGCGTACCCCTTCGTCTTGAAAAGTTCGAGGCCCGACTCGAGGAGCAGGCGGCGCGTCATTTCTTTCTGCGCCTGTCGGAGGTTCGCCATGCGGGGATCCTAACGCGGCCCCGCACGGCGGCTCACAGCTCATCCGGTCAGGTCGCGCGCACCCCGCCGGACACGGGCCCGGCCGAGGCGGCACCCGCGTCGGCCGACGTCAGCGGGATCGGCGTGAACATGGGCGGTTCCTCGTCCGGGGTGAGCGCGGTCGGGCCGTACAGCCAGTCCACGAACGCGTAGTCGTACGTGTCCCGGGCGCGCAGCAGCACATTGCGCTGCTCGCGGGCCGTACCGTCGAGGTGCCACAGCTCGCCCCAGGCGCGGGACGTGGTGACGACGCGGCGGCAGTGCTCGGGGCGGACGGCCTCGTAGGCGGCGAGGGCGGCGTCCCAGTCGACGCTCCCCTCGGCGGTGCGGTGGCGGGCGACGTGCTCGCCGAGCACCCAGCCGTCCTCGATCGCCATGATCGCGCCCTGGGCGATGTACTGGAGCGGCGGGTGCGCGGCGTCGCCGAGCAGCGCGATCCTGCCGTGCACCCAGGTCATGACCGGGTCCCGGTCGAACATCCGCCACCACTTGTCCCGCCACATGAACGGCAGGCCGTCCCGCACGAAGTCGCAGGTCCGGGCGAACGCCGCGTCGAGTTCGTCGGGCGTGCCCCAGTCCTCCTGGCCGGCCAGCGCCTTGGGCGACTCAAAGACGGCGACCTGGTTGAGGAGTTCGCCGCCGCGCAGCCCGTAGTGCACGAAGTGGCAGGAGGGACCGACGTGCACCACGACCTCGCCGAGGTCCACGGAGCGCACCCGCTCCAGCTCGGCGGGGACGGTGCCGCGGTAGGCGACGTACGCCGACGACACCGGTTCGTCGTCGACGAGCAGCCTGCGCGCCGTGGAGTGCAGGCCGTCGGCGGCGATCACGACACCGGCCTCGTGCGTCTCGCCCGAGGCGAGGGTGACGCGGGCGCCGGTGCCGGTACCTGTACCGGTTCTCTTGTCGGTACCGGTTCTCTTGTCGGTGCCGGTGGTCCGCGTGTTCTCGTACGTGGTGACGTGGGCGTCCGTGATCAGCTCGACGCCGGCCCGCTCGCAGGCGCGCAGCAGCAGGGCGTGCAGGTCGCTGCGGTGGATGACCAGGTACGGGTAGCCGTAGCGGCGCTCCAGGTCGCGCAGGTCGAGCCGGGTCAGCTCGGCGCCGTCCAGGGCGTCGCGCATGACCATCGCGTCCGGGACGACGCCGAGGCTCCTGGCCTCGTCGAGGAGTCCGTAGTCGTCGAGGATGCGGGTGCAGTTGGGGGCGAGCTGGAGGCCCGCGCCGACCTCGCCGAAGGCGGTGGCACGTTCCAGGAGGCGGACGGCGAGGCCCTGCCGGGACAGGGCGAGGGCCGCGCCCAGGCCGCCGATGCCGCCGCCGACGATCAGTACGTCGGGGCGGGACATCGCGCCCCGGACGTTCTGTGCCGGGGCGCTCGGGGATGGGGCGGTCCGGGATGGGGCGCTCGGGGATGGGGCGGGCTGGGATGTGGCGCTGTGGGACATGGCGCTCCTCTCAGAGCCACGGGCCGAGCGCGGGGGCGCCGGCGAGCGAGTGCGGGCGGCCGGCCAGCCAGGCGGTGACCTCGGGCAGCGGCCCCTCGGGCAGTTCGGTCAGCCCGCGCTTGGCGGCGATCTCGTCGGTCAGCGCGGCCAGGAAACCGTCCGGCAAATCAGAGAACGCGGCGCCGCCTCCGAAGTCGACGGCATGGACGCACACCTCGCGGGCCCGCATCCACGGCAGCTCGGTGGCGGGAACGGTGCGGCCCTGCGCGGTGACGACCTCGTGCGACCACTGCGCGTCGGTGAGCTCGTCGAAGCTCTCGGCGAGCCGCCGCGCGGAGCCGGTCAGCCAAGTGCTCAGTTCGCCGGCCGAGAGGGTCGCGCCCTTGGCGATGCCCTCGGCGCGCTCCTCCGGCGAGGCGTACATGGGGGTGCGTTCGCCGGTGGCGGCCCAGTGCACCAGGTTGCCGAGGGCGTCGGCGTTGGCGGCGACATGGGCCGTCAGATGCTTGCGGGTCCAGCCGGGCAGGGCGCTGGGGGCGCTGAAACCGGCCTCGTCGAGATCCCGTACGGCGTCGAGCAGCAGCGTGGTGCCGGCCTCGGCCCAGCCGCGCGCCTCGGCGAAAGTCCTGATGGGCGCGGTCATGCGGCGACGACCTTGTTCGTGCAGGCGCCGAGACCGGCGATCTCGGTGACGACGCTCTGGCCGGGCTTCAGGAAGACCTTGGGGTCGCGGGCGTTGCCCACCCCGGCCGGGGTGCCGGTGGCGATGATGTCGCCGGGCCGCAGGGTGATGACGGTGGAGATGTACCGCACCAGGAACACCGGGTCGAACAGCAGGGTGCCGGTGTCGTCGCGCTGCATGACCTCCCCGTCGACGGTAGTCGTGACCTGGAGGGCGGGGCGGACCCCGCCGACCTCGTCGGGAGTGACGACGTAGGGGCCGACCGGGGTGGTGGCCTCCCAGATCTTGCCCTGGGTCCACTCGATGGTGCGGAACTGCCAGTCGCGCGCCGAGATGTCGTTCATGACGGTGAAACCGGCGATGGCGTCGGCGGCCTGCCGCTCGTCGGCGCGGCGCACCTCCTTGCCGATGACGACGGCGAGTTCGACCTCCCAGTCGAGCGCGTCGGTCTCGTGCGGCTTGACGATGTCGTCGCCCGCGCCCAGCAGGGTGTCGGCGAACTTCGGGAAAAGGGTCGGGTATTCGGGGAGGTCCCGGCCCATCTCCTTGATGTGGTTGGTGTAGTTGTGGCCGACGCAGACGACCTTGGACGGGTTCGGGACGACCGGCGCGAAGTCGGCGCCTTCGACGGCGTACGTGGTGCCGGTGCCGGTAGCAGTGGCGGCTGCGGCCCGCTCCCGCCAGTCCGGTACGGCGAACAGGGCGCCCAGGTCGGTGTGGCCGAGATCGACGAGGACGTCCCCGTCGAGGCGCACCGCGCGGGTGCCGTCGGCGGTGCGGAGGGTGGCGAGCTTCATGGTTCAGGCGTCCTTCATGGTGCGAGCGGGGTTCTGGGGGCTTCTGGGGGCGGCTGGGCCTGTAAGGGCGAGCAGGCCTCTAGGGGCGGGCGGGCCTCTGGGTGCGCGCGAGCCGGAGCGCCTCGAAGACGGGTGCGTCGGAGAAACGGAACAGGTCGAGGGCGCCCTCGTCGGAGTCGCTCGCACCGGCCTCGGACCGAGCGGAGAACGGCTCCCAGGACGGCACCACGAACAGGTCGCCACGCGTCACCGTCCAGGACTTCTCCCCGACGGTGACGGTGCCGGAGCCGTCGAAGACCTGGTAGACCGACGAACCGGTCTCGCGCACCGGCGCGGTCTCGGCCCCCCGCACGACCCGGTGGAACTCGGCGCGGATCGTGGGCAGGACGTCGGCGCCGTCGTGCGGGTTGGTGTAGCGCACCGCGGCGTGGCCGGGTTCGACGGTGCCGGCGAACCCCTCCTTCTCCAGGTGGAGCTGGTCGCGCAGGGCGGCGTTGGTGAACTCCCACTTGTAAGCGAGCAGCGGGCTGCCCGGCGCGGTCGCCTGCGCCGGACCGGCCGACAACGGGCGCAGACCCGGGTGGCCCCACAGCCGCTCGGAGCGGGAGCGCTCGGGGGTGATCCGCTCGGCGTCGCTGATCTCGTCGCGCCCGAACTCGAAGAACTGCGCCTCGGTGACGTACTGGAAGGGGATGTCGAGGCCGTCGATCCAGGCCATCGGCTCGGCGGTGGCGTTGTGGTGGGCGTGCCAGTTCCAGCCGGCCTGCGGCAGGAAGTCGCCGCGGTTCATCGGCACCGGGTCGCCGCCGACGACGGTCCACACGCCCGAGCCCTCGACGACGAACCGGAAGGCGTGCTGGGTGTGCCGGTGCTCGGGCGCGTCCTCGCCCGGCATCAGGTACTGGATGGCCGCCCACAGGGTCGGGGTGGCGAAGGGCCGGCCGCCGAGGGCGGGATTGGCGAGCGCGATGGCCCGCCGCTCGCCGCCACGGCCGACCGGCACCAGATCACCGGCCTGCGCCGCCAGCGGGCGCAACCGGTCCCAGCGCCACAGATGCGGCACGGCGCGGGACCGCGGATGGGCGGGCATCAGATCGCCGATCTCGGTCCACAGCGGAACGAGCAGTTCCTGTTCGAAGCCCCGGTAGAGGGTCTCGAGGGCGGGGCTGACGTCGGGCTGCCCGTCCGCGGCGACGGCCTGGAGCCGGACCGGGGAGCCCTCGGCGCGGTCCTGGGCTGGAGTGGTCTCAGTCACCCGACGAGCGTGCGCCGTGTCCGAGGGGAGAACATGGAGATTCTGGAGAGCAGAATCCGAGGTTCAGCGTATGGACAAACCCTTCAAGTCGCCGCCTCCCTATCCGATCGCCAGCGTGGACCACGCGCTGCGGGCGGCGACCATCCTGCAACTGGAGGGCGGCGCGACCGTGTCGCAGATCGCCGAGCGGCTCGGCGTCGCCCGGTCCACCGCCCACCGGATCCTGGCGATGCTGGTCTACCGGGACTTCGCCGCGCAGGACGAGGACCGGGTCTACCGCGCGGGCCCCGTCCTCGAACTGGCCGCGCACTCCCAGTCCCTCGTCTCCCGACTGCGCGCGGCGGCACTGCCCCATCTGCACCGGCTCGTCGATCTGCTGGACGAGACCGCGAACGTCACGGTGCGCACCGGGGACGTGGCCCGCTTCATCGCCAGCGTCGAATGCCGCCGCTCTCTGCGGGTCGGCTCCCGCGAGGGCATGGTCTTCCCCGCGCACCGCACGACGGCGGGACTGCTGCTCCTCGCCGAACTCCCCGACGACGAACTCGACACGGTGTACGCGCCCGAGCGCTACCGGGACCGTCCGGCCGACCGCCCCGACCTGGCCCGGCTGCGCAGGGAACTGCGCCGCCTGCGCCGCAACGGCTTCGCCGTCAACCGGGAGCAGTCGGAGCGCGGCCTCGTCGCCGTCGGCGTCCCGGTGCGGGCCCCGGACGGCACCGCGCTGGCCGGCCTGTCGGTGTCGATGCCCGGCACACGCTACGCCCCGCGGCGGCTCCAGGCGCTGGTCGCAACCCTGCACACGGCTGCCCACGCCCTGGAGCACGACCTGTCCGAACAGCTCTGACCCACCACGGACGGTGCCGCTGGCCGTGGCTACGGCCCTGGCTCTGACTCTGGCGCTGGCTCTCCGCTCAGCTGCGACCCTTGAGCCGCTCCACCCCGCCGACACCCAGCGCCGCGAGGCCGATCTGGATGGCCAGTTCGATCCAGTCGATGCCTCGGGTGTCGGCGACGCCGAAGGCACCGGCGACGGCCGTGCCGACGAGCGCGGCGGCGATGCCGACGAGGATCGTCCAGAGCACGCCGATGCGCTGCCGCCCGGGAATCACCAGCCGCCCCAGGATGCCGATCACGATGCCGACCACGATCGCCGTGAAGATTCCGGAGATCTCCATGCCGTACGCCTCCCGTTGCTACTGCGCCGCTCCGCGCTCCCGGCGCGCTTGCCGAGGACGGGTGCCCCGGCTGGGGAGACGCAGTCCGCTGCGCACCGGTTGAGCGGGCGGACCCGGGCCAGTGGAGTTGGCTGGCGGGTGACGGGTGACGGCTCAGGCTCGGAGGAAGGCCAGGACCGCGAGGACCCGCCGGTGGCCGTCGGTGTCGACTGGCAGATCCAGCTTGTTGAAGATGTTGCCGATGTGTTTGTTGACGGCCGCCTCGCTGAGGAACAGGGACTTCGCGAGCCCGGCGTTGGTCCGTCCCTCCGCTATCAGGGCGAGCACCTCGCGCTCCCGGGGGCTCAGTCGCTCCAGAGGATCCTGGCGCAGCCGGACCAACTGCGTGATCACCTCCGGGTCCACCACGGCCCCGCCGGTGGCGACCCGCTCGATGGCGGCCATGAAGTCGGTGACCGCGCTGACCCGCTCCTTGAGCAGATAGCCGACGCCCGCACCACCGCCGGAGTCCAACAGCCTGAGCGCATAGGACCGTTCGACGTACTGGCTGAGGACGAGCACCGGCAGTCCGGGGTACTCCTCACGCAACCGCACCGCCGACCGCAGTCCGTCGTCGCCGAGCTGCGGCGGCATCCGGACATCGGTGACGATGAGGTCGGGCCGGTCGGCGCGCACCGCCTCCTCCAGAGCATCGGCATCCCCGACGGCCGCCACCACCGTGTGTCCGACCCGTTCGAACAGCCCGATCAGGCCTTCGCGCAGCAGAACGGCGTCCTCGGCCACGATCAGGCGAAGTGACACGGAACCTCCACTTGCAGCAGGGTCGGACCACCGACCGGACTCGTCACCTGTATCCGGCCGTCGAACGCGGCGATCCGGTCCGCGAGCCCCGTCATACCGGTGCCTCTGTCGGGGTCGGCCCCGCCGCGGCCGTTGTCCAGGATATTGAGGACCAGAAGATCGGCATGGTACCGGCCGTACACCTGGGCACTGGTCGCCCCGCTGTGCCGGGCGATGTTCGTCAACGCCTCGTTGATCAGGTAGTACATGGTCGTCTCCAGCTGTCTGGACAGCCGGTCTGGCAGCCGCAGATCCACGTGCACCGGGATCGGGAAGCGGCCCGCGTAGTCCTCGACGGCCGCGACCAGACCGTGGTCGGCGAGGACGGGCGGATTCAGGCCGCGAATCAGGGCTCTCAACTCCCGATGTGTGGCAGCGAGTTGAGTTTCGGCCTGCGCCAGCAGTCCGGCCTCCGGGGAGTTGTTGGGGATCTCCAGACGGATCAGCCCCAGCGTCATACCGATCGAGACGAGCCGCTGCTGTGCCCCGTCGTGCAGATCGCGCTCTATCCGCGCCCGCTCGGCGTCGAAGGAGTCGAGCAGCCGCGACTGCGATGCACGGACCTCGCGCAGCTCCTCCCCCAGTTCTCTGTCGCGGGGCGCCAGGAACGTGCGGGCCAAGGCGCCCCGGGCGCCGGCCCACGAGGTGACGGTGTAGGGCGAGGCGAGCAGCACGATCGCACCGAACACCGTCCAGGGCCAGGTCGTCCCGTCGGTCGAGGCGAAGGTGAGGGCGGGCAGGCCGAAGGAGAAGCCGAGGACCAGCAGGTCCAGCCACCACAGGGACGCCGCCGACAGCAGCGTGAACGTCAGCTCCCGCCACGTCACTTGTTCCTTGAGGCGCGTGGTCACCCAGGCCCGCGGGCCCGGGCTGTCCGGAGCACAGTGCGGATCGGGCAGCGCGTCCAGGTCCACCAGCCGCAGTCTGCGCCGCTCCACCCGGCCCACCACGGTGGACGCCAGCACCAGGCCGGCCAGCGGGGCGATGCCGATCAGGACGACGAGCAGGATGATCCCCGCGGCCAGGCCGAGGGTGAAGAAGAGCGCGGCTGCGGCGCCGACCACGACGCCTCCGCTCAAATACGCGAGAGAGCGCCACGGCCAGCTCGATGTCAGGAAGCTCAACGGGCGCTGAGCCAGGGCCTGCCAGGCGGTAGTGGGACTCATGTGATCACCGTAGCCGGGCGGTTCGGACGGCGCGGTAGAGCTGGCTCTACCTCTGGAGTAGAGCCAGGATCAGTGTGGCGACCGCCCTCGGGCCGGTGGAATCGACGCATGACGAAAACGATGACGACAACGAGGCGAACTCCCGCGCAGGACGCGGTCGAGCTGAGGGACGTGCGCAAGATCCATGACGCCGGCGGACACCGTGTGACCGCGCTCGACGGCGTCACCCACGCCTTCGCCCGCGGCACGTTCACCGCCATCATGGGCCCCTCCGGCTCGGGGAAGTCGACGCTGCTGCAGTGCGCGGCCGGGCTCGAGCGTCCGACCGAGGGCCGGATCGTGCTCGCGGGGGTGGACATGGGCGGGCGCAGCGAGAAGGAGCGCACCGAACTGCGGCGCTCGCACGTCGGGTTCGTCTTTCAGGCTTTCAATCTGGTGGAGTCGCTGACGGCTGCGCAGAACGTCGAGCTGCCGTCCCGGTTCGCGGGCCGCAAGGTCGGCCGTGAGCAGGTCGTGGACGCGCTCGCCGCGGTCGGTCTGGCGGAGCGTGCGAGACACCGGCCCAGTCAGCTGTCCGGCGGACAGCAGCAGCGCGTCGCCCTCGCCCGGGCCCTGGTCACGCGGCCCGATGTCCTCTTCGCGGACGAGCCCACCGGCGCCCTGGACACCGTCACCTCCCGCGAGGTGCTGCGGATGATGCGCGTGCTGGTCGACCAGGAGGGTCAGACCACGCTGATGGTCACGCACGACCCCGTGGCCGCGGCCTCGGCGGACGTCGTGGTCTTCCTCAGGGACGGGCGGATCGCCGACCGGGTGCCGCTCGACCGGCAGTCCGGCTCCGACCACGCCGCCGCGATCGCCGCCCATATGAGCCGGCTGGAGTCATGATGCTGATCTTGGCGAACGTACGCGACCGCTGGTCCGCGTTTCTCGGCGCCTTCGCCGCCGTCCTGGTGGGTGTCGCCCTGATCACCGCCACGCTGGTGATCTACGACTCGTCGCGGCCCGGGGTGCAGGCCCGGTACGCGGGCACCGCCGCCCTGGCACTGCCCGAGCGGGCTGTCGACGCGGACGGCAGTCCCGGGGACCGGATGCCGTGGGGGCCGGCCGAGGCAGCGCGGTTGCGAGCCATGCTTGCCGAGGTGCCGGGCGTGACCGGTGCCGTGCTCGACCGTTCCTTCTACGCCCAGGCGATGACGAGCGGCGGACCGGTGGCCGACGAAGGCGCTCTGGAGTCCGGCCACGGCTGGGGCAGTGCGCGCACGGCGCCGTACGAGACGGTGTCCGGACGGGCGCCGCGCGGCATGAGAGAGGTCGTGGTGGACCGCGCGCTGGGTGTGGCTCCGGGGAGCACGCTGACGGTCAACATCACGCAGGGGCGCAGAGAGTTCACCGTGGTGGGCACCCTGGACGGTCCGGGTTACTACTTCAGCGAGGCGTTCGCCGCGCGCCAGCAGCCCGGTGTCCGGGCCATCGCCCTGATCACCGGGGAGAAAGCCGACACGGGCGCGGTCGCCGCGGCCGCCGCGAAGGCCGTCGGTGACGGAGGCAGCGTGGTCTCCGGGGACGGGCGGGCCGAGTTGCAGCCCGCGTACGTCGAGCACCAGCGCTTCCTGGGCGTCCAGTTGATCACTGCCATGGCTGTCCTGAGTCTGTTCACCACGGTCTTCGTCGTGGCCTCCCTGCTGGCCCTGGCGACCGGGATGCGCCGCCGCGAGATCGGCCTGCTGCGCACTCTCGGCGCTGCTCCCAGGCAGATCCGCCGCATGATTCTCGGCGAGGCCGCCGTGGTCGGCCTGCTCGGCTCGGCCGCCGGCTGCGCGGCCGGGGTGGCCGCCACCCCGCTGCTGCGTGCGCTGCTCGATGGCCTGGACGTGGCGCCGCCGGACCTCCGGATCGGCATCGCGGGATGGCCGTTGCTCACTGCGGCGGCCATCGGTGTCGGAGTCAGTGTGACCGGCGCCTGGGCGGCGAGCCGCAGGGCCGCCCGGATTGCTCCCGTCGAGGCGCTGCTCGACGGCCGCTCCGGTGACCGGGCCATGGGGCGCGGCCGTTGGCTCTCGGGGCTCACCGCACTGGTCATCGGGGGACTTCTCGCCGTCGGTACCGCGTTCTCCAGCGCCGACGATCGCGTCAACAGAGCGATCTTCGCCACCATGACGCTGATCGTGGCGGCGGCTCTGTTGGCTCCGGTGCTGGTCGGGCCCGTGGCCCGGTTGCTGACGGCGCCATTTGTGCGCGGCGGGGCGGCGGGGCCGGTCCTGGTCCGCGCCGAGCTGACCGCGCATCCGCGCCGTGCCGCCTCCCTGGTGGCTCCCGTGATCGCGGCCGTCGGCTTCGCGGTGCTGCTCAGCGGCATGGTGGAGACGATGCGGGTGGCGTACCCGGCGGGTGAGGCCCTGAAGGTGGCGGGCCAATCGATCGTCACCCCGGACGGGACACCGGGCAATACCGACGAGGTGGTGGCGGCCAACCCGGTGGGCAAGGCGGCGCTGCCGACCCGCGCGTTCGTGCGCCGGAAGGCTGCGGGCAGCGCGACGGTCCTGGATGTCCTGGGCAGCAGGGATCCGCGCTGGAGCCGGCCCGGCGAGGCCGTGCTCGGTGAACGCACCGCTGGGGAGCTGGGATTGAGGAAGGGGGCGAAGGTATCGGTCCGGTTCGCCGACGGTGCCACCGTCGCCCTGCGCGTCGGCGCGGTCCTGCCCGACGATCCGGCGCGCGGCGATTTCGTGGTGGCCCGGGATCTGGTGCGCGCCCATGACCCCGCCGCGCTCACCGACGACATCTTCGTTCCCGGCACCGCCAGAGCGTCCGCCGCGGTCCCCGGCACGGCTCTGCACGACGCCGCCGCGTTCGCCCTGGCCGACTACGAGACCGATGCGAAGCTGACCGACGCGCTCGCCGCCCTGCTGATCGCGATCGCTGTCGGCTACAGCGTCATCGCCGTCGTCAACAGCATGGCCATGGCCGCCCACGCCAGACGGCGCGACTTCGGGGTGCTGAAGTCCACCGGCGGCACGACCCGTCAGTTGCTCCTCGCCTCGGCGGGCGAGACCGTGCTGGTGGTCGCGACCGGCGCCGTCCTCGGGGTGGCGGTGACTCTGCCCCCGTTGCTGGGCATGGCCTCGGGTCTCTCCCAGGCCACGTCGTCCGACGTCGGCCTGCACCTGAACCCGGCCACTCTCACGGCAGCCGTCACCGGCACCCTCCTGGCGGCCCTCATATCCGGGCTGACGGTCACCAGGAGGACGCTGCGGAGACAGACGCCGTAGGCGGGCTCACCTCGCGCTTTCACCCGGCCACCCGGAATGGGCACAGGGGAAGGCACCAACTCCTCTCACGCCGCCACGAGTTCAGGCTCCTTCCGCGCCGCGAGACGCCCACTACGGGCCAGTGCGGCGACCGACGACGCGCACACCAGACCCGTCGCGGTCAGCGCGGACCAGGTCAGCCACAGGGCTCCGTGCCGGACGGCGAAGTCCCAGAGGGCGCCGGTGGCGAGGTTGCCGAGCGTGATGCCCAGGCCCGACACGGTGTTGTAGAGCCCGTAGTGCGTGGCCACGAGACGGTTGCCGGACAGGGAGACGACGGTGTCCATTTCGAAGGGGTAGACGATGGCGCCGCCGACGGCCAGCAGGGTCACCGCGGCGGCGAGGGCGACGACGGCGCCCGCACGGGCGCCGGGCGGGGTGAGAGCCAGCGGCAGAAAGGCCAGGCCCATCGCGGCGAGTCCGCGCACCAGCGCCTGCGCGGGGTCCCAGCGGCGTTTCGCCCAGCCGGTCAGCCGTAGTTGACCGGCCACGGCGACCGCCGCGGAGACGACGAACAGGCCGCTGGTCGCCCAGGTGCCACGCGATCCCAGCGCCTCGCCCGCCGCGAGGGGAAGCGCCAGATAGACCTGGAAGGTCAGCACGTACGAGCCGGTCATCGCGACGGCGAAGAGCAGAAAGGACCGGTTGCCGACGACAGTGCGCCACTGTCCCAGGACGCTGGGCGCCGTGGCCGCGGCGCCCTCGACACGGCGGGGCGGCAGGGCCCGCCATTGCAGCACGGTGAGCGCCGCGAAGAGGACGGCGGCGACGGTGCACACGAGTCGGAAGTCGGCCGCCAGCAGAGCGAGTCCGACCAGCGGGCCGAGGAGCATGCCCGCCTGGTAGTGGACGTTGAAGGTGGCGAAGGCGTCCACGCGCCGCTCCCCCGCCTCGGCAGCGAGATAGGCGCGTACAGCCGGGTTGAAGAGCGCTCCGGCGAACCCGGTGGCCGCCGACGCGGCGATCAGGGCGGGCAGGTTGTCGACCCATCCGAGCAGTCCGAAGCCGACGGTGCGCAGCAGGCAGCCCGCCATGATCGGGGTCTTGTAGCCGAAGCGGTCGGCGAGGGTGCCACCGATGAGGAACATGCCCTGCTGGGAGAAGTTGCGGACGCCGAGGACGAGTCCGACGGCCCAGGCCGCGAGGCCCAGCGGTCCGGCGAGATGGGCGGCGAGGTAGGGCATGAGCATGTAGAAGGCGAGGTTGATGGCGAACTGATTGACCATCAGCAGCTGTACCGGTGCGGAGAAGGAGCGGGTCTGCCGCCACACCGCCCTCATCGGGTGGCTCCGGTGAGCGGCCGTGCGGCGGGAGTGAGGGGGTCGGTGACGTGGGTGCAGCGGGTCCATCGGGTGACGACGCGGTCGCCGGCTCGGGCGATCTCGTCGGGGTCGTCGGCCGGCGGCAGGCCGAGGAGTCCGTGCTCGGTGCAGTACGCGTCGTCGAAGACGGTGCCGACGTAGCGCTGCGGGCCGTCGGGGAAGACGGCGACGATCCGGTCCTCGGCGGGCAGCACGCGCGCGAGCCAGCGGGCGACGAGTGCGACGGCGCCGACGCTCCAGCCGCCGGTGGCGTAGTGGTGCCGGGCCAGCCTGCGGGCCGCCCAGACGGCTTCGGGGGCGGCCGTCCAGTGGACCTCGTCGAAGAGGGCGTGGTGGACGTTGCGCGGGTGGATGCTGCTGCCGAGGCCGCGCATCAGCCGTGTCGCGGCGGGCTGGCCGAAGAGGGTGGATCCGGCGGCGTCGACCCCGACGACGCGCAGGGCGGGGAAGTAGCGGCGCAGGACGGAGGCGATGCCCGCGGAGTGTCCGCCGGTGCCGACGGAGACGACGAGGGTGTCGATCCGGCCGAGCTGGGCGACGAGTTCATGGGCGAGCGGGGCGTAGGCGGCGACGTTGTCGGGGTTGTTGTACTGGTCGGGGCACCAGGCGTCGGGGTGGGCGGCGAGGAGTTCGCCGACGCGCCGCTTGCGGGCCTCCTGCCAGCCGCCCTCCGGGTGTGCGGTGTCGACGAGTTGGACGTCCGCGCCGTAGGCGGTGAGCAGTCCGGTCATCAGCGGTTCGATGCCGGGGTCGGTGACGACGGTGACCGGGTGCCCGTAGGTGGCTCCGGCGAGGGCGAGCCCGAGGCCGAGGGTGCCGGAGGTGGACTCGACGATGCGGGCGCCGGGAGCGAGTTGGCCGCGTTCGCGGGCGGCCCGGACCATGTGCAGGGCGGTGCGGTCCTTGATGCCGCCGGGGTTGTGTCCTTCGAGCTTGGCCCAGAAGCCGCGTCCGGTGGTGGTGAAGGGTTCACCGATCCACAGGACGGGGGTGTCGCCGACCAGTCCGGCCGGGGTGTGGGTCGGGCGTTTGGTGTCGGCGAGGAGTCCGGCGGGTGCGGCCGGAGCGGTAGTGCGGGTGGTCTGGTTCATGGCGTGTCTCTCCCACGGCCGGTGCCGGTGCGGCGGCCGGCCGCTGCGTGCGGACGGATCAGGGCGGAGGCGGAGGCAGGGGTGGCTGCGGGGCGCCGTCGGGGACGGCTCCCGGACCTGCCCCGGGCCGGTCCGGATCAGGTCCGCCACACGCCGAGGCGGGCACGTTCCCGTTGGGGAGAGCACTCCGAGTGGTGCGTCGCGGCGGGGGCACGCTCGCGCGTAGGCACGGGTGAGGAGAGGTGCGGCTCGGCCGTCGGCGCGCTCCGCACGGTTTCGGCCGCGGTGCGGTCGCGCGGCGGCTGGGCGGTCGGCTCGTCCATGCCCCGGCACCGCGCGTCGCCGTCGGCATCACGGCTGCCGTCGGGCGAAGGGGTCGTCGCGCCGTGGGTGGCGACGGCGCTGGTCGCCGCGATGGTGTCGGCGCGCCCCGCCCCGTCGGGGACGGGTCCGTGGGCGCAGGCCAGCAGATGCATCAGGGCGGCGAGAAGGACGACGAGGGCCGCCCAGGCCCACACCCCGGGACGGCCGCCACGGCACACCGACTGGATCTTCATCGCGACCGAGAGTAATCGACCATGTACATAAAGTGCACGTGAGGACGGTGCGCGCGAGGAGCCCCGCGGCGCACGGAGTGCACTCCTCAGGGGCGCGGGGAACTGCGCGAGAAGCCCCCGCGCCCACGGACGGAGTGACCGCGGCCGGAGTGACCGCGCCCCGGCGCCACTTGACGCTCGACCAGCATCGCCACCGCCGCCGAGGCGGCCCCGGCCCGGCGCGCACGCAGACTAGCTCTCGTCCTCTTCCTGGTACGAGTAGCGCTGGGCGGCCCAGGGGTCGGCGACGTTGTGATATCCGCGTTCCTCCCAGAAGCCGCGGCGGTCCTGCGTCATGTACTCGATGCCGCGCAGCCATTTCGGGCCCTTGTAGCCGAACAGGTGCGGGACCACGAGGCGGAGCGGGAAGCCGTGTTCGGCGGTGAGCGGCTCACCGTCGTGGTGGGTGGCGAGGACGGTGGTGTCGGCGGCGAGGTCCGCGAGGCGCAGATTGGCGCTGTAGCCGTACTCGGCCCAGGCCATCACGTGCGTCACGCCGGCGGCGGGCGGGGCGAGGTCGAGGAGGGCGCGGCCCGGCACGCCGAAGAAGGTGTGGCCGGTGGTGCTGGTGCCGGACGCGCAGTGCAGGTCGGCGCGCACGGTGGTCCTGGGCATGGCGGTGACCTCGTCGAAGGTCCAGGAGCGGGTCTGCCCGTTCGCGGTCGCGCCGAAGACCTGCAGCGTCCACCGCTCGGCACGGAAGCGCGGCACCGGCCCGTAGTGCGAGACGGGCCACCCTCTGGCCAGCCGCTGCCCCGGCGGCAGCATGCCCTTCTCCATGACCGGCTCCATCGTTCCTGTGGACCACAGATGCAAGGTGCGAGCCTAGTTCATACCCGCGCATGCATGTCAGATTGACCGAATCAGCTGGCATTTGCGTCACCCATGCCGCGCCCGCGCCGCGCCTGCATCGCGCCCATGTCACGCCCGCGTCGTCGCAGGGCGCACTGAGGGCGGGCCCGGCGAGCGCGCCCGGATATCCCGGATATCTTGGCGCGCATGCAGTCATACACGATCGGCCAGGCAGCGCGACTGCTCGGCGTGAGCCCGGACACCGCCCGCCGGTGGGCGGACGCGGGACGAGTGACGACCCATCGGGACGAGAGCGGCAAGCGGCTCATCGACGGGAAGGACCTGGCGGCGTTCTCCGTCGAGCTCGCCAAGAGCGGGGCCGGGGAGGAGGACGCCTCCTACACGTCGGTCCGCAACGCCTTTCCCGGCATCGTGACCGCGATCAAGCTCGGTGACGTGGCGGCGCAGGTCGAGATCCAGGCGGGTCCGCACCGGCTGGTGTCCCTGCTCACCCGCGAGGCGGTCGAGGAACTGGAGCTGGAGGTCGGCGTGGAGGCCACGGCCCGGGTGAAGTCGACCAACGTCCACATCGACCGGGTCTGAGCGACGACCGCCCCAACGGCGAGCGGCCCTCACCCGCCCTCACCCGCCCTCGCGGTCCTCGCGGTCCTCGCGGTCCTCGCGGTCCTCGCGGCAGAGCAGCGCCGTCCACAGGTCGAGGCGGTCCGGGAGCCGGGACAGGTCGCGGCCGGTGAAGTGCTCGATGCGCCGGACCCGGTAGTGCACGGTGTTGACGTGCAGATGGAGCACCTCGGCCGTGCGGGCCCAGGAGCAGTCGCAGGTGAGGAAAGCCCGCAGGGTCTCCAGAAGGGCGGCGGCGGACGCGGTCCGCGCGTCGAACAGCGGGCCCAGCACGGTCCTGCTGTAGACGGCCCGCACCGATGCCGGCACCCCGGCCAGGAGCGCGCCGAGGCTGCCAAGCGTGGCGGTGTCGACGAGTGAGGAGGTGCCGGGGGTGCCGCCGCGGGCGCAGGTCAGGGCGTAGCGGGCCTCGGCCAGCGCCCCGGCCAGACCGCGCGGCGCGGCGGCCGGGGTCCCGGTTCCGCCGTACAGCGGTTCGTCGGGGACACACGCGGCGACGCGCGAGAACGCTCCGGCGAACTCGTCGGCGGGGAGGGTTCCGGCCACGACGGCGAAGGCGGTGCCGTCCGGGAGCCGGCCCACGGCCGCGGGCCCGGTTCCCGCCCAGGCCACCACTTCCGCCAGCGCCCCTTCCCCGGCCCCGCCCTGCCGGGCGCCGGTGGCGGCGACGACCACCCGGTACGGCCCGTCGACGGGCAGCCCGCAGGCGCGCAGCCCCCGTTCGATGTCCGCCGCCTCGGCGTCCCCGTCGCCACCGGGCCCGGCGAGCAGCGCGCCCAGTTCGTCCGCTGCCTGCCGGTCGGCCGCCCGGTGCCGGGCGAGCGCCTCCTGGCAGCGGCCCAGCACGGCGGCCACCTCGTGCAGCAGCCGGGGCGGCACGGCATCCGGATCGGGCAGCCGCAGCTCCCAACGCTCGTACGCGGACGGGCCGTCCACGTCCACCGGCACGGTGATCCCGTCCCCGGCCGCCTCGACGCTGTCGTCCGGTCCGTCGGGCGTGGCCGCGACCGTCCGTCCGGCGCCGGTCAGCACGTACGCGACCGTTCCGGTCCGCAGGTGAGCGAAGGCCGCGGCGAGGATCGCGTCCGGTCCGGCGCCCTGGGCGAGGAGCCGACCGAGCCGTTCGCGCAGGTGTCCGGGCAGGGCGTGCTGACGGCTCAACTCCCCCCACTGCTGCACGTACACGCTCTCGGTGACGGCCCGGAACATCACATGCGTCGGCACGCTCGCCAGCGGCATCCCGTGCCGTACGCACGCCTCTATCAGCTCGTCGGGGACCGTGCCGTGGGTCTCCTCGCCGGCCAGCAGGACGGCGGCGTCCGCGGCACGCAGCGCGCGGACGAAACGGTCGGCCTTGTCCTCGCCGCGCTGCGGGGTCCACCAGACCAGTCCGCTGAGCACGGCCTCGCCGGCCCGTACGAAGCGGGCCGGGTCCTCCAGGTCGGTGACCGTCACCCCGCTGATCTCCCGCCGCAGCGACGCGTCCTCGGCCCACAGCAGGCGCAGGCCCAGATTCTGGTCCTCCAGGAGATTTTCGACGTGCATGTGTTCCGGCTCCTCGTGCGGCCGCCGAACGGGGGATAAACCGCCCGGCATCTCGCAATCACCAGGTGAATGCGAGTGATCGCATAGTAAGTGCAAGGCGAACGGAGCGAAATGCTCCTTGGTTGATTCACCAAAAGGCGGGCCGCGGAGCGGGACGATTCCGTGTGGCGCACCAGTCGTCCGGGCCCGTCGCGGATTGCTTCACTGACGGCCATGGACCTGAACACGGTGGCGGAGATCCGGGACGGGCGGGTGCCCGCTCCCTGGCG
Source organism: Streptomyces sp. NPDC057694 (assembly GCF_042799415.1). NCBI lineage: Bacteria > Bacillati > Actinomycetota > Actinomycetes > Kitasatosporales > Streptomycetaceae > Streptomyces > Streptomyces sp. NPDC057694. Next base: position 68,661 of record NZ_JBHVIX010000012.1, read on the forward strand.
GCCCGGCGACGCCTGGCTGGGCGGCGGCACGTATCTCTTCTCGGAGCCGCAGCCCTGGCTGCGGCGCCTGGTGGACCTCAGCCGCACCGGCTGGACCCCGGTCGAACAGCACGCGGACGGCTCCCTGGAGATCGCCGCCACCTGCACCATCGCCCAACTGTCCCGTTTCGCGAAGGAGCTGACGCAGCCGGCGGCCCCGCTGTTCGAGCGGTGCTGCCGGGCCTTCCTCGCCTCGTTCAAGATCTGGAACATGGCCACGGTCGGCGGCAATCTCTGCAACGGCCTCCCGGCGGGCCCGATGATCTCGCTGACGGCCGCGCTCGACGGGGAGTGTCTGCTGCTGGCCCAGGACGGTGTACGCCGCCGGGTGCGGGCCGCCGACTTCGTCACCGGCGCCGGGCGCACCGTCCGCGCCGAGGGCGAACTGCTGCGCTCGGTGACCCTGCCCGCGCGGAGTCTGGCGTGCCGTACGGCGTTCCGGCAGGCGTCGCTGTACGGGCTCGGCCGCTCCGGTGTGCTGGTCATCGGCGCCCTCGACCCGTCCGACGGCTCGCTCGCGGTGACGGTCACGGCGTCCACCGTGCGGCCGGTACGGCTGTGGTTCCCGCTGCCCCCGTCCGCTCCGGCGCTGCGCGCGGCGATCGGGGCGGCCGTCGCGGACGAGGAGTGGTTCGACGACATCCACGGGCTGCCCGAGTGGCGGCGCCACATGACGTTCCGGTACGCGGAGGAGATCCGCCGCGAACTGGGAGACCCCGCGGAACCAGCGGAACCCGGCGAGGAGGCACGATGAAGATCGAGGTCAATGGGCGTACGCACACGGAGGATCCGCGTGCGGGGCAGTGTCTGCGCACCTATCTGCGCGACCGCGGCTGGTTCGGCGTGAAGAAGGGCTGCGACGCGGGCGACTGCGGCGCGTGCACCGTCCACGTCGACGGCGAACCGGTGCACAGCTGTCTCTATCCGGCCTTCCGCGCCGACGGCCGTGCGGTCACCACGGTCGAGGGCCTCGCGTCACCGGGGGGCGAACTCCATCCCGTACAGCGGAAGTTCCTCGACGCGCAGGGCTTCCAGTGCGGATTCTGCACCGCCGGTTTCCTGATGACGACGGCTGCCCTCGACGAGGACCAGCTCACCGACCTGCCCCGGGCGTTCAAGGGGAATCTGTGCCGCTGCACCGGCTACCGGGCCATCGAGGACGCCGTGTGCGGGGTCCGGCACGTCGAGGAACCGGGCGCGGGCGAGGCCGTGGGCCGCAATCTGCCCGCTCCGGCCGGCCCCCAGGTCGTCACCGGCACCGCCCGCTACACCTTCGACATCGACTTCTCCGGCGGTCCCGGCCTGCTGCACATGAAGCTGCTGCGCTCCCCGCACGCCCACGCGCGGATCACCGCCGTCGACACGGCGGCCGCGCTGCGCGTCCCCGGCGTCCATCTCGTCCTCACCCATCACGACGCCCCCGAGCGGCACTTCTCCACCGCCCGCCACGAACACCCGGAGGAGGACCCGGCCGACACGCGCGTCCTCGACGACACGGTGCGGTACATCGGCCAGCGGGTCGCCGCGGTCGTCGCCGACAGCGAGGCGGCCGCCGAGGAGGGCTGTCGGCGGATCGAGGTGACGTACGAGCTGCTGCCCGCGGTGCTCGATCCGGAGGAGGCGATGCGGCCGGGTGCCCCCGTGGTCCACGACAAGGACGCGGCCACCGCCCGGATCGCCCGCCCCCGGGCCAATGTGGTCGGCGAGGCGCACGGCGAGACCGGTGACATCGAGGCCGGGTTCGCCGCTGCCGACGTGGTCCACGAGGACACGTACCGCACCCAGCGCGTCCAGCACGCCAGCCTGGAGACGCACGGCGCGGTCGCCTGGTTCGACGAGGACGACCGGCTGACCGTGCGGACCAGCTCACAGACCCCGTTCCTGACCCGCCGCGCCCTGTGCGACCTCTACGACCTGCCGCACGACAAGGTGCGGGTGGTCGCGGGCCGGGTCGGCGGCGGCTTCGGCGGCAAGCAGGAGATGCTCGTCGAGGACATCGTGGCGCTCGCCGTGCTGCGGCTGCGCCGCCCCGTGAAGCTGGAGTACACGCGCGCCGAGCAGTTCTTCGGCGCCACGACCCGGCACCCCTTCACCATCGGCGTGAAGGCGGGCGCGCGCCGCGACGGGACGCTCACCGCGCTCCAGTTGCGGGTGGTGTCCAACACGGGCGCGTACGGAAATCACGGTCCGGCCGTGATGTTCCACAGCGTCGGCGAGTCCATGGCGGTCTACCGCGCCCCGAACAAGAAGGTCGACGCCTACTCCGTCTATACGCACGCCGTCCCGGCCGGCGCCTTCCGCGGCTACGGCCTGGGCCAGGTGATGTTCGCCGTCGAGTCGGCCTTCGACGAACTGGCCCGGCAACTGGGAATGGATCCGCTGGAGTTCAAGGCCCGCAACGTCATCAACGCGGACGAGCCGATGATCACTCCCGGCGGCCACGAGGAGGATCTGCACATCGCCAGCTACGGCCTCGACCAATGCGTCGACATCGTGCGCCGGGCCCGCACGCAGGCCGCGGACGTGACCGCTCCCCCGGGCTGGCTGGTCGGCGAGGGAGCGGCCCTCGCGATGATCGCGACCGGCCCGCCCGGCGGGCACATCGCCGACGCGGCCGCCACGCTGCTCCCCGACGGCTCCTTCGATCTGGCCGTCGGCACCGCCGAGTTCGGCAACGGCACGACGACCGTGCACCGCCAGATCGCGGCCGGTGAACTGGGCACCACCGTCGACCGGATCACCATCCGCCAGTCCGACACCGACGTCGTGCGCCACGACACCGGCGCCTTCGCCTCCACCGGCACCGTCGTCGCGGGCAAGGCCACGCTCCGTGCGGCGCGCGCCCTCGCGGACCTGCTCCTCGACTTCGCCGCCGCCCGGCTGCGGGTCCCGCGCGCCGACTGCCGGCTCACGGAGGAGGCGGTCCTGCACCCGGGCGGCCGGCTGCTGCTCAAGGAGGTGTACGCGGCCGCGCGCGCCGTCGGTGTCGAGTGCACCGCCGACGGCCACTTCGGCGGCACCCCGCGCTCGGTCGCCTTCAACGCCCAGTGGTTCAAGGTCGCCGTCGACCCGGGCACCGGCGAGATCCGCATCCTGCGCAGTGTGCACGCCGCCGACGCCGGGCAGGTCATGAACCCGATGCAGTGCCGGGGTCAGATCGAGGGCGGTGTCGCCCAGGCGCTCGGCGCCACGCTCTTCGAGAACGTGCGTCTCGACGAACGCGGCGCCGTCGACACGGCCGCCTTCCGCCGCTACCGGCTCCCCCAGTACGCCGATGTCCCGCGCACCGAGGTCCACTTCATCGGGACCACGGACACCATCGGCCCGCTGGGCGCCAAGTCGATGAGCGAGAGCCCCTTCAACCCGGTGGCGCCCGCCTTCGCCAACGCGCTGCGCGACGCGACCGGCATCCGCTTCACCGAGGTGCCGCTGACCCGGGACCGGGTGTGGCGGGCGATGGCGGAGCGCGGGGTGCCCGGTGCCGCGTAACGCCACCGGAGCCCCGCGCCCATGGCACTCACCGCGCTCACCGCGCTCACGGCGCTCACGGCCAAGAGCGGTAGCCGCCGTCCACGCGGATGGCGGTGATCCCGCTGACGTAGCGGGCGCCGCAGCGGTCCTGCGGCAGCACCAGCTGCGGTCCCGCCCGGTCCAGCGGGGAGCCGTCGATGGTGGCCGCGAGCAGCACCGGGGCCCGTCCGAAGTCGGGGTCGATCTCCGCCCAGGACATGAGGCTGTGGTGGCCGTCGGTGCCGGTCACGGCGATGAGGAAGCGCAGCCGGTCCTTGCGCCGGGCCGGGTCGAAGCCGGGCTCCGCGGCGCTCAGCACGTCGTGCAGGAGCGGGCCGGTGAAGCGGTGGTGCTGGACGCCGCTGGTGGCGCACTCGAAGGCGACCTCCGCCTGGTGCTGGGGCCAGCCCAGCAGGTCGGCGACGGTCAGCCGGGACGGCCGGGCCAGATCACCGGCGAGAACCACTTCCGCCACGGCGGCGGTCGTACGGGCAGCTGCGCGTGTTCGGCTCACGGGCCACCACCTCCCGAGGGACCGTACCCGGCCGGGCCACCTGGACAAACGCATATACCATCTGTCGGATCATCCAGTCTGGCTCATGCGATTCAACTATGCACTTACACCTTGTATTTGCGGCAGTATGCTCAGCGAATACACACCCATTCCGAACAGGAGTACACCCGTGACGACCCCCTCCGTGCGCCGGAACCGCCGCACCACCCGGATTCTGCAGGTGACCGGGGCGAGCGCCGCCGCACTGCTGGCGGTGAGCGCGTGCTCCTCGTCCGACGACTCGTCGTCCGACTCCTCGGCGTCGCCGTCGAAGGCGTCCTCGGACAAGCTGTCCGGCACGGTCACCGTCTTCGCCGCGGCCTCGCTCCAGGAGAGCTTCACGACACTGGGCAAGCAGTTCGAGAAGGCGCACCCCGGCACCAAGGTGACCTTCAGCTTCGGCGGCAGCGACTCGCTGGCCGCGAGCATCACCGGCGGCGCCCCGGCGGACGTGTTCGCCGCCGCCAGCCCCAAGACGATGAAGATCGTCACGGACAAGGGCGACGCCGCGGGCACCCCGGCCACCTTCGTCCGCAACCAGCTGGAGATCGCCACCCTGCCGGGCAACCCCGACAAGGTCGCCTCGCTGAAGGACCTCACCAACAAGGACCTGAAGGTCGTGCTGTGCGCGAAGGAGGTGCCGTGCGGCGCCGCCGCCGACAAGGCCCTCACCGGCAGCAAGCTGAAGCTCACCCCGGTCTCGTACGAGCAGGACGTCAAGGCCGCTCTGACGAAGGTGGAGCTGAAGGAGGCCGACGCGGCGGTCGTGTACAAGACCGACGTGCACGCCGCGGGTGACAAGGTGGAGGGCGTGGAGTTCCCCGAGTCGACCCAGGCCATCAACGACTACCCGATCGCGCAGCTCAAGGATTCGAAGAACGCCGATGCCGCCAAGGCGTTCATCGCCCTGGTGCAGTCCGCCGAAGGCCAGAAGGTGCTGACCTCGGCCGGCTTCCTCAAGCCGTGACCTCGCTCGACAGGACCGGCGCCGCGACCGACCCCCGCACGGGTGGGCCGCGGCGCCGTCGCGCGGGCGGGCGGAACTTCCGGGGTGCGCCGCTGCCGCTGCTGGTGCCCGCGCTGATCGGCCTGGCGTTCCTGGTCCTGCCGCTGATCGCCCTGCTCGTGCGGACCCCGTGGTCCGATCTGCCCGATCAGCTGACGAGCGCGTCGGTGTGGCAGGCGCTGCGGCTGTCGCTGCTGTGCGCCAGTGCCGCGACGGTCGTCAGCCTGGTGATCGGTGTGCCGCTGGCCTGGTTGCTCGCCCGCGTCGAGTTCCCCGGCCGCGGTGTCGTACGGGCCCTGGTCACCCTGCCGTTGGTACTGCCGCCCGTCGTCGGCGGTGTGGCGCTGCTCTCCGCGCTGGGGCGCAACGGGGTGGTGGGCCAGTGGCTCGACTCCTGGTTCGGGATCACCCTGCCCTTCACGACCGCCGGGGTGGTGGTCGCCGAGGCGTTCGTCGCCATGCCGTTCCTGGTGATCAGCGTCGAGGGCACGCTGCGCGCCGCCGACCCGCGCTTCGAGGAGGCGGCCACCACGCTGGGCGCCTCCCGGTTCACCGCGTTCCGCCGGGTCACCCTGCCGCTGATCGCGCCGGGCATCGCGGCGGGCTCGGTCCTCGCCTGGGCGCGGGCGCTCGGCGAGTTCGGCGCGACGATCACCTTCGCGGGCAACTTCCCCGGCCGTACCCAGACCATGCCCCTCGCCGTCTACCTCGCCCTGCAGAGCGATCCGGAGGCGGCGATCGCCCTCAGCCTCGTCCTGCTGGCCGTCTCGGTGGCCGTGCTCGCGGGGCTGCGCGACCGTTGGATGACCGCCTCATGACCGACACCGCCCCCACCGTGCTGGAGAAGCAGGGCCCCTCCGCCGACGGCCTCGACGCCCGCCTGGTCGTCGAGCGGCCGCCCTTCCGGCTCGACGTGACCCTGACGGCCGCCCCCGGCGACGTCGTCGCGCTGCTCGGTCCCAACGGGGCAGGGAAGACGACCGCCCTGCGCGCGCTGGCCGGTCTGGTCCCGCTGACCGACGGCCATCTGCGCCTGGACGGCACGGAGCTGGACCGGACCCCGCCGGAGCGCCGTCCGGTCGGTGTCGTCTTCCAGGACTATCTGCTCTTCCCGCACCTCACGGCGCTGGACAACGTCGCCTTCGGGCCGCGCTGCCACGGCGCGACCAAGGCCGAGGCGCGGGCGCAGGCCGCCGAGTGGCTGGACCGGATGGGCCTGGCCGGGCACGCGGGCGCGAAGCCCCGCCGGCTCTCCGGCGGCCAGGCCCAGCGCGTCGCCGTCGCCCGCGCCCTGGCCACCCACCCCCGGCTGCTCCTCCTCGACGAGCCGCTGGCCGCCCTCGACGCCCGTACCCGGCTGGAGGTCCGCGCCCAGCTGCGGCGGCACCTGGCCGACTTCGAGGCGGTGGCGGTCCTCGTCACGCACGATCCGCTCGACGCCATGGTCCTCGCCGACCGGCTGGTCGTCATCGAGGACGGGCAGGTGGTGCAGGAGGGCACACCGAGCCACATCGCCCGCCATCCGCGGACGGACTACATCGCCCACCTCATCGGGCTGAACCTGTACCAGGGGCAGGCCGAGGGGCACACCGTGCGGCTGGCCGACGGGCCCGCGATCACCACCACCGAGGACCTGACGGGACCGGTCTTCGTCACGTTCCCGCCGACCGCGGTGACCCTGTACCGCGACCGTCCCGCCGGCACCAGCGCCCGCAACCTCTGGCGCTGCGAGGTCGCTGGCCTGGAGACCCACGGCGACCAGATCCGCGCCGACCTCACCGGTGAGCTGTCCCTCGCGGCGGGGCTGACGACGGTGGCCGCCGCCGAACTCGGACTGCACCCGGGCGGGCAGGTCTGGGCGGCGGTGAAGGCCGCGCAGACCCACGCCTATCCCGCCTGACGAGTGAATCGCGGACCGTCCCGAGCCGGAGATGCGACCCGGGACGCGCCCGCGCCCTCGCAGCTGCGACCAGCGGCGGAACAACTTTTCCCACGCTCGCTACGGTGGGCCTCACAGCGGCCGGAACTCCGGCACAACACCCCATTTTGATCCCTGTGAGGCGTTCCGCATGTCCCTCAGCATCCGCAACCGGATCCCCGGCACCGTCACGGCGGTCACCACCGGCGAGGCCATGGCCACGGTCAAGGTCCGTCTCGACGGCGGTCAGCACGTCACCTCGGCCATCACCGTCGACGCCGTCAAGGAGCTCGGCCTCGCCGAGGGCTCCGCGGTGAGCGCCCTGGTCAAGTCGACGGAGGTGTCGCTCGCCACGGGCGCGGTGGAGGGCCTGTCCATCCGCAACCGGCTGCCCGGCACGGTCCGGGACATCGTCGCCGGAGCCGCGATGGCCACCGTCAAGGTCACCGTCGAGGGCGGCGAGCTGACGGCCGCCGTCACCAAGGACGCGGTCACCGACCTGGGACTGACCGTCGGCTCCCCCGTCACCGCCCTCATCAAGGCCACCGAGGTCTCCCTCACCACCGGCGTCTGATCCCGCGCCGATCCGGGCCCGGTCCGGGGCCCGCCCCGGTCAGGCCCTCTTGTTGAGCATGCCGTTGATCTGCAGTCCCTCGGCCGGGGTGATCCGGCCGTGCGGAAGATCGACGCCCAGCGCCTCGGCCAGTTGCCGCTGGTGGATGTCGACGGCGGCCTCGACCAGGTCCGCGACGGCCGCGCCCGACGACCGCCCCCGGTGCCGGCCGACGAGGCCCAGGGCCACGGCCACCGGCAGCGCCGGCCACCAGAACAGCCCGAGGACCCCGGCGAGCAGCCCCCACGCCGTGGTCTCGGAAGAGCTCTGGTAGCGGCTGTACGCGGCACTGATCACGGGCCGGGTGGTCTCCGGCAGGAGCAGCCACAGCCGGGGCCAGGCCAGGGCCGCCGAAAGCCCGTACTGGGCGTCGACCCGTTCGTCGACCAGCCGGAAGCGGTCCCCGATGCCGGTGATCCGCGCGGGGAGGTAACGCTCCGGGCCGGTGCGCCCGGTGGCGGCGCGGGCCCGCTCCCGCCGCCACCGCGCCAGCCGCAGGGGGCGGCGGGAGACCCGCATCCGCCGCACGGCGAACGCGAGCGCCTGTACGGCCAGTCCCGACACGGTGGCGGCCAGCAGGGTCCCGGTCACGGTGAGGGCGATCGCCGCCGGGCGTCCCGCCAACCGGTCTCCGGCGCGGGCGAGTTCGTCGCTGAGGTACGTCCGGTCGAGGGCTGATCCGTGCCCCAGCAGCACCCCGCACACGGCGGCGGCGACGAAGAGCAGACCGGGCAGGAGCACGGCGCCCATCCAGCGGTCGGCGAGCTTCTTGCCCAGCTCCGCCAGGACCGTGTTCATCGTCAGGGCTTCGCGCGCAGGACCATCGGGGCGTCGTCCACCTGGCAGCGCGGCTCCCGGCCGGACTCGTCCGCCCCCGCGCCGCGCGAGCAGCGTCCCGTCGGGCACCGGTACTCGCCGCGGACGACCACCGGGTCGAAGCCGAAGTCGTCGAGAGCGGTCAACTCGTGGGTGTTCTTGTCCGGTTCCGTCCGGGAGGGGTAGCCGAGACTCCGGCACACCGGGACGGCCGGTTCCCCGTCGCGGACGGCGGCCAGCGCCGCGTCGATCCAGGCCAGCACCTGCTCGTCACCGAGCGCGCCCGCACGCAACCGCGGCGCGGCGGCGCACAGCCACCCGGCCGCGAGCCGCTCCTCGACGGTGGGCACGACAACCCGCCTTCCTGTCGTGGTCATGAACGTCCTCTTCTTCTACGGTAGTTGTGGACGCATCGCTACGGGGGGCAGTTGCGTGGACCTGGAAGAAGCTGTCGACACGGTACGGGAGCGGGTACGGCGGTGGGAGCGCGCCGGTGACCCGGACGCGGTGACGAGGTCGGGCGCGCTCGCCGCGGCGGGGCGGATCTGGCAGACCGTGCTGAGCGGCCAGGGCACCACCGTGGAGGCCGTGCACGCGCTGGCCGCACTGCACTGGGCGCGCACGGTGGCGCTCGGCCAGGACGGCCCCGTCGACGACCTGTGGGGTGCGCTCAAGCTCTACGGCGCGGTCCGCGACGCGGAGTCGGTCACCGTGCCCGACGAGGTGCGCACCCTGCTGACCGGCAACCCCCTCCTCTACGACCTCTCCGAGATCGGCCCCGAGCCGTGGGGGCGCCGGGCGACGCGGCTCCTGCAGGACGTGCAGATCGACGAGGGCGACGGCGCGGAGGCCGTGGAGAAGCTCGACGAGGTGATCGAGCTGCTCGGCGGCACGGTCGAGGCGTACCCACCGGACCACGAGTACCGGGTCGGCGATCTGTCGAATCTGAGCCTGGCCCTGCACATGCGGTACTTCCGGCGCGGTGACCCGGCGGATCTCGGCCGGGCGGAGCGGACGGCACGGGCCGCGGTGCGCGCCACCGCGACCTGGGACCCGAGACTGTCGATCCGTCTGGACAATCTGAGCGCCGCGCTCCAGTACCGGGCGCGGTACACGGACGACCTCTCGGCGTGGGCCGAGGCCGTCCGGCTCAGTGAGCGGGCCGTGCGCCGGACGTCATCGGACGACCAGCTGCGTCCGATGCTCGAGGAGAGGCTCGCCACAGCCCGTATCGGGCGTTACGAACTGACCGGCGACCAGGACGAACTGGACCGTGCCGTCGAGGAGTTGGAGCGGGTGGTGGCGGGGACACCCCGGACCGACCGACGCCTCCCCGGCCGTATGTGCCGTCTCGGCAGGGCCCACCACGTACGGTTCTTCATCGGCCGGGACCCGCGCCCGCTGCACCGGGCCGTCGAACTGCTGACGAAGGGCGCCGACAGCACACCCCCGAACTCCCCCGACCTGGCGCCGTGTCTGGTCGACCTGAGCCGGGCCCTGCTCAGCCGGTTCCACGAGACCGGCGAGACCAGGGATCTGGACGACGCCCTCGCCATGGCCGAGCGTGCCGTTCAGGCGGGCCCGGGGGCGGACGCGGGACCGGGCGGCCTCGCCCGTCGCGCGGAATATCTGCACGTCTTCGGGCAGGCGTTGTTCGCCGCGTCCGAGCACACGCACGACCGCTCCTTTCTCGACCGGGCCGTCGACGCCTTCCGCGCGGCGGTCGCCACCCGGGCGGCGGATCCGCGACTGCCCGACTCCCCAGGGGCGTCGGCCCACATCGCGAGTCTCGGCGAGGCGCTCGTGGCCCGGAGCTCCGGAACACCGGGAGAGGTGACACCCTTCGGCCTCACCGACCTCGCCCACGACGCGGCACGGCTCCAGTGGCAGCGGATGCGGGAGTCCGGGACCGCGCCGGACCCGGCCGTGCTCGCCGACATCACGGAGGCGTACGAGTACCGGCTGCGCGCCGTCGAGCGGTCCGCCCCGCACCACCCGGATCTGGGCGGCCATCTCCTCGGCCTCAGCTCGCTCGCGTACAGCCTCTTCCACCTCCACGGCCGGCGCGAGGACGCCGACCGGGCCCTCGAACTCGGTGAGCGCGCCGTGCGGGTGACACCACCGCGGCACCCGCGGCGGGCCGACGCGCTGCTGCTTCTCGCCGCGCTGCTGGCCGAGTTGGGCGGCGCCGCGGAGACCGAGCGCGCCCTGGCCCTGTGGCAGGGACTCCTCACCGACCCCGCTACAGCGCCCTCGGCACGTGCCTCGGCCGCGGCCCGGGCGGCACGGGAAGAGTGCCGGGGCGGCGCGTGGGCGGCGGCCGTCGAGCTGTACGCCCAGGCCCTCGACGTACTGCCGTCGCTGGTGACTCCCGCCCAGGACACGCGGGCGCAGGAGGAGTTGCTCACCCGCTGGAGCGGGCTGGCCGGGGAGGCGGCGAGCTGTGCGATCGCCGCGGGCGACCCGGACCGGGCGGTGGAGCTGCTGGAGCAGGGCCGCGGCGTGCTGTGGTCCCAACTGCTCGACTCCCGTACGGAACTGGGCGCGCTGCACGACGTACGGCCGGACCTGGCCGAGCGGCTGACGTCCGTCGAGCGGGAGCTGAACGCCCCGTACGAGGCGGGCGCCGCCGAGCAGTGGTGGGGCCGGATCGCCGACCGGCGCCCGACGCTGGCCGCCGAGCGCGAGGACCTCGTCGCCCGCATCAGAGCGGTGCCCGGCTTCGCGGGCTTCCGGCGTCCGGCGGGCATCGGGGAGCTGCGCCGGGCCGCCGCCGACGGTCCCGTCGTCCTGGTGGTGTCGAGCCAGTGGCGCACCGACGCCCTGATCGTCTCCACGACCGCCACCCTGCCGGTCCCGCTGAGCGTGGACCACACGGAGCTCCTGATCCGAACGGACCGCTATCTGCGGGCACTTCAGCAGTACGAGGCCGGGTCCCGCGACGCGCTGGCGCAGGTCACGCTCAATCTCATCGTCACCCGCACGCTCGGCTGGCTGTGGCGGGACATCGTGGAACCCCCCTTGCGAGCGCTGGAGTTGACCGCCGAGCCCGTCGGCGGCGCGCCCCGCCCCCGGCTGTGGTGGTGCCCCACGGGCCATCTGGCGCTGCTGCCGCTGCACGCCGCCGGTCTCCTGGGACCCGACGGCAGGGCCGCACCCGCCGGGGCGTGCGTCCAGGACCGGGTGACGCCTTCGTACACGCCCACCCTGCGCGCGCTGCTCGACAGCCGGGCCGACGCCCGGCCCGCCGCGCCGGGTGACCGGATGCTGGCAGTGGGGCTGCCGACGACCCCCGGCCATGCTCCCCTCCCGCAAGTGGACGACGAACTGGCCGCGTTGAGTACGGCGGTGCCCGCCACGACGGTCCTGCGCGGCGCCGACGCGACCCGCCAGGCCGTACGGGACGCTCTGCGCGCCCACCGCTGGGCGCACCTGAGCTGTCACGGCGGCCAGGATCTGACGCGGCCGTCGCAGGGCGGCGTGGTGCTGCACGACGCGGTGCTGACCGTGGCCGACCTGCGGTCCGACCGGTTCGCCCACGGCGACTTCGTCTTCCTCTCGGCGTGCCAGACCGCTCTGGGCGGGGCCGGGGTCCCCGACGAGGCCGTGGCCGTCACCAGCGCGTTCCAGTACGCCGGCTGGCGGCAGATCGTCGGCACCCTGTGGTCCGTGGGCGCCACCACGGCGGCCGAGGTGACGGCGCACCTTTACGCGACGCTCGCCCGCGACGGGGCCCTGGACACCACGGGGGCGGCCCAGGCCCTGTACGAGGCGGTCCGGGAGCTGCGCCGGGCCGGCCATCCGCCGCGGGTCTGGGCGCCGTTCGTGCACTCAGGGACCTGATCCACCACGACGAGGAGAGGGCCGACACCCATGCACGCGCAACACCCGCAGCACGAACCGTCCGGCGAGGGCGCCCCGGAGCTGCCGCCGGAGATCGTCGAACTCCAGGAGCTTGCCATGGAGTTGGTGGACAGCGGGAGATACGAGGAGGCGGAGCCGGCGATGCGGGAGCTGCTCACCGCCTACGAACGTCATCTCGGCCCCGGGGATCCGGAGACACTCGCCCTGTACGGCGCCCTGGGACACACCCTGTTCGAGCGGAACCTGCTGCCCGAGGCGGAGGCGATGAGCCGGGAGGCGTACGAGCGTTCTGTACGCCTCTTCGGGGCCGACGCCCCGGAGACGCTCGCCCACGCGCACAACCTCGGCGCGGTCCTGGCGATGGGCGACGAGCGGGAAGAGGGGACCGCCCTCGTCGCGGACACCCTGGAACGGCGCGACGCGGTGCTGGGGCCCGTGCACCCCGACTCCTTGGACACCGTCTCGCTCCTGGGGGCCCTGCTGTTCGCGGCGGGCGACCAGCAGGCGGGCCACGCCCTGCTCGACCGCGCGTACACCGGCTTTCAGGAGGCCCTGGGCCCGGACGATCCGCGGACCCTCGACATCGGCGGCAACCTGGTGGCCGCGCTGCACGCCCTCGGCCACCGGCAGGAGGCCGGACTGCTGCTCCTCGACATCTTCAAGCGGTACGCGCGCACGCTCGGCCCGTACCACGAACTGACGGTGGCGACGCAGCAGCGGCTCCGGAGGATGGGCTGGAACGTCACCATCACCGACGCCTGAGGCGGCCCCCCGGGCGTCGCCGTCACTCCGCCCGCAGGGCCACGACCGTCCGTCCCCGGGCAGTCCGGGTGGCCGGGAGCAGGGCGCCGAGGACCGCGATGAGCAGGCCGCCGAGGACGAGCAGGGCCAGGCCGGCCGGTGCGTAGACGTCTATGACGGAGGCGGGCAGGCCGATGCCGGCGCTGCCGCCCATGGCCGGCACGATCACGTGGTGCAGGGCCACGCCGAGGGGTACGCCCAGGGCGCCGCCGAGCAGACCGGTCAGGACGACCGACGTGACGATCGTGACGAGGGTCTGCCGCGGGGTCATGCCGAGCGCCTTGTGGATGCCCGTCTCGCGGGCCCGTTCCCGGGTGTCGAGCAGGACCCCGTTGAGGACGCCCAGGGCGGCGACGGCGACGAGGAGCGCGGTGAGCAGCGCTGTCAGGGAGTTGAGGGCGACGACCTGGTCGCCGCCGTTCGCCGGGACCGGTGGGGCGGCGGTGAGATGCAGTGGTGCGAGGCCGGAGTTGAGCGCGTCGAGGTAGGCGGTGCGGTCGGTGCCGGGCCGCAGGGCGATGAAGTGGCCGGTCGGTGTCAGGTCGACGCCGGCCGTGGTGAACGTACTGAGGTCGGTGAAGACCTCCATGCCGTCGTTGTGGGTCTCCAGGATCGTGCCGACGACGCGGATCTCGACCGGTGTTCCCTGGTGGTCGAGGGTGACCGTGTCGCCGATGGCGGCGCCGGTGGTGGTCAGGAACGCGGTCGGGACGACGGCCTCGCCGGACGCCCGGATCCAGCGGCCGGCGACCTGCGCGTAGCCCGCCCAGGAGGCGTCGCCGTCGAAGGCGATGACATCGGTGGAGCCGCTGACCCCGTCGATGGTCGCCTGCCCGGTCGCCTGCCCGTAGTGCGCGCGGGTGCCCGGCTGCTTCTCGATGACCGCGCCGAGGGCGGCGGGGTCGGCCTTCGCGAGCGCGTCGGCCGCCGCCCGGGCCTTCGCCTCCGCCCCGGCGTCGGGGACCGGCGGGAGACCGGCGGGCGGGGCGTGCGGGTCGATGCTCACGTCGGCGGTGTCGTGCGCCCGCGCCTCGGTCACCTCGCCGAGCGACGCTCCCAGGCCGACCGCGAAGGTGACGGCGGCGGTGCCGAACACCACGGCCGTGGCCATCGCGGCCGCGCGGGCGGGCCGGGCGAAGGGTCTGGCGAGTCCCAGACCGACCGGCCTCGGCAGCGGGAGCCGGGCGGCGAGGCGGGCCGCACGCCGGCCGCGCGCCGAGGCGGGCCCGTGGCCGAGAGCCAGGGCGTCGACGGTGCGCAGGCGCCCGGCCCGCCAGGCGCCGGCCCACGCGGTCAGGGCGACCGCGGCGAGGGCCCCGGGGATCACCGTGGCGTCCACCAGGGGCGCGACACCCGACGGAGTCGTGCCGTACGCGTCGGCGGCCTCCGCCAGGACGGGGATCACCAGCAGATGGCCGGCGACGACGCCCAGGGCCGTGCCGGTCGCCGCCGGGATCAACGCCTGGGCGACGTAGGCCCGTACGACCTGGCCGGGGGTGAACCCGACCGCCTTGAGGATGCCGATGCGCCGCTGTCCGGCCCCGACCGCGCCGCTCACCACATGGCCGACGATCAGCACCGACATCACCAGGCCGAGCACGCCGAACGCGACGAGGAACGGCACGAACAGCGCGGTGTCCCGCTCGGCGTTCTTGCGCACGGTCAGCCAGGACTGCGCTCCGGTCAGCGCCCCGTCGGGAACGCGCGCGGTGATCGCGGCACGCCCCTCGGCCACCCGCGCCGCGGTGTCCGCCGAGGTGAGGCGGTACAGCATCTGGTAACCGGCCGCGGCGTGCGGAGCCGTCAGCGCGGCCACCTCGGCGGGCAGCACCCAGGCGTCGGCGGTGCGGGTCGCCGAGCGGGCCACGCCGACGACGGTGAGCGCGGGGCTGCCGGGCAGCGCGGCGAAGGTCAGCTTGCCGCCCAGGTCGGGGAAGATCCCCCCGTCCGCGGAGAGCACGATCTCGCCGGGCCGCTCGGCCCAGCGCCCCTCGGTGAGGGCGAGGGCGTCGACCGTCCCGCCGGGAGTGGCCCGGCCCACGACCGACAGCGTCGACAGTTCCTGGCCCTCCTCGGTCTGCGGGGTCGCGGACACCGTACGGAACGGGCCGGACGCCGCCTCGACCCCGGCGGCCCGCGCGGTCCGCGCCAGCGCCCGCTCCGTGGTGGCGGTCGCGTCGAACCGCGCGGACAGATGGGCGCCGTGCTGCCGGGCGAAGGCGTCGTCGAAGGGTGCGCCCGACGCCGTCAGGAGGGAGCCGCCGAGGACGGCCGAGGCCACGGCCACCATGGTGGCCAGCGCGATCACCAGCGTCTGGGCCCGCCGACGGCCCGTCCCCGAGCGCACGACACGGCCGAGCGCGCCGCCCTCGCGGGTACGCCGCTTCCCGCTGATCCGTGGTTTCGGAACGCTCGCCCGTCCTCCGGGAGCGCTCATCGGACCGGCTCCGGTTCGCTCTGCGCGGTGGTCCGGCCGTCCGCGATCCGTACGGTCCGTGTCGCGCACGCCTGTGCGAGCGCCAGGTCGTGCGTCACCAGGACCACCGTCTGGCCGTCCTTGTTGAGTTCGGTGAGCAGCCGGCCCACGTCGTCGCCGGACGCGCTGTCGAGGGCGCCCGTGGGTTCGTCGGCGAGCAGCAGGGGCGGCCGGTTCATCAACGCGCGGGCGACCGCGACCCGTTGCCGCTCGCCGCCGGAGAGCCGGCCGGGGTGGGCGCGGGCGTGCCGGTCGATCCCGAGCCGTTCCAGGAGTTCGTCGGCGCGCCGCCGGGCCTCGGCGCGCGGCAGGGTGCCGGCCAGCTGGGCCGGGAGCAGCACGTTGTCGACGACCGTCAGATCGTCGAGGAGATGGAAGAACTGGAAGATCATGCCGACCGTGGCGCGCCGGTATCGGGCGGCCGCCGCCTCACCGAGCCGGTCCACCCGTGTCCCGTCGACCGTGACCGTGCCCGCGTCCGGCCGGTCGAGGCCCGCGAGCAGGTTGAGCAGGGTGGACTTGCCGCTGCCGGACGGTCCGAGGAGCGCGACGCTCTCCCCCGCCCCGACGGTCAGCGACGCGTCGCGCAGGGCGGGCGGCCCGTCGTCGTAACTGCGGCTCACACCGCGCACTTCGATCAACGGCGTGGTCATGTACGTACTCCCTGGGGTCGACCGGGTCCGGCGCCGGGCACCCTCGCGGTGGAGGCTCCGGACCCTTGGTCGGGGCCCGCGTGACCGGCCCGGCCGACGCTAGGCGGGCCGGTGCCGCGGGCGCCTCGGCCGCCGGAACCCCTTGCCGTACTGCTCAGGAGCCATTTCGCGCGGGGTCGTCCGTGAGAAGTAGTCGTGAGGTGTACGGGGTCGGTGAGGTGGGGCGGCAGGGAGGAGGCGGTGGCGCGGCCCGGTCCATGACAATGAGCCGGTGACGCTCGAACCGCCGTCGATCCCCACCCGTGCACGGGTGCTGCTGTCCGCCCGGCTGGCACAGCTGACCGCGGCGCTCCTGCGCCCGTCGGGTCCGCTGCCCCGGCCCGGACGTGCCGCCCTGGTCTTCGACTCCGTCCTCGCGGCCGTCGTCGGGGTGACCATGGCCTGGTACGGAGCGGATGCCCCGGGCGGCAGCGAGGTCGTGCGGGTCGTCGACGGTGTGGGCATCGTGGTCAGCCGGACCGGGTCGCACCGCTGGCTGGGCTGGGTCGCCGTCGCCGTCGTCACGTCGGCCGCGCTCGTACTGCGCCGCCGCTATCCGCTGGCCGTGCTCTGGGTGGTCACCGCCACCGCCGGGATCTTCGCGCAGGAGGCGCCGTCGCGGCTCGCGATCTACCAGGGGATCATCGCCGCGTACAGCGCTGCCGCATACAGCCCCTACCGGACCGCCACCCTGTCGAGCCTGGCGGTGGCCATCGGGGTGCTGAGCAGCACCGGGAACACCGACCTGCCGCACATCCCCGACAAGTACGTCGCCCTGTGGGTCCTCGTCCCTCTAGTGTTCGCCGCCAACGGGCTGCGCTCCTGGCGGCTGCGCGCCGACGCCGGCCGCGAGCGGCTCGCCGCCCTCGAACGCGAACGAGCAGTTGAGCTGCGCCGCGCGGCCGAACGCGAACGGGCGCGCATCGCCGCCGAGTTGCACGACGTGGTCACCCACAACGTCAGCATGATGACCATCCAGGCGGGCGCCGCCCGCAAGGTCATGGACGCCTCCCCCGAGCTGGCCCGCGAGGCGCTGCTCGCCGTCGAGGCGGGCGGCCGGGCCGCGCTGGCCGAACTGCGGCACACCATGGGCCTGTTGACGATGAACGCCGAGGACTCCGACCCGGCCGGCACCGTGGACCTCGCTCCGCAGCCCGGCCTGGACCGGATCCCCGAACTGGTCGGCGGGGTACGGGACGCGGGCCTCGATGTCACCCTCACCAGCACCGGGCGGTCCGACCCGGTGCCGTCCGGGATGGGCCTCGCCGCGTACCGGATCGTGCAGGAGGCCCTGACGAACACCGTGAAGCACGCGCGCGGCGCCACCGCGACCGTGCGCGTCGACCACGCTCCCGACACCCTGCGCATCGAGATCACCGACACCGGCGGCACCCCGGACGCCTCCGCGTCGGCGGGGAACGGCCTCGGGCTGATCGGCCTGCGCGAACGGCTCGCCGTCTACGGTGGCACCCTGCGCACCGGCCCGCGCCCCGAGGGCGGCTACCGCGTCGAAGCCCTCATCCCCCTGGCCCGTACGGAGAGTTCATGACCGCCCCGCTCCGCGTCGTCGTCGCCGACGACCAGGCCCTGGTCCGCACCGGGTTCCGGATGATCCTCACCGCCGACGGCATCGACGTGGTCGCCGAGGCCGCCGACGGGCACGAGGCCGTGGACGCCGTCCGCCGCACCCGGCCCGACGTCGTCCTCATGGACATCCGGATGCCGGACCTCGACGGCCTGGAGGCCACCCGACGCATCCTCACCGGCGCGGCCGGCGAACCCCGGGTGATCATCCTGACCACCTTCGACCTCGACCACCTCGTGTACGGGGCCCTGTCCGCCGGGGCCAGCGGCTTCCTCCTCAAGGACGTCACCCCGGAACACCTGACCGCGGCCGTCCGGCTGGTCCGCACCGGTGACGCGCTGCTCGCCCCGGCCATCACGCGCCGCCTCGTCGAGCGCCACGCCCGCCGGGACGCCGAGACCGCCACCGTCCACCGCGATCTGGCCACGCTGACGCCCCGCGAACTCGACGTGCTGCGCCTCCTCGCGCAGGGCCTGAGCAACGCCGAACTCGCCGCCCGTCTCCATCTCGCCGAGACCACCGTCAAGACCCACGTCACCCGCGTCCTCGGCAAGCTCCAGCTCCGCGACCGCGTGCAGGCCGTCGTCGCCGCTTACGAGACCGGCCTGGTCAGCCCGGGCGAGCAGCGGCCCGCACCCTAGCGAACGGCTCCCCGCGCCCGCAGGCTCTCCGTACCTCTCGACTCGGCGCACCCCTCGACTCATCGGCCGACGCATTGCACGATCGACGCAATGTTCGACGCATTGGACGAAGAGGAGCCGCATGTCCCAGCCCACTCCCGTGCTCTCAGGATTCGCCTTCACCGAGTCGCCGCGCTGGCGCGAGGACCGGCTGTGGTTCTCGGACTTCTACCAGGACCAGGTCTTCTCGGCGACCGAGGACGGCTCGGACATACGCGTGGAGGCAACGGTCGACCAACAGCCCTCCGGACTCGGCTGGTTGCCCGACGGGCGGATGCTGATCGTGTCCATGCGCGACGCGCGGATCCTGCGCCGCGAGCCGGACGGGAAGCTGTCGGTGCACGCCGACCTCGGCGACCGGATGCAGGGTCACGCCAATGACATGGTGGTCGACGCCGACGGCCGGGCCTGGGTGGGGAGTTTCGGGTTCGACCTGATGGGCGGCGCACCACTCGCCCCCGCCGCCCTCTACCGCGTGGACCCGGACGGCGGTGTCACCGAGGCCGCCACCGACCTGTGGTTCCCCAACGGCATGGTGATCACCCCGGACCGGGTGCTGCTCGTGAACGAGACGTTCGGCAACCGGGTCACCGCCTTCGACATCGGTGAGGACGGACAGCTCCGGAACCGGCGCGTGTGGGCCGAGTTCGGCGACCTTCCGACCGAGCGCGAGTTCGCCGGCCTGGTGACGCAGCTGGTGGTCAGCGGCGACGGCGCGTGCCTGGACGCCGAGGGCGGCCTGTGGATCGCGGACGCCATCGGTGCGCGCCTGCTGCGGGTGACCGAGGGCGGAACGGTCACGGACGAGATCCGGCCCGGCACCAATGTCTACGCGTGCGCGCTGGGCGGCGCGCAGCGCAGGACCCTGTTCGCCTGCACGGCGCCCGACTTCTTCGAAGAGGCGCGACGGCCCGTCCGGGAAGCCGCGATCATGGCTCTGCCGGTCACCGTGCCCGGACTCTGAACCACGCGCGAACGGACGAACGATGCCCCAGTTGGGAACGACGGCGGTACTGGCGATGGTGCCGCGGGCGCAGCCGCTGCTGACGCTGGCCGCCGAGGTGGACCCACGGGTGGTGCGGCCCGGCGTGCCGGCGCACGCCGCGCTGCTCTACCCGTGGCTGCCCGCCGACCAGGTCGACGGCTCGGAACTGGAGCGGTTGCGGGCCGTACTGCCGGCCGGTCCGATCCGGATCCGGCTGACCGAGGTGGAGCGGCACGACGGTTTCGTCGCGGTCGCGGTGCCCGAACTGCGGGCCGCGGCCACCGCGGTGCGGGCCGCGTATCCGGCCCACGTGCCGTACGGCGGCCGGTTCGGCCCGAATCCGCCCGTGCATCTCACGGTGGCCCTGGACGCCGACGCGCCCACCGCGGCGGCCGTCGCCGAGCGCGCCGTGGCCCTGCTGCCGATCAGTACGGAGCTGACCGCGCTGCACGTGGTCACCCTGACGGCCGACGGCTGGCGGGAATCGGCGGCGCTGCCGCTCGGTCCGTGAAGCCGATCTCCCTGTGACAGAACGAAGACCCGGCAGGGGACAGCCTGTGACTCGGTGCGAGATACAAATATTTCAGACCGACCGCACAGCGCTACTTCTGGGGGAACACCGTGAAGTCCATCCGCATCACCGCTCTCGCCGCCGTCACCGTCACCGCCGCCTTCTCGCTCACCGCCTGTGGCGGCGACGACTCCGGCACGAACGCGTCCGCCAAGGACTCCTCCTCCGCACCGTCCTCCTCGACCGGCTCCTCCTCGTCCTCCTCGTCCTCGGACAGCGGCTCGCAGTCGTCGGACGGTTCGGGCTCGGGCGGCTCCGAGGCCGGCAGCTCGACGTCGGGCTCCGGGAAGGGCACGGGAACGACCGCGAACGGCACGACGCAGACCGGCAGCAAGGTCACGTTCTGCAAGTCGGAGGACCTGGCGATAGACGCCGCGGACGCCGCGCCCGGCGGGGGCGAGGGCAGGATCAACATCACGATGATCAACCGGGGTTCGACGACCTGCTCGGCGACGGGCTTCGCGGGCGTCGACATCAAGGACGCCGACCACACCTCGAACCCCATCGAGCGCGGCCGGGCCCAGCCCCGCATCACCACCCTGAAGCCCGGCGACGCCGCCGTCTTCGACCTCGCCTACACCATCGACAGCAGCGGCAACAGCCTGTCGTCCCCGACCGCCATCCTCGTGACGCCCCCGAACGAGACGCACACCGTCACCCTCCCGTGGCCCACGGGCGCCGGTGCCATCAAGGGCGCCTACACGGACGTTCAGGTCTACCCCACGCACACCACCAAGTGACGTCCGCGCGCGTCTTCGGCCTCAGCGGGTGACGGCGGCGGCCACCACGGTGTACCGCCCGCCGGTCACCGGCCCGGTTGGACGCGCTACGCGAGAGCCTTCGCGTACCAGTGATCCGCCTTGCCATGACCTTCGTACGGCGGAATCTCCTCGTAACCGCACCGCGTGTACAGGGCCCGCGCCTCGGTGAGTTGACTGTTGGTCTCGCACACGACGCGCACGGCGCCGAGCCGCCTGGCGGCCTCCTCGACGGCGAGCAGCAGACCCCGGCCCAGCCCTGCTCCCCGCCCGGCGGGGTGCACGTACATCCGCTTGAGTTCCGCGGTCCTCGGGGTACGGCCGATCAGCCTGCACCCCGCACACCCCAGGAACTCGCCTTGTTCACCGCGCGCGACGAGGAACTCGCCGTCGGGCGGGCCGAGTTCCTGATGCGGGTCCTCGGCGAGCACCGCCTCGAGCTGGGCCTCCGTGCCCGAGTGCCCGAGAACCCGCTGCCCCATCTCCGTGAAGTACTGCCGCATCACGTCGTCGACAGCCGGGCCGGTGACAGGTTCGGGCTTGATGGTCCACGTAGGCATACGGGCCATGGTCGCGGACGGCACGGCCTCAGGCAACGTCCGCGGTCACGCGGGGCTCGTCCGCCGGGTGGGTGAGGCGGATGACCAGGGCCGCGAGCAGCCCGCCGACCAGCGGCGCCACGATGAACAGCCACAGCTGCGACAGGGCCTGCCCGCCCGCGAAGAGCGCCGGGCCGAGCGAACGTGCGGGGTTCACGGAGGTGCCGGTCAGCGGGATGCCGACGATGTGGATGACGCCGAGCGCCAGGCCGATCGGCAGCCCGTCGAACCCGACCACCGCGACCTTGCTGGTCACGGCCAGGACGACGTACGCGAGGAGGAAGGTCAGCACGGTCTCGGCGAGGAAGGCGCCGCCACCGCTGATACCGACGTCGGAGCGGCTGCCGTAGCCGTTCGAGCCGAAGGCTCCGCTGGTCTCCAGGCCCGGGATCGACTGGACCAGCCAGTACAGCAGCGCGGCTCCGGCGATCGCACCGACGAACTGGGCGATCCAGTACAGCACCGCCCTTCGTACGTTGATCCGGCCCGCCGCGAGCATCGCGAGGGTCACCGCCGGATTGACGTGACAGCCCGAGATCGGGCCGATGGCGTAGGCGAGGGCGAGCAGGGTGAATCCGAAGGCGAGGGCGACGCCCAGGGTGCCCATGAACTTCAGGCCGATGACCACCGAGCCGACGGCGAAGAACACCAGTAGCAGAGTGCCGAGGAATTCGGCGACGACAGCACGTTGCTCGGATCGCTCCATGACCACATCAGCCTCCCAGCGGTTCAGTGGGCTGGTTCGACACCATGTCTGTTCCCATGGTGCGGCCGGGCGGGCGATCTCTCATGTCGAGCGGGTCCGGGCCCGGACACCGGGGGTGACCGGGCCAGGGGCGGGCTTCCGGGGGCCGTCACGGCCGGTCCTTGCTCGCCTCCCAGGCCGCCGTGTACTCCGTCAGCATCAACTCGAGGCGCTCCACCATGAATTGGTAGTAGGAGTGCATGTCGCCCAGCCGCCCACGCTGCTCCTCGGAGAGGCCGGCGCCGCGCTCCTGTGCGCGCTCCGCGAGTCCGCGCAGCTCCGTCGTCGCGGTCACCATGTGTTTCAGGCAGCCGACCCAGGCGTCGTCGCGCCACCGGTACACGAAGTGCCGCGTTCCGGGCTCCTTGTACCGCTCCACGGTGCCGTTCGCGATGAGCAGCCGGGTGGTCTCCGAGGCCGATCCCTTGCTGGCGCCCAGGGCCTCCTGGAGCTGGGCGAGGGTCAGCGGCCTGCCGCTCATCATCAGCAGTCCCCCCGCGCGCCCGGCCATGCGCGGCCAGCCCATGGCCCTGCCGACGTGGATACCGAACTCCTCGACCAGCGCATCGGGCGCGTTTTCTGTGCCGTGCTCGGCCGCCTCGGACACGGAGCTCCCCGGAAGTCAGTAGAAAATGAACATTCAGTCTTGACTGAACTCTCTATGGGGTCGATATTACAAGCTCTCCGGCCCGATACCTAGGCCACGTCGGATCGCCCTACGCGGGAGAAGAGCCATGACGAGCACGAGCTGGGATGTCATTGTGGTGGGGGCGGGTTCCGCGGGCGCCGCGCTCGCGGTGCGCTCCGCGGAGAAGGGCAGGCGCGTACTCCTCGTGGAGGCCGGCCCCGACTACCGCTCGGCGCGGATGCACGAGGCGTGGCGCTCCCCCAATCCGGCGGTGGCGCTGATGGACCCCACCGCGTCGGAGGGGCTGCTGTGGGCGGGCCTGAATTCCTCGCGCACCGACGCGCAGACGCAGGCGCCGTACTGGCGCGGCAGGGGCGTCGGCGGCAGTTCGTCGGTCAACGGACAGATCGCGATCCGGCCCCCGATGGCGGACTTCGAGGACTGGAGCGGCCTCGGCTGCACGGGCTGGTCCCCGGCGGACGTCCTGCCGTACTTCGCGAAACTGGAGGACGACGAGCAGTTCGGTGACGAGCCGTACCACGGCCGCGGCGGGCCGACGCCGATCCACCGGACACCGCAGGACGCGTGGGGCGGCGTCGACACCGCCCTGTCCCGCTCCGCCCTCGCGGCGGGTCACGGCTGGGCTGAGGATGTCAACGCTCCTTCAGCGCACGGGGTTTCGCCCTATCCGATCAATTCGCGCGGCGGGCGCCGGGTGACGGTCAACGACGGATACCTGGAGCAGGCGCGGGAGTTGAGCACGCTGACGGTGCTGGGGGACGCCCTGGTGGACCAGGTGGTCTTCGCCGGGGACCGGGCCGTGGGCGTCCGCCTGCTCGTCGACGGGCGGGTGACGACCGAACGCGCCGACACGGTCGTGCTCAGCGCGGGCGTCATCCACTCCCCCGCCATCCTCATGCGCTCGGGCATCGGCCCCGCGTCCCACCTGCGCGCGCTCGGCATCGACGTACGCCACGACCTGCCGGTGGGCCGGGGCATGCAGGACCACCCGATGGCGCTGGTGTCGATCCCGCTGCGGGAGTCGGCGGCGGTCAAGTCGCCGCACGACCGGCACACCAACGTCTGCGTCCGGTGGACCAGCGGCGACGACGCCCCCGTCGACGACCTGATGTTCGTCTCGCTCAACCAGAACGTGCTGGCGATGGCCACCGCGTCGACGACCACCGCCTCCGGCGCGTTCGGCGTCTGGCTGAACCGGAACCACTCCCGGGGCGAGCTGACGCTGGCGTCCACCGACCCCTCCGACCAGCCGCTGGTGCGGCAGCGGATGCTGTCCGACGAACGGGACCTCCGGCGCATGCGCCACGGCATTCGGGCCCTCGTCGACCTGGCGCGCCGCCCCGAGACGGCGGCGATCACGGAAGGCTCGCTGGATGCGGAGAACGCGGCACTGTTCGCCGTCCTGGACAGCGACAGCGGCCTCGACGACCACCTGCTGAGGACGGTCGTGGACGCGCAGCACGGCACCAGCACCTGCCGCATGGGCCAGGCCGACGCCCCCGGCACCGTCGTGGACAGCGACTGCCGCGTCCTCGGCGTCGAGGGCCTGCGCGTGGTCGACGCCTCGGTCTTCCCGTCCGTGCCCCGGGCCAACACCAACCTGGCCACGATCATGGCGGGCGAACTCATGGCGGACCGCATGACCTGATGGCTGATCAATTCCGCCCGCCTGCATGCCACTTGAAGGAGACTCCCGATGAACACCTTGCAGCACCTGACCGGCGGGGTCTGGGAGGACTCCTTCGAGGACACGCTGCTCGACGTCGTCGACCCGGCGACCGAGGAGGTCGTCGCCCGCGTGCCCGGCGGCTGCCGGGCCGACGTGGACCGGGCCGTGGCGGCGGCGGTGCGGGCGCAGCCCGCGTGGGCGGCGCTGCCCGTGACCGAACGCGTCGCGCGCATCTCCGCGTGGGCCGACGCGGTCGCCGCCCACGCGGACGAACTCGCCGGTCTGGAGTGCCGGGAGATGGGCAAGCCCGTCGGTGTCGGCCGCATGTTCATCGACGGGGCGGTCGCCGGCCTCAAGGCGTCCGCCGCCCAGGCACTGTCGTACGCCTTCGAGGAGACGGTCAGCCACCCCGACGGCAGCGCCACGCGGATCGTGCGCCATCCGCTCGGGGCCACCGCGGTGATCACGCCGTGGAACTTCCCCGTCGCGATGGTGCTGGGCGCGCTCGGCCCGCTGCTGGCCGCAGGCAACACCGTGGTCGTGAAACCGTCCGAACGTTCGCCGTTGTCGGCCGTACGTCTCTTCGAACTGCTCGACCTCCCGCCCGGCGTGGTCAACCTCGTCCTCGGCGACGCGCGTGCCGGAGCACCGCTGGCCGAGCATGCGGACATCCAGCTCGTGCACTTCACCGGATCCGTGGCGGCCGGCAAGAAGGTCGGTGCGGAGACAGGCGCGCTGCTGCACCGCGCCGTCCTCGAACTCGGCGGCAAGGACCCCGTCGTCGTCGACGCCGATGTCGACCCCGTCGCGACGGCGACCGCGGTGGCGTTCGGCGCCTTCATCAACACCGGGCAGATCTGTACGTCGATGGAGCGCATATACGTGCATCAGGACATCGCCGACGAGTTCGTCGAGGCGCTGGTGAAGGCAGCGGGGACGTACACCGTCGGCGACGGACGCGACGCTGGCGTCATGATGGGGCCCCTGGTCGACGAGCGGCAGCGCGACACGGTCCGCCGGCACGTCGCCGATGCCGTCGAACGCGGTGCGACGGTCCGTACGGGAGGAGTGGAGCCGGCCGGCAAGGGCTTCTTCTACCCGGCCACGGTGCTGACCGGCGTCGACGAGTCGATGCTGGTGATGACCGAGGAGACCTTCGGACCGCTCGCCCCCGTCGTGGTCGTCCCCTCCTTCGAGAAAGGGCTCGAACGCGCCGCCCGCTCCCGCTTCGGCCTCGCCGCCACCGTCTACACCCGCGACCCCGGCCATGTGGCCGCGGCCGCCCGGATCCCCGCGGGCGTCGTCTGGGTCAACCAGTGGCAGGGCGGCGGCCCCGAGCGGCTCTACGAACCGGCCGGGGACAGCGGCCTGGGCGCCACCGGTGCGAGCGCGGCCTACGACGCCGCGACCCGCCCCTCCTCCGTCCACATCGCCGCCGAGCCCGCGTCATGAGGTCTACGCCCATGAATCCCCACACCGCCGCCAAAACCGTCGTCCAGAAGCGCATCCGGAGTGCGGAGCGCGAACTGCTCGACCTGTCCCATCGCATCCACGCCCACCCGGAACAGGCCTTCGAAGAGGTCCGCGCCAGCGGCTGGGTCGCCGAGCGGCTGAGCGCAGCCGGCTTCGACGTCGAGCACGGCTGCTACGGCCTGCCCACCGCGGTCCGCGCCACCGTGGGCTCCGGCCCGCTGCACGTCGCCCTCTGCGCGGAGTACGACGCGCTGCCGGAGATCGGCCACGCCTGCGGGCACAACATCATCGCCGCCGCCGCGGTGGGCGCCGGAATCGGCCTGGCCGCACTCGCCGACGACCTCGGCCTGACGGTCACCGTGCTCGGGACACCGGCCGAGGAAGGCGGCGGCGGCAAGGTACTGATGCTCGACCGCGGAGCGTTCGACGGAGTGGACGCCGCCATGATGGTGCACCCCGCGGCTGCCGAGACGGACGCGATGCCCGGCACCGCGGTCTCCCAGTTCGACATCGGCTACCGGGGCACGCCCGCGCACGCGGGCGCCTACCCCGAGCGAGGCGTGAACGCCGCCGACGCCATGACAGTCGCGCAGGTGGCCATAGGCCTGCTGCGCCAGCAAACAACCAGCACGGACCGCATCCAGGGCATCGTCACCGAGGCCGGCAGCGCGGCGAACGTCATCCCGGAGTCCAGCCGGGGCCGCTGGATCGTCCGCTCGGACACCCTGGAAGCGCTCACGCCCCTCAAGGCCCGGGTGACGCGCTGCTTCGAAGCCGGAGCGCTGGCCACCGGCTGCGAACTGACGGTGAGCCCCGTCGGCCCCGACTACGCCGACCTGCGCCCCGACCCCACACTGCTGGCCCTGTACCGCGCGAACGCCGAGACCCTCGGCCGCACCTTCCACGACGGCGCCACCGCCGGAGCCGCCACCGACATGGGCAACGTCTCCCACGCCGTCCCCACCATCCACCCCATGCTGGGCCTGGACTGCGCCCCGGCGGTCAACCACCAACGCGAGTTCACGGCAGCCTGCGTCACCCCGACCGCGGACCGCGCCGTGCTCGACGGGGCCATCGCGATGGCTTGGACGGCCGCGGACCTCGCGGCAGCCCGGGACCGGGGCTGACCCCCAGCGGGAAACCGCGGGTCAGGCGCCCTTGTCCGCAGGCTCCAGAACCGCCACGCACTCCACGTGATGCGTCATCGGAAACAGATCGAACGCGCGCAGCGACCGCACCCGGTACCCGCCCTCCTTGAAGTACCCCAGGTCCCGGGCCAGCGCGGCCGGGTCGCAGGCGACGTAGGCGATGCGGCGGGCGCCGAGGGCGGTCAGCTGGGCGACCGTCTTCTTGCCGGCGCCGGCCCGCGGCGGGTCGAGGACGATCAGGTCGACCTCGGTGATGCCGGTCCGCGGCAGGACCGCCTCGACCTTGCCCTGCTCGATCCGGACGCGGTCGAACGAGGCCAGGTTGTGCCGGGCGTCCTCCACCGCGCGCTTGCCGGACTCGATGCCGAGCACCGCGCCCTTGTCACCGATGCGGTCCGCCAGGGCGCCCGCGAAGAGGCCGACGCCGCAGTAGAGGTCCAGGGCCATGTCGCCCTTGCGGGGCAGCAGACCCTGCATGACGGCACGCATGAGTGTGTCGGCGGCCTGCGGGTGGACCTGCCAGAAGCCGCCGTTGCCGACCCGGTAGGTGCGGTTGTCGGCGCGCTCGCGCACGAAGGCACGGCCGTGCACGCGGTGGATGCCGCCGTCGTGCTCCTCGACGCGCAGCACGGAGACCGGCTTGTCCAGCTCGACCAGCGGGAGGCGGGCGCCGGGCCGCGGGGCGAGGATCACCTGGCGGTCGTTCGAGCCGGTGGCCGCGATGGCCTCGACCGACTCCATGCCGGCCCAGTCGTGCTTCTCGATGCCGAGCTCGGAGACACCCTCGGCGGCGATCATGCAGTGCTCGATCGGCTCGACCTCGTGGGAGCGGTGGCGGCGCAGTCCCGCGTTGCCGTCCGCGTCGACCGCGTACTGGACACGCGTACGCCACTGGGGGACCTCGCCCGCCGGGAGCTTGTCGCCCTCGGCCGGCATGACCGTGCCGTCCCAGCCGGCCTCCTCGGGCGTGAGGCCCGCGAGGCGCTGCAGCTGCTCGGCGATGACCTCGCCCTTCAGGCGGCGCTGGGCGCCGGGCTTGGCGTGCTGCCAGTCGCAGCCGCCGCAGCGGCCCGGACCGGCGTAGGGACAGGGAGCCTCGACGCGGTCCTTGGACGCGTCGACGATCCGTACGGCGTCCGCGCGCAGGAAGCGGTCGCCCTCCTCGCCGTCGGTCACCTTCGCCACGATCCGCTCGCCGGGCAGCGTGTGCCGGACGAACAGGACCTGGCCCTCGGACGTGCGCGCGATGCAGTGACCGCCGTGCGCGACGGGGCCGACCTCGACCTCGTACTCCTCCCCCACCAGTGATTTCTTCGGTTCTGCCTGCATGGCGGGGGCTCCAGTACGTAAGGGGAGGCCACAAAAGACGAAGCGGCCGGACAACAGCCCACCAGTCTACGTGGCTGTCACCCGGCCGCTCACCACGAGCCGACCCCGCGAAGAGTCCTACTTGGCGCTCGGCTCCTTGGGGCGCTTCTCCACCGGGCCGCGGCGCACCGCACCCGGCGCGTTCCACTCGGAGCGCCTGCGGGCCCGCTTCTTGGCGGCCTCGGAGGACTCCAGCTGGTACGGGACGGACGTCACCATGATGCCGGGCGTGAAGAGCAGGCGGCCCTTCAGGCGCAGCGCGCTCTGGTTGTGCAGCAGGTGCTCGTACCAGTGGCCGACCACGTACTCGGGGATGATCACGCTGACCGCGTCGCGCGGGGACTCCCGGCGCAGGCTCTTCACGTACTCGATGATCGGCCGGGTGATCTCGCGGTACGGCGAGTCGAGGACCTTCAGCGGGATCTCGATGCCGCGCCGCTCCCACTCCTCGCGCAGCGCCTTCGTCTCGGCCGGGTCCACGTTCACGCTGAGCGCTTCGAGGGTGTCCGTGCGCATCAGCTTGGCGTAGGCGAGCGCGCGCAGCGTCGGGCGGTGGATCTTCGAGACGAGGACGATCGAGTGCACGCGGGACGGGCGGACGCTGTCGTCGGACGGCGTCTCCGGCGCGGCGATCTCCTCGGCGACCCGGTCGTAGTGCTTACGGATCGCGGTCATCGTCGCGTAGAAGATGCACATGCCGAGCAGCGCGACCCAGGCGCCGTGGGTGAACTTCGTGACGAGGACGACCACGAGGACCAGGCCGGTGAAGAACGCGCCGAAGGTGTTGATCGCGCGGGAGCGGATCATGTGGCGCCGCTTGTCGGCGTCGCGCTCGGTGCGCAGATGGCGGTTCCAGTGCCGCACCATGCCGGTCTGGCTCAGCGTGAACGAGACGAAGACGCCCACGATGTAGAGCTGGATCAGGCGGGTGGAGTCGGCGCCGTAGATGACGACGAGGAGCATCGCCGCGCCCGCGAGCAGCACGATGCCGTTCGAGAAGGCGAGGCGGTCGCCGCGGGTGTGCAGCTGGCGCGGCAGGTAGCGGTCCTGGGCGAGGATCGAGCCGAGCAGCGGGAAGCCGTTGTACGCCGTGTTGGCGGCCAGGAAGAGCACCAGCGCCGTCGCCGCCGCGAGGACGATGAACAGGAAGCTGCCCTTGCCGAAGACGGCCTCGGCGACCTGGGAGATCACCGGGTTCTGGACGTAGGCACCGCCGACCGCCACACCGTTGTGCAGCAGGTCCGTCGCCGGGTGCTCGGCCATGCGCACCTTGGTGGTCATGGCGAGGGCGATGATGCCGCAGAACATGGTCACGGCGAGCGCGCCCATGAGGGCGAGGGTGGACGCCGCGTTCTTCGACTTGGGCTTGCGGAACGCCGGTACGCCGTTGGAGATCGCCTCCACACCGGTCAGCGCCGCACAGCCGGAGGAGAAGGCGCGCAGCAGCAGGAAGACGAGCGCGAAGCCCGCGAGGCCCTGGTGCTCGGCCTTGATGTGGAAGTCGGAGGTCGGGGCCCGCATGGTGTCGCCGAGGATCAGCCCGCGGAAGGCACCCCAGGCGATCATGATGAAGACGCCGGCGACGAAGACGTACGTCGGGATGGCGAAGAGCTTCCCGGACTCCTTCACCCCGCGCAGGTTCATCAGCGTCAGCAGGACGATGACGGCGCAGGCACAGAGCACCTTGTGCTCGACCACGAAGGGGATCGCGGAGCCGAGGTTCTCGATGCCGGAGGCGATGGAGACGGCGACGGTCAGGACATAGTCGACGAGCAGGGCGCTGGCGACGGTGAGCCCGGCCTTCGGGCCGAGGTTGGTGGTGGCCACCTCGTAGTCACCGCCACCGCTCGGGTAGGCGTGCACGTTCTGCCGGTACGAGGCGACGACCGTGAACATCAGCACGACGACCGCGACCGCGATCCAGGGGCTGAAGTGGTACGCCGACACGCCCGCGATGGACAGGACCAGCAGCACCTCGCCGGGCGCGTACGCGACGGAGGAGAGCGGGTCGGAGGCGAAAACGGGGAGTGCGATGCGCTTCGGCAGGAGCGTTTCTCCGAGCCGATCACTGCGCAGTGCGCGCCCGATCAAGATCCGTTTGGGCACGTCGGTCAGTTTGGACACGCAGAGGATCGTAAGCGTTCGAACGGGGGGCCGCCCACCCGCCACCCCCATTCGTCCTCAGCCCTCCCCCAAGGCCCACATGATCTGGTCCCCCCACGCGAAGGTCGAGTTCACGCCCATTGCCGATACGGTGGTCCAGAACGCGAGCCGCAACACAAGCCCGCACCGTGCCCGAGATCGAGCCAGACCGGCTGGGCCGAGCCGCGAGAGAGAGACATGAGCAGGACGTTTACGCAGGTCAGTAGGCCTATGAGGAGTGCGGGGTAGGGCCGTGCATATCGTGATCATGGGCTGTGGCCGGGTAGGGTCCCAGCTTGCCCAGACCCTGGAACAGCAGGGCCACACGGTCGCCGTGGTCGACCAGGACCCGACGGCTTTCCGCCGTCTGGGCTCCGGGTTCGGCGGCCGCCGCGTCACCGGTGTCGGTTTCGACCAGGACACCCTGCGCGAGGCGGGCATCGAGGAGGCCGGCGCCTTCGCCGCCGTCTCCAGCGGTGACAACTCGAACATCATCGCCGCCCGCGTGGCCCGCGAGATGTTCGGGATAGAGAACGTGGCGGCGCGGATCTACGACCCCCGCCGCGCCGAGGTCTACCAGCGCCTGGGCATTCCGACGGTCGCCACGGTCCGCTGGACCGCCGACCAGATGCTCCGCCGTCTGCTGCCGTCCGGTGCGGAGCCGCTGTGGCGCGATCCCACCGGGGGCGTCCAGCTCGCCGAGGTGCACGCCTCGGAGTCCTGGGTGGGCCAGCGGATCAGCCGCCTCCAGGAGGAGACGGGTGTCCGTGTCGCCTTCCTGACCCGGCTCGGCGAGGCGATCCTGCCCACGTCGCAGACGGTGCTGCAGGAGGGCGACCTCGTCCACGTGATGATGCGCACGGACGACGTCGAGAAGGTCGAGGCGGCGTTCGCCGAAGGCCCTGAAGGGGAGGGCGGTCACTGATGAGGGTCGCCATTGCCGGAGCCGGAGCGGTCGGCCGCTCGATCGCCGGCGAGCTCCTGGAGAACGGGCACGAGGTGCTGCTCGTCGACAAGGCGCCGACGGCCATCTCGGTCGAGCGCGTCCCGCAGGCGGAGTGGCTGCTCGCCGACGCCTGTGAGATCACGTCCCTGGACGAGGCGGCGTTGCAGCGCTGCAACGTGGTGATCGCGGCCACCGGGGACGACAAGGTCAACCTCGTCGTCTCGCTGCTCGCGAAGACCGAGTACGGGGTCCCGCGCGTCGTCGCCCGGGTCAACAACCCCAAGAACGAATGGCTGTTCAACGAGTCGTGGGGCGTCGACGTCGCCGTCTCCACCCCGCGCCTCATGTCGGCCCTGGTCGAAGAGGCCGTCAGCGTGGGCGACCTCGTCCGCCTGCTGCGCTTCAGCCACGGCGACGCGAACCTGGTGGAGCTGACGCTCCCGCCCGAGTCGGCCCTCGCCGGCACGCGCGTGGGCGACGTCCAGTGGCCGGAGGACACGTCCCTGGTGACGATCATCCGCGGCACCCGCGTCCTGGCCCCCAGCCAGGAGGACTCCCTGGAGGCGGGCGACGAACTCCTCTTCGTGGCCGCCCAGGCCCGCGAGGAACAGCTGGAGGACCTCCTCTCGGTCCGCCGCGAAGGCGCGTAAGAAGGCAAAGGCAAGGCCCCCGACAAGCTTCGCTTGTCGGGGGCCTTGCCTTTGCCTTTCAGGGGCGCGGGGAACTGCGCGAGAAGCGGCCACCGGGCAGCACCCGCGAACGGCCCTCAGCCCTCTCGGCGATGCCGCGCAGGCCCCCCGGACGAAGCGGCCCCCTCAGCCGAAGCCTCCCGCTCCTTGGCGGCAGCCTCCTCGGCCTCCATCTCCGCGAACACATCAATGGGCGGCGGAGCCTTGGCCAGGAACACCCACGTCAGCCACACGGCCAGCAGGAACGGCGGAATCTTCAGCGCGATGAGCACCCAGCCGAACTGCGTGTTGTCCGAGTCGGTGTCGGCCCAGAAGTACATCGGGAAGAGGATCGCGCACTTCGCGAGCAGGATGAGCCCCCAGGCCCAACTCGCCTTCGCATAGGCCTTCTTGCGGCCGGGGTTACGCGTCCGCCACGACAGGTTCTCCTTGAACACCGGGCCGAGGATCAGCCCGATCAGGGGAACCCCGCACAGCGTCGTCACGATGTACGCGACCGCGAGGCCCAACGTGTAGAGCATGCCCGGCAGATAGAAGTCCTTGGCATTGCCGGTCATCATCGCGAAGACGACACCGAAGGCGACGCCGAAGACTCCGCTGAAGGCGTGCTTGACCGTGCCCTTCCTGACCAGGCGTACGACGACCAGGACCAGGGACACCGCGAGGGCCGCGATGGCCGACACGTGCAGGTCCTTGTTGATCGTGAAGATGGTCACGAAGAGAAGGCCGGGGACCACGGTCTCCACCATGCCCCGCAGGCCACCGAAGGCCTCGAAGAGCGCGGCCTCGGTCACCGCCCTGTCCGTGGTCTCGTCGGCATCGACACCGGCTTCGCGATCGGTCGGCTTGTCGAGGGACGTCACCGGCTACTCCCGTCCGAGCGGTCTGAGTTCGTATTTGGGGTTGAAGAGCACCCTACGGCCCCGGCTCATCGAGACCCGCCCCGATGCGATCAGCTTGCGGCCCGGCTCGATGCCCACGATCGAGCGCCGACCGAGCCAGACCACGTCGAGCGCGGCCGAGCCGTCGAACAACTCCGCTTCCAGGGCCGGGACTCCGGCGCGTGGCCGCAGGGTCACCGTGCGCAACGTACCAGTAACCGTCACGATCTGTCGGTCGTGGCAGTCACCGATACGCGTACAGCCAGTGGTCTCCGAGTCCTCGCGCAGCTCCTCCGACTCCAGGTCCTCCTGCGAGGTGGAGAGTCGGTCGAGCATGCGCCGGAAACGGCCCGCAACAGCACTCATACAGGAAGCGTACCCGGGGGCACCGACACGGACGCAGGGGCTACTTCTCGAACCTGTACCCCATTCCCGGCTCCGTGATGAAGTGCCGCGGATGCGAGGGATCGGTCTCCAGCTTGCGGCGCAGCTGCGCCATGTACACACGGAGATAGTTCGTCTCCGTACCGTAGGACGGCCCCCACACCTCCTGCAGCAGCTGCTTCTGGCTCACCAGGCGCCCCGTGTTGCGCACCAGCACCTCCAGGAGGTGCCATTCGGTCGGGGTGAGCCGTACGTCACGGCCGCCCCGGTGGACCTTCTTGGCGGCCATGTCGACGGTGAAGTCGGACGTCTCGACGATTCCCTCGTCCTCGCCGCCGCCGGTCGGCTCGGCCCGCCGCACGGCCGCCCGCAACCGCGCGAGCAGCTCGTCCATGCCGAACGGCTTGGTGACGTAGTCGTCGGCGCCCGCGTCGAGCGCCTCGACCTTCTCGTCGGAGGAGTGCCGGGCGGACAGCACCAGGATGGGCACCCGCGTCCAGCCGCGCAGGCCCCTGATCACCTCGACGCCGTCCATGTCGGGCAGGCCCAGATCGAGCACGATCACGTCGGGGTGGCGTGCGGCGGCGAGCTGGAGCGCCTGTGCGCCGTCGGCGGCGGCGTCCACCTCGTACTTGCGCGCCTTCAGGTTGATGACGAGGGCGCGGACGATCTGCGGTTCGTCGTCGACCACGAGCACCCGGGTCATGCGGACCTGCCTCTCTGAACTGTCGTATGGATCAATGGTTGATCAAGTGCCGCGGCGGGCGGCTGGTCCGGGTGTGCCGCGCGCAGGGTGAGGACCATGGTGAGGCCGCCGCCCGGGGTGTCCTCCGCGGTGAGGGTGCCGCCCATCGCCTCCGCGAAGCCCCGCGCCACCGCGAGGCCAAGGCCCACCCCGGCTCCTCGGGGAGCGTCACCGTAGCGCTGGAACGGCGCGAAAATGCGGTCCTTGGCCTCGTCGGGGACACCCGGGCCCCGGTCGACCACGCGCAGTTCCACCCGGTCCCCCAGCGTGCTGGCCGCGACCAGCACCGGCTCGTCCGGCGGGCTGTATTTGACGGCGTTCTCGACGATGTTGGCCACCGCCCGCTCCAGCAGGCCCTTGTCCACGCTCACCATCGGCAGCGTCTCCGGCACGTCCAGGTCCACACTCAGTTCCGGGTCCGGGACGCCGACCAAAGCCAGCGGCACCACCTCGTCGAGGTCGATCACCCTGATCAGCGGGGTGACCGTGCCGGTCTGGAGGCGGGACATGTCCAGCAGGTTCCCCACCAGGTGATCCAGACGGTCGGCGCCCTCCTCGATCCCGGCGAGCAGTTCGGCCTGGTCCTCGGGCGACCATTCGACGTCCTCGGAGCGCAGTGACGACACCGATGCCTTGATCCCGGCCAGCGGGGTGCGCAGATCGTGCGACACGGCCGCCAGCAGGGCCGTACGGATGCGGTTGCCCTCGGCGAGCGAACGGGCCTGGTCCGCCTCGGAGCGCAGCCGCTGGCGGTCGAGCACGACGGCGGCCTGCGCGGCGAAGGCGGCGAGGACGCGCCGGTCCTCGGCGGGCAGGACGCGGCCGGACAGGGCGAGCGCCATGTGGTCCCCCACCGGCATGTCCACGTCGGCGTCGTCGGGCCGCTCCAACGACCGCGGCCCGACGCTGCCCGCGCAGGTCCACGGCTCGGAGTCGCTCACTCTTTCGAGGAGTGCGACGGAGTCCATCGCGAAGGTCTCCCGTACGCGCTCCAGGAGAGCCTCCAGGCTGGTCTCGCCGCGCAGCACGCTCCCCGCGAGGAACGACAGAATCTCCGACTCCGCTCGCAACCGGGCCGCCTGATGAGTGCGCCGGGCTGCCAGGTCCACCACCGACGCCACCGACACCGCCACCCCCACGAAGATCGCGATGGCCACGATGTTCTTCGGGTCCGCGACCGTCCACAGGTGCAGCGGCGGGGTGAAGTAGTAGTTCAGCAGGAGCGAGCCGAACGCCGCCGAGGCGAGCGCCGGCAGCAGCCCGCCGACCAGCGCCGCCGCCACGATCAGCGACAGGAACATCAGCATGTCGTTGGCGAGGCCGAGATCGCTGTCCACGTTCGTGAGGATCAGCGCGAGCAGCGCGGGGCCGCCGACCCCGGTGAGCCAGCCCCACACGACGCGGGACCGGCCGAGCCGGGCGCCGCGCGCGACGGGCAGGCCGCGCCCCTTGGCGACCTCCTCGTGCGTGACGATGTGCACGTCGAGGTCGGGGCCCGACTCGCGGGCGACGGTCGCGCCGACGCCGGGCCCGAACACGTACTGCCAGGTCTTGCGGCGGGAGGAGCCGAGCACGATCTGGGTGGCGTTGACCCCGCGAGCGAACTCCAGGAGGGCCGCGGGGATGTCGTCGCCGATCACATGATGGAACGTTCCGCCGAGGTCCTCGACGAGGGTGCGCTGGAGCGCCAGCTCCTTCGGCGACGCGGCCGTGAGCCCGTCGCTGCGGGCGATGTACACGGCGAGGACCTCGCCACCGGCGCCCTTCTCCGCGAGCCGCGCCGCACGCCTGATCAACGTACGGCCCTCGGGACCGCCCGTGAGACCGACGACAATGCGCTCGCGGGCCTGCCAGGTGGAGCGGATGTTGTGCTCGCCCCGGTACTGCTGGAGGTATTCGTCGGCCCGGTCGGCGACCCAGAGCAGGGCCAGCTCGCGCAGGGCCGTGAGGTTGCCCGGCCGGAAGTAGTTGGACAGGGCCGCGTCGACCTTGTCCGGCTTGTAGATGTTCCCGTGCGCCATACGCCGGCGCAGCGCCTGCGGCGACATGTCGACCAGCTCGATCTGGTCCGCCCGCCGCACGAACTCGTCCGGAACCGTCTCCTTCTGCCGGACCCCGGTGATCGACTCCACGACATCACCCAGCGACTCCAGATGCTGGATGTTGACGGTCGAGACGACGTCGATGCCCGCGACCAGCAGCTCCTCGACGTCCTGCCAGCGCTTCGCGTTGCGGGAACCGGGGACGTTCGTGTGGGCCAGCTCGTCGACGAGGGCGACGGCGGGCGCCCGCCGCAGGACGGCGTCGACGTCCATCTCGTGGAAGGCCGACCC
This sequence comes from Streptomyces sp. NPDC057694, assembly GCF_042799415.1. Lineage (NCBI taxonomy): Bacteria > Bacillati > Actinomycetota > Actinomycetes > Kitasatosporales > Streptomycetaceae > Streptomyces > Streptomyces sp. NPDC057694. Next base: position 105,299 of record NZ_JBHVIX010000012.1, read on the forward strand.
GCGGTACTCGATCTCCGCCTGCCGGACCTGCTCCAGGCCGTGCAGCATCACCTCGGTGCGCGTGCGCCCGTGGTGCTCGACGAACGCGACCACGCAGTCGGTGCCGCGCTCGACGCGGCGATGCGCCTCGGAGAGCATCGCGTACGTCTTGCCGACGCCCGGTGCCGATCCGAGATAGATCCGTAGCTTGCCGCGTCCCATGGCCCCATTGTCTTTCAGTCACCGCTCCACGCAGCGTCGACCTTACGGCCAGCTATTGCGACAAAAGGGATGGATGCCTGGTGGGCGGGCGGCTTTGACGCAACCCTGATGCGCCGAAGCCGCCCGCGCGCGTACGCCTAACTCGGGTTCTCGGCGTGCGTCAGGGTCTCCCAGGCCACGAACAGGTTGTTCGACCCGGCGGGCCGCTGCTGCTCGGTGAGCTTCTGGGTGTTGGTCATCGCGGTGCCGAGGCGGGTGTGCAGCGCGTTGTACCCGACCTCCGTGACCGGCCCGAGGCCGCGGTTGACGCTGCCGCCGCACAACGAGGCGGGCGGCGCCTCACCGAGCTCGTACCTGGACTGGAAGCCGAGCGCCTGCCGCAGCCGCTCGCCGACGTCCGTGCCGTACAGGTCCTGTCCCTGGATGCGGCTGGTCTCGGCGATGTGCGAGATGGCCGAGATGCCGTACCCGGTGTGCGTGAAGTCGCGGCAGGTCTCCTGCGTCAGACCGGTCACGAAGGTCGACTGGCCCTGCCAGTAGCTGACGATCTTCGCCTTGGTGTCGAGGTTCTGGCTCGGCACGGTCTTGGGCAGGTCGCCGTCCGAGGACAGGTACACGTACGCGGCCGTGCGCGTGCGGAACTTCGCCATGGCCTTGTCGTACGAGGTCTTGTCCTCCAGGAAGACGGAGATCCCGACGGCGGCCTCCATCATCGACAGCTCCCAGTTGCCGTTGGAGTTCGAGCCGTTGATGACCTCGGGCAGGTAGACGTCGCGCAGCATCGTCTTGAAGCGGCTCTCGTTCGCCCAGCCGCCGCTGTACGTGTACTTGATGATCTCGGCGGCCTTGGGCCAGGAGGAGCCGGCCCAGCCGGTCTGCAGCGGCGCGTTGCTGTTGGTGTGGTCCTTGACCGTGCCGGACCAGGCGTCCATGAGCGCGATCGACTTCTTCGCGTAGCGCTCGTCGCGGGTGAAGTACCAGGCGAGGGCGTCGGTGTACGCGGCTATCGCGTCCTCGCGCTCGTCGGTGCAGCCGTAGTTGGGGTTGGAGTACGAGCCGCACTCGACGGTGGCGCGGGGCTTGGGGGTGCGGTTCAGGTCCGCGTACTTGCTGGCCATCATCTGGTCGAAGGCGCCCTTCCAGGGCTGCGCCCCGGCGTCGACCTTGGCCTTGGCGAAGTCCAGCTGCCCCTTGGAGACGGTGACTCCGGGGTGGGCGAAAGTGCTCGGCGCGGCTTCGGCACGGTCGGCGCCGGGCCAGGCGAGGACACCGGCGACGAGAGCCGTGACGGTGGTCGCCAGGGTGGCGAGCAGGGCGGTGCGCGATCTTCTGTGACGAGCCTGCATGGTGGGGGCCATCCGTTCTCGTATATGAACGTGGGGCGCCAATGTGAACTTCGGCGTTGGCCGGTGACCTTAGGTACGGACCAGCCTTCCGTCAAGTACTGAAGAAAGAACGGCAGTTGAGAGCCGGACAGCACAAAGCCGGGGGCCGCGCACCCTTGCGGATGCGCGGCCCCCGGCCACGTGCGACAGCGATGCGGCGTCAGCGCACCTCGGTGATCTCCGGGCCGCGGGCCAGCTGGCCCATGCCACCGGAGAAGCGCGAGGCCTCCTGGCTGTCCTGAACGGCTCCCTCGGCGACCATCTGCGCGTCGTCCGGAAGCTTGAGGACGATCGGGTCGCGCGGAGCCATCGGGCCCTCGCCGCGCACCACGACCGTGTCACGGAAGATCTGCTCGAGAAGGCCGGCGGCCTGCGGCTGCACCGCACCCTGGCCCGAGATGACCCCACGCAGGAACCAGCGCGGACCGTCCACACCGATGAACCGGACGACCTGGAAGCCGCCCGTGCCGTCGGGCAGCTGCACCGGCACCTGGGCGCGCAGCTCCCAGCCGAGCGAACCCTCGATCTCGTCGATCACACCACCCTGCTGAGTGATGCCCGTGGCGATCTCCTCGCGGACCTCGCCCCAGATGCCCTCCTTCTTGGGGGCGGCGAAGGCCTGCAGCTGGATCGCGCTGTCCCGCAGGACGACGGTCGCGGCGACGATCGCGTCACCCGCGACCTCCACCCGCAGCTCCATGCCCTCTACACCGGGGACGAAGAGCCCGCCCAGGTCGACCCGGCCCTCGCCGGGCTCGCGGACCTCGGAGCCGTCCCAGGGGCCGTCGGGACGCGGCTCGGGCTCGAGCCGCACACGCTGCGACCCTGCCGCGGCGTCGTCGTCGGCACTGTCGGCACTGACGGCACTGTCGACGGGTCCGTCGACGACCTGCTCGGCCTCGCCCGCCGCGTCCACTGCGTCCTCAGCGGAGCTGTTCTTCTTGCGACGTCCGAACACGTCACTGTCCTTCCCGGTCGGATACAACCGAAGCGTATCGATTCCCACCCTTTTGACCGCCTGTGTCCTCGACGGCCCCGGCGGAGACGCCCACAGAGGCATGCCCACCGGTGGACCCGAAGCCCCCCTCGGCCCGCGCCGATCCGGGAAGCTCCGCGACCTCGTGGAAGCGGACCTTCTCGACCTGCTGGACGACCAGTTGGGCAATCCGGTCGAAGCGCTCGAACCGCACGCTCTCGCGCGGGTCGAGATTCACCACGATCACCTTGATCTCCCCACGGTACCCGGCATCCACCGTCCCCGGGGCATTCACCAGAGCGACACCGCAGCGCGCGGCAAGACCGGATCGCGGGTGCACGAAGGCCGCGTACCCCTCGGGGAGGGCGACAGACACTCCGGTGGGCAGCACGACGCGCTCGCCGGGGGCGAGTTCGTGCGCCTCGGTGGTCCGCAGATCGGCGCCGGCGTCGCCCGGCTGCGCGTACGCGGGCAGCGGCACGTCGGGGTCGACGCGCCGGATGAGCACGTCAAGGAGCTGCTGGGTCACGGGTTCACCTCGAAGGCCCGGGCGCGCCGGACCTGGTCCGGGTCGCTCATGGCCGCCTGGATCTCTGCCGGGCGGCCGTTGTCGATGAAGTGGTCGACCTTCACCTCGATGAAGAGGGCGTCGGCACGGACGGCGACGGGCCCGTCGGGGCCGCCGATCCGGCCGGTCGCGGTCGAGTAGATCTTGCGCCCGGCCACCGCGGTGATCTCGGCGGACAGATGCAGCACGGTGCCCACGGGCACGGGCCGCACATAGTCCGTCTCGAGCCGCCCGGTGACGGCGATGGCCTGCGTCAGCCAGTTCAGCGAACCCAGTGTCTCGTCGAGCGCGGTGGCCAGCAGGCCGCCGTGCGCGAGGCCGGGGGCACCCTGGTGCTCGGGGCGTACGGTGAACTCGGCGGTGACGGTGACGCCGTCGCCCGCCCGTGCCGCCAGGTGCAGCCCGTGCGGCTGCTCGCCGCCGCAGCCGAAACAGTGTCCGTAGTGCTCGCCGAGGAGTTCGCCGGGGGCGGGCGCGTCGGGGTGCCGCACCGGCGCTATCGCGTCGGCGGGGGGCGTCAGAGCTGCTGAAGTACCACTCACAGGCGCAGACCTTACCCGCGAGTCCTGTGCCCTGACGCATCGTGCCAAGCTTGTGCGTATGGAGCTCTCGACGATGCCGTACGAAGAACGACTCACCGCGCCCCGTTCGTGGTGGCTCATCACCTTTCTCGTCGGTGTCGCGGGTGGCATCATCGCGCTGCCCTTCGGCACGCTCCCGCTGCTCGGCGGCTTCGTGGTCTTCCTGCTCGTGGCCGCCGTCATCACCAGCTCGTACGGCTCGATCCGGATCCGCGTCGTGGGCGACTCGCTGATCGCGGGCGACGCGAAGATCCCGCTGTCCGCACTGGGCACGGTGGAGATCCTGGACGCCGAGGAAGCGCGCGCCTGGCGCATGCACAAGGCCGACCCGCGCGCCTTCATGCTGCTGCGCAGCTACGTGCGGACGGCAGTGCGGGCCGAGATCACCGACCCGCAGGACCCCACCCCGTACGTCTACCTGTCGACCCGTGAACCTGAAGCTTTGGCAAAGGCTCTGGGCGGCGGTTCAGCCCTCTAGCCAGCCCTCTAGTCAGCCCTCTAGCCGCAGGGGGTCGTCGGGGGCTTCCAGGGGCGGCAGATCGCCCAGTTCGTCCCAGGGCACCTGGGCGGCCCGCAGGTCCTTGCGGATCCGCTCGGCGAGCCTCTTGGTGTCCCGCCGGTTCATGACCGCGCCGACCGCAGCGCCGACCATGAACGGCGTCAGGCTCGGCAGATTGCGCACCATCCGCTTCATGATCTGCTGACGCAGCTCGCGCTTCATCTGGCCGCCGAGCGCCACGTTGACCGTCAGGGGCTTCGCCACGTCGATCCCGCGCTCGTCCGACCAGGAGTGCAGATAGGCCGTGCTGCGGTCCTTCAGACCGCCGGGCGGGCGCAGTCCGTAGACCTCGTGCAGCTCGGCGATGAGCTTGAGCTCGATCGCGGCCACGCCCGTGATCTCCGCGGCCAACTCGGTGGGCATCGCGGGCGGTACGGGGAGCATCGCCGCGGCGCCGACTCCCGCGCCCACTGTGGACGTCGCGTTCGCCGCGCCGGCCACCAGCTTGTCCGCGAGCTTCTCGGGCTCCAGGCCCGGGAACTGCTTGCGGAGGGTCGCCAGGTCACGCACGGGCACCCGCGGCGCGTTCTTGATGATCTGGTCGGCGAGATAGCCGATGCCGGCCTTGGCGGCGGCGCCGCCCTTGGCCATCCCCGTTCTCGCGGCGCTGCCGCCTTTTGCCATCCCCGTTCTCGCGACGTCGCCGCTCTTGCGGACGCCGTCCCTGACGGCGGCCACGCGACGTCTGGCCACCTGCGCCCTGGTGTGCGTCTCGGCGGCCCTGTCGGCCTCGTACAGCTCCACGGCGTCCACGGCTCCCGCCGACGCCGCTGCCGCCAGGTCTCCCGTCACCTCGTGACCGTCCGCCGATTCGAGCGAGGTCTCTTCACCGGCTGCGCCGGGGAAAGAGCCTCGCTCGTCGTCACGCACGGCCTCTGACGGGCCTTGAGCCGCGTCCTGGCGCTTACTCCAGGTGCGGCGCTTCCAGGGCGGGGTCGAGCCAGTCATGCCCGACCCTGCCTCAGTCGCAGTCGCGGCAGATCGGCTGCCCGTTCTTCTCCCGCGCGAGCTGGCTCCGGTGGTGCACCAGGAAGCAGCTCATGCAGGTGAACTCGTCCTGCTGCTTGGGCAGGACACGGACGGCCAGCTCCTCGTTCGAGAGGTCGGCGCCCGGGAGTTCCAGACCCTCGGCCGCCTCGAACTCGTCCACGTCGACGTTCGACGCGGACTTGTCGTTCCGCCGGGACTTCAGTTCTTCGATGCTGTCCTCATTGAGGTCGTCATCGGTCTTACGTGGAGTGTCGTAATCCGTAGCCATGTCGCCTCTCCCCCTCTGGGTGTCTGCGGTTGTCTCAGCGCACGTAACGCATGAGAGGCCGGACTTGTGCCCGACCTGAGGCGGAGATTTTGCCTCACATCAAGGTCTGTTACTCAATCGACACCCAACCGGATCCCCCGAGAGTGATCAGCTTGGGTGGCGAACGGGACCGTACACGGTCCTCATGTCGCACTGCACGACCGCCATCCCGTGTACTTCCCGTGATCAAGGCGCCCGAAAACCCGGATTTTCCAGGCTTTCTGCCACCTTGAGCGATCACGGACTGTAGATGGCCGGAAATTCGCCCATGTGATCGATCACACACGGCCTCTCCAGGCGCAGGTCCCGAAAATTCCGCTAAAAGCGAACTCCGTCAGCGCGTCGGCGGAAGCATGTCAGATCCGCACGCGCTGTGCATCTCGAACCGGACCAGTAGCTGTCCGTGCCTGTCTCAGAGCGGCAGGGTGACGCGCATCACGAGGCCACCCCCCTCGCGGGGCTCCGCACCGATGCGGCCCCCGTGGGCACGGGCGACGGACCGGGCGATCGACAGGCCGAGACCCACGCCCTTGTCGCTGCCGGTGCGCTCGGTGCGCAGCCGCCGGAACGGCTCGAAGAGGTTGTCGATCTCGTACGCGGGGACCACCGGGCCGGTGTTGGCGACGCGGAGGACCGCCTGGCCGTGCTGGGCCTCGGTGTCGACCTCGACCCAGCCGCCCTCGGGGATGTTGTACCGGATCGCGTTCTGTACGAGGTTGAGCGCGATGCGCTCCAGGAGCACGCCGTTGCCCTGGACGACCGCCTCCTTGCGCTCGCCGCGGATCTCCACGCCCTTGTCGTCCGCTTCGGATCTGGCCTGATCCAGCGCCTGGGAGGCGACCTCCGCCAGGTTCACGGGCTTGCGCTCCACGATCTGGTTGTCGCTGCGGGCCAGCAGCAGCAGGCCCTCCACGAGCTGCTCACTGCGCTCGTTGGTGGCGAGGAGGGTCTTGCCGAGCTGCTGGAGCTCCACGGGGGCGCCCGGATCGGAGAGGTGGACCTCCAGGAGGGTGCGGTTGATCGCGAGCGGGGTGCGCAGTTCGTGCGAGGCGTTGCCCACGAAGCGCTGCTGGGCGGTGAACGCCCGCTCCAGGCGGTCGAGCATCTCGTCGAAGGTGTCGGCGAGCTCCTTGAGCTCGTCGTCGGGGCCGTCCAGCTCGATCCGGCGCGTCAGGTCGGTGCCGGCCACCCGGCGCGCGGTGCGCGTGATGCGGCCGAGCGGTGACAGCACGCGGCCGGCCATCGCGTAGCCGAAGGCGAACGCGATGATCGCGAGACCGAGCAGCGCCATGAGCGAGCGGCTCAGAAGAACGTCGAGGGCGTGCTGGCGCTGCTGGTTGACGCAGGCGTTCAGCGCGTCGTTCAGCTGCGAGTCCGACGGGCTGGACGGGAAGCTGCAGACGTTGCTGACGATGCTGACGGAGCTGTCGTTCTTGACGATCTTGAAAGGGAGTTCACTGCCCACGTTCAGCGCCTGCGCCGCGAGCAGATAGATGATCGACAGCAGCAGGATGCCCGCGATCAGGAACATGCCGCCGTACAGCAGCGTGAGCCTTATGCGGATGGTGGGGCGCAGCCAGGGGAAGGGCGGTTCGTCCTTCGGGCCCGGCATCCAGGTCGGCTTCGGCGGCGCCGTGGGCTTGGGCGGCGCGGGTGAGGAGGCCATCGAGCGATCAGATCCGGTATCCGGAGCCCGGCACGGTGACGATCACGGCGGGTTCGCCGAGCTTGCGGCGCAGGGTCATGACGGTGACCCGCACGACGTTGGTGAACGGGTCCGTGTTCTCGTCCCAGGCCTTCTCCAGGAGCTGCTCGGCCGAGACCACGGCCCCCTCGCTGCGCAGCAGCACCTCCAGGACGGCGAACTCCTTGGGTGCCAGCTGGATCTCCTTGCCGTCGCGGAACACCTCGCGGCGGTTGGGGTCCAGCTTGATGCCGGCGCGCTCCAGGACGGGCGGCAGCGGCACGCTCGTACGGCGTCCGAGGGCCCGGACACGGGCCGTCAGCTCGCTGAACGCGAAGGGCTTGGGGAGATAGTCGTCCGCGCCGAGCTCCAGGCCCTCCACGCGGTCGCTGACGTCGCCGGAGGCCGTCAGCATCAGGATGCGGGTGGACATGCCCAGCTCGACGATCTTGCGGGCGACGTCGTCGCCGTGCACGAGCGGGAGGTCACGGTCGAGAACGACCACGTCGTAGTCGTTGACGCCGATGCGCTCCAGGGCGGCCGCGCCGTCGTACACGACGTCGACGGCCATGGCCTCCCGGCGCAGTCCGGTGGCCACCGCATCGGCGAGCAGTTGCTCGTCCTCGACGACGAGTACGCGCACGTCGCTTGTCCTTCCACTAAAGCCTTCGGTCACCCACGGACAGCGCTCGGGCGCGCGTGGGCAGGTCCGGTCACGGGGTTGTGTGGCACCATCCTGCCCCTTTCGGCCATAAACCGGCTGTAAGGCGGCCCGGCGTCCCGGGAATGCGGGATTTTCTCGCCGGGTTGAGGTTTCTGCGGAAGGGCCCGCGGGGAGGACGGAGCTACATCCGCGATCACGCTTTGTATGTGGCATGCCACGAGCCGCTGTCGAGTCCGCTTCCCGCAAGGCGGTCCGATACGTGATCGCCCCTTCCACAGGGCACACCCCCGTGCCACCGACCCACGACCCAGGACGAGGGGGCGCAACCATGGACGCATTCACCGCAGGCCTGCTGCAGCGCATAAAGGCGGCCGAATCCGACCTGACGCGGGCGCGCGAGACCGGCGACGACTTCCTCGCCGAGGTCGAGCAGGGCGAGCTGGACGATCTCCACCGCCTCGCCGCCGAGCACGGCGTGGAGATCCACGCCTCGAGCGTCTGACACACCGCACACACGCACGGCACACGCACCGCACACAGAGAAGGGCCCCGGCGCCTGGTTCGATCCAGGCAGGCGCCGGGGCCCTTTTCGTGCCCGTGGGAGGGCCACGAGGTCAGTCGTGCCAGGCGCCGAGCTCCTCGAGCCGGTTCTGCAGCGCCTCGAAGAGACCGGGCGGGGCGGCGATCGTCAGCTCGGTCGACAGGGCTTCCCCGGGGCGGCCGCCGGTGCGGGCGCCCGCCTCGCGCGCGATGAGGTCACCGGCCGCGAAGTCCCAGGGATTCAGGCCGCGCTCGTAGTACGCGTCGAGGCGGCCGAGGGCCACGTCGCACAGGTCGATGGCGGCCGAGCCGCCGCGCCGGATGTCGCGGACGCGCGGCACCAACTCCCTTACGACATCCGCCTGATGGGCCCGCCGCTGCGCCAGGTAGCCGAAACCGGTGCCGACCAGAGCCTGCTCGAAGGGCGGTGCCGTGCGCACGCGCGCGGGCTTGTCGTTCACGAACGCGCCGCCGCCGAGGACCGCGCGGTAGGTCTCCCCGCGCATCGGGGCCGCGACGACGCCGACAAGGGTCTCGCCGTCCTTGCGGGCGGCGATGGAGACGGACCAATCGGGGCGCCCGTACAGGTAGTTGACCGTGCCGTCGATGGGGTCGATCACCCACTCGACGCCGCTGGTGCCCTCCGTGGCGGCGCCTTCCTCGCCGAGCACGCCGTCGTCCGGGCGGCGTTCGGCCAGGAAGTCCGTGATCAGCTTCTCGGAGGCGATGTCCATCTCGGTGACCACGTCGACGGCGCTGGTCTTGGTGGCGGCGACGCCGAGGTCGGCCGGGCGGCCGTCGCGCAGGAAGACGCCCGCGCGGGCCGCGGCTTCCAGGGCGACGTCGAGGAGCTCTGCCTTCAGATCGGTCACAGCGGTGTCCTTACGCGAATGGGCTGTCGGCGCCCGCGGCCGCGGGCTTGGGGGCGCGGGCCGGGCAGCAGCCCACCGGGCAGAGGTCGTGGCTCGCCCTGAGCGCGCCAAGTGCGCAGCGTGGGACGTTCCTGCCGCTCTCGGTCGCGGCGCGCTCCAGGACCAACTCGCGTACGGCGGTGGCGAAGCGCGGGTCGGCGCCCACGGTGGCGGAGCGGCGCACCGGCAGGCCGATCTCGCCGGCCTTGGCCTTGGCCTCCGTGTCGAGGTCGTACAGGACCTCCATGTGGTCCGAGACGAAGCCGATGGGGGCCATGACGACGGCCGGCACCCCGGCTTCCTTCCGCTCCTCCAGGTGGTCGCAGATGTCGGGCTCCAGCCACGGGATGTGCGGGGCGCCGGACCGCGACTGGTAGACGAGCTGCCAGGGGTGGTCGACGCCGGTCTCCTCCCGCACGGCGTCGGCGATCAGCCGGGCTACCTCGAGGTGCTGCTTCACGTACGCGCCGCCGTCGCCGTGGTCCTCCACGGGCCCGGAGGTGTCGGCCCCGGCGGTCGGGATGGAGTGCGTGGTGAAGGCGATGTGGGCGCCGTCCCGGACGTCCTCGGGAAGGTCGGCGAGCGACCTCAGGACGCCGTCGATCATGGGGCGTACGAAGCCGGGGTGGTTGAAGTAGTGGCGCAGCTTGTCGATCTTCGGGGGCTCCAGGCCCTCGGCCTCCAGGGCGGCCAGCGACTCCGCGAGGTTCTCCCGGTACTGACGGCAGCCCGAGTACGAGGCGTACGCGCTGGTGGCGAGGACGAGGATGCGGCGGTGGCCGTCGGTGACCATCTCGCGCAGAGTGTCGGTCAGGTACGGCGCCCAGTTCCTGTTGCCCCAGTAGACCGGCAGGTCGAGCCCGTGCTCGGCGAAATCCTTGCGCAGGGCGTCGAGCAGTGCCCTGTTCTGGTCGTTGATCGGGCTGACCCCGTCGAACAGGAAATAGTGCTGCCCGACTTCCTTGAGCCGTTCCTTGGGGATGCCGCGGCCCCTCGTCACGTTCTCCAGGAACGGGACGACGTCGTCGGGGCCCTCCGGGCCTCCGAAGGAGAGCAGGAGCAGGGCGTCGTACGGGCGGGCATCAAGGCTGGCAGCGTGCGCTTCTGGCATGTGTTCGATCCTGCCACCCGTCACTGACAGGCGGAAAACTGCCATGCCGGTCGAACTCTGACACGCGTAAGCTGTTTGAGCCGCGTTCACGCCTTACCTGTTACGCCCCGTATCGTGCCGAGCCGCCCTCTGGCGCGCCCGGGTGCCCGCCCGACCGGAGTCGCTTTGCCCAGCCCGTACCGCGCCATATTCGCCCTGCCCGGCACCAAGAGCTTCTCGGTCGCCGGGTTCCTGGGCCGGATGCCCCTGTCGATGATGGGCATCGGGATCGTCACGATGATCTCGCAGCTGACCGGGCGCTACGGCCTCGCGGGCGGTCTGTCGGCGACGGTGGCGCTGTCCGCCGCCGCGATCGGGCCGCAGATCTCGCGTCTCGTCGACCGGTACGGCCAGCGGCGCGTGCTGCGTCCCGCCACGCTCGTCTCGCTCGTCGCGGTCGCGGCGATGCTGCTGTGCGCGAAGTACGAGGCGCCGGACTGGACGCTGTTCCTGAGTGCCGCGTTCATCGGCTGCGTACCGAGTGTCGGGTCGATGATCCGGGCCCGGTGGGCGGTGCTGTACCGGGAGACCCCGCGGTCGCTGCACACGGCGTACTCGTTCGAGTCCGTGATCGACGAGGTGTGCTTCATCTTCGGGCCGATCATCTCGATCGGGCTGTCCACGGCGTGGTTCCCGGAGGCCGGGCCGCTGCTCGCGGGCTGCTTCCTCGCGGTCGGCGTCTTCTGGCTGACCGGTCAGCGCGCCACGGAACCGCTGCCGCATCCGCGGACCCACGAGAGCGCGGGATCGGCGCTCCGCGCGCGTGGGTTGCAGGTTCTGGTGGCCACGTTCGTCGCCACGGGCGCGATCTTCGGCTCCATCGACGTGGTGACGGTGGCCTTCGCGGAGGACCAGGGACACAAGTCGATGGCGAGCCTCGTGCTCGCCGTGTACGCGGCCGGGTCGTGCATCGCCGGAGCGGTGTTCGGGCTGCTGCACTTCAGCGGTGCTCCCGCACGCAGGTGGGTGGTGGGAGTGTGCGTGATGGCCGTGAGTATGATCCCCCTCCAACTGGTCGGGAACCTGTCACTCCTGGCCGTGGCGCTCTTCGTAGCGGGCCTGACCGTCGCTCCGACGATGATCACGACGATGGCCCTCGTCGAGCAGCACGTACCGCGCGCGAAACTGACCGAGGGCATGACCTGGGTGAGCACCGGGCTCACGGCCGGTGTCGCGCTCGGCTCCTCCGTGTCCGGGTGGGTGATCGACGCCGCCGGTGCGAAGGCCGGGTACGGGGTGCCGGGAGTCTCCGGCGCCGTCGCGGTCCTGGTCGCGTTCCTGGGGTATCGCCGGCTGAAGCAGCCGGTTCCGCAGCGGGGAGGAACAACCGATGAGCACGGCGCAGACGGGCAGCAGCAGCAAGAACGGCGCAGCGTGGCGTAACTGGGCGGGGAACGTCGTCTCGCGTCCCGTGCGCGAGGTGATGCCCGCCTCGGTCGAGGAACTGACCGAGGCTGTGCGCAGGGCCGCGGAGGACGGGCTGAAGGTGAAGGCCGTCGGCACGGGCCACTCCTTCACGGCCGCGGCGGCGACGGACGGTGTATTGATCCGCCCTCAACTGTTGACGGGCATACGGAACATCGACCGTGACAAGGGCACTGTCACGGTCGAGGCCGGCACTCCGCTCAAGAGGCTCAACCTGGCCCTGGCCCGCGAGGGCCTGTCGCTCACGAACATGGGCGACATCATGGAGCAGACCGTCTCCGGAGCCACCAGCACCGGCACGCACGGCACGGGCCGCGACTCGGCCTCCATCGCCGCGCAGATCAAGGGACTCGAGCTGGTCACGGCGGCCGGTGAACTGATCTCCTGCTCCGCTTCCGAGAATCCCGACATCTTCGCGGCCGCCCGGATCGGCATCGGCGCGCTCGGCATCGTCACCGCGATCACCTTCGCCGTGGAGCCGATCTTCCTGCTCACCGCGCGCGAGGAGCCGATGAGCTTCGACAAGGTGCTCGCGGACTTCGACGAACTGCACGCCGAGAACGAGCACTTCGAGTTCTACTGGTTCCCGCACACCGGCAACTGCAACACCAAGCGGAACAACCGCAGCGCGGGCCCCGAGGCGCCGGTCTCGGCGGTCAGCAGCCTGTGGGAGGACGAGATCCTCTCCAACGGCCTCTTCCAGGTGGTCAATTCGATCGGCCGGGCCGTGCCCGCCACGATTCCGGCGATCGCCAAGGTCTCCAGCAAGGCGCTCTCCGCCCGGACGTACACCGACATTCCCTACAAGGTCTTCACATCTCCGCGCCGGGTGCGGTTCGTGGAGATGGAGTACGCGGTTCCGCGCGAGGCCCTCGTGGCGACGCTGCGCGAGCTGAAGTCCATGGTGGACGCTTCGGATCTGCGGGTCAGCTTCCCCGTGGAGGTCCGCACCGCCCCGGCCGACGACATCGCACTGTCCACGGCGTCGGGCCGGGACAGCGCCTACATCGCCGTCCATCTGTACAAGGGCACCCCGTACCAGCGGTACTTCACCGCGGCCGAGCGGATCTTCACCGCCCACGAGGGCCGTCCGCACTGGGGCAAGGTGCACACCCGCGACGCCGGGTACTTCGCGCAGGCCTACCCGCGCTTCGGCGAGTTCACGGCCCTGCGCGACCGCTTGGACCCGGACCGCCTGTTCGGCAACGGCTACCTGCGCCGGGTCCTCGGCGACTGATCCGGCCTACTCCCCCGGCGTCTGCGCGCCGGTGTCGCTGGTGGCACCGGTGTCCGAGCCCGCGCTCTGCGACGGGGTCGGGGTGGGCGTCGGGGTCGACGTCGCGCCGTCGTCACCGGTGTCCGAGCCGTTGCCGGACCCCGAGTCGGAGCCGTCGTCCGTATCGCCGCCCGTGTCGGAGCCGCTGCTTCCGCTCGGCGTCGGCGTGGGCGTCGTGTCCCCGTCCGTGGACGAGCCGTCGCCGTTCTGCGTGGCGCCGTCCGTGCCGGTGCTGCCGGTGTCGGTCGGCTCCTGCGAGGTGCCGGGCGTCGGGTCGCCGTCGCCGCCGGACGACTTGTTGTGTCCCTTGAAGGCGTCGCCGATGGTGGTGTCGCCGCCGCCACTGAAGCTGTGGCCGCTCACCAGCTCGTACGTCGTGATGCCGCCCATGGTGACGCCGAAGACGACGGCCGCGGCGATCAGCGGCCGCTTCCAGCTCTTGACACGGGTGCGGTGCACCGTGCCCTCGGTGAACTCCTCGTCGCCCGCGTCCGGGTCCTGCGGCTGTCCGGTTCCGTCGCCCACGACCCGCAGCAGACGCGTGGCCTCGTCGACGCCTTCGGTCTTGATCAGCTGAGTCCTGTCCGGGTCGGCCGCGCGGGCCGCGCCGAGCACGCGCGTGCGATCGGCGTCGTCGGCCGCCGCGCCCGCGGTGGTCCCGGTGTCGGTCAACAGGTCGGCGACCGCGCCGGTGTCCAGCAACTGCGTACCGTCGAGGTCCGCCGCCGCGCCTGCGAACGTCTGCGGCAGCACCGTCGTCTCGGCGGCTTCCACCGTGTTCGCGGCGCTCGCGGCGCCGGCGGCACCTGCGGTGTCCGCGGGATCCGTCCTGCCCCACGTCGTGGTGGTCGGAGCGGTCGGCATCGCGCTCACGGCGGGCCGCGCCGCGGGCGGGTGCTCGCCCGTGACCATCGCCGTCGTGGCATCCATCGAGGCGTCCGAGCGGAACGTGCGCGGAACCGGGCGTCCTTCGGCCGTCACCGGGACCTGCTGCCCCTTGGGCTTGGCGGTCACGGCGACGTCGCGTATCTGCTCACCCGTGCGCCGGAAGAAGTGCTGGAACACCGTGCCGCCACAGGTGGCGAGGGCACTGACCACGCCGGCGCCCAGGATCGTCCCGTAGACGCCGAAGCTGGAGGCGAGCTTCGCGGCGACGACGGCGGCGACCGCACTGCCCGCCACCTGGGGCACGCTCAGTTCCAGCCGCTTCTTCTCCTTGGGCTCACCCTGACCGTCCTTGGAGTTATCCGGCTTCTCGCCCATCTCCTGACCTAGCCTGCCCTTCTCGACATACGCGACTGATTCGTACAGAAGTTCCCGAGGTTACGCGAACTTCTTGTGTCGTATGAGAGAGGGACGTACGCCAGGAGTCACCAGTTCCGGTTCTGCAGATTTCGTGAAGCACGCCACGCACATTCCCCACGAACGGGACGCTCCCGACGGCAGGCCCGTACCCAACTCCCCACCACCATGAGAAGTTGAGCGGCGTGCCGATCCACGCAAGTGGCCCGAATGGAGTACTGTTGCGAGCCCTGGGTGCGGTCTCCCGCCAGGGTGTACCGGGGCCTTCCAGGACCGCCGGGAGGGGGCTCGTTGCACAGGGTGATGTATTCGATCACTTAGCGTTGCGAACAAGCAACCGTGTCATAACGGCGATCTTGGGCCCATGCCCGACACGCCGGGCAACTCGGCAAGGTTGTGGCAGGCTGCACCCGGGCAGGCCACACTCGACTAGCGGAAGCAGCGACGCACGTGACGTCGGCAGGCACCACCCGGGAGGTCCCCATGCCCGAACTGCGTGTCGTGGCCGTCTCTAACGACGGCACACGGCTGGTGCTGAAGGCTGCGGACAGCACGGAGTACACGCTTCCGATCGACGAGCGCCTCCGGGCCGCCGTGCGCGGCGACCGTCCGCGTCTCGGCCAGATCGAGATCGAGGTGGAGAGCCACCTCCGCCCGCGTGACATCCAGGCGCGCATACGAGCAGGAGCCTCCGCCGAGGAGGTCGCCCAGCTCGCAGGCATTCCGGTCGACCGCGTACGCCGTTTCGAGGGCCCCGTGCTCGCGGAGCGTGCGTTCATGGCCGAGCGGGCCAGGAAGACTCCCGTGCGCCGTCCCGGCGAGAACGCCGGCCCTCAGCTCGGCGAGGCGGTGCAGGAGCGACTCCTGCTGCGCGGCGCCGACAAGGAAACCGTCCAGTGGGACTCCTGGCGCCGCGACGACGGCACCTGGGAAGTCCTGCTCGTCTACCGGGTCGCGAGCGAACCGCACTCGGCGAGCTGGACCTACGACCCGCCCCGCAGGCTCGTCCAGGCCGTGGACGACGAGGCGCGCTCGCTGATCGGCGAGTCCGACGACATCGGTGCGCCCGAACCCACGTTCCCGTTCGTCCCGCGGATCGCACGGCTGCCCAGGGACCGGCCGCTGGACCGCGCCCTGGACCGGCAGCTGGAACGTCCCGTCCCGCCGCCGGAGCCGTCCTCCGAGGAGAACCTGCCGGCGATCGCCTCCTCCTCGGAGCGCGACTCGCTGACCAGCCTGCTGGAGGCGGTGCCCAGCTACCGCGGCGACATCGTGGTGCCCGAGCGTCCGTCGGCGGCTCCCGAGCCGCAGGAGGAGCCGGAGCCGCCCGCGGCCGCCGAGCTGGAGGAGCCGCCCGCGCCCGCCGCGTCGGCCGGAGCCGGAGCGGCCTACGCGGACGTGCTCATGCCGCGCTCCGTCGCGGGCCACCGGGACCGCCTGACCGGCACCACCGACCGTCAGGCCGAGGCCGACGGGGTGCGCCCCGGACGCCGGGCCGCGGTGCCGAGCTGGGACGAGATCGTGTTCGGCACCCGCCGCAAGAAGCAGGATTAGCGACAGGTACGCGGTCGGGGCCGAAAGCTCTCCCCCCCCCCGGGTCCAACACACTCCCCCTTGGTCCCCCCTCCTTCTTCCTCCCCTCCCCCCCCGCACCACAAGCCTCCCCCCCCCCCCCCCCCCCCACCCCCCCCCCCACC